>NZ_JBIRRA010000017.1:0-20328 GCF_044333485.1 Streptomyces sp. NPDC020983 | reverse complement strand
ACGCCGGGGCGGGCGGCGCCCCCGACCCGGCCGCGCGCGCGCGCGGGGGCGGTGGGGTGGGGGCCCCCCCGCCCCCCCCCCCCTGGGGGTGGGGGGGGGGGGGGGCCCCCCCGGCCCCCCGGGGGCCCGCCGCCGGGCCGCGCGTAGAGGATCCGCCCGCCGGTGGTGAGGGCCAGGTTCAGCGTCACGCTCACCGGTGAACTCATCGGCCAGGCCACGCCGTAGCGCTCGGCCGAGCCGCCCCCGCGGTGCGACAGCTCCCGCGTGACGTCCTCGAACTCCTGCCACGTCCAGGGCGCGTCGGTGTCCGGCAGCCGCACGCCCGCCCTGACCAGCAGCGCGCGGTCGGCGACGAGCATGCGCGGCTCCTGGAGGAAGGGCATCCCGTACAGCCTGCCGCCGAAGCGCGCCATGTCCCGTACGGAGGGGGGGACACGGGCGAGGGCGGACGCGGGGAGCAGCGGGGCGAGGTCGGCGAGGTAGCCGCCGGAGCCGAAGTCGGTGAGGTCGTTGCCCTCGTCGTGGATGACGTCGGGTGCGGCGCCGCCCTCGAAGGAGGTCAGCAGCTGGTCGTGGACGTCGTCCCAGCTGCCCTGGACGTAGCGGACCCGGACCTCGGGACCGGTGGCGTTCCACTGGTCCACCAGGGCCTTGTTGGCCTTGACCGACTCCTCCTGCCAGGCCAGCGACAGGAAGTCCAGCGTCGGGGTCCCCGAGCCGGCCGGTGAGCCGCAGCCGGCCAGCAGCGGGCCGCCCGTGGCGCCCGCCGCGGCGGCGACGCCTCCGCCGAGCAGCGTCCGGCGCCGCATCAGCCCTTCACCGCCCCGGACAGCATGCCGCCGACCAGGCGCTTTTGGAGCAGCGCGAAGAAGACCAGGCTCGGCAGGGTGGCCAGCAGCGCGGCGGCGGCGAGCGGACCGAGGTCCGCGGCGCCCTCCGCACCGGTGAAGTGGGTCAGGATCACGGACATCGTCTGCTTCTCCGGCGTCTTGAGCAGGACCAGGGCGAAGAAGAACTCGTTCCAGGCGGTGACGAAGGCGAACATCAGCGTCGCCACCAGGCCGGGCGCCAGCAGCGGCAGCACCACGCTGCGCAGCGTGCGCCAGCGGCCGCAGCCGTCGATCGCGGCCGCCTCCTCCAGCGTCACCGGCACGGCTCTGACGTAGCTCTGCAGCATCCACAGCACGAAGGGCAGCGTCCACACCACGTAAACGACGACCAGCCCGGGGCGGGAGTCGATCAGGCGCAGATTTTTGAGCACCATGAACAACGGGATGACGACCAGTACGAGCGGGAACATCTGGCTGACCAGGATCCAGCCCGTCCCGGCCCGGCTGACGGCGCCGCGGAAGCGCGCCATCGCGTACGCCGCGGGCACCGCGACGGCGACCGAGACCACGGCGGCCGCGCCCGCCACGAGCAGGCTGTTGAGGGCGGCGTGCAGCAGCGGCTGCTCGTCGAGCGCGGTGCGGAAGTTGTCCAGCGTCGGGTGCCGCGGCAGCCACGTCGGGTCGACCGAGCCCAGCTCGCGCGGCGACTTGAAGGCCGTGGACAGCAGCCACAGCAGCGGGAAGGCGAGGAAGACCAGGTAGCCCAGCAGTGCGGCGTACTGCCCGGTGCGGCCCGCGCGGCGGCGCAGCACCCGGCGGCGCGGCTCGGGTACGGGTACGGGTACGGGCACGGCGCCGGGGTCGGGCGCGGGGGTGGCGGCGGCGCTCACTGGTCGGCCTCCTTCAGCCGGTTGCGCAGGAAGACGGCCAGCAGTACCGCGATCACCGCGGTCATCGCCAGGCCCATGGCCGCCGCGTAGCCGTACTGGCCGTAGCGGAAGGCCTCTTCGTAGGCGAAGAGCATCGGCAGCCGGGTCTTGCCGCCGGGTCCGCCGCCGGTCAGCACGTAGACCAGGCCGAAGGCGTTGAAGTTCCAGATGAAGTTGAGCGCGGTGACCGACAGCACGACGGGGCGCAGCGTCGGCCAGGTCACGGTCGTGAAGCGGCGCCACAGGCCCGCCCCGTCGATGGCGGCGGCCTCGTGCAGTTCCAGGGGCACGTTCTGCAGCCCGGCGAGCAGCACCACGGTCGTCTGCGGCATGCCCGCCCACACGCCCACCACGACGACCGCCGGGAGGGCGAGGGACAGGCTGGAGAGCCAGTCGGTGTGGCCGGAGGTCAGGTGCAGGTGGCGCAGCGTGTTGTTGAGGACGCCGGCGTCCGGGTTGTACACCAGCCGCCACATGATGCCGACGACGATCTCCGGCATCGCCCACGGCACCAGCGCGAGGGTGCGGGCCAGCCAGCGCAGGCGCAGGTCCTGGTTCAGCAGCAGGGCCAGGCCCAGGCCCAGCGCGAGCTGGAGCACGGTCACGCACACCGCCCAGACCAGGCCGATCCGGAAGGACTCCCAGAACAGCGAGTCCAGCCGCAGGTCGGCGAGGTTGTCCAGGCCGGTGAACGACGTCGCACGCGTGACGCCGGACTGGGCGTCGGTGAAGGCCAGCGCGATGCCGTAGCAGAGCGGCAGCACGCTCAGCACCAGCACCGGGACCAGCGCGGGCAGCAGCAGGAACCAGGCGTCACGGTCCAGGCCCAGCATGCGGCGCCGGGCCGCCGCCGTACGCGGCGGGGGAGTGCCCGCCCCCGGGCGCGGTGCCTCGGCGGCGACGGCGCTCATGACGCGCTCCCCGCGGGGCAGGCACCTCGTACCCCGCCCGTCGAGGCCCGGACCACCAGGCGCGGCGGCACGGTCGCGGTCCGCACCGGGTGGCGGCCGCCCTCCAGCCGGGCGACGAGCATCTGCGCGGCCAGCCGTCCGCGTTCGGCCGAGCCGAGGTCGACGCTGGTGAGCGCCGGGCGGCCGGCCCGGGCCAGCTCGCTGTCGTCCATCCCGGCGACGGCGAGGTCGTCGGGTATGCGCAGGCCGCGGTCGTGGGCGGCGTGCGCGGTGCCGAGGGCGAGCTGGTCGTTGGCGCACAGCACGCCGTCCGGCCGGGGGCCGGCGTCCAGCAGCCGGCGGGCGGCACGGGCGCCGGACTCGATGCCGAACTCGGTGGTGACGGCGAGGCCCGGATCGGGCGCGAGGCCCGCCTCGCGCAGCGCCCTCTCGTAGCCGAGCCTGCGGTTGCGGCCGGGCACGGTGTCGGCCGGGCCGCCCACGAAGCCGATGCGGCGCCGGCCGCGCTCCAGCAGGTGGCGCACCGCGAGCACGGCGCCGAGCACGGAGTCGGCCCGAACGCTGTCGACCGCCGCCGGTTCCGGCAGGGAGCCGATGACCACCACCGGGCGGGCGGCCGCGGCGAGCGCCTCCAGATGCGCGCGGGTCACCCGGATCGGGCACAGGATTAGCCCGTCGCTGGTGCGGTCGGCGAGGCTGCGCACCACGTCCAGCTCGTCCTCGGCGACGGCGCCGGTGGAGTGCAGCAGCAGCCGGTAGCCCAGCGGCTTGGCCACCGCCTGTATCTGCCGGACCATCGAGACGTACGCCGGGTTGCCGACGTCGGGCATCGCGAAGGTGAGCTGCCGGGTCCGGCCGTCCTTGAGCGATCTCGCCACGCCGTTGGCGACGTAGCCCAGTTCGGCCGCGGCCTGCTCGACGCGCCGCACGGTGCCGGGCCGGGCCCCGTGGCCGTTGAGCACGCGTGAGACGGAGGCGATGGACACGCCCGCCCGTGCGGCGATGGTCTCCACCGTGGGCGGTCCGCCGGAAGTGGTCATGGTCGTCCCCTCACTGTGCCGTTGGACGGGCGCGCGCGGGTGATCGCGCGCCGGGGGTCTGCGAACGTTCTGTAAACGTTTACAGAGTGATCCCTCGTCAGGCCCCGGAAGAAGGGGAGGCCCTCCGCATGTTGCGCGGAGGTTACGCTGACGATCAGTCAATTGTGACCTGAATCACGGCACGGCGGGAGGGGTTCGGCGGATTTCGTCCGCGTCCGGCCCGGAGGGCGGGGGAGAACCGCAGGTGGGGGGCGGTGGGCCGCCCCCCCACCCGGTCAGCGGGCGGGGCCGAGCCCGGCGGCTTCGAGCCGGTCGGCGACCGCTCGCGTCTCGGCGTCCGTCAGCGGCAGCAGCGGCGCCTGGGTGTGCGCGTGCCGGATGACCCCGCGGGCGACGAGCGCGGCCTTGAAGGCGCCGAGGGCGCCCGACATCCGGCCGACGCGGCCCCGGTCGGCGACCTCGATGATGCCGAACAGCGCGGCCAGCCGCCGCTGTTCGGCCGCGGCCGCGGCGGCGTCCCCGGCCCGCGCGGCCTCGTAGAGCCGCACGTAGCCGTGCGGGTCGACGTTCCCCAGGCCCGGCACGATGCCGTCGGCGCCCCGGGCCATCGCCAGGTCCGCGAGCGTCTCGGAGCCGGTCAGGACGCCCGCGCCGCTGCCGGCCGCGCCGTCCATCACCCGCTGGAAGGACTCCAGGTCGCCGGAGGAGTCCTTGACCGCCGCGACGACCCCGGAACGGGCCAGCTCGCCGAGCAGCGCGGGGGACAGCTTCCAGTGGACGTTGGAGGGGATGTCGTAGGCGACGACGGGCACGTCGAGCCGCCGGTGCAGCAGCTCGTAGTGCGCCCGGACCTCGCTCTCGCCGACGCCGACGTAGAAGGGCGCGGTGACCACGACCGCGTCGGCGCCCAATGCCTGCGCGCGGCGGGCGTGGTCCAGGACGCGCAGGGTGCCGGTGTCGATCGCGCCGGCCAGCACCGGGACCTGCCCGGCGGCGGCGCCGACGACCGTACGCAGCGCCGTGTCGCGCGCCGCGTCCGTCAGCTGGGCGATCTCGCCGGTGGACCCGCCGACGAACAGGCCGTGCACGCCGGCCTCCAGCAGGAAGCCGGTCAGGCGCTCCAGGGAGGCGGTGTCCACCTCCCCGTCCTCGGTCAGCGGGGTGCACAGGGGAGGAACGACTCCGTGGAACATCAGACCTTCTCACTTGCCGGTGGTTCGAATGCTGTGGTGTGTCCTGCCGTCGCGGCGTGGCGCCGGTCGGCGGCGCGCTGCAGGCGCGCCGGTACGTCGAAGCCGACCAGCAGCACGACGACGGCGGTCAGGGCGGCGCCGAGCACGGCCAGCGCGGTGCCGAGCCCCAGCGGCCCGGCGATCTTCTCGCCCAGGACCGGCGCCGCGGCGCCGCCGAGCGCGCCGACGTTGTAGCTGAACCCGAGCGCGGCGGCGCGCATGCCGACCGGGTAGTGCGAGCTGATGTAGCTGGGCAGCACTCCCGAGGCGCCCTGGCTGGTGCCGACCAGCAGGAACAGCAGCACCCACAGGGCGACGGTGTGCCCCTCGCCCAGGGCGAAGACCGGGTAGACGAAGACCAGGGATACGAGCAGCATCCCCACGTAGGCCCGCCGGGTCCCGAACCGGTCGCCGAGGTAGCCGCTGACGACCGAGCCGACGGCGTAGCCGAAGCCCGCGTACAGCAGCGCGTCGGAGACCTGCCCGGGGTCGTAGTGCAGATCGGACTTCAGGTACGTCGGCAGCAGGGACTGGAGCGGCCAGGAGTAGAGGAACGCGCAGAAGACGGTGACCATCAGCCCCACCACGACCGGCCACAGCCGCTGCGCGAAGCGCACCGCGAGGGCGACGAAGCAGGCCGCGATCACGGCGACGAGAGCCAGCGTCACGGCGAGCGACTGGTTGCGCAGCACCACCAGCAGCGCGGCCGCCGCCACCAGGCACACGGGCAGGGTCCACAGGCGGCTGCCGCGCGCGAAGAGCAGCGCGGTGGTGCTGACCGGCCGCTCCCCGGCATCCCTGGAGCGCTGCCACTCCTCCGCCTCGGGCAGCCTTCGGCGCAGCCAGATCGCGAGGAAGACCGGGAGGATGCCGATCCAGAACAGCACCCGCCAGCTGGTGTGCGGCACCACCCAGGCGTACGTCTTGGCGGCCAGCACCCCGCCCAGCGGGTAGCCGGACAGCAGCATGCCGCTGGCGGTGTTGCGCATCCGGTGCGGCCAGCTCTCGATGATGTACGTGGCGCTCGCGCTGTACTCGCCGGCCATGCCCAGGCCGACGACCATCCGGAAGGCGAACAGCGACCAGTAGTTCCACGAGAAGCCGCACAGCACCGAGCCGACCGCGTACAGCGCGATGCTCAGCACCATGGCGGGGCGGCGGCCGAAGCGGTCGCCGAGGGCGCCGATGGCCAGCCCGCCGAACCAGCGGGAGACGAAGGCGGCCGACACCAGCGTCGCGGCGGTCACGCCGGACAGGTGGAAGTCGTGCGCGATCTCGGTCAGGACGAGGGAGATCAGGCCGAAGTCGAAGCCGTCCATGGCGTAGCCGAGCCATGCGGCCGAGAAGGCTCTCCAGTCCCGCCGGGAGAGTTCGGCGCGCCAGCGCAGCGGGGGCGCGGCGTCGTGTGTGCTGCTCATGTGCTCGCATCCTCGGGAGCCGGGTCGTCGGAGTCGCTGAGGGTTTGTAGGACGTAGGACGTCCGACGTCCTACGCGTGGGGGTAACGTAGGCCGCATGTCAGCTCAGCGCAAGCCCCCCGAGGCGCCGGCCCCCCTGGCCGAACGCCCGCGCCGGCCCAGCGTGCAGGACCAACTGATCGACCTGATCGTGGAGTTGGATCTCGATCCGGGCGAGGTGCTGCCGCCGGAAACGGAACTGATGCGCACCCTCGGTGTCAGCAGGAACTCGGTGCGTGAGGCCCTCAAGGGCCTCCAGGCGCTCGGCATCGTCGACATCCGGCACGGCTACGGTACCTACGTCGGCACCGCGCAGCTGCGCTCCCTCGCCCCCGGCCTGCTCTTCCACACCCGGCTGGCGGTCCGCCGCGACAACCCGCGCGGTCTGCTGGACATCGTCGAGGTCCGCGCGCTGCTGGAGTCCGGTCTCATCCGCCGCTCGGCCCTGGAGCTGGACGACGCCGACCTCGACCGGCTGCGCACCGAGCTCGACGCGCTGGAGGCCGACGGCGACGCGGGCCGCGCCGGACACGACCGCCGCTTCCACGAGCTGCTCTACGAACCGCTCGGCAACGCCCTGGTGCTCCAGCTCATCGCGCTCTTCTGGGACGTCTACCGCCAGGTCGAGAGCGAGGTCGGCAAGCCGCACACCGCCCACGGCCAGGTGGTGGGCCAGCACCGCCGGGTCCTGGAGGCCGTCGCCGCCCGCGACCCGGACGCCGCCGCCGCCCGGATCGCCGAGCACTTCGCCGACATCACCAGCCGCTTCGACCGCTGGACCGCGGGGCCGCGCCCGGCCGCGGGCTGAAACCCGCGGCGCCGGGGACACGGGCCGGGCGCCGCCGCCGGGCGGCGCGTCCGGCGGCGATACTCGACGCCAGCGGTGACCTGCCCGGGCGCCGGCCCCGGCGGAACGGAGAGGCACGCGCGCATGGACACCACGAGCCGCGGCACGGTACCGGAGGCCCTGCCCGCCCGGGCCCTGGCCTGGCTGCGCGGCCGCGACCCGGGCCTCGCCGCCACCCGCCGGGCGGGGCGCGGCGCCGTCGTCATGCCCGCCCTCTTCGCGCTGTGCAGCCAGGTC
This sequence comes from Streptomyces sp. NPDC020983, assembly GCF_044333485.1. NCBI lineage: Bacteria > Bacillati > Actinomycetota > Actinomycetes > Kitasatosporales > Streptomycetaceae > Streptomyces > Streptomyces sp. NPDC020983. The sequence goes on along the minus strand of NZ_JBIRRA010000017.1, from coordinate 12,846 downwards.
GTCGGCTCGCGCGAGATGGCGAGCTTCGCCGCCTTCGGGGCGTTCGCGATGCTGCTGCTCGTCGACTTCGACGGGCCGCTGCCGCGCCGGCTGCGGGCGATGGCCGCGCTCGCCGCCGCATGGGCGGTGCTGATCTGCTGGGGAACGGCGGTGTCCCGGATCACCTGGCTCGGGGTCGTCTCCATGGCGGCGGTCGGCTTCGCCGTGCTCTTCTGCGGCATCGTCAGCTCCACGCTGGCCGGCGCGACGACCGCGCTGCTGCTCGGCTTCATCCTCCCGGTGTCGCTGCGGGCGCCGCTGACCTCCCTCCCCGACCGGCTCGCGGGGGCCGGGCTCGCCGCGGGCGCGTCCGTGCTCGCCACCGCGCTGCTGTGGCCGCGGCCCGCCACCGACCCGCTGACGGCGCCCGCCGTCGCCGTCTGCCGGGCGGTGGCCGCCCGGCTGCGGGTCGAGGCCGCCCTGGTCCTCGGGCCCGAGCCGCCCGACGGCGCGCGCTGTGCGCGTGCCACCGCCGACGTCACCGAGGCCGCGGACCGGCTGCGCCGCGCCTTCGACGGCACGCCCTACCGGCCGACCGGCCTGTCCACGGGCGGCCGCGCGCTGGTGCGGCTGGTCGACGAGCTGACCTGGCTCACCGCGATCGTCGCCCACGCCGGTACGCCCCAGGAGGCCACCCGCGGCGGCGCCACCGCCCCCTGCCGGGCCAGACGCGCCGCCGCCGACACCCTGGAGCACGCCGCCGACCTGCTCACCTCCCGCACTGCCGACCCCACCCCCCTGCGCACCGCCGCCGCCCGTCTGCACGCCGCGCTGGACACGCTGGAAGGCGACGCCACGACCCGCCTCCCGTCCCGTCCGCCCGGCGGGGCGGACGGGACGGGAGGCGGCGCGGCCGCCCCGGCCGCCGGGGCCGGCAGGGAGGATCCCGGCGACGCCGGCCTCGGCGCCTTCCTCGGGGCGCTCGACGCGTCCTTCCGGGCGCAGGAGCTGAGCTTCGCGGTGCTGCAGATCGCCGCCAACGTCGAGCTGGCCGCCGCCGCGGAGCGGCGCGGCTGGGCGGACCGGCTGCTGGGGCGGGAGCCCCGCGGGCTGCCGTCCGCGCCGGAGGCCGCGCGGGAGCGGGCCGCGGCGCACCTGTCCGCGCACTCCGTGTGGCTGCACAACAGTGTGCGGGGCGCGGCAGGGCTGGCCCTCGCGGTCGCCGTCACCGACGTGGCGAGCGTCCAGCACTCCTTCTGGGCCGTGCTCGGCGCGCTCTCCGTACTGCGCTCCAACGCGCTGAACACCGGGCAGAACGCGGTACGCGGCCTCGCCGGGACCGTCGCCGGATCGATCGCCGGGGCCGGGCTGCTGCAGCTCATCGGGCACGACAGCGTCCTGCTCTGGTACCTGCTGCCCGTCGCGGTGCTGCTGGCCGGCATCGCGCCCGCCGTGGTCTCCTTCGCCGCGGGCCAGGCGGCCTTCACCGTCACGCTGGTGATCCTCTTCAACATCGGGCAGGTCCCCAGCTGGCGTGTCGGCCTCTTCCGTGTCGAGGACATCGCCATCGGCTGCGCGGTGAGCCTCCTCGTCGGGGTGCTCTTCTGGCCGCGGGGCGCGGCCGCGGAGGTGGACAAGACCATGGCGGCGGCCTACCGGGACAGCGCGGACTACCTCGCCGGCGCCGTCGACTACGCGGTGGGCTGCTGCTCCGCAGGCCCCGGGCCCGCCGCCGCGCCGGTCGCCGCCGGGCGCCGGGCCGCCGCCGCGGCCCGGCGGCTGGACGACGCCTTCCGCAGCTACCTCGCCGAGCGCGGGCCCAAGCCCGTACCGCTCGCCGAGATGACCGCCCTGGTCACCGGCGTGGTCGGGCTGCGGCTCGCGGCGGACGCGGTGCTGGGCCTCTGGCAGCGGGCCGGCGACCCGCACAGCGACGCCGAGCGGGCCGCGGCCCGTGCCGAGCTGCTGTCCGCGGCGGACGCGGTCTCGGCGTGGTACCACGGCCTCGCCGCCGGTATCCGGGGCAGCGAGCCCGTGCCCGCACCGCAGCCCGACGACCCCGGAGCGGACGCACGGCTCGCCGCCGCCGTACGCCGGGACCTGCGCGACGAGCAGGGCCGGGCCACCGCGACCGCGGTCCGTATCGTCTGGACCGGCGACCACCTCGCCGCCGCGCGCCGCCTGCAGCCCTCCCTCGCCGTCGCGGCCACCCGCGCCCGGGCCCGCTCCCGTACCTCCGCCTGACCCGTCGGCCGGGCGGGGAGCTGGGTGGCCGCGCGGCGCGGAGCCTGGTTCGCTGGAAGGCGAGGACACCCCCACCGGAGCGAGGTCCGCCATGACGGAGCAGGGCACGACGCAGCAGGCCATGACCGGGCAGGAAGCCGCCCACCGCCACGTCGAGCAGTTGCGGGAGCAGGCCCACCGGCTCGCGGACGACGCGGCGCACGCCGCGGACGCCGCCGAGCGCGGCCGGCTGGAGGAGCGGGCCAGGCAGTTGGAATCGGACAGCGACCAGGAGAGCATGATGGCCGCCGGGGACATCTACCCCGCGCAGTAGCCGCCCGACCGCGAGGACAACACCATATGAGCGCTCAGCCGCCGCCGCTTCCGCAGCCCGCGTTCGGGAACTACCAGAACGACATCTACCTGCGCGCCCTCGGCGGCGTGCTGCCCGACCTGCCGATGGCGTACGCGGAGCTGGAGGAGCGCGCGGCCGCCGCGCTGCCGCCCTCGGTGTGGTCGTACGTGGCCGGGGGCGCGGGCGACGAGACCACGCAGCGCGCCAACACCGAGGCCTTCGCGCGCTGGGGCCTCTACCCGCGGATGTTCGTCGGCGCGAGCAGCCGCGACCTGTCCGTGGAGCTGTTCGGCAGGACGTGGCCCGCGCCGCTGTTCATGGCACCGATCGGGGTGCTCGGGCTGTGCGCGCAGGACGGCCACGGCGACCTCGCCGCCGCGCGCGCCGCGGCCCGCACCGGCGTGCCGATGATGGCGTCGACGCTGTCGGTGGACCCGCTGGAGGACGTCGCCGCCGAGCTGGGCGGCACGCCCGGCATCTTCCAGCTCTACACGCCCACCGACCGCGACCTCGCCGAGAGCCTGGTCCACCGGGCAGAGCAGGCCGGCTACGCCGCGATCGCCGTCACCCTCGACACCTGGGTCACCGGCTGGCGCCCGCGCGACCTCGCCACCGGCAACTTCCCGCAGCTGCGCGGCCACTGCCTCGGCAACTACCTCACCGACCCGGTCTTCCGCCGGCTGCTCGGCAAGGACCCGCGCGACGACCCGCAGGGCGCCGTCCTGCTCTGGACGCAGATCTTCGGCAAGCCCCTGACCTGGGACGACCTCGGCTGGCTGCGCTCGATCACCTCCCTGCCGCTCATCGTGAAGGGCATATGCCACCCGGAGGACGCCCGGCGCGCCCGGGACGGCGGGGTGGACGGCATCCACTGCTCCAACCACGGCGGGCGCCAGGCCAACGGCGGCCTGCCCGCGCTGACCGTGCTGCCCGACGTGGTCGCGGCCGCGGAGGGCCTGCCGGTGCTCTTCGACTCCGGGGTGCGGTCCGGGGCCGACGTGGTCAAGGCCCTCGCCCTCGGGGCCCGCGCGGTCGGCCTCGGCCGCCCCTACGCCTACGGCTGCGCGCTCGGCGGTACGGACGGCATCGTGCACGTGCTGCGGTCGGTCCTGGCCGAGGCCGACCTGATCATGGCCGTGGACGGCTACCCGACCCTCGCCGACCTCACCCCCGCCGCCCTGCACCCACTGCCCTGACCTGCCACGACCGCCCGCGGACGGGACGTCCGCGGGGGCGTTGTCAGAGGTACGTGGGACGCTGCCCGCATGACCGTACGGAGCCTTCTGGACCTCGACCGGGCGCTGCGCGCGTCCTGGGCCGCCGACACCTGCTCGCCCGACGACGCCGCGCGCGAGCCGTGGTCGCCGGACAACCCGGCGTGGGGCCACTGCGACATCAGCGCACTGATCGTCCACGACCTCTTCGGCGGCGGCCTGGTGGTCGGCGAGGTCCGCCTCGGTGGCGAGCCGCAGGGCCACCACTGGTGGAACGAGCTGCCGAGCGGCATAGAGCTCGACGTCACGCAGGAGCAGTTCCGCCGCGGCCAGCGCGTCACGGGCGCGCGCCGGGTCGTCCGGCCGCCCGGGCCGCTGCCCCGGCGCTGGGAGGAGTACCTACGGCTGCGCGAGCGCGTCGCCCGGCACCTGGGCGGCCCGCTGCCCGCGCCCGGTGGCGGATCCGCCGCGGCCGGTGTCGATTCCGGGGGGTCCCCGATCGTCGAAGGGGCGTAGGACCACGAGAGGCGACCGGCCGCGCGCTGCGGCACGGGAGCCGGGGACAGGAAGGACGGGAGCCATGGCGCGCTACCTGCTGCTCATCCACGACAACGAGGAATACGCCGAGACGGCGGGCGAGGCCGAGGTGCGGGCACGCGACGAGGGGCACCGGGTCTTCGTCGAGGAGCACAAGGACGTGGTCGTCACCGGCGAGCACCTCATGCCGACGTCGACGGCGACGGTGGTGCGCGAGGACGGCGCGGGCGGCCATCTGATCACCGACGGCCCCTACGCCGAGACCAAGGAGGCGCTCGGCGGCTACTACATCGTCGACGTGCCCGACCTGGACGCGGCGCTCGCCGTGGCCAGGCGGCTGCCGTACTTCGGGCGGCCGGGCGAGGCGGCCGTCGAGGTCCGTCCGCTGCACTGACCGGGACGGGAGAGGCGGGGCGACCATGGCGGACGGGGAGCGGGCGGCACGGGCCGGGGCGGGGTGCCCGGGGGAGTCCGCTGCGGCCCGCGCGGTGGCCGAGGCGCACCGCACGCAGTGGGCCTTCGTGCTCGCCGCGACGGTGCGCGTCACCCGCGACCTGGACCTGGCCGAGGAGTGCGTGCAGGACGCGTACGCCAGGGCCCTGGTCGCCTGGGAGTCCTCCGGGGTGCCCGAGCGCCCCGCCGCGTGGCTGACGACCACGGCCCGCAACCGGGCCGTGGACGTCGTCCGCCGGGCCGTCTTCCTGCGCACCGCGCTGCCGCTGCTCGCCGACGACGAGACGGTGGACGGCCCCGCGGACGGCGCCGACATCCCCGACGAGCGCCTGCGGCTGATCTTCACCTGCTGCCACCCCGCCCTCGCGCTCCAGGCCCAGGTGGCGCTGACGCTGCGGCTGGTGTGCGGCCTGACCACCGCGGAGATCGCCCGCGCGTTCCTCGTCGCCGAGGCGACCATGGCCGCCCGCATCACCCGCGCCAAGAAGAAGATCGCCGCGGCGGGCATCCCGTACCGGATACCCGACTCCGAGGAGCTGCCCGAGCGGATCGACGCGGTGCTCACGGTGGTGGACCTGGTCTTCACCACCGGCCATGTCGCCCCCGCCGGGCCCGCGCTGCTGCGCACCGACCTGCTGGGGCGGGCCGCCGAGCTGGCGGCCATGCTGGGCGGCCTCCTCCCGGGCGACGCCGAGGTGGCGGGCCTGCGGGCGCTGATCCTGCTGACCGACGCCCGCCGGGAGACCCGCGTCGACGCCGCCGGGCGGCCGGTGCTGCTCGCCGAGCAGGACCGCACCCGGTGGGACCGGGCGGCCATCGCCGAGGGCCGGGCCCTGCTGCGCCGCGCCCTGCGCCGCCGCCCGCCCGGGCCCTTCGCGCTGCGCGCGGCGATCGCCGCGGTGCACGCCGAGGCGCCGGCGTGGGAGGACACCGACTGGACGGAGATCGTCGGCCTCTACGACCTGCTGCTGCGCCGCCGCCCCACGCCGGTGGCCGCGCTCAACCGCGCCGTGGCCCTCGGCTTCGCGCGGGGTCCCGCCGCGGGCCTGGCCGCCCTCGACGCCCTCGCCGCCGAGCCGCGGCTGGCCGGCTACCCCTACGCGGCCGTCGCCCGCGGCGAGTTCCTGCACCGCCTGGGCCGGACGGCGCAGGCCGCGGCCGCCTACGAGGAGGCGCTGCGCGCCACCGGCAACGCGGCCGAACGCGCATTCCTCCGCGCCCGTGTCGCCGCTCTCGCGGCCGGCGCGGCGGCGGATCCGGCGGGGCCCGCCGTCAGTCCAGCGCGTCCGACGAGCCCGGGATCGACGTGAAGCGGATCCGGGCCGCGTCCCCGCTCAGGCCGAAGGGCGCGCCGATCGCCTCCCAGGCCACCAGGCCGTGGCGGGCGCTCCGGGCCGCGGCGGCGCTCCACATCGGGGCCAGGCCCTCCACACGGGCCGTGACGCGCAGCGCGGTGAGCAGCTGCTGCTGGTCGCACAGCTCGTCGATGCGCCGCTGGAGCGTGCCGAGCAGCTGCTCGACGTCGCGCGGGATCAGGCCCTCGGCCGCGGTGGTGTGCCGCTCCCAGTCCGCGTAGGGGCCGGTGGCCTCCTCATAGCCCTCGGTCGCCTCGTCGTCGCCGAAGTCGACCGGGTGCGCGGTGCCGCCGCGCCAGCCGCAGGCGCACGCGCCCTTGACGGCGACCGCCCGCGGGCCGTCGGCGCCGTTGCAGGACCACCACGGCACACGGCTGCCGTCCGGCCGCGGGCCCGGCTCACCGCCGTCCGCCAGCACCGCGGCCACGAAGCCCTCGTGGCGCCCGGTCTCGTCGATCCAGTTCATGCCCTGCAGCCCTTCGTCCGCCGGAACCTGCCCCCAGGCTCACCGGCGGCTGACGCCGCGTCAAGGCGCCCCGGCGCGCGGCCGCTCACGCCGAGCGGCCCCGCGCGCCCCTTCGGCCGCGCCCCCCGGACGCGTGCCCGCGGGCCGCCCGCCGGCGGCCGTCAGCCCTGCCGGGACGCGGCCGGCAGGCCCTGCGCCCGCTGCGCCTTCCACCGGTCCAGCACGTCGGCCATCTCCTGCTGGGCGAAGTCGAAGAAGTCCCGCATCTCCGCGATCCGCGCCCCGGCCCGGGTGTCCGTACCGCCCAGCGCGGACGTGCCGCGCTCGGACGCGGCGATGATGCGGGTGAACATCCCCTGCTTGGTGACGGCGGCGGTGTACCAGGTGTCGTCGGGAAGCACGTACAGGTCGCTGCGGGAACCGGGCACCGACTCGCGGCCGACGAGACCGAGCTGGGCCAGGTAGCGGACCGCGCCGGAGATCGCGGCCGGGCTCACCTTGAGCAGCTCCGCGAGCCCGCCCGCCGTCAGGCCGCGCTCCTCCGAGGCCATGAGCGTCATCAGCACCCGCGCGCTCATCCTGGGGACGCCCAGATCGGCGAACAGCATGGCCGTCTGCTCGACGAAGCGCCGCGCCTCCTCCTCGTCCCGTCCGACGGACATGACCCACCATCTCCTCCCGGCCCCGTGCGCCGGAACCGCGCACCCGCGTATGCAGTGTGTCATGAAACTTCACAACTCTGTGAAGATACCGATACTGTCGTCTTCGTGAACGGAAACGACGACGTGATCAGCACGTCAGGATTACGCAAGCAGTTCAGGCGGACCGTCGCCCTCGACGGGCTCGACCTGACGGTCACCCAGGGCGAGGTCCACGGACTGCTCGGGCCCAACGGTGCGGGGAAGTCGACCACGATCCGCATCCTGCTCGGACTGCTGCGCGCCGACGGCGGCACCGCCACCCTCTTCGGCGGCGACCCCTGGCGCGACGCGACACGGCTGCACCGCAGGCTCGCCTACGTCCCCGGCGACGTCAGCCTGTGGCCCGGCCTGACGGGCGGTGAGACCATCGACCTGCTCGGCTCGATGTACGGCGGCATCGACAAGGCGCGGCGCGACGCCCTCGTGGAGCGCTTCGAGCTGGACCCGAAGAAGAAGGGCCGCGCCTACTCCAAGGGCAACCGGCAGAAGGTCGCCCTGGTGGCCGCCCTGGCCTGCGACGCCGACCTGCTCATCCTCGACGAGCCGACGTCCGGCCTCGACCCGCTCATGGAGGCGGTGTTCGGCGACTGCGTGGCCGAGTTCACCGCGCAGGGCGGCACCGTCCTGCTCTCCAGCCACATCCTGGCCGAGGTGGAGCGGCTGTGCGACCGGGTGTCGATCGTCCGCCAGGGCCGCCGTGTGGACACCGGCACGCTCGACGAGCTGCGCCACCTGTCCCGCACCACCATCGTCGCGACCGTCAGCCGGCCGGTCACCGGGCTGGAATCCGTCACCGGGGTGCACGAACTGGAGACGGACGGGCTGCAACTGCGCTGCCAGGTCGACCCGGACGTGCTGGAGAAGGTGCTGCGCCTGGTCACCGAGGCCGGGGTGCGCTCGCTCGTCAGCCGGCCGCCCACACTGGACGAGCTGTTCCTGCGCTACTACTCCACAGCGGAGGGCGCGCGATGAGCCGCGGCGCCCCCGCCGGCACGACCGAGCTGGTCAAGCTCGCCTCCCGGCGCGACCGCCTGCTGCTCGCGGTCTGGGCCGACGCGCTGATCGGCAGCTCCTTCTCCACCGCCTACAGCCTCAAGGACCTCTTCCCCGACGCCCAGTCCCGGCGCACCTTCGTCGACGGCATCCGGGGCGCCTCCGGGGCGGCACCGCTGTACGGCGCGGTCAACGGCACGTCGCTGGGCGCCCTCACCGCGTGGCGGCTGGGCGTCGTGGCCGCACTCGCCGCCGCCGTGATGTCGGTCATGCTCGTCGTCCGGCACACCCGCGCCGACGAGCAGACGGGCCGCCAGGAGCTCGTCGCCGCCGGGGTCGTGGACCGTACGGCGCCGCTCGTGGCGGCGCTGCAGCTGGCGGTGTCGATGGACCTCACCGTCGGGGTGTGCATCGGGGCGGTGCTGCCGATCCTCGGACTGCCGGTGGCCGGCTCCTTCGCGCTGGGCCTGGCCGTCGCCGGGTGCGGCGTGGTCTTCGCCGGCGTCGCGGCCGTCACCGCGCAGGTCTTCGAATCCGCGCGCACCGCGACCGGCACCGCGCTCGCGCTGCTGGCCGGCTTCTTCCTGCTGCGCGCGCTCGGCGACACCGACGACTCGGTGGCGTGGCTGCGCTGGCTGTCACCGGTCGGCTGGGCGCAGCAGGTACGCCCCTTCGCCGGGGACCGCTGGTGGGTGCTCGCCCTGCCCGCCCTCGCCGCCGCCGTGCTGGTGCCGCTGGCGCTGCGGCTGCTGGAGCGGCGCGACTACGGTGCGGGCCTGGTCGCCGCCCGCCCCGGCCCCGCCCGCGCGGGCGCCGCCACCCGCGGTGCCTTCGGCCTGGCCTGGCGGCTGCACCGCGGCACGGTCCTGAGCTGGACCGGCGGCGTGCTCGCGGGGGCACTCGTGACCGGCTCCTTCGTCAAGAACGTCGACGTCCTGGCGGGAGGCGCGAGCGTGCGCGAGCTCATGACGGAACTCGGCGGTACGCAGGACCTGCAGGACGCGTATCTCGCCACGCTCATGGGTACGTTCGGGATCATGGCGGCAGCCCTCGCGCTCAGCGTCCTCACCCGGGCCCGGGCCGAGGAGGCCGACGGCCGGATCGAGCTGGTCTTCTCCGGCACGGTCGGCCGTGCCCGCTGGGTGACCAGCCACGTGGTGATCGCGGCCGGCGGCGCCGCCGCCGTGCTCGCGGCCGCGGGGCTCGGCACCGGCCTGTCCTACGGCCTGAGCGCGCACCGCCTCGGGCACGGCCTGGGCAGCATGCTCGGCGCCGCCTTCGCCCAGCTCCCGGCCGTGCTCGCGGTCGGCGCCGTCGCCGTCCTGCTGCTGGCCGCCTTTCCCCGCTACACCGCGGTGAGCTGGGGCCTGTACGGGATCTTCGCCTTCGTCACCCTGGTCGGGCCGTCCCTGAAGGCCGGTCACTACCTCATGGACGTCTCGCCCTTCAGCCAGGTGCCCAAGCTGCCCGGATCGCCGTTCGAGGCCACGCCGCTGGTCGTCATGGGGGCGCTTGCCCTCGCGGGCCTCGCCGTCTCGCTCGCCGCCTTCCGCCGCCGCGACCTGCTCGCCTGACCGCGAGCCGGCCGCCCGCCTCCAGGAGCCGAACCGATGAGCACCTCTGCCGCCAATGTGCTGGAACACGACCCGTGGGTCCGGCGCTATCATCCCTCCGACCGGGGCGTCCTCCGGCTGGTCTGCTTCCCGCACGCCGGCGGGTCCGCCACCGCCTTCCACAAGCTCTCCGCGCTGCTGGCCCCCGGTGTCGAGGTGCTGGCCGTGCAGTACCCCGGGCGCCAGGACCGGCGTTCCGAGCCGAGCGCCGAGTCGATCGACGAGCTGGCAGCCGCGTTCGCTGCTGCCTCGGCGGTGTGGCGCGACCGCCCGTACGCCTTCTTCGGCCACAGCATGGGCGCGGTCGTGGCCTACGAGGTGGCCCGCCGGCTGAGCGGGGACGGCGGACCGCAGCCCGTACGTCTCTTCGCCTCCGGGCGGCGCGCCCCCTCCCGGCTGCGGCCCGGCACGGTCCACCTGCGCGACGACGCGGGCCTGCTCGACGAGCTGCGGATGCTGGGCGGCACCGACGAGCGGATGCTCGCCGACCCCGAGATCGTGCAGATGGCGATCGGGCCGACCCGCAGCGACTACAAGGCCATCGAGACCTACCGCGAGCAGCCGGGCTTCACCCTGTCCTGCCCGGTCACGGTGCTCGCCGGCACCGACGACCCCCACACCACGCTGGACGAGGCCGCCGCGTGGGCGGACCACACCGACGCCGGGTGCGACCTGCTGACCTTCCGCGGCGGCCACTTCTTCGTCGACGAGCGGCGCGCGGAGGTGGCCGAGGCGATCCGCACCGCGCTGCGGGAGACGGCCGCCGGCTGACCCGGGGGACGGCCCCGCCACCGTACGGGCGCACCGTGCGGACGACGACGCCCGGGAGGGGGAGAGCCCCTTGCCGGGCGTCCGCGTACCTGCACGGGAACCGCGGGCGGGCGCCGGAAAGCACTGCTTAAGGAGCGGTTGTGAGACTGGCGCGGACCGGTGTTCGCAGCCGTCCCACACGTGAATCGAGGCACTGTGTCCCCGACGGAAGCCAGGTTCCCCTCCTCCGGCGCGTCCGGCACCGCATCCGTGCCCGACTTCCTCGATCCGGCCTTCTGGCTGCGGCCGCACGAGGAGCGCGCGGAGGTCTTCGAGCGGCTGCGCGCCCAGCCCGGACCGGAGTTCGTGCCGCCCCGCCTGCCGTGGGGGCCCATGGCGGGCGGCTACTACGCGCTCGCCAAGCACGCCGACATCCTCGAGGTCAGCCGCCGCCCCCAGGACTTCTCCTCGGAGGGCGCCACCGGCATGGTGGGCCCGGAGCTCGGCGAGTTCTACGGCTCCATGATCACCATGGACAACCCCGAGCACGCCCGGCTGAGGCGCATCGTGTCGCGGTCGTTCGGCCGCAACATGGCGCCCGCCTTCGAGTCCATGTCCCGGGAGGTGGCCCGCCGCCTCGTCGCCGAACTCGCCGACCGCGGGCCCGGGGACTTCGTGCGCCCGGTGGCGGCCGACATGCCGATCGCCGTGCTCAGCACCATGATGGGCATCCCGCCGGACGACTACGAATTCCTCTTCGAGCGCACCAGCACCATCATGGGCGCCCTCGACCCCGAGTTCGTCTCCAGCCCCGAGGAGGCCGCGGCCGCGGTGCTGGGCGCCTCCCGGGACCTCGGCGACTACATCGCCGGGCTCCGCGAGGACCGCCTCGCCCACCCGCGGGCCGATGTCGTCACCCGGCTGGTCCAGGTGCAGGAGGACGGCGAGCAGCTGACCCGCCAGGAGCTGGTCTCCTTCTTCATCCTGCTGGTCAACGCCGGTATGGAGACGACCCGGAACGCCATCTCCCGCGCCCTGGTGCTGCTCACCGAGCACCCCGGGCAGCGGGCCCTGCTGCTGTCGGACTTCGAGGCGCACGCGCGGAACGCCGTCGAGGAGATCCTCCGGGTGGCAACCCCCATCAACTGGATGCGCAGGACCGCCACCCGCGACTGCGAGATGAACGGCCACCGCTTCCGCGAGGGCGACCAGGTCTTCCTCCTCTACTGGTCCGCCAACCACGACGAGAAGGTCTTCGCCGACCCCTACCGCTTCGACATCACCCGGGACCCCAACCCGCAGCTCTCCTTCGGCGCGCCGGGCCCGCACTTCTGCCTCGGGGCCCACCTCGCCCGTATCGAGATCGCCTCCCTCTACCGCGAACTGCTGGCCGCCCTCCCGGAGATCCGCGCCACGGGGGAGCCGAGCCGGCTCGCGTCGAGCTTCGTCGAGGGCTACAAGCGGCTCGACTGCACCTTCTGACCCCTTCGCGCTTGCGCCGAGGAGGCCGAGATCCGCCTCGGGCCGGCCCGGACCCGCCGATTTCCGCAGCGAGAGGAGAGCCTTGGCATGGCGAAGGACGAGGAGCGGCTGCTCGACCACCTGAAGTGGGTGACGGCCGAACTGCGCGACACCCGCAGGCGGTTGAGTGAGGCCGAGGCCGCCCTGCCCGAGCCCGTCGCGATCGTCGGCATGGCCTGCCGCTTCCCCGGCGGGGTGCAGAGCCCGGACGACCTGTGGAATCTGGTGGCCTCCGGCTCCGAGGGCCTGACCGCCTTCCCGGCCGACCGCGGCTGGGACCTGGACTCCCTCTTCGACGCCGACCCGGACCGCCCCGGGACCAGCTACACCCGGCAGGGCGGTTTCCTGCACGGTGCGGCCGGCTTCGACGCGGGCTTCTTCGGCATCTCGCCGCGCGAGGCACTGGCGATGGACCCGCAGCAGCGGCAGCTGCTCGAAGTCGCCTGGGAGACCTTCGAGCACGCCGGGATCGACCCGCGCGGCCTCGTCGGCAGCGACACCGGTGTCTGGGCCGGCGTGACGTCGCAGGAGTACGTCGTCCTCACCGCCATGGCCCAGAACGAGGTCGAGGGCTATGCCGCCACCGGGAGCCTGGGGTGTGTGGTGTCGGGGCGTGTGTCGTACGTGTTGGGGTTGGAGGGTCCTGCGGTGACGGTGGACACGGGGTGTTCGTCGTCGTTGGTGGC
>NZ_JBIRRA010000016.1:0-198739 GCF_044333485.1 Streptomyces sp. NPDC020983 | reverse complement strand
ACACCGCCGAACAAATATTGAAGAAGCGTCAGCCCCCGTGCCGAGCACGGGGGCTGACGCTTTTCTGCGTTCGGACGCCCCCACGGCCTTCCCCGTCGACCCGCCAGGAGCGACAGTTCTCGGCGGCGGGTGGTGTCGGTACCGGGTGAGGGCTGGCGTACGTGGTGAGGAGGGTCCGGAGATGGCGGCGGAGACGTGGCAGGACGGCGAGGCGGTGCTCGCGCGGGCGCGGGCGGGTGACGGGGACGCCTTCCGCGTGCTGACCGAGCCCTACCGGCGGGAGCTGCAGCTGCACTGCTACCGCATCCTCGGCTCCCTCCAGGACGCCGAGGACCTGCTCCAGGAGACACTGCTCGCCGCTTGGCGCGGGCTGGACGGCTACCAGGAGCGGGCATCGGTGCGGACCTGGCTCTACCGGATCGCCACCAACCGCTGCCTCAACGCGCTGCGGGCCGGGGAGCGGCGGCGGCCGCGGCCGGAGGTCGTGACCGCGCCGTCCGGGCCGTCGCGGCGGCCCGCGGAGCCGGCGTGGCTGGAGCCGTACCCGGAGCCGCTGCTCGCCGAGCTGCCGGACCGGGAGCCCGGGCCCGAGGCGCGGTACGAGGCACGGGAGACGGTCTCGCTCGCCTTCGTCGTGGGGCTCCAGCAGCTCGTACCGCGGCAGCGTGCCGTCCTGGTGCTGCGGGACGTGCTGGGCTTCCGGGCCGCGGAGGTCGCCGCGATGCTCGGCATGACGGCGAACGCCGTGCACCTCGCCCTGCGGCGGGCCCGGGCCGTACTCGCCGCCTCGCTGCCCGGGCAGGACCGGGAACGGGCGCCGCTGCCCGGGTCGGCGGCGGAGCGGCGGGTGGTCGACGACTTCGCGCGGGCCTTCGAGGCGGGGGACGTGGCGGCGCTGGTGGAGCTGCTCACCCAGGACGCACGGCTCACGATGCCGCCGCTGGAGGCCACGTACGAGGGGGCGCCGGCCGTCGCGGACTTCCTGCGGAGCGTCGTCTTCGCAGACGGGCGCAGCTTCGTGCTGCGCGGGGTGCGGGCGAACGGGCAGCCGGCGTTCGCGCTCTACCGGCGGGACCGGGGCTCGTCGATCGCGCACGCGCACGGCGTGATGGTGCTGGGCCTCGCCGGCGGCCGGGTGGGGGAGATGACGAGGTTCGTCGACAACGGGCTGCTCGGGGCCTTCGGGATGTCGCGCTCACTCCGCCAGGAGTGAGGACCCGGCGAGGACCTCAGGGCAGTCGGCGGACGCTCTCGCGCAGGACCGTGTGGGTGCCGAGGAGGTGGCGGGACTGGGCGGCCGGGCGGGGTGCGGTCTCCTCGGTGAGGGCGAGGCGGACGGCCTCGCGGCCGAGTTCGTAGGCCGGGATGTTGACGGTGGTCAGCGGCGGGTTGAGGTCCTGGGCGAGGCCGTCGTTGTTGTAGCCGACGACGGAGATGTCCTCGGGGGTGCGCAGGCCGTACTCGCGCAGCGCCGCCATCGCGCCCGCCGCGGCCTGGTCGTCGCCGGCGAAGACGGCGGTGAAGTCGGGGCGCCCGCCGCAGTCGGCGAGGATCTGCCGCATGTTGGCGTAGCCGTGGGCACGGCCGACGCCGAAGCCCTCGACGCGCTCGGCGGACGGGGGTAGGCCGTGGTCGGCCAGGGCCCGCCGGTAGCCGGCGATGCGCGGCTCGATGGTGGTGTGGCCGGGAATGGTGCCGAAGTAGAGGATGTCCCGGTGGCCGGCGGACAGCAGATGGCTGGTCACGGCGTAGGCGCCGGCCTCGTTGTCGTACTCCACGACGAGGACGGGCATGTCCGGGCTGGGGGCGGGGCGCCCGCACAGGACGAGGCGGGAGCCGGCCGCGGCCAGTCCGTGGGCGTACTCGCCGAGCCGCGCCTGGTAGCGCTCGTCCTCGACGGCGCCGCCGACGAGGACGACGAACTCGCAGCGCTGCTCGCGCATCATCTGGACGAGGGCCAGTTCGCGCGCCTCGTCGCCGCCGTGGCTGCACACCATGCACAGCCGGCCGCGGGCGGCGGCCTCCTGCTCGACGCCCTGGGCGACGGTGGCGTAGAAGGCGCTGTCGACGGAGGAGACGATGACGGCCACGGTCTTGGGCCCGGTGCCGGCGAGGGCGCGGGCGCGGCCGTCGATGACGTAGTCGAGGTCCTTGACGGCCCGCAGCACCTTCGCGCGCGCGGCGGCGGACGTCGGGTAGTTGCCGGCGAGGACGCGGGAGACAGTGGCGACCGAGACGCCCGCGCGGTCCGCGACGTCGCGGATGGTGACACGGCGCCTGCCGCGGCCGGCCGTGGTGCCCGGCCCTGGTGAAGTCTCCGCCATCCCCGCCATCCGATGTTCCCGGCGCCGGTGTGCCCGGTTGCCGGTTTCCGCCCCGGCCGTGCGCCGCCGCCCAAGCGTAACGGGCCGTGAGCAGCGCGGGGCCGGTGCGTGTCCGCGGTCTGCCGTCCGTTCCGCGGTACGCGGGTGTCAGTGGTTCGAGGCGTGGTCCTTCGCGTGGTCCTCGGCCATCCGGTCCCAGGCCCTGAATGCGCCTCTCCTTCACGGTGCCGTCCCAGGCGCCCAAGGGCGTGCGGCCGCTGACGATGCCGCCGGTCGTGTCGGTGGCAGCCGCCCGAGGCGCGTCCCGCGCCCCGCCCGTCCGTCTGCGCCAGCCGCCCCTGTGCGGCCGATGGCGTCCCGTTCGGCTGTCGCCGTCGCGTTCTCCTCGGCGCCTTGAGGTGAGAGACAATCTCAACCGGTTACTACGGCCAGGTACACCCTCCGCGCGGCGTTGAGCGTTGACCTGCCGCGCCGCCGCCCATAGCCTGGAGGAGCTGGGAGGTAACCGATTACACGCGAGGGGCAGACATGGCGGAGCGGCCGAATCTGGTGCTGGCGATGCAGCAGGACATCGTGGACCTCGTCCTCCCGGCACCGCTGCGCGCCCGGCTCGACACGCTCGCCGACGTCCACCCGGCACTCGTCACCGACGCCGCCGACCCCGCCTCGGACGCCGCCCTCGCCGGGGCGCACATCCTCCTCACCGGGTGGGGCGCGCCCGAGATCGGCACCGCACTGCTCGCCCGCACCCCCCGGCTCGC
Organism: Streptomyces sp. NPDC020983; assembly: GCF_044333485.1. Taxonomy (NCBI): domain Bacteria; kingdom Bacillati; phylum Actinomycetota; class Actinomycetes; order Kitasatosporales; family Streptomycetaceae; genus Streptomyces; species Streptomyces sp. NPDC020983. The sequence goes on along the minus strand of NZ_JBIRRA010000016.1, from coordinate 195,654 downwards.
CGCCGTCATCCACGCCGCCGGGACGGTCAAGCACCACGTACGGCCCGAGGTCTGGGAACGCGGCATCGCGGTCTCCTCCGCCGCCGACGCCAACGCCGGGCCCGTCATCGACTTCACGACGGCGACCCTCTTCCTCGCCGCACGCCGCACCCTCGGCTACGCCGCCGGCTACCACCGCGGCCTCCAGCCCGACCACGCCGAGCGGCGCGGCGCCGACGGGGCCGTCGTCGGCGTCATCGGCGCCTCCCGCATCGGCCGCGGCGTCATCGCCCGGCTGCGCGCCGCCGACGCCGGCTACCAGGTGCTGCTCGCCGACCCCTACGTCACGCCCCAGGACGCGCGGACACTCGGCGTCCGGCTCGTCGACCTCGACGAACTGTGCGCCGCCTCCGACATCGTCACGATCCACGCCCCCGAGCTGCCCGAAACCCGCCACCTCCTCGACGCCCGCCGACTGCGGATGCTGCGCGACGGCGCCGCCGTCATCAACACCGCCCGCGGCCGCCTCCTCGACACGGAGGCGCTGGCGCGCGAGTGCGAAACGGGGCGGATCGAGGCGTACCTCGACGTCACCGACCCCGAACCGCTGCCGGTGGAGCACGTGCTCCACCGGCTCCGGAACGTGCTGCTGACCCCGCACATCGCCGGGTGCCAGGGCGCCGAGGTCCGGCGCCTCGGCGCCTACGCGGTGGAGGAGGTCGAGCGCTTCGTCTCGGGCCTCCCCCTGCGGGGAGCTGTCGCCGTGGCCGACCTCGCGCGCATCGCCTGACGCCCCCGCCGGACACTCCCCGCCTGCGGCGGGGCTCGGGCTACCCTGCGGGGTGCCTGCACCTGGCGGCGCCGCTTCGGGCGGTGCCCGCTCACCGTGGGGCTTGCGGCTGTCCCGCTGCGGGAGTTCCCGCGCCTGGCGGCGCCGCGCTCGGGCGGTGCCCGATTGCCGGTACGTGGGCGGCTGCCCCGCCGCGGGGGTTTCCCGCGCCTGGCGGCGCGGGGTGTTCCCACCCCCACCACCCGTGCAGATACGACGTCGGCTGACGGCCTTCTTGTGGGGGTGCGCCGCCGTCGGGGGCGAACCGCAGTCCCTGCAGAGACTTCACCCCCACCGGCAGGCAGCCGCCACACCGGCCCGGGAGGGGGACGATCCGGGGGTGCCCCCGCAGGAATGCGCACCCCACCGCCCAACCAACCCGTCATGACGCCAGACGCGCATTCCGAGGAGGTACCCCCGGAGTGGCACCCGACCCCACCCCCCGAGCACAAGCGCGATGCCCCGCCGGATGACCCCGGGGGCGCGAGGAACTGCGCGAGCAACCCACCACCGGCGGAAAGCCAAAACCGCCCACCGCAAGCGGCACCCCCTCAGGGGCGCGAGGAACGGCACGACCAGCCCCCACCCACCGTGAGGCCGCGGGCCACCGCACCACGCACCCCCGCAGCGCAAAGGGGAGCGAGGAACGGCGCGAGCAACCCCCCCACCTACCGGAAGATCGCGCGGCATACCGCAACAACCGCCCCCGCAGCGCAAAAAGGAGCCCGCGGGGAACCCCTCGACCAGCCCCCACCGGCACCAAGGCCGCGGGCCACCGCAACAAGCCCCCCGAGCTCAGCGCAGCGGAATGGCGTCGGGGACGGAAGGCGCGGACGCCGCGTCGAGGGTGAGGCGGAGGTCGGCGTGCTGCCAGAGGGGGGCGGGCCAGCGGGCCGCGGCCTGTTCGGGGGAGCGGAGGACGGCCAGGGTGGGCAGGCCCGCGGCGGTGCCCTCGGCGAGGAGGGCGGGGAGGTCGGGTGCGGGGGCGAGGGCCGCGACGTCGTCGAGGACGAAGGTCAGTGGTGGGTCGAGCCGGCCGGCGGGTGACCCTGCGGCCATGCGCCGGCCGTGCTCGACCACGCTGGAGACGAGTGCGGTGAGCAGGGGCATCGCACCCAGGTGGGCCCGCGGGTCCTCGATCCGCTCGCCCACCACGTAAAGCGTTCCCAGTTCCGCGGCCCACGACTCCACGTCGAGGCCACCGGTCCGCGGCGGATTGCACGCGTCGCGGATGTGCACGGAGCCCAGCGGCTCCAGGATCTGCCGGATGAGGGCCTGTGCGGCGTCCCGCCGGTCGCGGTGGGCGTGCAGGACCGATTCCAGTTCGCCGCTCCAGCCGGAGGCCGCACGCGGGTCGGAGCGCAGGATGCGGATCGCGTCGGCCGCCGCCTGGCCGCCTGCCGCCCAGCGGTGCACCTGGCGGAAGGGGCGGCCGTCCACCGCGGCGGCGTGGAGCCAGCAGCGCAGCAGCGTCACCGCGGTGGAGTGCACGATGGCCTCGTCGGCCCGCGCGCTGCGCAGCGGCGCGAGCAGTGCGGCGGCGCGTACGCCGGCGGTCGCGGGCCGCTCGCAGCCGCCGTGCGGCGCCCACCGCAGCCGGCCGGGCACGTCCAGCAGGTGCGCGGGGTCGTAGACGTGCACGGGCCCGAGCTTGCTGCGGTTGCCGACCGTCTGGTGGTACGTCTCCGGATCCGCCGTGGTGACCAGCACCGGGCCGGCCGCCGCGAGGACCGCCGGCTGCACCACGCGTTTGGCCTGGTCGCCGCGCGGCCCGGCGAACAGCGCGTAGGTGCGCGTCACTTCGCCGCCGTCGAGGGCCGGCGGGCGCGGCTCGGGCGCGGGCGGCGGGGGCGGGGCGCCGGCGCCGACCGGGGGCAGCTCGGCGGTGACCGGGTCGGCGGCGCGCGGCGGCACGGCCTGCGGCACCGTACGGAACCAGGCGTCCAGCCCGTCGCCCTTGCCGTGCCCGTCGCCCGGAGTGCGGCTCCTGCGGCGCGGTGTGGGCACCGCCGCCGGGGCGGACTCCGGCTCCTCCGCCTCCGGGTTGTCCGCGTCCGGCGCGAAGGCGGGCGCGGACGCGGGCCCGGGGGTGGGGCGGCGGCCCCTGCGGCGCAGCCGCGCCACCACGTTCATCGCCCATACCGCGAGGGTGAACAGCACCATGAACTGCCCGATGAAGATGCCCCAGAAGAGCCCTGCCCCGGACAGCCCGCCGGGGTCGGCGCCCGGCCACGCGGCGGGGATGTCGTGCGGCTGGCCGACCAGTGCCCGCATGGCCCGCGGGGTGCGGGTGAAGTGCAGCCCCGCGGGCCACGACCCGTGCGCGAGCAGCCCCGCGATCCCGGTGGCCGTCCATACCAGCAGGGTGACGCCCAGCAGGAGGGCGATGATGCCGACGACCAGTCCGTCCGGCAGACCGCCGCCGTGCTGCTCCCGCCGCTGCGCCGCCATGCCCCCCGCCTCACGCCACCGCGTCGTCGGCCATGTGCTTGGCGAGTGCGACCTGCGCGGCGGCGTGCGCCTCCGCGCGGGCCTCCGCCTCGGCCTCGGCCTCCGCCATGTCGGCGGCGTGTTCCGAGGACGACTGGGTCATGGCGCGGTCGGTGAAGACCAGCGGCCGCTCGGCCTCGGTGATCAGGTGCTTGACGACCTGCACGTTGCCGTTGACGTCCCACACCGCGATGCCCGGCGTCAGCGTCGGGATGATCTCGACCGCCCAGCGCGGCAGCCCCAGCACGCGGCCGGTCGCGCGCGCCTCGTCGGCCTTCTGGGCGTAGATCGTGCGGGTCGACGCCATCTTCAGGATCGCCGCGGCCTCCTTGGCCGCCGCCCCGTCGACCACGTCCGACAGGTGGTGGACGACCGCGACGAAGGACAGGCCGAGCCGCCGGCCGAACTTCAGCAGCCGCTGGAAGAGCTGCGCCACGAAGGGCGAGTTGATGATGTGCCAGGCCTCCTCGACCAGGAAGATGCGTTTCTTCCGGTCCGGCCTGATCCACGTGTGCTCCAGCCACACGCCGACGATCGCCATCAGGATCGGCATGGCGATCGAGTTGCGGTCGATGTGCGAGAGGTCGAAGACGATGAGTGGTGCGTCCAGGTCGATGCCCGCGCTCGTCGGCCCGTCGAACATGCCGCGCAGGTCGCCGTCCACCAGCCGGTCCAGCACCAGCGCCACGTCCAGGCCCCAGGCCCGCACGTCGTCCAGGTCGACGTTCATCGCCTCGGCGGACTCCGGCATCGGGTGCCGCAGCCGTTCGACGATGTCGGTCAGGATCGGCTGCCGGTCCGTCACCGTCTCGGCCACGTAGGCGTGTGCGACCTTCAGCGCGAAGCCCGAGCGCTCGTCCAGGCCGCGGCCCATCGCGACCTCGATGATGGTGCGCAGCAGCGCCAGCTGGCCGGTCACGGTGATCGCCGGGTCCAGCGGATTGAGCTTGATGCCGCCGTCCAGTGCCGCCATCGGGTCCAGCCGGATCGGGGTCAGGCCCATCGCCTGCGCGATCAGGTTCCACTCGCCGACGCCGTCCTCGCCCTGCGCGTCCAGCACCACGACCTGGCGGTCCCGGAAGCGCAGCTGGCGCAGCACGTACGTCTTCTCCAGCGCCGACTTGCCGTTGCCGGACTCGCCCAGCACCAGCCAGTGCGGCGCGGGCAGCTGCTGGCCGTAGAGCTGGAAGGGGTCGTAGATGTAGCCCTTGCCGGAGTAGACCTCGCGGCCGATGATCACACCGGAGTCGCCCAGGCCCGGCGCCGCGGTCGGCAGGTAGACCGCCTGCGCCTGGCCCGTCGAGGTGCGCACCGGCAGCCGCACCGTCTCGACGCGGCCGAACAGGAAACTGGTGAACGCCTCGGTGAGCGCCGCGAGAGGGTCCAGCATGGGCATGGCGACGGCCTCCTCAGGACGGCGGCTAGCGGCGGATGCCGGTGGCGAACGGCAACGTGTTGACGAATGCCCGGTGGTGCTCACGATCGCACCACTCGAGCTTCAGATACGACTTACCGGCGGAAGCACGGATGGTGCGCTTGTCGCGCGCCAGCGCTTCCGGGGAGCGCGAGGACACCGTGATGTACCCCACGAGGTTCACCCCGGCCGCGCCGCTCGCCAGATCCTCGCCGCGCTGGTCGATCCGGCCGTGGTGCGCGATGTCGCGCGGGTCCACGGTGCGGTTCATCTTCGCGGCGCGGCTCGCCTCGGCGTCGTCGTTGGTCTTCTCCGTCAGCATCCGCTCGATGGCGACGTCGGTCGGCTCCAGGTCCATCGTCACCGCCACGGTGCGGATCACGTCCGGGGTGTGCACCAGCAGCGGGGCCAGGAAGTTGACGCCGACCGGGGTCAGCGGCCACTCCTTGATCCAGGCCGTCGCATGGTGCCAGGGCGCCCGGGTCGTCGACTCGCGCGTCTTGGCCTGCAGGTACGTCGGCTCGGTCGCGTCCAGTTCGGCCGGCCACGCGTTGCGCCGGGTCATCGCCTGGATGTGGTCCATGGGGTGGTCCGGGTCGTACATCGAGTGGACGAGCGACGCCAGCCGCGCCTGCCCCAGCGGCTGCCGCACCCGGATGTCGGCCTCGGCGAGCCGCGCACAGATGTCGTTGAGCTCGCGCGCCATCACCGCCGCGAGCCCGGCGTCCTTGTCCACCTTGCGCCCGCGCCCGCTCGACGCCCGGGCCAGGGCGTTGCCCTCGGCCGCCAGCTCGCGGGTGAAGTGCATGCAGGCCACCAGGTACGCACGGTGCTGCTCGGAGGACGTCGACACCATCGACTGGAGCTGGTCGTAGGAGTCCTTGAGCCACCGCTCGGCCTCCGGGTCGCCGCGCTGGGCGACGTCCTTGGCGTGCGCGTCCGGATCGGCGGGCAGCGTCCGGGCCAGCATCTGCAGCCGGGTGACGAACCCGTCGCCGTTGGCCACGTGCTTCAGGAGCGTGCCGAAACGCTCGACCAGGGCCTCCTGGTCCTCGCTGTCACGCAGGCCCACGCCCGGGCCCTCGATCTCGATCGCCGCCGTCACCGTCCGCCGGTCCACGTGCAGCAGCACCGCGATCTCGTCCGGCCCGAAGGGCGCCGCGAGCCAGGTGATCCGCCCGATCCCCGGCGGCGGCCCCACCTCGACCTCCCGCCCGTCCAGCGACGTCCCCGCCTCCTGCACCGCCGAGCGGTACGTCGGCGCGACCCGCAGCGTGCGGCGGTAGGTGCGGTTGATCTCGAACCAGCGGTAGAACGTGCGCCTGCGGTACGGCAGGAAGACCGCGGCCAGCGCCAGCACCGGCCAGCCGACCAGGCCGATGATGCGCAGCATCAGGAACGGCACGAGCAGCCCGTTGAGCATGCCGAGCCCCGCGCCGAGCACGATCAGGACGATCTCGCCCGTCTCGCGGTTCTTGCCCACGATCGCGTTGGGCCGCGCCTTGCCGATCAGATACGTGCGGCGCGGCTGGGTGAAGGGCTGGGTCGTCACCCGCGATCACCTCCTTGCGAAGTGCCGTTGTCCGTTCCCCGGTTCGCCCGGAAGGGCGCCCCCAAGCCTCCGCCGCCCCCACCCGGGCGCGGCGGCGGAGCCGCCGCACCGCCGCCCTGGCCGCCGCCGCGCGCGCTGTGCGCCGCGATGCCGCCCGCCACCGGATTCGACGGCGTCGGGCCTCCGCCGCCCTGGGCCTGCTCCTGGGGGCCGCCGCGGGCGCTGTGCGTCTTGATGCCCTGCTTGACCAGGGCCGCCGGCGACGAGATCACCGCGGCCGCCTGGCTCTGGCCGCTCGCCTTGCGGCTGTTGCGCAGATTGACCACGTCGTCGCCGAAGCCCGGCACGAAGCGGTAGATCATGAAACTCGCGAAGATCGCCAGCAGGATGATCGCCAGCCCCGAGACCACCGCCGAGAACGAGTCCGGCCCGTCGCTCGACGAGGACAGCGCGCCCGCGAGACCCAGCACGACCACGATCACCGGCTTGACCAGGATCACCGCTATCATCACCCCCGCCCAGCGCCTGACGTGGTGCCACATGTTCTTGTCCACCAGGCCCGCGTACACCGCCGTGCCCAGCATCGCGCCCACGTACAGCAGCGCCGCCCGGATCACCAGCTCCAGCCACAGCACGCCCGCGGCCAGCACCGACACCATCGACACGACGATCAGCATGATCGGGCCGCCGCCGATGTCCGTGCCCTTGGTCAGCGCCGCGGAGAAGGAGCCGAAGAAGACGTCGGTGTCGGACTTCGTGCCCGACGACATCACGTCCGTGACGGCGTCGGTCGCCGACACCACCGTGTAGAGGATCAGGGGGGTGAAGGCCGACGCCAGCACCGTCAGCCACAGGAAGCCCACAGCCTCGGTCAGCGCCTCCGTCATCGGCACGCCGCGCACCGCCCGCTTGGCCACCGCCAGCAGCCACAGGATGAGCGTGAGGATCGTGGACGCGGCGAAGACGACGGCGTACTGGCGGAGGAAGGAGGTGTTGGTGAAGTCGACCTCGGTCGTCTTCGTCACCGCGGCCGACAGCTTGTCGATCGTCCAGCCGGCTGCGCTGCCGCAGCCCTTGGCGAGGGAGGACAGGGGGTCGAGCGAATCGGTGGGATTGGTGCCCTTGGCCGGAGCGCCGGTGTCACCTTTGGTGCAGTAGTCCTTCGCCGCGCCGATGAGGCCGTCGCAGGCGCTCTTCGTGGGGGCAGATGTCGGCGCCACCGTGGCCGTCGCGCTCGGCGTCGGCGTGTCGGCCAGGGCCGCGGACACCGGCCCGAGGCTGAGGGCGAGGACGGCGGCGGTCACGAGGGACCGGCGCAGACGGCGGCTACCTGGCATACGTGAACCCTCCGTAGTCCCGGACCGCGCCGGCGATGGCGTCGGCGGAGGCGGCCTGGTTGTCGGCGGCGACGGGCGCGGGGCCGTCCTTCTGGGAGGAGGAGCGGAGCTTCCAGTCGCCGCCCGCCCAGACCAGCTTCTCGGTGATGGTGAACCAGGCGGTGCTGACCGGCTTGGTGGAGCCCGTGCCGGCGAGGCCGACGAGGTCGGTGCACCAGACCTCGACGGTCGTGGTGCCGGAGCCGGACGAGCCGCCCGCGGTGACCTTGGTGCCGATCGGGACGGTGCGGGAGACGAAGGTGAGGCCGGACGGCGCGGTGCCGTCGGCGTCGAGGCCGAGGTTCTTGAGTGCGTCGCCGGAGTAGGCGCTGTCCAGGTCGTGCTGGAGGGTGGCGCTGACGGCCGGGTCGTAGATGGCGGTGACGATGGCGTGCCGCCGGTCGGCGTTGAACATGTCGGCGGAGCCGAGTGCCACGGCGTAGTTGGCGGCCGCGGACTGCGCGCCCTGGTCGGTGTGGGCGAAGCCGGCCGGGACACCGGCGGCGCTCTTGCCCTGGACGGGCCGCTGCCCGGTGGGGTCGGTGGGCGCGGCCTTGGCGCCGTGGCTGCCGGTGGTGGCGCCCGAGGTGCCGCCGCTGCCGCCCGCGTCGTCGTGGGGGGACGACGGGTGGTCGCCGCGGTTGGCGAAGGCCAGTGCGGCGATCAGCAGGACGACGATGCCGACGACGGTGACCAGGGCGCGCCGCGGCTGCGGGCGGCGTGTGCCGCCGTGGGCCGAGTGGCCTTCCGGCATCCGGGTCCTGGTCGAGGGTCCGTCCTGGCCGAGGCTCATCGCGCGACCGCCCCCCGGGGCGCTGCGGGCGTGCGGGTGCCACGGTTCGGGCGGACGGCTCCGCTGCTTGGTCGAGTGGGCATCAGCACGCAGCCTCGGGTGGGAAGGTGGAGCCGGGACGGGCTCCGCGGGACGTGGCTCGGATCGGACGGGGACGAGGGCCGGAAGGCGGGAACGGCGGCCCGGGTACGGCTCGGCGCGGCAGGGGCCGGGCGAGCGGTCCGGGCGGCGGTGCGTCTACACGGCCATGCCGTAGACGATGGTGAACAGCGTGCCGAGCGAGCCGATGATGAACACGCCGGTCAGGCCGGCGATGATCAGTCCCTTGCCCTGCTCGGCGCTGAAGGTGTCGCGCAGCGCCGTCGCGCCGATCCGCTGCTTGGCCGCACCCCAGATCGCCATGGCCAGGCACAGCAGGATCGCCACCGCCATGACCACCTCGATCATCACACGGGCTTCCTGGCCCAGTGACCCGAAGGGTCCCCAGTCGGGCGCGATGCCGCCGATGATGGTGTTGATATCGCCCTTGGGGGCTGCCACGAACATGTAACTCACCACCCCGCTCTGTCAGTTGGCTCCCCTGCCGGGGCGCAAGGGGCCAGCATCTATCTTGACGGACGTTTCCGCTGTTGCGCGTCGCTCGGCGACTTTCTCGGCGGATCGTCCGTGTGATCCGGCCCGGAGCCGTCAGACTGGTGGACGGACCGGTGTTCGATGGGACATGTGTGACTACTCTGTGTATCACGAGCATAACCGCTGGGCAACGAGGGGAACGGATGTTCCCGCCCGGTGCGGCGGTGGGAGTCCGACAGGATGACGGGACGGCGATCCGACGGGACGATGAGCTGACGAGCCGCTGAGCTGATGGGCCGGCAGGAGCGGTGCGGCGGAGGGCCGGGGGCCCGCGAGCGGCGGAAGGGGAGGGGCTGCTGATGGCGCGTAAGGTCTGGCTGGGTTTCGGTGTCGGCGCCGGGCTGTTCTTCTCCTTCCTCGCGCTGCTGGTCGTGGGCACCTTCTCCGCGGCCGCGGGGCTGGCGAGCCGGGGCACGAACGCGGTGGGCCTGGCCAAGGGCGCCGTGCCGGACGTCTACCAGGCGCTGGTACGGGACTGGGGGGATCTGTGCCCGGCGCTCAACCCGGCGCTGCTCGCCGCCCAGCTCTACCAGGAGAGCGGCTGGAACCCGCGCGCCCGCAGCGGCGCCGACGCCCAGGGCATCGCCCAGTTCATCCCCGGCACGTGGGCGACCCACGGTATCGACGGCAACGGCGACGGCAGGGCCGACGTGTGGGACCCGCAGGACGCGATTCCCTCGGCCGCGCAGTACGACTGCGACCTGGCCTCGTACGTGAAGAACGTGCCCGGTGACGTCACCGACAACATGCTCGCGGCCTACAACGCGGGCGCCTACGCCGTGATCAAGGCCGGCGGGGTGCCGCCTTACGCCGAGACGCAGAACTACGTCAAGCGCATCCGTACGCTGGAGAAGAGCTTCGCCGCGCCGATCGGGGCGGTCGCGCCGTCGCAGCAGGCGGCGGGGGCGATCTACTTCGCGCAGCAGCGCATCGGCACGCCCTATCTGTGGGGTGGCGAGGGGACGGCGGCGCAGGGCGGGCGGTTCGACTGCTCCGGGCTCACGCAGGCCTCGTACGCGTCGGTGGGCATCACGCTGCCGCGCGTGGCCGCCGACCAGTGGAACGCCGGGCCGCATCCCGCGCGGGACGAACTGCTGCCGGGCGACCTGGTCTTCTTCGCGACGAATCTGAGCGATCCGCGCACCATCCACCACGTCGGGATCTACGTCGGCGGCGGCCACATGATCAACGCCCCGCACACCGGCGCGCTGATCAGGTTCGACCCGATCGACAGCGCCGACTACATCGGCGCGACCCGGGTCACCCGGGACGGTGCGCAGGCGCTCCCGGCGGCCGCCACGTCCTGACGGAGCGTGTCCGGGCGGTGAACGGCGTCCGGCGGTGCCGCCGGTGCGCCGCCCGCCGGCCACCTGTGTGTCATGTTCTGGCCTACGGTCGGCCGTCAAACAGCCCGGGCGGTCACCCTTGCATAACAGCATGGTGATCTTCTGGCGAAGACCGGAACGCTACGTACAGTGCCGGGCGTTGTACGGGCGACAATGGCTTGGTACGCAAGCGACGGGGGTTGCAGACGTGCCGTGCCGCCGGGACACGGTCAGTTGCTGACGGGTAGAGGGGCACCACCGCCATGGCACAGGGCGCCGACGACAGCGCGAACCCCGACGTATCCCTGCTCAGATCGATCAACGACCTCGCCAAGCAGGCCCCGCGCGGTGTGGACCGGGCCGTGGAGTTCGCCGGCGAGTACGGCCTCGTGGCCCTGACGCTGCTGCTCGCCGGGTGGTGCTGGTGGCGGGTGGCCCGCCGGTCGGCGGACGCCCCGGTGGCGGTGGCCGGTGTGCTGTGGGCGGGCCTGGCCGCGGGCATCGCGGTGCTGCTGAACATCCCCGTACGCGCGCTGGTCCGGCGCCCCGGTCCGTACGTGGACCACGACGGCATCGACGTGCTCGTGCCCGGCCACCACGGCACGTCCTTCGTGAGCGACCACGCGGCGATCGCCGCGGCGGTCGCGGTCGGGCTGTTCATGGTGAGCCGCAAGGCGGGCGCGGCCGCCTCCGTGCTCGCGCTCGCCGAGGGCTTCGCCCGCGTCTACCTGGGCACCCACTACCCGACCGACGTCATCGGCGGCTTCGCGCTGGGCGCCGCCACCGTGCTGCTCCTCGCGCCCCTCGCGCTCGCCCTCCTCACGCTGCTGACCCGGCGGGTGGCCGCCGGGCGCGCCGCCTTCCTGGTGGTGGCGTCCCGCCGCGAGCCGCACCGCAGGGCGCGGGCGGCCGCCGCGCACCACCACCGGCACCGCGCGGACGACAAGGACCTCGCCGCCTGACCGTCCTCCTGACCCGGCGTCAAGGTGCTTTCCGGCCGCGCACGGGCGCGCACCGGCCTCACACCGCCTGAGGGAAGTCGAAGAGCCGGTCGGGGTCGATGCGGCGCTTGAGGGCGGACAGCCGGTCGGCGTTCGGTCCGTAGTAGGCGGTCCGCCAGTCCTTGAGGGACGGGTCGGTGTAGTTCTGGTAGGCGGCGCCCGAGGCGTAGCGGCGCATCGCGTCGTGCGTCGTGCCGAGCCAGCCGGTCGTCGACAGCCCGTCGGAGGCCAGGTACTGGGCGAGGAAGCGCGAGCGGCGGTGGCTGAACGCGGTCGCGGCCGGGTCGATCCGGTTGACGGCGCCGCCGAGCGCCGTCAGCGCGACGCTGCCCGCCCCGCCGCCCTTCGTCCCGGACAGCCGCTGGACCTGCGAGAGCAGTGCGCTGATGCCGGCCGCGGGGAGATCGGTGTCGTAGAAGTCGGAGCGGGCGGTGTACGTCTCGCGCCCGAGCCTGCCCGCGGGCGCCGGGTGGCACTGGGCGGCGGACCAGTGGCCGCAGCCGGCGTAGGAGAACATCGCGTCGAGGTAGCTGTGCGGGTGCAGGGACACCGAGGAGGCGTTCGCGCCCACGGCCGAGGCGAGTGCGTCGGCGGCGGCCGCGAGGTCGGCGCGCGAGCCGCTGGAGAGCATGGGCACGGAGACCGTCGGGGAGCCGCCCGGGGCGCAGTCCAGGTGCAGCGCCGACCATATGTGGTCGGGCTGGTCGGGGCCCCAGCCCTGCCAGGCCGCCACCACGTCGGCGGCCCGGCTCCACGGCCAGGTCAGGTAGCCGGTGACGACCGCGGGCGCGGGGTGGGTCGTGAAGCGCAGTGACGTGACGACGCCGAAGTTGCCGCAGCCGCCGCCGCGCAGCGCCCACAGCAGGTCGGGCTCGCGGTCCTCGGAGACCTCGTGGACGGTGCCGTCCGCGCTCACGAGGGTCGCGCCGATCAGGTTGTCGCAGGTCAGGCCCATGGAGCGGCTCATGACGCCGTGGCCGCCACCGAGCGCGAGCCCGGACACGCCCACGGTGGGGCAGGAACCGGCCGGGACGGTCCGGCCCTTGCGCCCGAGCGTGTCGTAGACGTCGATGAGCTTGGCGCCCGCGTCCACCGTCGCGACCGTGCCGTCGAGCCGTACGGACTTCAGCCGTGAGACGTCGATGACGAGCCGTCCGTCGCCGCTGGAGTAGCCGGCGTAGGAGTGGCCGCCGCTGCGGATCGCCGGGGGTGTGCCGGTGCGGCGGGCGAAGTCGAGGCAGCGGGCGATGTCGTCGGTGCCGGTGACGTACGCGACGGCCGCCGGGCGCAGGGTGTCGAAGCGCGTGTTGTACAGCCGCCGGTCCTTCGCGTAGGCGCTGTCCGCGGGGAGGACCAGGGTGCCGTGCAGGGCCGAGCCGAGGGCGGACCAGTCCGCGGCGGACGGCGGGCGGACGGTGGCGGACGGGGTGCCCGGGGTGGCCGGGCGGGAGGTGCCGGAGGAGGCGGGGGCGCCCGGGCTGCCGGGGGCCTTGCCGGCGCCGCCGCCGTCGGAGGGGCCGCAGCCGCTCAGCCATGCCGCCGCGAGGGCGCCGCCGGCCGCGAGCGCGGTACGCCGCCGTACCGGGGGAGGGGAGGCCGGGTCGTTCACGCGCTTCACCGCCGCATTCCCGCCGGGGTCGCCGGCGACCGGGGACCGATCAGGGGCTGTCTGCACAGTCCTAGACGTGGCGGGGCAGGTGCCGGTTGCGGGCCGGACACGGCCGGTGCGGATCAGCCGGCGGTGTGCTCCTGGGCGTCGCGGCGGGCCCGGTCGCGGGACCGGCGGGCGGGGCCGCGCCAGCCGCACGAGCAGCGGGCGGTGGCGAACGAGCCGCGTTCGGTGACCGACGTCCGGTGGCCGGTGTCCGCGCGTGTCTCGTCGAGGGTACGAAGCCTGGGCACCCCACCACGGTAACGGGCGTGACGGCCTGCTCCGGACCGTCGTTACGGAGGTGGGGCCGAGGCGACGACGGGGATGGTTGAGGGATGACGGCGGCGAAGTCCACGGCGGTGCGGACGCTGGCCGCGGCGGCCGCGGTCTGCTGCGCGACGGTGCTGCCGGCCGGCTGCGGTGCCGCGCACGGCGACACCGGGGAGGCGGCCGCCGCCGGACCCGCGGCGGTGGTCCGCGGCGCTGCGGACGCGCTGGTCCGGGCCGGCGGCTCGACGGTCGTCACGTCCCTGCGCATGGCCAGCGGCGGCACCTGGGTCACCGTCACCGGCAGGGGCAGGTACGACTACGCGCGCGGCCAGGGCACCCTCACCCTCGTGCTGCCGCGTGACGCCGCCGGGACGCAGGAGCACGCGCCGGTCACCGAGCTGCTCACCCCGGGCGCGCTCTACATGAAGAACCGCGGGGCGGGCGTGCCGGCGGACAAGTGGGTGCGCGTCGACATCGCGGCGCTCCCCGACGGCAATCTCGTCACCGGCGGCGCCACCGACCCGCTCGCCGCGGCGCAGCTGCTCCGCGGGGCGCTCGGTGCGGAGCCCGCGGGGGAGCAGACGCTCGGCGGGGTGCGCGTCCGGCGCCTGACCGGGACGCTCGACATCGCCCGGGCCGCGCGCGCCTGGGGCCCCCGCCCGCCGGCCGCGCTCTCGGCCGCCGCGGCGGGCTTCGCCGTGGACCGGGTGCCCTTCGAGGCGTGGGTGGACGGGGAGGGCCGCCTGTGCCGGGTGACGCTGCGCTACGCGTACGGGCCGGCCCGCAGCACGGTGGAGGTCGTCTCCACCACCACGTACGCCGGGTTCGGTGCGGCCGTGCCGCCGCTCGCCCTCCCGCCGGCGGCGGACATCTGGAACGGCAAGATCGTTTCTGCCCCCGCCGGCGGCTGAGGACGCGGGCTGCCCGCCGCGGGGGCCCCGCGCGGTGCGCTCCGCCTCCGCCGGCGGACGGCCCCGGGCCGCCCACCACCGGACGCAGCCCGGGGCGGCCCCCCGGAAATGGTCATTACGTGCCATGCGGCGGGGCAAGGGGTGTCCCTACGCTGGGAGGCGGCCGCAGGCAACCGTGCCGGCCGCACGAGGACGCACACCCGGCGAGGAGGGGTAATGGTGCCGTCGCCCGGCGCTACGCTCCAGGACGATCCCGTGGCTCTCGCCGAGATCGAGCTGACCTGCGAGCTGATGATCGCGGCGTCCACCGCCGTCGAGGAGCGGCTGAGCTCCGCCCGTATCGACGAGGTCCTGGGGGTCCGGCGCCCGTAGGGCGGGGCGCGCGGCCTTTACGTGCGCAGCAGCCGCGCTATCGCCGCCGTCGCCTCGGCGACCTTCTCGTCGATCTCCGGGCCGCCGCCGACCGCGGCCGCGGCGACGCAGTGCCGCAGGTGCTCCTCCAGGAGCTGGAGGGCGAAGGACTGGAGGCCCTTGGTGCTGGCGGACACCTGGGTGAGGATGTCGATGCAGTAGACGTCCTGCTCGACCATCCGCTGGAGGCCGCGGATCTGGCCCTCGATCCGGCGCAGCCTCTTCAGGTGGGACTCTTTGTCGTGGCTATAGCCATGAGGGCCCTGCGGCGCCACAATCTCGTCTGCTGCCGAAGCCGCTGGTTCCGCCACCGGTTCCGTCACCGCCGCCCGTCCCGTCGTCGCGTCCGCCATGCCGGCCATCCGCCCTCTCTGTCCCCTTATACCCCTAGAGGGTATATCTTACCGAATCGATATCGTGTGCGAGGCATCCCCCGTCGGGGGGACTGTGTCCCATGGGCGACACTGGATGTGCCGGTTAGCTGTGGCCGGATGTTGCGCCTAGCATCAATGAGACGACTCCCATGTATCCCGAGGAACCCACGTGCGCTTTCGTCTGACCCCCAGGGAGACGAGCTTCTACGACATGTTCGCCGCCTCCGCGGACAACATCGTCACCGGTTCGAAGCTCCTCATGGAACTGCTGGGAGCCGATTCGGCCACCCGCGTCGAGATCGCCGAGCGCATGCGGGCGGCGGAGCACGCGGGGGACGACGCGACCCACGCGATCTTCCACCAGTTGAACTCCTCGTTCATCACACCCTTCGACCGGGAGGACATCTACACCCTCGCCGGCTCGCTGGACGACATCATGGACTACCTCGAGGAGGCCGTTGACCTGGTCGTCCTCTACAACGTGGAGGAGCTGCCGAAGGGCGTCGAGCAGCAGATCGAGGTGCTGGCGAGGGCCGCGGAGCTGACCGCGGAGGCGATGCCCAACCTGCGCACGATGTCCAACCTCACCGAGTACTGGATCGAGGTCAACCGGCTGGAGAACCAGGCCGACCAGATCCACCGCAAGCTGCTCGCACAGCTGTTCAACGGCAAGTACGACGCGATCGAGGTGCTCAAGCTCAAGCAGATCGTGGACGTCCTGGAAGAGGCCGCGGACGCATTCGAGCACGTGGCGAACACCGTGGAGACCATCGCGGTCAAGGAGTCCTGAACCACGTGGACACCTTCGCACTGGTCGTCACCATCGGGGTGGCGCTCTTCTTCACGTACACCAACGGTTTCCACGACTCGGCGAACGCCATCGCCACGTCCGTGTCGACCCGGGCGCTGACCCCGCGGGCGGCGCTGGCGATGGCCGCGGTGATGAACCTGGCGGGCGCCTTCCTGGGCAGCGGCGTCGCCAAGACGGTCAGCAAGGGCCTGATCGACACGCCGGAGGGACGCTCCGGTCTGGGCATCCTCTTCGCCGCCCTCGCCGGGGCGATCGTGTGGAACCTGGTCACGTGGTATTTCGGGCTGCCGTCGAGTTCCAGCCACGCCCTCTTCGGCGGTCTGGTGGGCGCGGCGCTCGCCGGCGGGATCGCGGTGCACTGGTCGGGAGTGATCGACAAGGTCGTCATCCCGATGTTCGTGTCGCCCGCGGTCGGCCTGGTGCTGGGCTACCTGGTGATGCTGGCGATCCTGTGGTTCTTCCGGCGGGCCAACCCGCACAAGGCAAAGCGCGGCTTCCGGATAGCGCAGACGGTGTCGGCCGCGGCGATGGCGCTCGGCCACGGCCTGCAGGACGCGCAGAAGACCATGGGCGTCGTGGTGCTGGCGCTGGTCATCCACGACCCGGGCAGGAGCTTCGACATCCCGATCTGGGTCAAGCTGGTGTGCGCGGCGATGATGTCGCTGGGCACGTACGCGGGCGGCTGGCGCATCATGCGCACGCTGGGCCGCCGGATCATCGACCTGGACCCGCCGCAGGGCTTCGCGGCCGAGACGACCTCGGCGTCGATCCTCTACGCGACCTCGTACATCTTCGCGGCCCCGATCTCCACGACCCACGTCATCACCTCGTCGATCATGGGTGTCGGCGCGACCCGCCGGGTCAAGGCGGTGCGCTGGGGCGTGGCCAAGAACATCGTCGCGGGCTGGTTCATCACCATGCCGGCCGCGGCGCTCGTCGCGGCCGCCTGCTACGGCATCGTCGTCCTCGTCTTCGGCTGACGCGCCCGGCGCGGCAGCCGCGTACGGAATCAGGCCCCGCCCCCCAGTGGGGGGCGGGGCCTGAGCCGTGCGGTGGCACCGCCATGCAGCACCGCACGGCGGCCTGGATCACCCGAAGCGGCCCGAGATGTAGTCCTCGGTGGCCTGCACGGACGGGTTGGAGAAGATCCGCTGGGTCTCGTCGATCTCGATGAGCTTGCCCGGCTGCCCCACGGCCGCCAGGTTGAAGAAGGCGGTGCGGTCGGAGACGCGCGCGGCCTGCTGCATGTTGTGCGTCACGATGACGATGGTGAAGCGGTTCTTGAGCTCGCCGATCAGGTCCTCGATGGCGAGGGTGGAGATCGGGTCGAGGGCCGAGCAGGGCTCGTCCATCAGCAGCACCTCGGGCTCGACCGCGATGGCGCGGGCGATGCACAGTCGCTGCTGCTGGCCGCCGGACAGGCCCGAGCCGGGCTTGCCCAGCCGGTCCTTGACCTCGTTCCACAGGTTGGCGCCCTTGAGGGAGCGCTCGACGATGGCGTCCAGCTCGCCCTTCTTGCGGATGCCGTTGAGCTTGAGGCCGGCCGCCACGTTGTCGTAGATCGACATGGTGGGGAAGGGGTTGGGGCGCTGGAAGACCATGCCGACGGTGCGCCGGACGGTCACCGGGTCGACGCCCGAGCCGTACAGGTTCTCGTCGTCCAGCAGCACCTTGCCCTCGACGCGGCCGCCGGGGGTGACCTCGTGCATGCGGTTGAGGGTGCGCAGGAAGGTGGACTTGCCGCAGCCGGAGGGGCCGATGAAGGCCGTCACCGAACCGGGCTCGATGGTCATGGAGATGTCGTCTATCGCCTTGTGGGCGGAGTAGTACGCGGACAGGCCGCTGACGTCGATGCGCTTGGCCATGGCTGTGATCACTTCTTTTCCGGGACGGTCTGGCTGACTGGTTGCATGGCCGCGTCAGCGACCGCTCTTGGGCGCCTTCCAGCGGGCGACGGCCCGGGCGAGAAGGTTCAGGACCATCACGAACGCGATGAGCACCAGGGCGGCGCCCCAGGCCCGCTGGTAGCTGGGGTCGTTGCCGTTCTTGTACTGCTGGAAGATGTAGTACGGCAGCGACGACTGCGGGTCGTGGAAGGGGTCGGTGTTGATCAGGTTGCTGCCGAAGACCAGCAGCGCGATCGGGGCGCTCTCACCGGCGATACGGGCGACGGCCAGCATCACACCGGTGGTGATACCGCCGATCGACGTCGGCACGACGACCTTGACGATCGTGCGCCACTTGGGCACGCCGAGCGCGAGCGAGGCCTCGCGCAGCTCGTTCGGGACGAGCTTGAGCATCTCCTCGGTCGAGCGCACCACGACCGGCAGCATCAGGATCGCCAGTGCGAGCGAGCCCGCGAAGCCGCTGGCCGGTGCCCGGTCCAGCAGCACGAACCAGATCGACAGGATGAACAGGCCGGCCACGATCGACGGGACGCCGGTCATGACGTCGACGAAGAAGGTCACCCACTTCGCGAGCGCGCCCTTGCCGTACTCCACGAGGTAGACGGCGGTCAGCAGGCCGATGGGCGCGGCGATCAGGGTCGCGATGCCGACCTGCTCCAGGGTGCCGATGATGGCGTGGTAGACGCCGCCGCCGGGCTGGATGGTCAGCACGTTGTTCATCGAGTGGGTCAGGAAGGTGCCGTCGATGACGCCGGCGCCCTTGCTGATCGTGGTCTCCACCAGGGAGTACAGCGGGATGACGGCCAGCACGAAGCTGGACCACACCAGGCTGGTGGCGACCCGGTCCCTGGCCTGGCGGCGGCCCTCGACCTGGGCGGTGATGACGTAGGAGCCCAGGACGAACAGCAGCAGGGCGATCAGGCCCCACTGGATGTGGCTGCTCAGCCCGGCGCCGGCGCCGATGCCGCAGCCGGCCGCGACGGCACCCGCGGCGATCGCCGCGGGCGTCCAGCGCGGCAGGTGGCGGGTCGAGAGGCGTACGGGGGTGGGACGGGCGGCAGCCGGCGTGTCCACGGTCGTGTCGCTCATGCGTTGGCCCCCGAGTATTCCTTACGCCGCTGGATGATGATCCGCGCGGCACCGTTGACCAGCAGGGTGATGAGGAACAGCACCAGGCCGGAGGCGATCAGGGCGTCCCGGCCGAAGTCGTCGGCCTCGCCGAACTTCGACACGATGTTCTGCGAGAAGGTGCCGCCGACCGGGTCCAGGATGTGCGCGGACAGCTCCGGCGAGGCGGACAGCACGGTCGCGACCGCCATCGTCTCGCCGAGCGCGCGGCCCAGGCCGAGCATGGAGGCGCTGATGATGCCGGAGCGCGCGAAGGGCAGCACCGAGAGCCGGATGACCTCCCAGCGGGTCGCGCCGAGCGCGAGCGCCGCCTCCTCGTGCATCTTGGGCACCTGGTTGATCACTTCGCGGGTCACGTTGGTGATGATCGGCAGCACCATGACCGCCAGCAGGACGCCCACCGTGAACAGCGAGCGGGCCGCCGAGTTGGGGTCCTGCTTGTCGAAGACGACCGTCCAGCCGAGGTAGTCGTCCAGCCACAGGTTGAGCCCGCGCAGGTGCGGCACCAGGAAGAGGGCGCCCCACAGGCCGTAGATGATGCTGGGCACCGCGGCGAGCAGGTCGATGACGAACGCGATCGGGCCGCCCAGCCTGCGGGGTGCGTAGTGGGTGATGAACAGGGCGATGCCGAGCGAGATCGGCACCGCGATCAGCATCGCGATGATCGAGCTGATGATCGTGCCGTAGGCCAGGACCGCGATACCGAAGACCGGCGGGTTCAGGCTCGGCGTCCACTCGAAGGTGGTGAGGAAGTTTCCGTGGTCCTTGGAGATCGCGTGGACCGCGCGGGTCGTGAGGAAGACGGCTATCGCGGCCATCACGACGAGCAGCAGGATGCCGGAGCCGCGGGCGAGGCCCGCGAAGATCCGGTCGCCCGGCCGGGACACCTGCCCGGTGGCCCGGTGCGGCTCGGGCTTGGTGGGGGGTGGAGCGGTGGTGGTCATGTGATCGTTTCTCCGGTCTGGGTGGGGGAGGCGCTGGGCGTCCCCCGGCGGCGGTGCACCGGATACGCGGCGGGCCCCGCGACCTCAGGGCCGCGGGACCCGTCGCGCGGGGTCAGGAGAGCGAACCGATGGTGGTGCGCACCTTGGTGGCGATCTCCTGGGGGAGCGGGGCGTAGCCGGCGGCCGAGAGCTTCTGCTGGCCCTTGTCGCTGGCGATGTAGTTCAGGAAGGACTTGGTCAGCGCGAGCGTGTCCGCCTTGTTGCCCTTGTCGCAGGCGATCTCGTACGTGACCAGGACGATCGGGTAGGCGTTCGGCGTCTTGGTGACGTACGCGGCGCTCAGGTCCAGCGCCAGGTCGGAGCCGGTGCCGGCGATCTTCGCGGCACCGATGCCCGCGGAGGCGTTGGCCGTGGTGGCCTCGACCGGCTGCGGGGCGCCGGTGTTGATCTTGACGGTCGGGATGGTGTTGGCGGTCGCGTACGACAGCTCGAAGTAGCCGATCGAGCCCTCGGTCTGCTTCACCAGCGCGGCGACACCGGAGGACTGCGGAGCGGCCTGGCCGCCCTTCGCGGCCCACGCCTTGGCGTGCTCGTACGGCCAGTCGGCGGGGGCGGCGCCCTTGAGGTACTTGGTCAGGTTGTCGGTGGTGCCGGAGTCGTCCTGGCGGTGCACCGACTGGATCTTGGTGCTCGGGAGCTTGGCGCCCGGGTTGAGCTTGGCGATCGCGGGGTCGTTCCAGGCGGTGATCTTGCCGTTGAAGATCTTCGCCAGCGACGAGGCGTCCAGGACCAGGTTGTCCACGCCGGGCAGGTTGTAGCCGATGGCTATCGGGCCGCCGACCATCGGGATGTTGACGCCCTGGCCGCCGGTGCAGACCTTCTTCGACGCGTCGACCTCCTCCGGCTTCAGCGGGGAGTCGGAGCCCGCGAAGGCGTCCGTGCCCTGGTTGAAGTCGACGATGCCCTCACCGGACGACGACGTCTTGTAGTTGATCGTCGAGCCCTTGCAGGCCTGCTGGTAGTCCTTGACCCACGCCTCGATCGCGTTCTGCTGGGCGCTGGAGCCCGACGCCTTGATCTGGCCGGTGGCGCAGGTGATGCCCAGCGCACTGGCGTCACCGCCGGAGCCGCCGGACGTGCTGGCCGCCGAGGTCGACGTGTCCGAGCCGCTGCTGTCGCTGTTGTCGTCCGAGCCGCAGGCGGACAGGACCAGCGCACCGGTAATCGCGACCGCGCCGACGGTCAGGGCCCGCAGCCCGCTCTTACGCTGAAGCTTCACCTTCGTGTGTTCCTTCCGAGAGCCCGCCGGTGCACGGCGAAGCAGAGGGTGGGTGTTACCGCGTCCGGCCGCTGAGGGCTGCCGGTAAGGCCGAAATTAGGCAGATCAGGTGAAGCGACCCTCGGGGGCGAGTGAACGCGGGGTGAACCTCACCCGTCAGCCCGGTGATGTCCCGCCCGTGCCGCGGAGGGCACGCACCTCCAGTCCCGCGGGCCACGTGCCTCGCGCTGCCGCGCCGCCGGGCGAGCGCTTCGCGCAGCCGCGCGGGGTGAGCGTTTCGGGTGCGGCCGCGCCTCCGGGCAGACGGTTGCAGGGGCGCGGGGAACTGCGCGCGCAGCCACCCACCGGCCGAGGTCCGGAAACGACGGCAATCGCCCCTTCGCGCCGGTGACGGCCCGCGCCCCGGTGGGGGCTGAGCACGCAGGAGTCCCGCGCCCCGGAAACGCTCGCCCGGCGCGGCAGCGCGAGACGCCCGCCCCGCGGCGCAGCCGTGCCCTAGAAGGGCTCTCCCGGAGGCGGGGGAGAGCCACCTCCCGGGGAGGCCAGCGCCAGCAGGAGCGCGTCGACGAGGGGCCGGTCGCGGTCGTGCGTGAGGCGGTGGCGGGCGGCCGCCGGAGGGAGCCAGACGATCGCGTCGACCTCCGCGGTGGGGACGAAGGCCCCCGCCCCGGCGCGGGCCCGCGCGGACCAGTAGCGCACCTCCTTGGGACGCCCGGCGACGAGGTAGTGGCGGGACGGCAGCGCGGCGCCCAGCTCGCAGTCGAGGCCGGTCTCCTCGCGGGTCTCGCGCAGGGCGGCCGCGGCGAAGCCCTCGCCGCGCTTGAGCTTGCCCTTGGGCAGGCTCCAGTCGTCGTAGCGGGGGCGGTGGATCAGCGCGATCTCGACGCCGTCCGGTGCGGGGCGCCACAGGACGGTGCCCGCCGCGCGTACGGCGGTGCCGTCCCGGCCGGGAGGGGGCGCGGTCATTCCCGCCGTGCCCCCGGCACGGAGGCCTGCCACAGCCGGGAGAAGGCGAAGCGCGCGGCCTCGACCTCGTGCCGCTGGTCGGCGTGCAGCACGCCGAGGGCGTACGCGGTCGCCGGGGCGATGCGCGGGGTGCGGGCCGCGGCGGCGACGGCCGCGGCGGACTCGGCGGCCTCCCGGTGGCGCTCCAGCAGCCGCGCGGCGTCCGCGAGCCGCTGCGCGTCGCCGCCCTCGCCCCCGGGACGGGAGACCTCGGCGGCGTAGCGGCTGAGCCGCAGCAGGATGCGGACCTGGTGCCAGGGCGCGTCCTGGAGGTCGGCGGTCAGCTCGGCGCCCAGCGAGGCCTGGACGGCCTCGGCGTTGTACGGGTGCGCGGCGCGGTGCAGCGGCAGCGCGGCGACGGCGTCGGCGAGCCGTGCGGACGCCTGCCCGGCGAGCTGCGGCAGCACGCTCGCGGCGGGCGCGGCGGCGGCGGGGGACAGCGGCACCTCGGAGACGAGCACGGCGATGGCGTCGGCCAGCGCGTGGAAGCGCGAGGAGCCCATGGCCTGGAGGGACGCCGAGTGGGCGCGGGTGCGGGCCAGGGTGAGCTGGCGCTCCAGCAGCGCGCCGGCCCGGGCGGCGCCCAGCGCGAGCGGACCGCCTCCCGCGGCGGGCGGCGCGGGCGCGGCGGGCCTGGCGGCGCCGGAGCCCCCCGCGAGCACCGGCTCCTGCCCCTCGGGCGCGGCGACCGACAGCCGCCGCAGCGCGTCGAGCAGCCGGGCCAGCCGTCCGGCGTGCTGCGGCTCGCGGCCCAGGGTGCTGGACAGCCAGGCCAGCTCGGCGCGCAGCGGCTCGGCCCACGCCGGGTCGGTGAGCGACCCGAACGTGTGCAGGGCCCCGCCGATCCGCCGGGCGCTGCCGCGCAGCAGGGCGTCGGCGTCCGCCTCGCTCTCGCCCCGCAGGCTGAGCCCGCGCAGGAAGCCCGCGGCGCGTTCGTGCAGGTAGCGGGTCAGCACCTCGCCGGCGGTGCCGCCGGCCTGTGGCAGGACGTCGTACGGTTCGGCGTTCATGATGGTGCTGGTCCCCGTGTCCCCGTTGTCTGCCGGTGCCCTGCCGCCCCGGGCGGACGGAAGGCGCGGTTGCCTGATCCTGCTCGGTGTCCCCGCGGCCCCTCCCGGCGGCGGGTGCGTCGCCGACCCCCCGCCGGCGCCCGCCGGCGGGGGGACGGGGTCAGGTTGCTGCTGACGGGCCACGTCGGCGCCTCCGGGCGTCGATGAGCATCTCCTGGACGTTGCGCAGCGGGCGCCCGTCGGCGTCGGCGCTGTGGCGGGTCCAGTTCCCGTCGGCCGCCAGGTGCCAGGACGCCGTGGTGTCGGACATCCCGGTCTCCAGCAGCCGGTTCAGGGTGGCGCGGTGCGCCGGGTCGGCGACCCGGACGAGCGCCTCGATGCGGCGGTCGAGGTTGCGGTGCATCATGTCGGCGCTGCCGAGCCACACCTCGGGCTCGCCGCCGTTGCCGAAGGCGAAGACGCGGGAGTGCTCCAGGAAGCGGCCGAGCACGCTGCGGACCCGGATGTTCTCCGACAGTCCCGGCACTCCCGGGCGTACCGCGCAGATGCCGCGGACCCAGATGTCCACCGGGACACCCGCCTGCGAGGCCCGGTAGAGCGCGTCGATCACGGCCTCGTCGACGATCGAGTTGACCTTGATCCGGACGAAGGCCGGGTGCCCGGCCCGGTGGTGCTCGATCTCCGCCATGATGCGGGTGACCAGGCCGTCGCGCAGGCTGCGCGGGGCGACCAGCAGGCGGTTGTACGTGGCGCGGCGCGAGTAGCCGGACAGCCGGTTGAACAGGTGCGAGAGGTCCGCGCCGACCTGCGGGTCCGCGGTCAGCAGGCCCAGGTCCTCGTAGAGCCGGGCCGTCTTGGGGTGGTAGTTGCCGGTGCCGACGTGGCTGTAGCGGCGCAGCGTGTCGCCCTCCTGCCGGACGACCAGCGAGAGCTTGCAGTGCGTCTTGAGGCCCACCAGCCCGTACACCACATGGCAGCCCGCCTCCTCCAGCTTCCTGGCCCACTTGATGTT
Source organism: Streptomyces sp. NPDC020983 (assembly GCF_044333485.1). Lineage (NCBI taxonomy): Bacteria > Bacillati > Actinomycetota > Actinomycetes > Kitasatosporales > Streptomycetaceae > Streptomyces > Streptomyces sp. NPDC020983. Next base: position 171,549 of record NZ_JBIRRA010000016.1, on the reverse strand, counting down.
GGCCTGCTCGTCGAAGCGGGCCTTGATCTCGACCAGCACCAGCACCTGCTTGCCGGCCTCGGCCGCGTCGATCAGCGCGTCGACGATCGGCGAGTCGCCGGAGGTGCGGTAAAGGGTCTGCTTGATGGCCAGCACGTTCGGGTCGGCCGCGGCCTGGTCCAGGAACGCCTGCACGGAGGTGGAGAAGGAGTCGTACGGGTGGTGCAGCAGGATGTCCCGCTCGCGCATCGCCGCGAAGATGTCCGGCGCGGAAGCCGACTCGACCTCCGCGAGGTCGCGGTGCGTGCCCGCGATGAAGCGCGGGTACTTCAGCTCCGGCCGGTCCAGCCCGGCGATCGCGAACAGCCCCGTCAGGTCCAGCGGGCCGGGCAGCGGGTAGACCTCGGTGTGCTTCATCTTCAGCTCGTGGACCAGCAGGTCCAGCACGCGCGGCGCGATCGACTCCTCGACCTCCAGCCGCACGGGCGGCCCGAAGCGGCGCCGCATGAGCTCCTTCTCCAGCGCCTGGAGCAGGTTCTCCGCGTCGTCCTCCTCGACCTCCAGGTCCTCGTTCCTGGTGACGCGGAACATGTGGTGGTCGAGCACGTCCATGCCCGGGAACAGCTCCTCCAGGTGCGCGGCGATCACGTCCTCCAGCGGCACGTACCGCTGCGGCCCCGCCTCCAGGAGGCGCGACAGGATCGGCGGCACCTTCACCCGCGCGAAGTGCTCGTGCCCGGACACCGGGTTGCGCACCACGACCGCGAGGTTCAGCGACAGGCCGGAGATGTACGGGAAGGGGTGCGCCGGGTCCACCGCGAGCGGGGTGAGCACAGGGAAGATCTGCTGCCGGAAGAGCGTCGCGAGCCGCGCCTGCTCCTTGTCGTTCAGCTCGCCCCAGCGGATGACGTGGATGCCCTCGTCCGCGAGCTGCGGGGCGACGTCGTTCTGGAAGCACGCGGCGTGCCGGGCCATGAGCTCGCGGGACCGGGTGAGGATCAGGTCCAGGACGTCCCGGGGCTGCAGGCCCGACGCCGAGCGCGTCGCCACACCGGTCGCCATCCGGCGCTTCAGGCCCGCGACGCGGACCATGAAGAACTCGTCCAGGTTGCTCGCGAATATCGCCAGGAAGTTCGCCCGCTCCAGCAGCGGGGTCGTCGGGTCCTCGGCCAGCTCCAGCACGCGCTCGTTGAACGCCAGCCAGCTGCGCTCGCGGTCCAGGAAGCGGTTCTCGGGGAGGGCCTCCCCGTACTCGCCCTCGGCGGCGATGCCGGCCGTGTCGGCGTCGGGCGCCAGGTCCGGTACGACGCGGGGGCGGAAGGTGCCGAAGCTGTCGGTGTCGTCCTCGGCGGACCCGGATGCGGACCCGGATGCGGATGACGACGCGGATGACGACGCGTGTGACGACGCCGGGTCCGATGCGGATGCGGATGCGGACGCCGATGACGGCGCCGGTGCCGGGGTCGACGCCCGGGCCGGTGCGTTCGCGGCCGGGGTCGAACCCCGGCCCTGCTGGGACCGGCCCTGCTGGGACCGGCCCTGCTGGGACCGGCCCTGCTGGGACCGGCTCTGCTGGGGCTGGACGGGGACGCTGGGATGATTCGTCTGGGCCATGGTGTGCGAGCCCTCCTCCGGATCCGGCACGTGGTACGCGCGGCCGACACCCCCCGTCAGGCGGCCTCCGGCCGTCGTTCCATTGTCGCGTGCGGAGGTGCCTTCCGGCAGGTCGGGGGAGTACGGCCGGTGGGGGGCGGCGGGTTGCATCCTGCGATGCTGGCGGGTGCGGTTGAACCGCCGGTAACGAGAGTCTTGCCGTCAGGCAAGCGCAGCGCCTCCGGCGGGGTTCCCTGGCCCTGTCGGGTGACGCCCTCGTACCTGCGTTCCCGTACGCCGGGCGGGTGACGCCGGGGGTGCGGTGGGGTGGGGTGCGGTCGCTTTTGCGCTGCGGGGTGCGGCGTGGGGTGTGCCGCGCGATCTTCTGCCGGTGGGGGCTGGTCGCGCCGTTCCTCGCGCCCCTGGGGGGGTGCCGCTTGCGGTGGGAGTTCGCCGTTCCGCCCGGTGGGGGCTGGTCGCGCAGTTCCTCGCGCCCCTGGGGTCATCCGGCGGGGCATCGCGCACTTCGTGCGGTGGGTGGGGTCGGGTGCCACTCCGGGGGTACCTCCTAGGAATGCGCGTCTGACCTCCCCCGGTAGGTGGCGGGGAGTGGGTGCGCATTCCTGCGGGGGCACCCCCGGATCGTCCCCCTCCCGGTGTCTCGTGGGCGGCTGCCTGCCGGTGGGGGTGAGGTTGTCCGGGGACTGCGGTTCGCCCCCGACGGCGGCGCACCCCCACGAGAAGGCCGTCAGCCGACGTCGAATCTGCACGGGTGGTGGGGGTGGGAACACCCCGCGCCGCCAGGCGCGGGAAACCCCGGCGGCGGGTCAGCCGCCCACGCACCCCCGGGCGGGCACCGCCCGAGGCGTCCCCCGCGGCGGGGCACCCGCCCACGTACCAGCAAGCGGGCACCGCCCGAGCGCGGCGCCGCCAGGCGCGGGAAACCCCGGCGGCGGGTCAGCCGCCCACGCACCCCCGGGCGGGCGCCGCCCGAGGCGTCCCCCGCGGTGGGGCACCCGCCCACGTACCGGCAAGCGGGCACCGCGCGGGCGCCGGCGGGGAGGGGTGGGGGCCGCCCTCGGAGGGGACGGCTAGCTTTCGGTGCGGTACATGAGGTCGACCTCGTGGGTCGTGAAGCCGAGGCGTTCGTAGACGGAGACGGCGGCGGTGTTGTCGGCGTCGACGTAGAGGAGGACGCCGGGGAGGCCGCGGTCGGCGGCGAGGTGGCGCAGGCCGATCGTGGTGAGGGCGCGGCCGAGGCCGCCGCCCTGTTCGCCGGGGGCGACGGCGACGACGTAGACCTCGCCGAGGCCCAGGTCGGCGTGCACCTTCGTCCAGTGGAAGCCGACGAGGCGGTCGTCGCGGAAGGCGAGGAAGAAGCCGGCGGGGTCGAACCAGGTTTCCGTCTTGCGGTCGTCGAGGTCGCGCTGGGTGAGGGAGCCCTGTTCGGGGTGGTGGGCGAAGGCGGCGGCGTTGACGGCGAGCCAGGCGGCGTCGTCCTCGCCGGGGCGGAAGGTGCGGACGGTGACGCCGTCGGGGAGGGCGGGTGCGGGGAGTTCGTCCGCGTCCAGCGGGCGCCGCATCTGGCGCAGTTCGCGGAAGAGCTGGAGGCCGAGCTGGACGGACAGGTGGCGGGCGGCGGGGTGGCCGCCGTGGGCCCAGACGCGCAGCCGGCGGGCGGTCGCGGCGAGGAGTGCGTCGCCGAGGGCGCGGCCGTGGCCGTGGAGGCGGTGCCGGGGGTGGACGAGGAATTCCGCCGCGGGCGCCTCGACGGGGTCGGTGTCCTCGATCTGGGCGTAGCCGGCGAGGATGTCCTCGCCGTCGTCGCCGTCGGGGGCCCACAGCAGCAGGTGGCGAACGCCGGGCCGGCCGGGGTGCCGTACGTGCAGCCGGCCCTGTTCGGACACCGCGGGCTGGCCGTCGGCCTTCGCGGCGTCCGCGATCAGGTCCAGCACCGTGTGTGCGGTGCTGCTGGGCAGTTCCGTCAGGGTGTCGATCCGCCGGGTGCTCATGCCGGAATGGTACGGGCCCGGTCGGCGGGGTCGGCGGCGGGCACGGCGCGGGGGACGGGAATCAGCCCTGCGGAGGCGCAGGTGGCGGCCGCGGCGAGGGCGAAGCCGGGCCAGTAGCCGGTGGCGCTGATGAGCGCGGCCATCAGCGGGGGGACGACGGCGGCGGTGAGGTTCTGCCCGGTGTTGTGGACGCCCAGGGCGCGTCCGGACCAGGCGGGCCCGGCGTGCTCGGCGGTGGAGGTGAAGGACAGCCCGTTGGTGCTGGAGGTGATGCCGATCGCGGCGACCAGCAGGATCGGTGTCAGCGGTGACGGGAAGGCGCTGCCCAGCGCGGTCGCGCCGACGACGGCCCCGGTCAGCAGCGCCAGTTGCCGCATGGGCCGCAGTCTGCTGCCGACCCGGTCGGACCACCGCCCGGCGAGGATGCGGGACAGCGCCCCCAGCCCCTGTGCGGCGGCGATGAGCTGCCCGGCGTGGACGGGTGTCCAGCCGCGTACGTCGACCAGCAGCACCAGCGCGAAGGCGCCCGCGGTGAACTGCGGGATGACGAGGAGGGCCGCCGAGCCGTGGATGCGCCACAGCAGGGAGGAGCCGCGGTAGGGGTTGGGCGCGGGTTCGGCGGTGGTGGCCTGCGGGCGGACGGGGTCGGCGGCGAAGACGGCGATCAGGACGGCGATGACCCCGCACGTCACGGCCAGGAAGCCGAAGGCGCCGGCGAGGCCGTGCCCGTTGGCGAGCGGCGGCATGGCCAGTGCGGCCACGCCCATGCCCAGCGGTGTGGAGGTCTGCCGGATGCCCATGGCCAGCCCGCGCTGCTCCTTGCCGAACCAGCCCATGACCAGCCGTCCGCTGGCGGAGTAGACGGACGCACCGGCGGCTCCGGCCAGCGCCAGCAGCGCCCCGAGCGCGACCATGCCGTGCACGCCCCATGCGGCGGCGGCGAGTGTCCCGGCGGCCCCGCCGAGCCCGGCGGCGATGACCAGCCGTTCCCCCCAGCGGTCGGCGGCGGCGCCCCATCCGTACAGTGCGAGCACCAGGCCCACGGTGGGGCAGGCGACGAGGACGCCGACCTGTGTGAGGGTGAGTCCTTCGCGGCCGCGCAGCTCGTCGGCCAGGTACGGCACTCCGTAGACGAAGGCGCAGGCCGCGGTCTGCGCGGCGGTTCCCAGGCCCAGCATGATCCAACGCCGCATGTCCGGCGCACCTCCCCGATGTGGATGGTGTGCCCAAGTATTCTCCGCCTGTCGGGATGTGAGACGGTCATTTCGTATGGTGAGATGCTCAGGTCTCCGGAGGCGTTCCCGGCGGGGCCGTGGGGGCCCCGGGCAGCAGGACGGTGGCCAGGGTGCCGCCGCCCTCGGCGGGGGCGAGGGTGATCGTGCCGCCCGCCTGGTGCACGGTGCGGGCCACGATCGACAGCCCCAGGCCGCTGCCGGGCAGCGACCGGGCGCTGGGCGAGCGCCAGAACCGCTCGAAGACGTGCGGCAGCTCCTCCGCCGGGATGCCCGGACCGTGGTCGCGTACGGTGAGCCGCCCCTGGTGGAGCGAGACGTCGACCGCGCCGGAGGGCGGGCTGAATTTCACCGCGTTGTCCAGCAGGTTGACGATGGCCCGCTCCAGCGCGGCCGCCTCGCCCCGGACGTACCAGGGTGCGAGGTCCGCGCCGATCGTCAGGCCCGGGCCGCGCAGCCGGGCGCGGCGCAGTGCCGTCCCGGTGATCTCGTGCAGCGGCACCACGGTGAGGGACGGGGCGGCCGAGTCGGGCCGGCTGAGTTCCTGGAGGTCGCCGATGAGCGCGGCGAGCTCGGTCATCTGCGCCTTGACGGACGCGAGCAGCTCGCGCCGGTCCTCCGGCGGGAGGGAGCGGCCGGTCGCCTCGCTGCGCTCCAGCAGTTCGATGTTGGTGCGCAGCGACGTCAGGGGGGTGCGCAGCTCGTGTCCGGCGTCGGCGATGAGCTGCTGCTGGCGGTCCCGCGAGGACGCCAGCGCGGCGGTCATGGCGTTGAAGGACTGCCCGAGGCGCGCGATCTCGTCCTCGCCCTCGACGGGCAGCCGGACGTTCAGGTCCTCGGTCGCGGCGACGTGCTCGACGGCCTCGGTCAGCCGGTCCACCGGCCGCAGCCCCGTGCGGGCGACCCACAGCCCGGCTGTCGACGCGCCGACGACGCCGATCCCGGCGACGGCCAGCAGCAGCCAGGCGAGGTGGTCGAGCGTCCGGTCGATCTCGTCCAGCGGCCGGGACACCGTGATGGCGAGGTTCGTCCGCACCTGGCCCCGGTACAGCGGCTCGGTGAGCGCCCGCACCCGGTGGCCGCTGTCGGTCCGGGTGTCGTGCGCCGCCGAGTCCCGGGTGCCGTCGGCGACGGCGACGTCGTTGCCCTGCACCTTGACGGGCACGGCGCCGGCGCCCAGGCAGCGCTGCCCGTCCGCGGTGACGACCTGCACGCTGGTCAGGCCCGGCGGGAGGTTGTCGCCGCTGGGCGCGCTGGTCTGGCAGGGGTGGATGATGGCGTCGACGTAGCCGTCCGCGCGGGCGGCCTGGGTCTCCAGCTGGCTGCGCAGCGTCGAGTCCAGCTGCGTCACGAGCTGGTCGCGCGTGATGAACCAGCACGCGAACGCCGCCGCCGCGACCGCGACCGCCACCGCGGCGGCCGTGAGCAGGGCCAGCCGGGAGCGCAGGGCGAGCCGTCTCACGCGTGCCCGCCCTCCGGTGCGCGCAGCACGTAGCCGACCCCGCGCACGGTGTGGACCAGCCGCGGCATCCCGCCCGCCTCGGTCTTGCGGCGCAGGTACATGACGTAGACGTCCAGGGAGTTCGAGGACGGCTCGAAGTCGAAGCCCCACACGGCCTTGAGGATCTGCTCGCGGGTGAGGACCTGCCGCGGGTGCGTCAGGAACAGCTCCAGCAGGGTGTGTTCGGTGCGGGTCAGCTCGACGGGGGTGCCGCCGCGGGTGACCTCGCGGGTCGTGACGTCCATCCGCAGGTCGGCGAAGGACAGCACCTGCTCGGCGCCGCCGCCCGCGGCGGCCGCGGCCGCGTAGGAGCTGCGGCGCAGCAGGGCGCGCAGCCGGGCGAGCAGCTCGTCGAGTTCGAAGGGCTTGACGAGGTAGTCGTCGGCGCCCGCGTCGAGGCCGGTGACCCGGTCGCCGACCGTGTCGCGCGCGGTGAGCATGAGGATGGGCGTGGTCACGCCGGTCGCCCGCAGCCGCCGGGCGGTGGTCAGGCCGTCCATCCGCGGCATGAGCACGTCCAGCACGATCGCGTCCGGGTGGTACGCGTCGACGGCGTCGAGCGCCGCGAGGCCGTCGGCGGCCAGTTCGGTGTCGTAGCCCTCGAAGGCCAGGCTCCGGCGCAGCGCCTCGCGTACGGCGGGCTCGTCGTCGACGACCAGGACGCGCGCGGTGCTCTCGCCGGCGTCGGCGGAGCCGGGACCAGGGTTCATCTGCATCCTCGCGGGGTGGAGAAGGGGCCGGTTACGGGAGGCGGTGCGGGCGGGGGCCGGCCCGGTGGGGAGCCGGCGTCCCAGCCTCGCACGCCGCCGCCGGTGTCAGCTGGTGCCGTTCGTCCCGGACGTGCTGCCGGTGCCGCCCGCGCGCAGCGTCGCCAGGTCGGCCTTGACCGTGTTGACCGGGATCGCGAAGCCGAGGCCGACGCTGCCGGACGACGACGCGGAGGAGCCGCCGGAGGAGGCGTCGGAGTACATGGCCGAGTTGATCCCGATGATCTGGCCGGACATGTTGATGAGGGCGCCGCCGGAGTTGCCCGGGTTGAGCGAGGCGTCGGTCTGGATCGCCTTGTACGTGGTGGTGGAGTTGCCGGTGTCGCCGTTGTACTGGTTGCCGCCGAAGGAGAAGGGCCACCGGTCGCCGCCCTGGCCGCTGCTGCCGCCCTGGCCGAAGCCCTGGCTGTTCTGGTCCTGGCCGGTCTCGACGGGGACGGTGACCTCGCGGTTGAGCGCGGAGACGATACCGCTGGTCACGGTGTTGCTGAGGCCCTCGGGGGAGCCGATGGCGACGACCTGGTCGCCGATGGCCACCGAGGAGGAGTCGCCGAGCGTCGCGGCGGGAAGGCGGGAGGCGCCCTGGATCTTGATGAGCGCGAGGTCCTTCCCGGCGTCCGTGCCGACGACCTTCGCGGAGGCCGTCCTGCCGGAGGCGAAGGTGACGCTGATCTGCTGGGCGCCGGCGACGACGTGGTTGTTGGTGACGACCTGGCCGTCCGCGGTGATGATGACGCCGGAGCCGGTCGCCTTGCCCTGGCCGGAAGCGGCGGTGATCTCCACGACGCTGGGGTCGACGGCCTTGACGACACCGGCCACGGTGCCGTCCAGCGCGGCCGCGTTGACCGCGGCGGAGCTGGTGGCGCTGACGTGCGTGGCACCGGTCGCGGAGTCGTCGGTGGCGTGCCCGATGAAGGCGCCGACGCCGCCGCCGATCAGGCCGGCCGCGACGGCCGCGGCCGCCATGAGCGCGGCGGGCCGCCGGACGCGCCGCCGCCGGGGGGTCCCGGCGGGTTCGCCGTGGGGGGCCTGGGCCTGCGCGTACGGGTCGTACGGCGGCGGGGGCGGGAAGCCCGCGTAGCCGCCGGAGGGGTGGACGGCGCCGGACGGGGCCGGGGCGTCCGGCGCCTGCGGACCGGGCGCGGCGGCTTCGGACGGGACCGGGGCGTCCGGCGCCTGGGACTCGGAGTAGAGCGGAAGCTGCGGGTCGTACGGGTGCTGGGGGTCGCCGTTGCGGCTGCTCTCGTCGGTCATGCCTACGACTGTGCGGCTCGATTATGAGAGCGGGCTGAGCACACGCTGAGAAGCCCGACAGAACCCCGTATGCCCGATATAAAGACAAGCGCCCGGCCGATCGGGGGCCCCGCGGGCTGCCGTCAGTGGCAGCCGCAGGACTGGCGGACGACCAGCCGGGACGGGAACTGCCGCAGCCGCTCGCGCCGCGCCCCCGGCACCCGCAGCGAGTCGTCGAGCACCGCGTCCACCGCCGCGCGCGCCATGCCCTTCCGGTCGGAGGCGACCGTGGTCAGCGGCGGGTCGGCGAGCGCCGCCTCCTTGACGTCGTCGAAGCCGGCGACGGCGAGCTGCTCGGGCACCTCGATGCGCAGCTCGCGGGCGGCCCGCAGCACGCCGAGCGCCTGGTCGTCGGTGGCGCAGAAGATCGCGGGGGGCCGGTCCGGTCCGGCCAGCAGGCCGAGCGCGACCTCGTAGGCGTCGTAGCGGTTGTACGGGGCCTGGAAGAGCCGGCCCTCGGTGCTGCGCCCGGCCTCCTCCATCGCGCGCCGCCAGCCCTCGACGTGGTCGGTGACCGGGTCGCCCACCATGGGGGTGACCTCGGTGCCGCCGAGGCAGGCGACGTAGTCGTGCCCGTGCTCCAGCAGGTGCCGTACGGCGAGCTGCGCGCCGCCGATGTCGTCGGTGCGCACCGCGATGTCGTCGATCGCCTCGGGCCGCTCGTGCAGCAGCACCACCCGGGCGTCCCACGCGTCGATCTCGGTGGCCGCGTTGTCGCTGAGGCCCTGGCTGATGAGGATCAGGCCGGAGACCCGCATGCCGAGGAAGGCCCGCAGGTAGTGCGTCTCGCGCTCGTCGAGGTAGTCGGAGTTGCCGACCAGCACCATCTTGCCGCGCTCGGAGGCGGCCTGTTCGACGGCGTGCGCCATCTCCGCGAAGAACGGCTGGCGCGCGTCCGGCACGATCAGGCCGATCAGGTCGGTACGGCGGCTGGCCATCGCCTGGGCCACACGGTCCGGGCGGTAGCCGAGCTGCTTGATGGCCGCGAGCACGCGCTCGCGGGTGGCCGGGGCTACCGGCCGGGGTCCGTTGTTGATGACGTAGCTGACGACCGCGGTGGAGGTCCCCGCCAGCCTGGCCACGTCGTCGCGCGTCACCTTGGGCACGACGGGAAGTCTACGCGTGTCTATCCGTTCGTCACACGGATTGTCATACCGTCTGCTCTGCGGACGAACGGCTCCCCGGCCGGCCGGCCGGCTCGGCGGTCCCGCCGCCCTCCTCGGACCCCCGCTCCGCCTTCTCCGGGGTGACGAAGCGGTAGCCGACGTTCCGCACCGTGCCGATCAACGACTCGTGCTCGACGCCGAGTTTCGCCCGCAGCCGCCGCACGTGCACGTCCACCGTGCGGGTGCCGCCGAAGTAGTCGTAGCCCCACACCTCCTGGAGCAGCTGGGCGCGGGTGAAGACCCGGCCGGGGTGCTGGGCGAGGTACTTCAGCAGCTCGAACTCCTTGAAGGTCAGGTCCAGGACCCGGCCCTTGAGCTTGGCGCTGTACGTGGCCTCGTCGACCGACAGGTCGCCGTTGCGGATCTCCATCGGGCTGTCGTCCCCGGCGATCTGCTGGCGCCCCATGGCGAGCCGCAGCCGCGCCTCGACCTCCGCCGGGCCCGCGGTGTCGAGCAGCACGTCGTCGATGCCCCAGTCCGCCGTCACCGCGGCGAGGCCGCCCTCGGTGACGACGAGCACCAGCGGGCAGCCGGGCCCGGTGGAGCGCAGCAGCTGGCACAGGCTGCGGACCTGCGGCAGGTCGCGCCGCCCGTCGATGAGGATCACGTCGGCACCCGGGGTGTCGACGAGCGCGGGGCCCTCGGCGGGGGCGACCCGCACGTTGTGGAGCAGCAGCCCGAGAGCGGGCAGCACCTCGGTGGACGGCTGGAGCGCGTTCGTCAGCAGCAGCAGGGAACTCACACGGATCTCCCGTCGGTCGGACCGGTGCAGAAAGCACGAAAGGACCCGGGGGCGGCATTGCCCAGGTCCTCTTGCACGGAAGAATAGCGGACATGACCACCGCTGCCGAGGCCGGCGACCGGCGTTTGTGCGTTTCCGCGCTCACTTCGGGTGGCCGGCGTGCCGTTCTGTTGACGTCCGACGGCATCCCTGTCGAAGCCGAGCACCGCCCGGCGGCGGGTGGCACACGGGACCTCGCCGTCGTCGTCGCCCACGGTTTCACCGGCGCCCTGGAGCGCCCCGCGGTGCGCCGCGCGGCGGCCGTGCTGGGCGCCGCGGCGGGCGTCGTGACCTTCTCCTTCCGCGGCCACGGCGGCTCGGGCGGCCGCTCCACGGTGGGCGACCGCGAGGTCCTGGACCTGGACGCCGCCGTGGGCTGGGCCCGGCGGCTGGGCTACGCCCGGGTCGCGACGGTCGGCTTCTCGATGGGCGGCTCCGTGGTCCTGCGGCACGCCGGGGCCGGTACGGACGCCGGGCTGCGGCCGGTCGACGCGGTCGTCGCCGTCAGCTCGCCCGCCCGCTGGTACTACCGGGGTACGGCGCCGATGCGGCGGGTGCACTGGGTCATCACCCGGCCCGCGGGGCGGCTGGTGTCCCGGGTGGGCCTCGGCACCCGCATCCACACCCGGGACTGGGACCCGGTGCCGCGCTCGCCCGTCGAGTCCGTGCCGTACATCGCGCCCGTGCCGCTGCTGATCGTGCACGGCGACCGGGACGCGTACTTCCCGCTCGACCACCCGCTCTCGCTGGCCGCCGCCGCGGGCGAGGGCGGCGCCGACCTGTGGATCGAGCCCGGCTTCGGGCACGCCGAGAACGCCGCCGGGGCCGGGCTGCTCGGCCGTGTCGGCGCCTGGATCACCGCCCGCACCGCCGCCGGGTGAGCGGCCGGTGACCCCGCCGGGCGGCGCGAAGGGCCATCATGGACGGCGCCGCACCCCGCGGCAGACCGTACGAGCGACTACTGCACCACGACGCACGACGAGGGACGGAGCCCCGATGGCCGCAACCGAAACGGCCGCTCGCCCGGCAGCGGGCACGATCCGCTACTGGGCCGCCGCCAAGGCCGCCGCGGGCACGGCGGAGGAGGACTACCGCGCGGCGACCCTCGCCGACGCGCTGGACGCCGCCCGGCAGCGCCACGCGGGGCAGCCCGACTTCGCACGCGTGCTGCGCCGCTGCTCCTTCCTCGTCGACGGCAGCCCCGTCGGCACCCGCGACCACGCCGACGTACCGCTCCGGGACGGCGCGACCGTCGAGGTGCTGCCGCCCTTCGCGGGAGGCTCGGTATGAGCGACCACCGCGACGGCGGCGCGTACGGCCACGGCCCCGGCCAGGGCGACGCGCAGGGCCGCGGCCACGACGAGCAGGCGTACGGCGGCCCGGCCGCCTACCCCGCGGACGGCGCCTACGTGCCCGAGCCGCTGCCCCCGGCGCCCTCCCCGCACGCGGGCCAGGGCACCCCCTTCGGCGCCCCGCCGCCCGGCGACGACTGGTCGGCCCACGCCGGCGGCCCGGACGGAGCGGCCTACGGCGTCCCCGCGGCCGGCGACGGCTGGGGCGGCGCCCCGGCGGCCGCCCACCCCTGGAGCGTCCCGCAGCCCCCGTACGCGGAGGCCGCCCCCGGCTACGAGACCCCGCAGCCCCTTTACGACGGCGTTTACGGCACCCCGCAGCCCCCGTACGGCGACGGCGGCTACGGCACCGCGGCCCACGGCGCGGACGGCGGCGGTTACGAGACGCCCCCCGGCCAGGCCCCCGGCGCCCGCTACGAGCCGGGCCCCGGCCACACCTTCGGCCACGGCCCGCTCGGCTACGACGCCACCGGCGTGGACACCGGCGCCCCCTGGCAGCCGCAGGGAGCGCAGCAGCCCGCGCCGCACGCGTACGCCGCCCCCGCGGACACCGAGCCGCACGCGGCCGGGCACACCGCCGTCCTGCCGCCCGTCCCGGCCGCCGAGGGCGTCGCGCCCGGCGGCCGCGCGTCCCGGCGCGGCGCCCCCGTACGGCCCGACGGGCGGACGGGCTCCCCGATCATCGCGCCCGGCATCCAGCCCGCCGCCCTCACCGCGGTGCTCGGCCTGCTGCTCGCGGGCGGCGCGGCCGTCGGCAAGCCGGCGCTGGCGGTCGTCCTGGTGCTGCTCCAGGCGGTCACGGCCGCCGGGTGGTTCCGGCTCAACGGCATGTGGCCCGCCCGGCAGGGCATCGCCCTGGCCTTCCTCGGGGGCGTGACCGCCGACGCCGGCATGCTCGTCGCGGACGGCGGGCAGGCCCCCGCCGTGGTGCTGGGCACGCTCGGCGTGTGGCTGCTGCTCGTCCTCGTCCTGCAACTGCGCCACCACGGCAGCGCCGACGAGCGCCTCTCGTCGCTCACCGCGACCTCCGCCTCGACCCTGATCACCGTGCTGGCCTGCGGTTATCTGGCGACCCAGGTGTCGGACGCGGGCCACGGCCCGGTCGTGGCGGGCGCGGTGGCCGTGGCCGCCGCGGCGCTGGTGCGCGCGCTGCCGCTGCCCGGCGAGCCGGTCTCGCTCGCCGCCGCGCTGCTGGTGGCCGCGGCGACGGGCGCCCTGACCGGCCCGGCGGGCGACCTGGGCGCGGGCGGGGGCGTGCTGCTCGCGGCCGCCGCCGGGGCGTGCGCGCTGGTCGGGCTGCGGGTGGCGAGCTACGACTTCCCGTCGCGGTTCGTGCACTTCACCGCGGGGGTGGCCCTGCCGCTCACCGCCGCCGCTCCCGTCGTCTACGCTCTGGGCCGCGCGCTGACCTGACATAACGGTTCGGGTCCGGAGGGAACCGCGGCCCCCCTGCGGCCCGTCAGGCGTTGCGGGAAGTGTCAGGGGCGGGACCGAGTGGGGAGAGTGGCGGACGCATGGGTTCGTGGCGTGTGTGGCGGACGATCCTGATCATCGTGGTGATACTCGGGGGCCTGTTCTACGCCGCCGACTGGTTCGCGGTGCGCGTGGTGGAGGACCGGGCCGCGGAGAAGGCCCGTACGTCCGAGGGCCTGGAGCACAAGCCGCAGCTCACGATCGACCACTTCCCGCGGCCCTTCCTGACGCAGGTGCTGTTCGGCAAGATCAAGCACGTCTCGATCAAGGCCGAGGACGTCAACGCGGGCGGCGGCCGGCAGGAGGTGCGGATCACGACCTTCACCGCCGACCTCTACGGGGTGAAGCTCACCGACAGCTTCTCGAAGGCGACCGCCGACCGGGCCACGGGTGACGCCTTCGTCAGCTACGACGACCTGTCGAAGTCCGCCCCGGCCGGGATCAGGGTGAGCGCCGCGCCGCCGGCCGCGGACGGCACCGCGCGGGTGAAGCTGTCCACGTCGCTGCCCGGCGCGGGCGACCTCAGCGTCTTCAGCCGGATCGCGGTGAGCGGCCAGAAGATCACCCTGCACGCCGAGAGCCTGCCCAAGGAGGTCACGGCGCTGGGCCTGGAGGGCTCCGTCCGCAAGCAGATCGACTTCGACGCGAACCTGACCCACCTGCCCGCGGGGATCTCCCTCACCAAGGCGGTCGGCACCGCCACCGGGATGGACATCAAGGCCGCGGGCCGGAATGTGGAACTGGTGTCCGGCTGACAGGCCGCCGGAGCGGGTGAACCGGGCGCGAACAGGCCCGGACCACCACCGCGGAGACGGGCGGGACGCTGCGGCGCCCGCCCGTTTTCCACTATATGGACAATCTTGTCTCGTCATATGACACGCCGGTGACACTCGCGGGTCCGCTTCCCTACGATCGGGACCATGAAGCGACAGGCGGATCTCACGAAGCGGCGGGCAGTCGATCTGTGCCGCGTCGCCGCCATGCTCTGTCGCATGCCCTGAGGGGCGGCAGCTCTCCCGTACCGCGCACCCGGCCGCAAGGCTCCAGCGCTGCTGCCTGCCCCGAGCCGCCGGGCGGCGCCGCAGGGCCGCCGGCCCGGACCGCACCCCCTCGCACCGCAACCGCATCGCGCCCCGCGTAACGCGCGGCGACCGCAGCATCCGCACTGCCCCGGAGGAGAACAGCATGAGCCGCAGTGACGTCCTGGTCGACGCCGACTGGGTCGAGGCCCACATCGACGACCCCAAGGTGGTCATCGTCGAGGTGGACGAGGACACCTCGGCGTACGACAAGAACCACATCAGGAACGCCGTCCGCATCGACTGGAAGAAGGACCTCCAGGACCCGGTCCGCCGCGACTTCGTGGACCAGGCCGGCTTCGAGGCGCTGCTGTCGGCCAAGGGCATCGCCAACGACGACACGGTCGTCCTCTACGGCGGCAACAACAACTGGTTCGCTTCCTACGCCTACTGGTACTTCAAGCTCTACGGCCACGAGTCGGTCAAGCTGCTCGACGGCGGCCGCAAGAAGTGGGAGCTGGACTCCCGCGACCTCGTCGCCGCCGTGCCCGAGCGCGCCGCGACCGAGTACAAGGCCAAGGCCCAGAACACCGCGATCCGCGCCTTCCGTGACGACGTCGTCGCCGCGATCGGCACGCTGAACCTGGTCGACGTCCGCTCGCCCGACGAGTTCTCCGGCAAGCTGCTCGCCCCGGCCCACCTGCCGCAGGAGCAGTCGCAGCGCCCCGGCCACGTGCCGAGCGCCCGCAACATCCCGTGGTCGAAGAACGCCAACGACGACGGCACGTTCAAGTCCGACGAGGAGCTGCGGAAGCTCTACGAGGACGAGAACGTCGACCTGGCCAAGGACACCATCGCGTACTGCCGCATCGGCGAGCGCTCCGCGCTCACCTGGTTCGTGCTGCACGAGCTGCTCGACCAGGGCAACGTCAAGAACTACGACGGCTCGTGGACCGAGTACGGCTCGCTGGTCGGCGTGCCGATCGAGCTCGGCGCCAACTGACCCGGGTCCCGGACCCGAGCGACCCCGATCGACCCCCAGCGACAAGGCGAGGACTGAACGTTATGTGTGGAGCGAAGGCCGGCGGCCCGGAACTGGCGGGCATCGACGTGGCCAAGGAGACCATCATCCAGGGCTCCGTCACCCGTGACGGCGAGCCCGTCAGCGGTTACGTGCGCCTCCTGGACGGCGGCGGCGAGTTCACCGCCGAGGTGCCGACCTCGGCGACCGGGCAGTTCCGCTTCTTCGCGGCGCCCGGCACCTGGACGCTGCGCGCGCTCGTCCCCGGCGCGACGGTGGACCGCACGGTCGTGGCCCAGCAGGGCACGCCCTCCGAGGTGGCCATCGCCGTCTGAGACGGTGCGACCGGCACGCGGTCGCTCACGGCGGAGGGCCGCACCCCGCGCGGGGTGCGGCCCTCCGCCGTGCCCGTCCGTTCTGTTTCGGTATCCGCCCGGCGGACGTACCGTTGAGATGTGGACGCACGACGCCGTCACTGGTATTTCGCCATGATGGGCACCTGCGTGGTGCTGTTCGTCATGGCGTGGGCGGTGGTGCGCCTGTGGTCCGTCCCGGCCGCGATCGTGATGTGCCTGGTGGCCATGACCATCCCGCCCTTCGCCGCGATCGTCGCCAACAAGCGCCGCCCGGGGGAGCGGTGGTTCGACGAGCAGGACGGTGAGGACGGTGGGGGCGCCGCCGGGGACGACGGCGGACCGCCCGAACCCGATGTGCACACCGGTGACCCGCAGTCCGACGCCTGGTGGAACGAACTGGAGGGGCGGGGCCGCAAGGACCGCCGCAAATGAGCCCGGGCCGGGCTCGGGTTCAGTAGACGAGGGCCTGCACGCCGTCCGGCATGATCTCGCTGACGAAGACCTGGGCGCCCGCGATGCGGACACCCGGCAGGACGTCCTGCTCGGTGATGTCGCGGCGGGCCGCACACTGGCTGCACAGCGTGACCTGGCCGGCCCCGACGACCGCGTCGAGCAGGTCGGGAAGCGGTGCGGCGTGCGGGAGTTCGAACTCCGCGGCACGTCCCGGCAGCGCGAACCAGGCGGATTCGCCCGTCAGCCACAGCGACACCTGCACCCCGCTCGCCACCGCGACGGCCGCCACCGTGAAAGCCTGCGAGCACCGCTCGGGCGCGTCGGCCCCCGCCGTCACCTTGATCACCAGCTTGTTCGCCATCCGACCAGCGTAGGCGCTGGGTGCATGTGGCACACATCACGTCGGGCCCGTGCATATTCGGTGGGGATCCGGTGTGGCGGCTGGACATAATACGAATCCGCGTGCCATCGGTTCGCACGCGTGTGCGTTCATGAGCCTGGGGGGGCATCCATGGAGGAACTGGGCGGCGACGTGCGCCGCGACGACGGCGGAGCGGACGGGGAACCAGGCCCGTACTTCGCACCGGAACTGACCGGGAGCTCGGCCCCCGGACCCTACCAACCCGCCGCGCCGCCCTACCGGCCCATGCCCCGCCGGAAGCTGACGCTCCTGGTCGCCGCGGCCCTCGTGCTCGGCGTGCTGGCCGGCGGCGGCGCGGGCTACGCCGTGCAGAGCGGCCGCCCGGCCACGCCGCTGCCGCCGCTCGTCGCCGCGGCCCCGACCCAGCCGGCGGGCTCCGCACCCACCCCGCCCGCGCCGCGGGCCGCCGACGACCGCGACGCGGTCTACGAGGGCAATCTGCTCAAGCTGCTGCTGCCCGTCCCCGAGGGGGCCTCGCACGGCGAGCGCGGCTGGGTCACGCAGTCCGAACTGGCCGAACAGCTCGGCACCTACGAGGCCTTCGAGGAGCTCAACGAGCGCGGCTTCCGGCGGGCGGTGCAGGGCTCCTGGGACGCGGGCCGCGACGACGCGGTCCACACCGACGTCGCGCTCACCCAGTACCGCGACGACACCAGCGTCTTCACCGAGCAGGCCCTGCGCGACGCCGTCGCCGCCACGGACTTCGACCACCAGCACCGCGGCGTGCCGCTGCCCGGCACCGTCGACGGCACCGTGATGGCCTCGACCTCGCCCTACGACGAGGACGACGTCCGCGTCTACGTCGGCCAGGCCTACGCGCGGGTCGGCAACATCTTCGTCGAGGTCTACATCTCCTCGCTCTCCCCGGTGACCGCGAAAGACCTACGGTCCGTGATCACGAAGCAACTGGAGCGGCTGTGAGCGACGAGACCCCGCACCCCGCCCAGCCGGACCCGGCGACCGCGCCGGACGCGCCCGAGGTGCCCGCGCCCGCGGTCGCGGAAGGCGCCTCGACCGCGCCGGACGCGCCCGAGGTGTCCGCGCCCGCGGTCGCGGAAGGCGCCGTGCTCCCCGCGCAGCCCGCGCCCGCGGCCGTACCCCCGCCGCCGTCCGCGTACGGCTACCCGGGAGGACCCGCCACGGCGTACCCGGCGTGGGGGACACCCCCGCCGCCCGCGCCCCCGCGGAGGCGGCGGCGGACCGCGCTGCTCGTCGCCGGCGCGCTCGTGGCGGTCGCCGCGGCCGGCGGGGGCTACGCGCTCACCCGGGACGGCGACGGCGGCACGCCCGCGGCCAGGCCCACGGCGACGGCCACACCGACGCCGGGCCGCACCTACGCCGTGACGGCGGGCGGCACGCACGTCGGCGACCTCGGGCGGATGCTGCTGCCGATGCCGGAGGGCATGCGCCCAGGCCCGGACGTCGAGCAGTTCGGCAACGACACCGTCCTCGACGCCCCGCGTGCCACGTCGCTGCTCATGGGCGGCGACAGCAACTCCCGCTTCTCGGCGGCGCAGCGCCGCACACTCAAGGCGCAGATCGACGCGATGCACGTCAAGGGCGCCGCCCTGCGGACCTTCCGTACCGCGGACAACAAGCAGACGTACCAGATCGAGCTGATCCAGGTCGGCAACAAGAAGGCCGCCGCCGCCGAACCCGAGGCCTTCCGGAAGCTCGCCGAGGGCGCGGGCGGCCTCACGGCCGGGCCGGGGGTGCCCGGCTACCCGCACGCGGTGTGCGTGGAGCCCGACGCGTCCGACGGCTCGGACGACTACGGCGACTCCGATGACTACGACGACTACTACCGCTCGTCCGTCGACACGATGTTCTGCCAGGCCACGGAGGGCGATCTGATGGTGGAGTTCCAGGCGGTCGGGGAGGCCCCGCTGGACGAGGCGGAGATCCCGGCGCTGCTGCGCGGCCAGCTCGACCGCGTCAAGGCGCCGGAAGAGGGCGTCTGATGTCCGACACCATCGAGCCCCCCGCCGCGCAGCCGACGCCCGCGGCGCCTGCGGCGGAGTCGGGCTCCGCGACTGAGCGCGCACTCGGGGTGCCCGCGGCGGAGTCGGCCTCCGCGACTGAGTCGGCACTCGGGGTGCCCTCGGAGCCCGAGGCCTTTGCAGCCGGGCCGGCGCCCGAGGCCCAGCCGGTCTCTCCGCCCGCCGCGGTGGCCGAAACGCCCGCCGCCGTGGCCGGGGCGCCTGCCGCCGTACCCGTGGCCGGGGCCTCCGCCGCCGTACCCGGGCCCGTTCCGCCGGTCGCGGTGCTGCCGCCCGCGCCCGCCTACCCTCCGCCCGCGTACCCGCCGGGTGCGCAGGCCGTCGCGGCGGCTCCCCGGCGGATGGGGCCGCGGGTGCGGGTGCGGCTGCGCTGGACCGCCGTCGTGCTGGTCTTCGCCGTCTTCGGCGCCGCCACGGCCTACGCCGTGGCGCGCCCGGAGCGGACGAGGATCCCCGGCCTGCGGACGCCCGACGACGGCCGCTGGACCTACCCCGCGCTCGCGCTGCCGCAGCTGCCCGGCAGCAGGCCCCGCCCCTTCGACGCCACCGGCAACCCCGCCGCCGTGCACTACGCCGACCTGCGGGCCCTGCTCCTCCCCGAGCCGCGGGGCGCGGTGGACGACACCGCGCTCCCCGGCACGAAGGGCTGGCTGCCGCCGGCGACGTACCTGGCGACGCGCCCGGACGGCGACGGCCCGCAGCAGGAGGCCGCGCTCAAGGACGGCGGCCTGCGGCACATCGCGGCCCGCGGCTGGACCATGCCGGACGGCACCCGCGGGCAGGTGTACCTGCTCCAGTTCATCTCCCGGGCCTACGCCGGGCGCTACCTGCAGGGCCAGGGGTCGACGCCTCCCAAGGGCGTCTCCGCGGGCGAGAAGGACACGGCGCCGGGCGACCTCGCCCACCCCGAGGGGACGGCCGTGCACGCGTTCGGCGAGAAGGCCCCGTACGGCACCGAGATGACGCGGTACGCCGCCGTCGGCGCGGGGGACACCGTCGCGGTCGTGGTGCTGACGCGCAAGGGCGGCGCCGTACCGGAGCAGGCCTTCACCCAGACGGTCGTCCTCCAGGCGCAGATGCTCGGCTGAGCCCCGCCCCCGGGGGCCGCCTCGCAGGCCGGACGGCCTGCCCGCGCGGGGCCCGGGGGCCGCGCACTAGACTTGGGCGCGGCCCTGCCCGCTGCCCTCGCGAGGAGCACGTCCCGTGCACATTGAGTACTACTTCGACGCCCTGCTGGTGCTGGTGTGCGTCGCCGTCGCCGCGTTCGCGCTCTACGCGGTCAAGAAGCTCTACCAGGGCCAGCGCTGACATGATCGAGATCCCGTCCGACCTGCACCCCGACCTCGTGCCGCTGGCCTTCCTGCTCGGCCGCTGGGAGGGCGCGGGCGTCTTCGACTTCCCGGGCGCCGATAAGTGCAACTTCGGGCAGGAGGTCGTCTTCACGCACGACGGCCGGCCGTTCCTGGAATACGCCTCGCGTACCTGGGTGCTGGACGCCGAGGGGAAGAAGACGCGCCCGCTGGAGAGCGAGACGGGCTACTGGCGGATCGGCGCCGACCGCAAGGTCGACGTCACCACCACCCGCGACGAGGGCGTCGTCGAGATCTGGACCGGCGAGCTGGCCGAGGGCAAGCCGCAGATCGACCTGGTCACGGACGCCGTCGCCCGGCTGCCCTTCGCCCCCGAGTACAGCGGCGGCAAGCGGCTGTACGGCTACGTGAAGAGCGATCTGATGTGGGTCGGCGAGAAGGCCACCCCCGCCGTGCCGCTGCGCCCGTACATGTCCGCGCACCTGAAGAAGGTCGTGGACCCGCGCGAGTGGATCGGTGACCTCAAGGACCTCCCGGACGACGGGATCGCCTTCTTCAAGTAGGGGTTCCGACCCCTGCCGCCGGTCGGGACCCGGGGTGCGCGGCCGCCGCCGTCCTACACTGGGGCCGTGGTCACCACCGACTGGAAGAGCGACCTGCGCCGCCGCGGTTACCGGCTCACACCGCAGCGGCAGCTGGTGCTGGAAGCGGTCGACAGCCTGGAGCACGCCACCCCGGACGGCATCCTGTGCGAGGTGCGCAGGACCGCCTCGGGGATCAACATCTCCACCGTCTACCGCACCCTGGAGCTGCTGGAGGAGCTGGGCCTGGTCAGCCACGCCCACCTCGGGCACGGCGCGCCCACGTACCACCTCGCGGACCGGCACGACCACATGCACCTGGTGTGCCGCGACTGCGACCAGGTCACCGAGGCCGACGTCTCGCTCGCCGCGCCGCTCGGCGACGGCCTGCGCGAGCACTTCGGCTTCGAGACGGACATGAAGCACTTCGCCATCTTCGGCCGCTGCCGCGACTGCGCGGCCAGGGCGGCGGCCCGGGAGGAACCGGGCGGGGACGCGGGGGAGTCCGTGCCGGGCGGGTCGTAGTCTTGACGGCATGACGACGAAGAGCCCTTTGCTGGCGCTGCCCGGCGCCGTGGCGGCCGAAGGCCCCGACGAAGGAGTGGCCGCGCACTACGGCGACCTCTTCCGCGAGCAGCGCGTGCTGGCCGACGGCCGCGGATTCGTGGACCTCTCGCACCGCGGCGTCGTCACCGTGACCGGCGCCGACCGCCTGTCGTGGCTGCACCTGCTGCTCACCCAGCACGTCGAGCAACTGCCGCCCGGGCAGGCCACCGAGGCGCTCATCCTCTCCCCGCACGGCCACATCGAGCACGCGCTCTACCTCGTCGACGACGGGGTGACGACCTGGATGCACGTCGAGCCCGGCACCCAGGGCGACCTGCTGGCCTACCTGGAGAGCATGAAGTTCTTCTACCGGGTCGAGACCGCCGACGCCACCGGCGGCTTCGCCCTCGTCCACCTCCCGGCGGGCTCCATCGTGACGCTCCCGGACGGCTGGGCGGTGCGCGAGACGCCGTACGGGCGCGACGTGTTCGTGCCGCGTGAGGACCTGGAGGCCTTCGCCGCCCAGGCCGGACCGCCCGTGGGCGTGCTCGCGTACGAGGCGCTGCGTATCGAGGCGCACCGGCCGCGGCTCGGCCTGGAGACGGACCACCGCACCATCCCGCACGAGCTGGGCTGGCTGGAGACCGCCGTCCACCTGCACAAGGGCTGCTACCGCGGCCAGGAGACGGTGGCCCGCGTGCACAACCTCGGCCGCCCGCCGCGCCGGCTGGTCTTCCTGCACCTGGACGGCAGCGAGGTGCGCCTGCCCGGCCACGGCACCCCGCTGCGGATCGCCGGGGAGGGCGCGGAGGGCCGCGTCGTCGGCACGGTCACCTCGTCCGCGCGGCACTGGGAGCTGGGGCCGATCGCGCTCGCCGTCGTCAAGCGCAACACCCCCGAGGAGGCGACGCTCGTCGCCGGGGACACCGCCGCGACGCAGGAGACCGTCGTCGCGCCCTGAGTGCCCCTGGGCGCCCGGTCCGGGGCCCGGGCGCTCACATCTCCAGGACGACGGTGAAGGGTCCGTCGTTGGTGAGCGACACCTTCATGTCCGCGCCGAAGACACCCGTCTCGACGGTCGCGCCCAGCGCGCGCAGCTCGGCCACCACCGCGTCGACGAGCGGCTCGGCGACGGGCCCCGGCGCGGCGGCGTTCCACGTCGGGCGGCGGCCCTTGCGCGCGTCGCCGTACAGCGTGAACTGGCTGATCACCAGCAGCGGCGCGCCGATGTCCGAGCAGGACTTCTCGTCCGGCAGGACGCGCAGCGTCCACAGCTTGCGCGCGAGCTGGGCGGCCTTCTCCTTCGTGTCGTCGTGCGTCACCCCGACCAGCACGCACAGCCCGGGCCCCGTGACGGCCCCGACCGTCCGCCCGTCGACCACGACCTTCGCCTCGCTCACCCGCTGGGCCACCGCACGCATGCGGCCATTGTGGCGTGCGCGCCGGGGGGCGCCGGGCCGGGGGTGGGGCGTACGCGAGGGGGCGCGCGGCGCGCGCTCCTTGCGCCGGGGCAGCGGCTTCGCACAACTGTTGCGAGGTCCGTTCGGGTGCAGAGTCGCTGCGGGGTGTCGGGGCCAGGTGGCAGCATCGACGTCAGGATTTCCGGCCCGCGGCAGCCCGCCGCGTACCGGGAGCGCCCGCACCCCCGTGTGCTGCGTGCGGGGGACGGCACGCATGACCGCAACCGACGCCGGACAGACTCCCGGCACCGCCGAGCACACCGGCCGGCGGCGCCGCAGAAGCCCACGCCCATCAGGAAGGGCCACCCATGCTCAAGGCCGACGCCCCCGGGCCGTCCCGCCCGCCCGCACCCCGCGGCCCGCTCGCCGACACCGCCGAGCCCGACCTGGGCGCCCTCGACCTGCCCGCGCTGCGCGCGCTGCGCCGCGAAGCCCAGCGCGAGGAGGCGGACCTGTCGTACCTGCGCCGCCTGCTGCACGGGCGGATCGACATCCTGCGGGCCGAACTCCGGCGCCGCGCCCCCGTGGGGGCCCCCGGGGAGGAGCCGGGACCGGACGCACCCGTGCCCCTTCTCGACCGTCTCCCGGAGATCCTCGCGGACGGCCCGGCCCGCGTCCGCTCCTCCGCCCGCCACGTCACCCTCGGCACACCGCTCACCGCCCGCGTCCAGCGGCTCGCCGAGGAGATACTCGCCGAGGTGGAGCTCTCCGACCTCGAAGCGCGCACCGACGCCGAGCTCGACGAGGCGATGGCGCGCCTGGCGCGCCACGAGCAGGAGGTGTCCGGCCGGCGGCAGCGGCTGCAGCACACCGTCGACGGCTGCACCGCCGAGATCACCCGCCGCTACCGGGACGGCGAGGCCCGCATCGACGATCTGCTCTGCGACGACTGAGCGGGCGGTCCCCGCGGGTGGGGACAAAGCGGTCGCCGCGCACGCGGGGAGCCGCGTGCGCAACCGCCGCCGGCGGGTGGTCCGGGTACGGCGGGGACGCTCCCTTCGTGCACCGGCGGGTCCGCCGGGCGCGTTAAACGGATGCGCCCGCCCGCACCGCGTGCATACCGTGCCCCGATGGGGACACAGATTCGCACGCTGGGCGACGACGACGTCGCGGAGTGGCTGCACGCGCTGAACACCGGCTTCCACCGGGCGGCGGCCGTCCCGCCGGAAGAAATTCCGCTGCGCCGCGCCACGATGGAACTGGACCGCACGCGCGGGGCCTTCGAGAAGGACCGGTGCGTCGCGACGTTCCGGAGCATGCCGCGGGAGCTCACCGTGCCGGGCGGCGGAACGGTCGCCGCGGACGCGATCACCAACGTGTCGGTCACGGCGACGCACCGCCGGCGCGGGCTGGCCAGCGCGATGATGGCCGCCGACCTCGCGGCGGCGAAGGAGCGCGGGGACGCGGTGGCCATCCTGGTCGCCGCCGAGTACCCGATCTACGGGCGCTTCGGCTTCGGCCCGGCGACGTGGGTCACCGACTGGGAGATCGACGTACCGCGGGCGGGGCTGGACCGGCGGTACGCCGGGCCGGACGCGGCGGAGGGCGCGGTCGAGCTGGTCGGCGGTGACGAGGTCAGGGTGTTTGGGCCCGCACTGCACGAGCGGGTGCGCCGCGCGACGCCCGGCGCGATCAGCCGCACCGAGGAATGGTGGGACCGGAACACCGGCGCGGTGGTCTACCCGTCGTCCGGTTACAGCGCCCCCTTCTTCGCCGCCTACCGCGACGCGGCGACCGGCGAGGTCGACGGCCTGGTGGCGTACCGCGTCGACGACCCGCACTGGCCCAACAAGCTGCCGCACGCCGAGGTGGCGGTGGTGAGCCTGACCGCCGCCACGCCCGCCGCGGAGGCGGCCCTGTGGCGGCACGTGCTGTCCCTCGACTGGGTCAGGAAGCTCACGACGGACCACCGCCCGCCGGACGACGTGCTGCCGCTGCTGCTGGGCGACCCGCGCGCCGCACGCGTCGAGACGCACGCCGACTTCATGTGGCTGCGGGTGCTTGACGTCCCCGCGGCCCTCGGCGCCCGCGGCTACGCTCCGCTCGCCGCGGAGCTCGTGCTGGAGGTGCGGGACGCGGCGGGCCTGTCCGGCGGCACCTTCCGGCTGGAGACCGCGCCGGGTGCCGCCCCGCGCTGCACGCCCGCGCCGGGGGCGGCGCCCGATCTGGGCCTGGACGTCTCCACTCTCGGGCGGCTCTACCTCGGGGACGAGTCCGCGGTGCGGCTCGCCGCGCTGGGGCTGCTGGCCGAGCACCGCCCGGGCGCCGCCGCGACCGCGGAGGTGCTCTTCCGCACCGCGCGCCGCCCATGGTGCCCCGAGGTGTTCTGACTTCACTTCTGCTTAACGGTGACCGCCAAAATCTTTCACTGGACCTACGGTTTCGCCCCGGGTGAGACTCGGCTCATGACGACAGCCCCACCCGTGTACGTACCGCTCGTGACCCCCTTCACGGCCTCCGGCGCCGTCGCCCTCGACGCGCTGGAGGCCCTGGCCCGCGGACTGCTCGCGGACGGGGCGGCCGGTCTCCTCGCGCTCGGGACCACGGGCGAGCCGGAGAGCCTGGAGCCGGACGAGCGCGCGGCCGTCGCCGGGGTGGTCGGGCGGGTCTGCCGGGAAGCGGGCGCGTACTTCGCCCTCGGTGTCGGCTCCGGGCGCGATCTCGGGCCGTGGCCCGTCGAGCCGGACGCGCTGCTCGCGACCGTACCGGCGTTCGTCCGGCCCGGCGAGGCGGGCGTCGTCGCGCACTTCACCGCGCTCGCCGCCCGCAGCCGCCTGCCGCTGATCGTCTACCACGTGCCCTACCGCACGGGACAGCCGCTCTCCGCCCGCGCACTGCGCACCCTCGCCGCGATCCCGGGCGTGACCGGCGTGAAGTACGCGGCCGGCGGCATCGACGCCGAGACCGTCGACCTGCTCGGCGACCACCCCGCCGGATTCGCCGTCCTCGCCGGGGACGACGTCTTCGCGCCCGCGCTGCTCGCCCTCGGCGCCACCGGCGTCATCGCCGCCTCCGCCCACCTGGACACCGCCGCCTGGGTGAGCCTCGCCGCCACCGGCGACCGCGCCCTCGGCCACCGGCTCGCCGCCCGCGCCGCCGGGCTCTTCCGCGAGCCCAACCCCACCGTCATCAAGGCCGCCCTGCACGCGGAGGGCCGCATCCCCACCGCCGGTGTGAGGCCGCCGCTGCTGCCCGCGAGCCCGGAGTCGCTGGCGGCGCTGCCGCCCGCCGTGCGCCCCGCCGCACGTCTCGGCACCTGAAACCATTCGCCGCCCGCCGCCGCCTGCGGTGATACTCGAACGGCGGGCACCCCCACAGACCACGAGAGCCCACGAGAGCGAGAGTAGGCGGCCATGAGGATCGGAATCGTCGGAGCGACCGGACAGGTCGGCGGAGTCGTACGCCAGGTGCTGGCCGAGCGGAAGTTCCCGGTGGACGAGCTGCGGCTGTTCGCGTCCGCGCGGTCCGCGGGCCGCACGCTGCCCTGGAACGGCACCGAGATCACCGTCGAGGACGCCGGCACCGCCGACTACACCGGCCTGGACATCGCCATCTTCTCCGCCGGCGGCGCCACCAGCCGCGCCATCGCCGAGAAGGTCGCCGCGCAGGGCGTCGTCGTCATCGACAACTCCTCCGCCTGGCGCCACGACCCCGAGGTCCCGCTCGTCGTCTCCGAGGTCAACGCGCACGCCCTCGCCGACCGCCCCAAGGGCATCATCGCCAACCCCAACTGCACCACGATGGCCGCCATGCCGGTGCTCAAGCCGCTGCACCTGGAGGCCGGGCTCACCTCGCTGGTCGCCACGACCTACCAGGCCGTCTCCGGCTCCGGGCTCTCCGGTGTCGCCGAGCTGCACCAGCAGGCCCGCGCCGTCGTCGAGACCGCGGACAAGCTCACCTTCGACGGCGGCGCCGTCACCTTCCCCGAGCCGGCCCTCTACGCCCGGCCCATCGCCTTCAACGTCCTCCCCTTCGCCGGGAACCTCGTCGACGACGGCAGCTTCGAGACCGACGAGGAGCAGAAGCTGCGGAAGGAGTCCCGCAAGATCCTGGAGATCCCCGGCCTCAAGGTCTCCGGCACGTGCGTGCGGGTGCCGGTCTTCTCCGGCCACTCCCTCCAGCTCAACGCGCGCTTCGAGCGGCCGCTCAGCGTGGAGCGGGCGTACGAGCTGCTGGCGGGGGCGCCGGGCGTGGAGATCTCGGAGATCCCCACGCCGCTGCAGGCCGCCGGGGGTGACGTGTCGTACGTCGGCCGGATCCGTGTCGACGAGACCGTCGAGAACGGTCTCGCGCTCTTCGTCTCCGGTGACAACCTGCGCAAGGGCGCTGCGCTCAACGCGGTGCAGCTCGCGGAGCTGGTTGCTGCGGAGCTCTGAGGGTTCGCCTCCGGCGCGGTGTACTGAGGGGGCGCCGCCCCTTTGCGCCGGGCGGTTCGCCGTTCGCCCGGCGGGGGCTGGCCGCGCCGTTCCCCGCGCCCCTGAGGGGGTGCGGCTTGCGGTGGCGGTTCGCGGTTCGCTTGGTGGGGGCTGGTCGCGCCGTTCCTCGCGCCCCTGGGGGGGTGCGGCTTGCGGTGGGCGGTTCGCTGTTCCGCCGGTGGTGGGTTGCTCGCGCCGTTCCTCGCGCCCCTGAGGGGGTGCGGCTTGCGGTGGGCGGTTCGCTGTTCGCCCGGTGGGGGCTGGTCGCGCAGTTCCTCGCGCCCCTGGGTTGCCCGGCGGGGCATCGCGCTTGCGCTCGGGGGTGGGGTCGGGTGCCACTCCGGGGGTACCTCCTCGGAATGCGCGTCTGACGTCTTCCGGGGTTGGTTGGGCGGTGGGGTGCGCATTCCTGCGGGGGCACCCCCGGATCGTCCCCCTCCCGGGCCCGGTGTGGCGGCTGCCTGCCGTGGGGGTGAGGTTGTCCGGGGACTGCGGTTCGCCCCCGACGGCGGCGCACCCCCACGAGAAGGCCGTCAGCCGACGTCGTATCTGCACGGGTGGTGGGGGTGGGAACACCCCGCGCCGCCAGGCGCGGGCACCCCCGCGGCGGGCAAGCCGCCCACGCACCCCGGGCGGCCACCGCCCGAAGCAGCGCCGCCAGGCGCGGGCACCCCCGCGGCGGGGCAGCAGCCCATGCACCTCCAGGCGGGCACCGCCTGACGCGTCCCCCGCGGCGGGGCAGCCGCAAGCCCCACCCCACGCGGGCACCGCCCGAGCGCGGCGCCGCCAGGCGCGGGCACCCCCGTGGCGGGCAAGTCGCAAGCCCCACCCCGGGCGGGTACGACCGGGGTGGGGGGCCGGGGTTACGACAGGAGGAGGCGGGCCGTCGCCAGGACGGATTCGGACTGGACGTCGACCTGCGTGGGGACGGGCAGCCACCGCGTGGCGTGCGCGGTGGTGAGGTCGGCGGACCAGGCGCGGAGAAGGCGGTCCGCCTCCTCCGCGAGCGCCCCCCGCGCGGGGACGAGGCGGCGGAGGGTGCCGGCGGCCCGCAGCGGCATGCGGCGCGCGGCGATGTCGAGCGCGGCGACGTGTGCGCGGGTCAGGGGCACGGGCGGGGCCGCGTCGAGGGCTTCCCATTCCTCGGCGACCTGCGGGGCCATCGCGATGAGGCCCTCGGTGATGCGGAGGAGTTGCGGGTCGCCCGCGTACGGGCGGGCGCGGTCGAGGAGCGCGGCGGTGGTGCGGGTCTGGTCGCGCAGGCGGGCGGCCGCGGTGGCGAGGGCGCGTCCGGGGTCGGGGTGCGGGGCGGGGTCGGCGATGCCGGCGCTCGCCCACATGGGCACTTCGAAGAGCGCGGTCATACCGCCGTACGCGTGCGGCCGTATCCACGTGGAGCCGGCGACGTCCTCGGGCAGGCTGTCGAACTGGCTGCGCTCGCCGGGCGCGGGCATCGCGTAGACGCCGGGTCCGGTCGCCCGCCAGTACAGGGCGTCGTAGGTGCCGGTCTGCACGGGCACGTCGCGTTCGGCGCAGACTGTGCCGAGGGTTTCGGCGAGGCCGGGGAGTTCGCGGGTGACCTGGGCCCAGGCGCCGCCGATGTCGTTGCCGTGCAGGGAGCACTGGAGGACGGGGCGGAGCTCGTCGATGAGGGTGAGGAGCGCCTCGGATTCGGGGAGCGGGTCGTGGGCGGGGCGGATGGAGGGGGCCCATTCGGGCTGTTCGTCGGCGGGTGGCCGGTAGGCGTGCCGGAAGTGGGCGGCGGGGGTGCGGCGGACGGCGGGGCCGTCCTCGGTGCGCAGGGCGCCGTCGGGGTCGAGGCAGAGGACGAAGTGCCAGGCGGCGCCGGCTCCGGCGTGGAGGTGGGGGTCGCGGGCGACGCGTTCGGCGATGCGCATGGCGCTCGCGCCGCCGATGCGTTCGTCGGCGTGGGCGCCGGCGACGACGAGGATGTTGCGGACCCGGGGCCGGTCGTGGCCGACGGTGAGGACGTAGAGGGGGCGGCCCTCGCGGGAGCGGCCCGCGACGCGCAGCGTGCACAGTCCGGGCCGGAAGCGGACGAACGCGGAGGCCGCCGCGACGATTCCCGCGACGTCCGGGTACGCGTCGACCGTGGGTTGGCTCACGTTCCGTCGGAGGTGCGGGCGCCGGTGGTCTCCTTCGTACTCAGCCGTCGTACGACGCGTGTCGTCATGGTGGCTCCCCCTTTGCTCGTCCGCACGGTTCCTAGCGGACGGGAGTCGGTCACTCACCCCGGGTGACTCCCGCGTCCTGTCAGATTCCGGCGGACCCGGCGGGCTGTCAAGGCGCCCGGCAGCAGCGGATCGCGGTGGGTGTCCGGGGGCGGATTCCGGTTGGTGCGGTGTCACAGGAGCCGGTCCACCGTGGCGAGCACGGTGCGGGCCTGGAGTTCGACCTGCTCGTAGACGGGCACCCAGCGCGCGTCCGTTCCCATGACCAGCTCGCGGGCGCCCGCGTCGAGGCGGCGTTCGAGGCGGGCGCGCAGCCGGCCGGGCTCGGCGGCGGGGTCGGGGTCGGTGAGGGGCTGCGCGTCCAGCAGTCGGAGCAGCATTCCGGCGGCGCGCAGCGGTATGCGGCGGGCGGTGATGTCGAGGGCGGCGAGGTGCGCCATGGTGAGCGGGACGGGGGAGTCGGCGGCGAGCGCGTCGTAGTCCGCGGCGAGGGCCGCGAAGGCGCCGACGGCCTGTTCGACGCCGCGGAGCAGCAGTGCGGTGCAGCCGTCCGGGGGGCCGGGGTCGCCGAGCAGCGGCAGCGCGCGGTCCAGGCTGCCGGTGAGGGCGGTGCCGTCCTTGCGCAGCCGGGCGGCGAGGGCGTGCAGGGCGGTCGCGGGCTCGGGGTGCGGTGCCGGGTCGGAGACGCGGCGGGTCGCCCACATGGGGACCTCGACGATCGCGGTGAGGCCGCCGTGGCGGTGCGGGCGGCACCAGGTGGAGCCGTCGAGCCGCTGCCGTCCGGCGCCGGGCGGCAGCACGTAGACGCCGGGGCCCGCGCAGTCCCAGAAGAGCGCGTCGTAGGTGCCGGTCTGCACGGGCACGTCCAGCTCTGCGGCGTATTTCCCGAACGGCTCGGCCAGGCCCGGGACGTCGCCGGTGAGCTGCACCCGGCCGCCTCCGACGTCTGTGCCGTGCAGCGTGCACTGGACGAAGGGCCGCAGTTCGTCGATGAGGGCGAGCAGGGCGTACGTCTCGGGCAGCTCGTCACCGGGGGCGCGGAAGGGGGTGGCCCATTCGGGCTGATCGCGGGCGGCGGGGCGGTAGGTGTGCCGGAAGTGGACGGCCGGGGGGCGCCGGCCGGCCGGTCCGGTCTGGTTGAGCACGGTGCCGTCCGGGTCGAGGCAGAGCAGGAAGTCCCAGGTCAGGTCGAGGTCGGCGAGCCGCCGGCGATCGGTGACGGCCTGTTCGGCGAGCCACAGCGCGGTGCCGCCGCCGGCCTGTTCGTCCGCGTGCGGCCCGGCCACGACGAGCGCGTGCCGCCGTCCGTGCCCGACCGACAGCAGCCACAGCGGGCGGCCCGTCCGCGATTCCCCGGCCAGCCGCATCCGGACCAGGTCGGGGTGCCGCGCGCTCAGCAGCCTTGCCGCGGCGGCGACACCGGACACGGTCGGGTACGCGTCTGGCCCGCGCATGACGGCTCCTCCTCGGCTGCCCGCCCGCGCGCAGTGCGGCTCCGCGCGGCCCTTCCCCCCTGGGCGTCGCCCGAACCCCCGTGCGGCCCCACGGGACTGACGCCGCGCCGGCCTTCGCGCCGGGGCGCGCCCTGCTCAGACTCTGCGGCCGTCCGCCACGTGTCAAGGCCGCCCCCGGCCGTGCCGTCAGTGTCCCGCGGCCCGCACCTGGCGTACCGCTTCGGCCGTGCCGCCGTTCCAGGGGGTGCCGTGCCCGGGGAGGACCCAGGTCGCCTCCAGGCCGGCGAGCCGGTCGAGGGAGGTGAGCGCCTGCTCCGGCGCGTCCGTGAAGGGGGCGGGCTGCGGGCCGTGCTGCCCGGTGAGGACGTGCCGGGTGGTGAGGCCGTCGCCGACGAACACCGCGTCGGCGAGGGGCACGTGGACGGCGATGCTGCCCGGCGAGTGGCCGGGCATGCCCACGATCCGGGGCGTGCCGGGCAGGTCGAGCACGTCGCCGTCGGCCACCTCCGTGACCTCGGTCAGGTAGGTGGTGCGCAGGCCGCCCTTGCGGGCCGCGTACCAGAGGAAGCCCGCCGTGGCGCCGACCTTGGCGTGCCCCCACTCCGGCTTCGTCTTGACCTCGCCGCGGGCGCGGGCGGCGTCCGCGGCGTGCACGTACACGGGGACGCCGTGGTCGCGGCGGAGCCGCTCGGCGAAACCGATGTGGTCGGTGTCGCCGTGGGTGAGGACCAGGCCGCGGATGTCGTCGGGGGTGCGGCCCAGGGTGGCCAGTTCGGCGGTCAGCTCCCCCCAGTGGCCGGCCAGCCCGGCGTCCACGACGGTGACGCCCTCGTCGGTGACGACCAGGTAGACCGCCACGATGTCGTTGCCTATGCGGTGCAGGTGCTGACCGAGCTTCATGTTCGTCTCCTCGCGTGCCGTTCTTGATAGCTACGATACATAGCCATCATGGCTACTGTCCATAGCTATGATGGGGACGGCAAGCAGGGCCGCACCGGCGCGGCCCGCCGGAGGGAGTACCTGTGCCGACACCCGAACGCACCTCGCTCGACGCCATCGTCGGGGCCGCCCGCGACATCCTGGAGACCCGCGGCCTCGACGGGCTCACCATGCAGGCCGTCGCCGAACGCGTCGGCGTCCGCGCGCCCTCGCTCTACAAGCGCGTCCGCAACCGCGACGCCCTCGTCCGGCTCGTCACCGAGGCCACGCTCGCCGACCTGGAGGCCGCGCTCCAGGCCGTGCCGCCCGCCGCCGACCCCCGCGAGACCCTGGCCGCGCTGCTGCGCGCCTTCCGGGCCTTCGCCCACGCCCGGCCGGCCGCCTACCGGCTGGTCTTCGCCGACACCCCGCGGCCGGCCCGCCCCGACGTCGCCCTGCTCGCCCGCGCCGCCGCCCCCGTCCTGGAGGTCACCGCCGCCCTGGCGGGCCCCGACCACTCCCTGGAGGCCGCCCGCACCGTCACCGCCTGGGCGCACGGCTTCATCAGCATGGAGCTGGCCGACGCCTTCAACCTCGGCGGCGACGTCGACAGCTCCTTCGTCTACGGCATGACCCGCCTGGCCGACGCCTTCACCCCCTGACGGCGCCGGTCCCGGCCGAGCCCGCGAGCCGGGAACGCTCGATGTCGGGGCCGCGGTACATCCGCTCCGGGATGCGTGCGAGCGTGGACTCGCGCAGCCGCGGCCCCAGCCCGTACAGCTGCTGGAAGCTCATGATCAGCGGGCGCCAGCGGTCCGGGTCGACGTGGTCGTCCGTGCCGGGGACGCGGATCGCGTCGTGCACCAGGACGCGCTGGATCCGCACCTCGAAGACCAGGATGCCGCCGCGCTGCGCCGGATCGTCCTCGGCGAGCGGGTGCACGCCCTCCACGACGGCCTCCATCGCCACCGGGCACTGCGCCGCACGCGGCGCCGCGACCGTCTCCGAGGCCACCTCCGTCAGCCCCGCCAGCCCGAACTTGTCGCCCTCGTGCCGGTACCCGCGCTCCGCCTTGCCCACCGGCACCGGATCCCGCCCGGTGGTCAGCGCGAGCCGGTCCACCGCGTCCGCGAGCGAGTCGTCCGGCAGGTTCAGCACGCACTCCCGCTCCCGCAGCAGGTTCAGTGCCGTCTGCGACCGGGCTCCGAGCCCCAGCATCGCCCGCCACCCGAGCCAGAACGCCGACGACATCGGCGCGAGGTTCGCCGTCCCGTCCTCGTTCCGCGTCGAGAGCAGCACGACCGGCGTGCCGAAGTAGAGGATGCCGGGCTCGATGCGCCCGTGCAGGTCGGTAGGTGTGTCAGAAGTGCTCATGCGCTCCACCCTGCCGCCGCCGCGCCGCGCTTTCCGGCGGGTTTCGGACACGGCGCTCGGGACCGGACGGCGCGCCCGACGGGGGAGTGGGGAAACGCGCCGCCCGGCCGATCCGGGGGGCACGGCCCTCCGCCGGCAGCCGGAGGCCCGGGCTGTCGGCGGCGGAAGGCCATGATCGGATCGTAGGAGCGCGTGTGACGAATATGCCAGCGGCATGAGCGATGACCACTCATGCGAGTGGTTCCGGGGCACTCGTGGTCGAACGGGGGCGCGCGCCGATGTGCCGCGCGCCCTGGTGGAACGGGCAGCCGCCTCAGGTCGCCTGCGGGTAGTCCGTGTAGCCCTTCGGGCCGGGGGTGTAGTACGTGTCCTCGTCCGGCGCGCTCAGCGGCAGGCCGAGGGCGATGCGGGTGACGAGGTCGGGGTTGGCGATGAAGTGGGCGGCGAAGGACACGGCGTCGGCGTGGCCCCCGGCGAGGGCGGCGGCCGCGGTGGACGGGGTGAAGCCGAGGTTGGCGATCAGCGGGCCCCGGTAGAGGGCGCGGTAGCGGGCGAAGAAGGCGAGGTCGGGAGCGCCCGCCTCGGGGCCGCGCAGGTGCAGGTAGGCCAGCGGGGCGTCGTTGAGGGCGGCCACCAGCTCCGCGTACTCCGCGTCCGTCGACGCGTCCGCGGGGAAGCGGTCGCTGCTCGCCCAGCGCGGGGAGAGGCGGACGCCGACGCGCCGGCCGTCCCAGGCGCCGGCGACCGCCTCGACGACCTCCAGCAGGAAGCGGCGGCGGCCGGCCGGGGTGCCACCGTAGCCGTCCGTGCGGAGGTTCAGCCGCGGGTTGAGGAACTGCGGGATCAGGTACGGGCCGAGCGCGTGCACCTCCACGCCGTCGAAGCCGGCGCGCCGCGCGTTCGCCGAGGCGGCGGCGTAGTCCGCGAGCGTGCGCGCGATGTCGGACGGGGTCATCGCGCGGGGCACGGGCGCGGGCCGGAAGCCGCCCGGCGTGAAGGCGCGCTCGTGCGGGTCGACCGCCGAGGGCCCGAGCGGCGGTGCGCCGCCGAGCAGGTCCGGGTGCGAGACGGCGCCGCAGTGCCACAGCTGGAGGACGATACGGCCGCCGAGCGCGTGCACCAGCGACGTCACCCGCCGCCAGCCCGCGACCTGCTCGTCGCTGTAGACACCGGGCACGTTCGCGAAGCCGACCGCTTCCCGGCTGATCCACGTCCCCTCGGTGATGAGCAGCCCCGCCCCCGCCCGCTGGGCGTAGTACGCGGCGTGCAGCTCGGTCGGCGCGAGCCCGGGAGCTGTGGCCCGGGCGCGGGTGGCGGGCGCCATGAGCACCCGGTTCGGCAGCCGCAGCTCACCGAGGACGGCCGGCCGCAGCAGCGGGGGGACACCGTGGGCGTCCGGGACGGGGGAGGGGGCGGGGGCGGGCGCGGTGGGTGTGCGCATCGGGAGGTCACCTTCGCTGTCGGCGGTACGTCATACGGTCGACGGGGCGACGCGAGCGAAGGTGACCATGCGAGGACGCGACGGGCTGCGGGACGGGCCGGACGTACGGGGTGCCGGCGCCGGGGAGGCCGGGCGGGCTGGGCGCGGCGCCGGGGCGCAGGCGCGGGGCCCGCGGGACGAGGGCGGCGCACCCGCCCCGGCCCGGGGGCACGACGCGCTCGCCCGGCGGTTCGAGACGGAGCGGCCGCGGCTCGGTGCGCTCGCGTACCGCATGCTCGGGTCGGGCGCGGAGGCCGAGGACGCCGTGCAGGAGGCGTGGCTGCGGCTCGCGCGGGCGGACGCCGACCGGATCGCGAACCTGGGGGCGTGGCTGACCACCGTCGTGTCGCGGCTGTGCCTGGACGTGCTGCGGGCCCGCGCGGCGCGGCGCGAGGAACCGGTCGGGGAGCAGCCGCCCGATCCCGTGCTGGACGCGGCGGGGCCCGAGCAGGAGGCCGAGCTCGTCGAGTCGGTGGGGCGCGCGCTGCTGGTCGTCCTCGACACGCTCGGTCCGGACGAGCGGGTCGCTTTCGTGCTGCACGACACCTTCGCCGTGCCCTTCGACCGGATCGCCCCGGTCGTCGGGCGCAGCGCCGCGGCCGCGAAGAAGCTCGCCAGCCGCGCCCGGCAGAAGGTGCACGGCGCCGCCGTGCCCCCGGCCGCCCGGACGGCCGACCAGCGCCGCGTCGTCGAGGCCTTCCTCGCCGCGGCCCGCGGCGGCGACCTCGGCGCGCTGCTCGCGGTGCTGGCGCCCGACGTCGTTCGCCGGGCGGATCCGGAGGTGCTGCCGCCGGGCGCCGCGGCACTGCTGCGCGGGGCCCGTGCGGTCGCCGGGGAGACCGCGGTGCTGGGCCGCCGCTCCCGCCACGCCGCCCTCGTGCTCGTCGACGGGGAGGTCGGGGCGGTCGTCGCCCCGCGGGGGCGGCTGGTGCTGGCGCTGCGCTTCCAGGTCGCGGCGGGCCGCGTCACGGCGTACGAGGTCGTGGCCGCGCCCTGGCGGCTGCGGGCGCTGCGGCTGACCCTGCTCCCCGTGGCCGCGGCCCGGTGACCGGACCGCGCGGCCTCAGCGGGTGAGTTCCGCCAGGAAGTCCTCCCAGGTGCGGGTGCCGAGGTCGGCGCCCTCCAGGGTGAGGTTGACGCCGTCGCGGTAGGCGCGGCCCGCCTTGCCGGGGAGCGGGGCGGGGAGGACGAGGCGGCGCTTGCCCGTCGCCCTGAGGTAGTCCCGCAGCAGGTCGTTCAGCGGGTGCACGGCCGGGCCGGCCAGGTCGGGGGCGCGGCCCGCGGGCTCGCCCAGGGCGAGGGCGGCGACGCGCTCGGCGCAGTCCCGTACGTCGACCGTCTGCGCGCGCATGACGCCCGGCAGCGGGATCACGGGCGACTTGGCGAGCGTTTTGAACATGTTCGTCGCGAAGTCGTGGAACTGCGCGGCCCGCAGGATCGTGTACGGCAGCCCCGAGTCGAGGACGGCCTGCTCCGCCGCGATCTTGCTGCGGAAGTAGCCGAACGGGACCTCGCCCGCGCCGATGACCGACATGTACAGGAAGTGCCGCACGCTCCCGGCCGCGACCGCGGCCCGCAGCAGGTGACCGGTCGTCACCTCGTCGCCCTTGGGGGCGCCCGCGAGGTGCACGACGGTCTCGACCCCCTTCAGGGCCTCCGCCGTACCCGGGTCGCCGTCCTGCGACAGGTCGCCGGTCACGTACGTGACCCCCTCGTCGTCCGACGTGCGTGCCGACCGGGTCAGGACCCGCACGTCGCGCCCCGCCGCGCGCAGCAGCGGCAGCACGTGACCGCCGAGATTGCCGGTGCCGCCGGTCAGCAGGATCGGTGCTGCGGGGGTGTTTTCGGTGTTCGACATGTGTGGACGTCACTCCTCTTCGGTGGGCCGCCGTGCGGCAGGCTACCGTGGTGACCCGCCGCGGAAGGGGAATGTGACCGATGGACCAAAGCGCGGCCCTGGCCGAGCAGTTCGAGGCCGAGCGGCCCCGGCTGCGGGGCGTCGCCTACCGCATGCTCGGCTCCGCCGCGGAGGCCGACGACGCCGTGCAGGAGGCGTGGCTGCGGCTCAGCCGCGCGGGCGCGGAAGGCATCGACAGCCTGCCCGCCTGGCTGACCACCGTCGTCGGCCGGGTCTGCCTCAACATGCTGCGGTCGCGTGCCGCGCACCGCGAGGACCCGCTCGACGACGCGCTGCGGCACGAGCCGGCCGCCGGCGACGAGGTGCGCGACCCCGAGGAGGAGGCGGTCCTCGCCGACTCCGTCGGCCTGGCCATGATGGTGGTCCTCGGCACGCTCGCGCCGCCGGAGCGGGTCGCTTTCGTGCTGCACGACATGTTCGCCGTGCCCTTCGACGAGATCGGCGCACTGACGGAGCGCACACCGGCCGCCGCGCGGCAGCTCGCGAGCCGCGCCCGGCGCCGGGTCCGCGGCGCCGACGCCCCGCCGGCCGCGTCCGCGGGGCAGCAGCGGCTCGTCGAGGCCTTCCTCGCCGCCTCCCGCGGCGGCGACCTCGAGGGCCTCGTCGCCGTCCTCGACCCCGACGTCGTCCTCCACGCCGACCGCGCCGCCGGCCCCACCCCCGAGCCGGTCCGCATCCTCGGGCGCGACCGGGTGGCCCATGGCGCCTCCGCGGCCGCCGCGCGCGTGGCCTTCACGGAGACCGCCCTCGTCAACGGCCGTCCCGGCCTCGTCATGGCCCCCGCCGGGCGGCTGCGCCTGGTGCTCGCCTTCACCTTCGCCGACGATCCCGCGGGCGCGTCCCGGATCACGGCGATCGACGTGATCGCCGACCCGGACCGCCTCCGCGGGGTGACGATCACCGTCCCCTGAGCCGGGCGGTCCGCGCCGGGCGATGCCCGCGGGGGCGTGGTGCCGGGTCATCCCCCGGCGAGGGCGTCGCCCAGGTCCGTGCGGTGGTAGCGCACCTCGTGGCGGTGGCGGGTGGAGGCCACGAGGCCCGTCGCGCGGAGGACGGCGAGGTGTTCGGAGACCGTCGCGGGGGCGAGCCCGTGGTGGTGGGCGAGCCAGGCCGTGGAGGCGGGCTCGGCCAGGGCGGTCAGGAGGCGCGCGCGGGTGCGGCCGACGAGGCGGCCCAGGGCGGCGGTGGCTTCCGCCGACGCGCCCGGCGGCTGCCAGAGGGTGCCGACGCCGCGGGCCGGGTAGACGAGGGTGGGCTGCCAGGGCGGGTCGAGGACGATCACGACCTGGTCCCACTTGAAGGCGCTGGGCATGAGGACGAGGCCCTCGCCCGCGAGGTCGCGGTGGTCGCGCCCGCCGTGCTCGCGGGTGAGCACGCCGTCGTGCCAGCGCACCGAGGGGTGCAGCTCGGCGAAGAGCCGGTCCAGGCCCCCGGCGGCGAGCCGTCCGCTCTGGTACGTGATGTCCGCCTGGAGCAGCGCCCGCGTCCTGGCCCAGTACGGTGCGACGAGGGCCTCCCACGCGGCCCGGACGAGCGCGGCGAGGTCGCGTACGACGTCGGCGGGATCGGCGGCGAGCAGCGCCCGGCCGGTGGCGGTGCGGGCGGCGCCGGGGGTGTCGGCGAGGGAGCGGGCGATCTCGGCGCGGGCCCGGTCGGGCGGGGTCGCGGCGATACGGGCGAGGTCGGCGGCGAAGGAGTCGACGGGGGCGTCGGGCGGCGGGGCGAGGAAGTCGGGGGTGTAGCCGCGGCGCGGCTGGAGGAGGGTGAGCGGCCGCAGGTCGAGCCCCGCGAGCCGGGGCGCGGCCTCGGCGAGCCAGCGCGCGTGGTGCCCGGGCGGCTGCGGCCCGGTCGCGACGCGTACGGCGGCGAGCGTCTCGAAGGCGGGCGAGTACGCGAACCGGCAGCGCAGCAGGTCGTCGGGCCCGAAGCGGAGCGTGGTGACGGCGGGCACCTCCCTCGGTGGCGGCGGGGCGCGGGCGGCCCCGCAGGGGCCTGCCCCCGGGTCGGGCGGGATGCCCGCGGGCCCCGCGCGCGGGCGGAAGGGGCGGCCGCGGACGGTGCTCTTACCGTACCCCGCGGTCATTCGGCGACGGCCGAATGAGTGGTACGCCGTCCGGGCCCCCTCGCAGGATGGCGGACGCCGGACCCGGCAAGGGGCGACGGCGGCGCAGACACCGTGAACTGGAGCGTGACCAGCGATGAACGACTACCCCAGCAGCCCCGCCCCCGCGCCCGCCGCGGAATGGGAGCGGAGGGACGTCGAGCTGTGGGCGGCCATCGACACCTACGCGGCGGAGGAGGACTTCCGGGCGGCCGTCGGCAGACTCGTCGGCGAGCTGCCGGACGGGGACCCCACCGGGCTCTTCGAGCGGGCAGCCGCCTGGGACTCCACCGGCCACCCCGACGAGGCCGTCCCCCTCTACCGGGCCGCCCTCGAGGGCGGCGTGCCCGGCGAACGGCGGCGGCGGGCGGTCATCCAGCTCGCCAGCTCGCTGCGCAACCTCGGCCGCCCCGAGGAGGGCGCCGCCCTGCTCACGGCGGAGCGCGAGCGCACGAGCGACCACCTGGACGACGCCCTCGTGTGCGTCCTCGCCCTCTGCCTCACGGAACTGGGCCGCGCCCGCGAGGCCGTGTCCCTCACGGTCGCGGCCCTGGCGCCCCATCTGCCGCGCTACCAGCGCTCGATGGGCAACTACGCGCGCCTGCTCCTCGCGGACGGCAGCTGACGGTCCGGCTTCCGGTCGCCCATCCGGGGCCTCTGCCGCGCTGCCGACGGGTTCGATGGGCACCTGTGCGCGGCTGTATGTCGGGGGCGGGGGCTGACGGTCCCGCTTCCGGTCGCCTATCCGGGGCTTCTGCCGCGCTGCCAGCGTGCTTGATGGGCACCTGCGCGCGGCTGCTCCTCGGGGGCGGGGGCTGGCGGTCCGTCCCGGGCCGCCCAGCCGGGGCCTCTGCCGCGCTGCCGGCGTGCTTGATGGGCACCTGTGCGCGGCTGCTCCTCGGGGGCGGGGGCTGGCGGGGTCCGCGCCCCGAGCCGCCCATCCGGGGCCTCTGCCGCGCTAGCAGCGTGCTTGATGGGCGCCTGCGCGCGGGCTGCTCCACGGGGGCGGGGGCTGGCGGGGTCCGCCCCGGGCCGCCCATCCGGGGCCGCCGGTGGCCCCGCCCCCGGGTCGGCCGCCGCGGGCGGTGGCCCCGCCCGCGGCGGGCGCGCGGGGGGCCCTGTTACGTTTCCCTCCTCCCGCCCGTCGCAGAGGTGACGGCTGCCGGCGGAAGGCGAGGGATGAGGCCATGACGGGACCAGGCCCGGGGACCGACGAGCTGGCCCGGCTCTTCGAGGCGGAGCGGCCGAGGCTCACCGCGGTGGCCCACCGCGTCCTCGGCTCGCGCGCGGACGCCGAGGACGCCGTCCAGGAGGCCTGGCTGCGTCTCGCCCGCCAGCCCGACCCGCAGGGCATCGGCAACCTCGGCGCGTGGCTGACCACCGTGGTCGGCCGCGTGAGCGTGGACATGCTGCGCGCCCGCAAGGTCCGGCCCGAGGAGCCGTACGACGCGCACGTGCTGGAGATCGAGGTCACCGACGACGAGGCCGCGGCGGAGCCGGAGGCCGATGCGGTGCTCGCCGAGTCGGTCGGGGTCGCGCTGCTGGTGGTGCTGGACACCCTCGGCCCCGCGGAGCGCCTCGCGTTCGTGCTGCACGACATGTTCGCGGTGCCGTTCGACGAGGTGGGGCAGATCCTGGGCCGGTCGACGGACGCGGCGAAGATGCTCGCGAGCCGCGCCCGCCGCAAGGTGCAGGGCCCGCACGGTGCGGCGGAGGGGCGGGGGCGGCGGCGGGCGGTGGTGGACGCCTTCCTGGCGGCCGCGCGGGCCGGCGACTTCGCGGGCCTGCTGAAGCTGCTCGATCCGGAGGTGGCGTGGCGCTCCTACTCCTCCCACGGCCTCAGCGCGGCCCGGGTGGCGGCCGAGGAGCTGGCCGTCCGCGCGCAGCGCGGCGCCCGTGCGGTGGCGGCGACCCGTGCGGTGCAGGTCAACGGCGATCCCGGCCTCGTGGTGTGGGGTCCGCACGGCAGGCTGCTGGGCCTGGTCGCCTTCACGGTCACGGACGCCGGTCGTGTCACCGAGGTGCTGGCCGTACGGGACCCCGCGCGGCTGGCGGCGCTCGGCCTGCCGCCGATGCCTACGGGCGGCGCCCCCACGCCGTGATCATCGGCGAGGTGGCGAGGTCCATCGTGCCGGTCGCGACGTTCGCGAGGTGCCGGTCGATCTCCTGGTCGGTGGCGAGTCCCCCGGCGACGAGGCGGCCGCGGATCTGCCGTACGGTCGCGGCCTCCAGGGCGGTGCAGGCGGGCGAAGCGACGGGGAAGTACGCGTCGGCCTGGACGTCGTCGAGCCCGGCCTCGCGCAGGCGCCGGGGGAGCGTGCGGCCGTAGGCGAGGTCGGCGCCGCGCGCGGCCATCAGGGTGCGGAAGCCGGTGCGCAGCCGGTTCGCGAGCTGCTGCGCGGGGCCGTACTCGTCGGGGCACAGCAGCGGCTGGAGGCCCGGGTCGGCGTCCTCCAGCAGCAGCCACCCGCCGGGGCGCAGCGCGCCGGCCATGCTGCGCAGCGCCGCCGCGCGGTCGGCGACGTGGACGAGGACGAGGCGGGCGTGCACGAGGTCGAAGTCCCCGCCGGGCGCCGGGTCGGCGGCGACGTCGTGCCGCAGCACCTCGACGGGCCCGCCCGCGGCGCCCGCGGTCCACGACACGTCGATGTCGGTCGCGACGACCCTGCCCCGCGGCCCGACCCGCTCGGCGAGCCCCATCGGCACGGACGGCCCGCCCGCCCCGACCTCCCAGCAGCGCATCCCGGCCCCGATGCCGAGCCGGTCGACGTGCCGGAAGGTCACCGGGTCGAAGAGCTCCGCCAGCGCGGCGAACCGCTCGCCGGCCTCGGCCTGCCGGTTGTCCAGCAGGTACCCGTCCCCGGCGTCCTCGCTCATGCGCGGATTGTCGCAGGGATACGGTGTCCGGACGGGCCCGGACACGTACGGAGGCGCCATGACACCGCAGCTGCGGATGACCGCGATCACCCTCGACTGCCCCGACCCGCTCGCCCTCATGGCCTTCTACCAGGCGGCCACGGGCCTGCCCCCGCACCCGAAGTCGGACGCCGCGTTCGCCGGCCTCGGCGGTACGGACGGCGAACTCCTCCTCGGCTTCCAGCGCGTCGCCGGCTACCGCCCCCCGCGGTGGCCCGGCCAGGACTCCCCGCAGCAGCTGCACATCTGCTTCACCGTCACCACCGACCTCCCCGCCGCCGAGGCCC
This sequence comes from Streptomyces sp. NPDC020983, assembly GCF_044333485.1. Classification (NCBI taxonomy): domain Bacteria; kingdom Bacillati; phylum Actinomycetota; class Actinomycetes; order Kitasatosporales; family Streptomycetaceae; genus Streptomyces; species Streptomyces sp. NPDC020983. The sequence continues at coordinate 130,178 of NZ_JBIRRA010000016.1, read as the reverse complement.
ACCTGCGTTCCCTCGGCGCCGGCCTCCCCGACCACCAGCCCCACGGCGACAGGGCCCGCGTCCTCACCGACCCGGCGGGGCACCCCTTCTGCATCGTCAGGGCCTGACCACCCCTCCGGCGGCCGGGCCGTACGCCTCGTCCGGCCGCCCGCGCCCCCTGCGGGGGCTCCGTCAGCGCGGGCCGATCGTGAAGCGGAGCACGCGGGAATCGCGCTCTCGGAAGCCCAGGCGCTCGTAGAGGCGGTTGGCGGCCCTGCGGGAGGGGCGGGACGTCAGGTCGACCGTGCGGGCGCCCGCCTGTTCCGCCAGGCGCAGGGCGTGCTCGGTGAGGGCCGCGCCGACGCCCGCGCCGCGGGCGGCGCCGTCCACGACGACGTCCTCGATCCGCGCCCGCAGGCCCGTGGGCAGCGGGAACATCACCAGGGTCAGCGTTCCGACGATCTCTCCGCCGAGCCGGGCGATCAGCACGGTGTTGGCGTCGCTGCCGAGGACCCGCGCGACCCCGTCGGCGTCCAGGACGACCGCGCTGCTCGACAGTTGCGGCAGCAGCCGTGCGAGCGCCGCCACGACGTCGGCGCCCGCCTCCCGCACCACCTCGGTCTCCACGCCCATGCTCCCGACCCTAGCGCGGGCCCCGCCGGGGCGGCCTGCCGGAAGCGGCGAGGGGCGGCGAGGGGCGGCGAGGGGGCGGTCGGGCCGGACGACGGCCCCAGGCCGAGGCCGGGGACCCCGCGCGCCCGGGGCGGGCCGTGGCGGGAGGGTGGGGACCCCGCGGGCTCGGGGCGGGCCGTGGCGGGAGGCAGGGGAAGCGGGCGGCCGGCTGCCGCCGTCGGGCCCGCTGTTCCCGCGGTGTGCCCCGGCGTCGCCGGAGGAGGTGTTAGCCGCCCGCTAGCGGCTGCTTGCAAAAGTTAGCGCGAGGGTGCACTCTCGTACGTATGGCGTCACTGAGAGTCGGCAACGTCGGTGAGTATCTGCGGGAGCAGCGGCGCAGCGCGCAGCTCAGCCTGCGGCAACTGGCGGAGGCGGCCGGTGTGTCGAATCCGTACCTGAGCCAGATCGAGCGAGGGCTGCGGAAGCCTAGTGCGGAGATCCTGCAGCAGCTCGCGAAGGCGCTGCGGATCTCCGCGGAGACGCTGTACGTGCAGGCCGGGATGCTCGACGCGCGGGAGCGGGGCGAGCTGGAGGTGCCGGCGGCGATCCTCGCCGATCCGGCGATCAACGAGCGGCAGAAGCAGGTGCTGATCCAGATCTACGAGTCCTTCCGGAAGGAGAACGCCGCCGCGGGGGAGTCGCGGGCGGCTGCTGGGGGGCAGGAGGTCGGCACGGAAGAGCGAGGAGCGGCGGGTGGCCCAGGGGCCTCCGCCGCCGTACGGGAGGAAGACGGGACATGACCATCACCGACGACATCGTGAAGAGCCTGCGCAACCCGACGCCGCTGTACGCGGTGGCCGGGACCGCGGATCTCGCCGCGGAGAAGCTGCGCGAGGTGCCGGCGCTCATCGAGCGGATCCGGGAGCAGGCACCCGGGCACATCGAGCGGATCCGGGAGCAGGCACCCGCGCACATCGAGCGGATCAAGGGCACCGACCCGAAGGCCGTGCAGGAGCGGGTCGCCGCAGGTGCCAGGGACGCGCAGACGCGCCTGTCGGAGGCCTACCGCGACCTGGACCTGAAGTCCTTCCGCGAGCTGCCGGACCTCAAGAAGCTCGGCGAGTCCGTGCAGGACCTGGCCCTCCAGGGCGTCGGCCGCGCGACCGGTTACGCGGTCAGGGCGCGCGAGACGTACGACGAGCTGGCCGAGCGCGGCAAGGGCGCCGTCGCCCAGTGGCGCGGCGAGGACGGCGAGAAGGACGCCGGCGCGGACGTGCGGCAGATCGCCGACGCCACGCCCCGGAAGGACGCCCCCGCCGCCCGCAGGCCCGCGGCGAAGAAGGCCCCCGCCGCGAAGAAGGCGCAGAGCAAGGACTGACGCCGATCGGGCCGGGCACGCAGCGCGTGCCCGGCCCGTTGTCGAGGTGCGGCCGGTACCGTGGAGGGGCCGACGGCGACCGACGGACAAGGGATGGGTGGACAGCGTGCTGATCACAGGGTTCTTCGGGGTGGTCGCCCTGATCTCGTGGGCGCTCCTGATCTTCGCGGTCTTCGCGTTCGTCGACGCCGCCACCTACCGCGAGGACGCGTACCGCGCCGCGGGCAAGAACAACAAGGGCTTCTGGCTCATCATCCTGGGCCTGGCCGGCCTGGTGATGAAGTTCTTCTCGATCATCTCGTTCCTGCCGATCATCGGCCTGATCGCGGTGATCGTGTACATGGTCGACGTCCGCCCCGCCCTGCGCGAGGTCAGCGGCCGGGGCCAGGGCCGCCGCCGGGGTGCGGCGCGCCGCGGCCGGAGCGGCAGCAGCAGCGACGGGCCCTACGGCCCGTACAACGGCCGCCGCTGAGCCACCGCGGCGGGGAGGGCTACACCCCCCGGCAGTGCTCCAGCAGCACCACGGCCACGTCGTCCGTCAGCTCGCCCCCGTTGAGCTCGCGCACCTCCGTCACCGCGGCGTCGAGCAGCGCGTCGCCGTGGAGGCCGTCCGCGAGCAGCCGGGAGACCAGGCGCAGCATGCCGTCCTGCTCCAGGCGCTGCGTTCCGCCGTCGACGTGCCCCTCGATCAGGCCGTCGGTGTAGAGCATGAGCCGCCACTCGCCGTCGAGCGCCACGGGCACGCGCTGCCATTCGGCCAGTTCGTCGGGGAGCAGGCCGAGCGCGGGGCCGCCGTCCTCGTACGGGAGCAGCCGCGGGGGGCCGCCGGTGCCGGACAGCAGCGGGGCCGGGTGGCCGGCGAGGTAGAGGCCGGCGCTGCGGCCGTCCGGGGCGATGTCGAGCGTGCAGAGGGTCGCGAAGATCTCGTCGTCGGCCCGCTCGTGGACCAGCACCTGCTGGAGGGTGCGCAGCAGTGTCTCGCCGCCGAGCCCGGCGAGGGTGAGCGCGCGCCAGGCGATGCGCAGTTCGACGCCGAGGGCGGCCGCGTCGGGGCCGTGGCCGCAGACGTCGCCGATCATGGCGTGCACGACGCCGTCGGAGGTGCGGACGGTGTCGTAGAAGTCGCCGCCGAGCAGCGCGCGGCTGCGGCCGGGCCGGTAGTGGGCGGCGAAGCGCAGCCCGGCGCCCTCCAGCAGCGGGGTGGGGAGCAGGCCGCGTTCGAGGCGGCGGTTCTCCTGGGCGCGCAGCCGGGTCTCGGTGAGCTTGCGCAGCGCGAGGTCGGCGCGTTTGCGCTCGACGGCGTAGCGGACCGCGCGCGTCACCCCGGCGGCGTCGATGTCCCCGCGCGGCAGGTGGTCCTGGGCGCCGATGCGCACGGCCTCCGCGGCGGTGCCGTCGTCGGCCTCCTCGGTGAGGACGAGCACGGCGGTGCCGGGCGCGACGCGCAGCACGTGCCGGACGCCCTCCAGGACGTCGGGCAGGTCCAGCAGGATGCAGTGGACGTCGTCGGTGAGCAGCCGGCCCGCGGCGGTGAGGTTGCCGGCGCGCAGGACGCGGATCCGGGGGCCGCCGCCGTCCTGGAAGTAGGGGGCGGTGAAGGCGCCCGCCGGGTCGTCGCCGACGACCAGCAGGTTGAACGTGACGGGCGCCTCGGCGGTGTCCTTGCGCTGACGCGGCAGGCTGACCGCGGCGGGCGCGCCGGGTTCGGGTGCGCCGGTTTCGGGCACGCCGGACTCGGGGACGGCGGGGGCGGGTGCGGGGCGGCCGGCCCCGGGCTCGGCGGCCGTGGGCCGTTCGGTGCCGCGTTTGGAAGCGGACATCAAGCGACTCCTTTCCGGTCCCCTGAACGATTGACGGTCTTTCCTTTGCCTTGCTTTGCCATCCCCGGCCCCAGGAACCCTAGTGGCTGAACCGGACGTCACGGGAGGGGCAGTTGTAAACCGTCAGCGTCATATGCGGTGGCCAGGGCAGGATTTCGCCGTCGATGTGGGGATCCACACATGACGTACGTCACGCGCTTCCACTGCAACCATGCTCCGTTTCCGGCCCACCGCCGGAGCCCTTCCCGGCCGAATGGCGGCGCAATACGGGGCTTTGTGCGTCTCCGCGCAATAAGTGCCGGAAATCCGCCCCCGCGGGCTGTTTGTGCGAGCGGTGCGCTGCCCGCGGAGAGCCGGGCGCCGGGTGTACGCCCGCGGACGCCGCTGTCCGGGTTCTGCCCCTCACCGCGCCCGTCCATGCGCGCCCGTCCGCACCCGCCCGCCGCGCCGGGTCACCCGCGGGCCGCCCCCGGGGTCCTCAGCGCGGCGCCAGCGCCTCCCACGCGACCGTGACCTCGCCCTGCCGCCAGCGCGCCGGTCCGTCCGTCACGGGCCAGCCGTCCGCCCGCAGGGCGCGCACGGACGCGATCCAGCGCTGCCGCGCCCCCAGCGCCGACAACGGCGCCGCCGCGGCCCACGCCCGGTCGAAGCCGGTGAGGAACGCGTGCACCCCCTCGCCCGGCACGTTGCGGTGGATCAGCGCCTTCGGCAGCCTCTCCGCGAGGTCGGAGGGCCGGTCCAGGGAGCCCAGCCGGGTGGCGAAGGTCACCGTCCGCGGGCCCTCGGGTCCGAGCGCGACCCAGACGTGCCGCCGCCCGATCTCGTCGCACGTGCCCTCGACGAGCAGCCCGCCCGGCGCGAGCCGCCCGGCGAGCCGGGCCCACACCGCGGGCACCTCGTCCTCGGCGTACTGCCGCAGGACGTTCGCGGCGCGGATGAGCGTCGGCCGCCGCCCGTCCGGCAGCGGCACCTCGAAGCCGCCGCGCACGAAACCCAGGCCCTCGCGGGCGTACGGGAGCGCGGCGGCGACCCGTGCCGGGTCGATCTCGACGCCGACCACCTCCGCGTCCGCCCGCACCCGCCGCAGCCGCCCGAGCAGTTCGACGGCGGTCCAGGGTGCGGCCCCGTAGCCCAGGTCGACGGCGAGCGGGTCGGCGGTGCGGCGCAGCTGCGGGCCGTGGGCGGCGGCGATCCAGCGGTCCATGCGGCGCAGCCGGTTGGGGTTGGTGGTGCCGCGGGTCACGACGCCGACCGCGGCCCCCGCGCCGCTCGCCCCGCGCGCCGCCCGCGCCCGTCCCGTACCGCCCATGCCCGCGAGCGTAACCGCCCCCCGGCGGGGTAGGCGCCGCGCACGGAAAGCCCGGCCCCGGGGCGGCGGGGCGGTGGGGAGCCCGTGCGCCGCACCGTCAAGCGGATTTATCACGCTTCGGCAAAGGCGGAAATGGAATCCCTCCTTCCGGTGTTGGCCATGGTTGACCGCGGGGGTACGGCTGCCGGAAGGATGAAGGGTGACGACCCAGTACACGTCCCGGTTCGGCGGGCTGCGCAGCGCGGCCGGTGCGGCTGCCGCGGCGTACCGCCCGCACCGCAGGGGGAGCCGCCGGGTCCGCAGGATCGCCATGCTGAGCGTCCACACCTCGCCACTGCACCAGCCGGGCACGGGCGACGCCGGCGGCATGAACGTGTACATCGTCGAGCTGGCCCGCCGGCTGGCCGAGCGGGACATCGAGGTGGAGATCTTCACCCGCTCCACCACCGGTGCCCGCCGCCCGCACGTGGAGCTCGCGCCCGGCGTGCTGGTGCGGCACGTCGACGCGGGACCCTACGAGGGCCTGGCCAAGGAGGAGCTGCCCGCGCAGCTGTGCGCCTTCACGCACGGCCTGATGCGCGCGTGGGCCGGGCAGCGCCCCGGTCACTACGACCTCGTCCACTCCCACTACTGGCTGTCCGGCCACGTCGGCTGGCTCGCCGCCGAGCGCTGGGGCGTGCCGCTCGTGCACGCCATGCACACCATGGCCAAGGTCAAGAACGCCGCCCTCGCCGAGCACGACACGCCCGAACCCGTCGCCCGGGTGATCGGCGAGACCCAGGTCGTCGCGGCCGCCGACCGGCTCATAGCCAACACCGACGAGGAGGCCGGCGAGCTGGTCCGCCACTACGCCGCCCCGCCCGGCAAGGTCGCCGTCGTCCACCCCGGCGTCAACCTGGACCGCTTCCGCCCCGACCCCGGCGGCCGCGCCGCCGCCCGCGCCCGCCTCGGCCTGCCGCCCGACGCGCTCATACCCCTCTTCGCCGGCCGCATCCAGCCCCTCAAGGCCCCCGACGTGCTGGTCCGCGCGGTCGCGGTGCTGCTCGCCGAGCGGCCCGACCTGCGCGACCGGCTGCTCGTGCCGATCGTCGGCGGCCCGAGCGGCACGGGCCTGGCCAAGCCGGAGGCGCTGCACAAACTCGCCGCCCGCCTCGGCGTCTCCGACGTCGTCCGCTTCCAGCCGCCCGTGCCGCAGGAGCAGCTGGCCGACTGGTACCGGGCGGCCACCGTGCTGGTGATGCCCTCGCACAGCGAGTCCTTCGGCCTCGTCGCCATCGAGGCGCAGGCGTGCGGCACGCCCGTCGTCGCGGCCGCGGTCGGCGGGCTGCCGGTCGCCGTGGCCGACGGGCGCACCGGCTTCCTCGTCGCCGGCCACGACCCGTACGACTACGCCCGCGTGCTGCGCCGCTTCGCCGACCACCCGTCGCTCGCCGGCACCCTCGGCGCCGCGGCCGCCCGGCACGCCCGCGCCTTCGGATGGGAGGCCTCCGCGGAGGACACGGCCGAGGTGTACGCGGCAGCGCAGTGGGAGCACCGCCGTCGCCTACGATCGCCCCATGGCTGAGCCTGAGCAGGGCCGCGCCGCCGAGGGCGGCAGGCGTACGGACGACGGGCCCGCCGCCGAGGCCGCGCGGCGGGTGGTCGAGCAGGTGCTGCGCGAGTCGGAGCTGCCGTGGGAGTCACCGCGCCCCGGCACGTACGTCACGCAGCTGCCGGGCACGCGCAAGCTGTCCACCACCTGCCAGCTGATCGTGGGGCGGCACACCCTGTCGCTCAACGCCTTCGTGATCCGCCGCCCCGACGAGAACCACGAGGCCTTCCACCGCTGGCTGCTGGAGCGCAACCTCAAGCTGTACGGCGTCGCGTACGCCGTCGACCACCTCGGCGACGTCTACCTCACCGGGCGCTTCCCGCTCGCGGCCGTCACACCCGAGGAGACCGACCGGCTGCTGGGCGCTGTCGTCGAGAACGCGGACGGGTCGTTCAACACGCTGCTGGAGCTGGGTTTCGCGTCCGCGATCCGCAAGGAGTACGCGTGGCGCGTCTCCCGCGGTGAGTCGACCCGCAATCTCGACGCCTTCAGCCGCCTGACGAGCGAGGACGGGTAGGCCCTGCGCGGCTGCGCCCCGCGTGGGGCTACGCGGGCGCCTCGGCGGTCTCCGCGGTCACGTCCTCCGTGCCCGCCACCACCCGCTTCCCGGCCGCACCCGGCTTGAGCAGCACGTAGTAGCCGACCGACGCGACCGTACCGACCACCGCGCAGCCCAGCCACACCGTCGCCCGCCCGAGGTACTCGAGGGTGAGGCCGCCGACGAGCGGCCCGGCGAAGGCCGCGGCCGCCCACGCGAGCGTCGAGACGCCCTGGTAGCGGCCGCGCGCGTGCTGCGGGGCGAGCTCGGCGACCGCCGACATGGAGGCGGGCGCGTGGATGATCTCGCCCACCGTCCAGATCGCGACGGTGAGGGAGTAGAGCGCCACCGTCGTGGCGAAGACCGTGAGCCCGATGCCCCAGGACAGCACGAGGCAGCCGGTGGCCAGCAGCATCGCGTTGCTGCGGGCGCGCAGCATGCGGGTGACGGGGATCTGGAGCAGCACGATGACGACGCCGTTGATGCTCGCTATCAGGCCGAACTGCTGCGAAGTGAGCCCGTGCTCGCCCATGTCGACGGCGAGCGTGGAGTTGGCCTGCTGCATCACGGCGGCGAAGACGAAGATCAGCCCGGTGAGGATCATGAAGCGCCGGTCGCGCAGGACGTCGAAGATCGTGACCCGGGCCTCGGCCTCCCGCACCCCGCCCCGCGGGACGTCCGGCCTGGTCTCCGGCACCTTCGCGTAGACGACGACCGCGCACAGCACGGTGGTCAGCGCGTCGCCGAGGAAGAGCCACAGATAACCCTCGGCGGCGATGAAGCCGGCCGCGGCGGCCGAGACACCGAAGCCGATGTTGATCGCCCAGTAGTTGAGGGAGTACGCGCGCACCCGGTCGGCGGCCGGGACGAGGTCGGAGATCATCGCGGAGAGCGCCGGCCGCGAGGCGTTGCCGGTCAGGCCGACGAGCGTGGCCACGGCGGCGATCGCGACCGGCCCGTCCGCGAAGCCCAGCACCGCGGTCGTCACGGCGGCGCCGATCTGCGCGGCCAGCAGCGTCACGCGCCGCCCGAGCCGGTCGGCCAGCACCCCGCCCAGCACCGCCCCCACCGCGCCGCCGAGCCCGAAGAGGGCGGCCACCAGACCGGCGTACGCGGCCGAGTAGCCGCGGTCAACGGTGAGGTAGAGCGCGAGGAAGGTCACGACGAAGCCGCCGAGCCGGTTGACGAGCGTGCTCGTCCACAACCACCAGAACTGCCCCGGCAGTCCGCCCGCCGTCTCTCGTACCGCTCGGCTGATGGCCGCCACGGGTCACTCCCAGGTCTCTTGTAAGAGGCGCAATCGCTGCGCGTATCTTACGTAGCCCGGTCGCGAGGGTCGACGGCATTTCTCTTAGACTCGGGGCATGGCTGCTGCTGCGTACAAGCTGATCCTGCTCCGCCACGGCGAGAGCGAATGGAACGCGAAGAACCTGTTCACCGGCTGGGTGGACGTCAACCTCAACGACAAGGGCGAGAAGGAGGCCGTCCGCGGCGGCGAGCTGCTCAAGGACGCCGGACTGCTCCCCGACGTGGTGCACACCTCGCTCCAGAAGCGTGCCATCCGCACCGCCCAGCTCGCCCTCGAAGCGGCCGACCGCCACTGGATCCCGGTCCGGCGCAGCTGGCGCCTCAACGAGCGCCACTACGGCGCCCTCCAGGGCAAGGACAAGGCCCAGACCCTCGCCGAATTCGGCGAGGAGCAGTTCATGCTGTGGCGCCGCTCCTACGACACCCCGCCGCCCCCGCTGGAGGACGGCACCGAGTTCTCCCAGAGCGACGACCCGCGCTACGCCACCATCCCCCCGGAGCTGCGCCCGCGCACGGAGTGCCTCAAGGACGTCGTCCACCGGATGCTCCCCTACTGGTACGACGCGATCGTCCCCGACCTCCTCACCGGCCGCACCGTCCTCGTCGCCGCCCACGGCAACTCCCTGCGCGCCCTGGTCAAGCACCTCGACGGCATCTCCGACGCGGACATCGCCGCCCTCAACATCCCCACGGGCATCCCCCTCGCCTACGACCTGGACACCGACTTCCACCCGGTGACCCCCGGCGGCCGCTACCTCGACCCCGACGCCGCCGCCGCAGCGATCGAGGCGGTCAAGAACCAGGGCAAGAAGTAATCTCGCGACGCGATCATGCCCCCTACCTGCGGGTTCTCCCGCGGGACGGGGCATGACTGCGTCCTGGGCCGTGTGTGGGCCGTGGGCCCGTGGCTCTTGCCCTGGCTCGGGTTGGGGCACGGGCTCCGGCGTGGCCGCTGGCCCCAGGGGCTGGAGAAGCGGTGGTCCCAGAACCAGCCCGCCTACCGTTATGCTTTTGCGCGCTTCACCTTCTCTTCCCCTGAACTCCGTTCGGGGTGACGCGAGTTCGCAGGCCCCGGCCCGCGGCGAGCGGGTCGGTCGGAAGAGAAGGGAGGCGGTGCGATGGGTGAGAAGCCCAAGCCCCGAAGGCCGTGGACAGGCGCCGAGAGGTGGCAGGTCTGGTTAGCGGGCGCTGGCCTGATCGTGACCATCGTCACCAGCGTGGCACAGATGGTGAGGTGACCATGCTGCGCGAGAGCACGGGAGCGACCGGAAGCCGCAAATGCGGCGAGCCCGGTCTCTGGAGAGGCGACCGGGCTCGATGATGCGCAACGGGCCTGGTTCTGGTTGCCGCCGGAGCCAGGCCCACTCTTAGTGGGTGCCCACTAAGACTGTCACGTCTCCCCGGGCGCGTTCAACCGTGACCGTCAGAAAGTAGACGTGCCACCCTCAGAAACTGAGCCTGCGGCCCCAGAATCTGACGCTCGGACCGTCATTCTCTGAGGGTTCGGCCCTCAGCCTCACAGTTTGAGATGCACTGGCGGGATCACTCGCTCTCCAGCTTGGACGGACCGTAGTTGTAGATCTCAGCTACTGCTCTGCGGGTGCGCTCCTGGCTGCTCGGCATGAGGTGCGCATACACCCGCAGCGTCAGGCCCGGGTCGGAGTGGCCCAGGTACTCGGCCAGCGCCTTGACGCTCTCGCCAGCGTCCAGCAGCACGGAGGCGTAGAAGTGGCGCAGCGCGTGCATGCCGTGCTCCCGTGCAGAGGCGTACTCCGCGCCCTTCTGCCGGGCCGGGATCACCCCAGCCGCAGCAAGCGCCCGCTTCCACGTGTCCGGGTTGAACGAGCTGCGCCACACGTGCCCACCCATGGGTCCCGTGAAGACGAGCTTCCTCGTCACCAGCGGCCCACTCGCCACCTTCCACGGCAGCGTGATGTCCACCGGCGGGAACCGCTTCATGTGCGCGCGTAAGGCGTCCGCCACGGGCCCGGGCAGCGGCAGGTCCCGGAGCGTGCCGCCCTCACGCCGGCCAGGCGTTGGCCATGACGAAGGACACGACCGTCCCGCCGAAGGGGCTGGGCCCCACGTTCCAGGAATCCGTCAGCGCTTCCACGAGCCACAGGCCCCGGCCGTTCTCCGAGTCCTCGGTGTACGGAAGCGCCCGCACCTTTGCCGGAGCTCCCGGGCTGTGCACGTCGACACGGAGGTCGGTTCCCTCGCGCTGCCACTCGACGCGGACGCGCCACTCCTCCTCCGCCTCCGCGTAGCGGACCGCGTTGGTGACCAACTCCGAGATCACGCACACGCAGTCGTCCATGGAGCAAACGGGTTTGTGCGGCTCCACGAAGTGCCGGAACCAGCGCCTCGCCCGCCCGACGGATTCCGGGACGGGGTAGAGGGTCATCGCACCGTTGGGTTCGCCGGATCCGCCACCCACGGTCGGGCCGCCGATGAACCCGAAGTCGCCGAACTCTTCGATCTCATCCATCTGAACTACTCCTTACCTGTGCTGTTGCAGTCCAGGCAGCGCCGCTTGCGCGGGTTGCGGGAAACGGTCGGCTACGACGGAGAGCACCAACGCGGCACGGGAGCCGATCAGTTTCCCCCGACCCCGTCAGATCGGGCGCGTCGGTCACGCGCCTCCGCGGCGCTGCTCACGGCTCACAACCGCACTCCTCGGGTGGCCTTGGCCGCTTTGTGGATAGTGGCTTAGTCCACTTGTGGCGAGGAAAGGCCCTTTCTGCCGCGGGCAGCTTCATCTCAGGCCCGCTGGCCGACTGGGCCGGGGGCCTGCTTGCGCCTCAGGGAGACCGCCGAGCAGTTGGGGGCGTCAGTGATCTCCGCCAGGCTGGCGGGAGTGGCACGGCGCCAACAGGCTCGATCGGACTCGCCGGCACTTCGGGGGTGCCGACCCGCTGAGCGAGCGCCCGTTTCGTCGGGCCCGCCTGCTCGCGGCTCCACGTCACTGCCTCCGGTGCGCGGTGGAACGCGCGTGGACGCCTGCGCCGACTCTTCATCGCGGGTCGGATTCGACGGGGGTCGTCACAACCGCCCCTCGGCCAACCGCTCCGGTGCGGTGACCGTTTCGGAGGCGGACGACCGAGCGGCATGGGCCTCGATCGTCGCCGCGACTCGTCGCCAGGCCGTGAACACGTTCATGACCTCCGGCTCGGGCGCGTGCGCCAGGTCGAGAAGGAACCGACGGACCAGGACCGGGCTTGTCAGCACATCCTGAATGCGGGCGATCGTCCACAGACTGTGGGTGGCCGCGATGGGCGCGGCAGCGTCAGAGGGCATGGCCTGTCCTTGCGGTGTTTGCTGATGCAGTGTCAGGTGGCCTTAGCCACTAGTGGATAGTGGCATTGGCCACTCGCGTTGCGCAAGCTGTTCAGCACGGAAAGTTGCCACATCAGGTCAGCGGGTAACCCTGCTCGAAGGCCCAGCGCTCTGGCGGATACGTCGCCTCGGCGAACTCCAGGGGACGGTCCTGCAGGTCGTAGACGACGTGGTGCACGATCAGCACGGGAGAGCCCGGAGGCAGGCCGAGATCTGCGGCTTGCTCCTCCGTGGCGGCCCGGGCGCACATGCGGTCCTCGGCGTAGCTGCCCTGCCGCCCGGTCATCTGCTCCACATACATGAGCGTTCCCTCCTGGATACGCTCGGGGTCCAGGAGCCTGGGCGCCCGGCGGCCCACGTCGGCGGTGAACCACGAGGTGGACAAGGTGATCGGCCCGGTGGCGTCATTCGTCACACGACGGCGGTGAACTGCCCTGGGGCTCTTGGTCAGTTGCAGGGCCTCGGCGACATGGTCGGGTGCGTCCAGCCATCCCGCGGAGGTGATGACGGCGTACTCCCCGGGCGTGTAGATCTTCCCGGTCTGCTTCGCCCGGCCGTACAGCTCCCGTGCCCGCCGGTTGACTTCGAGGCTCCGCACGTACGTCCCGGAGCCCTGCCGCTTCTCGACCAGGCCCTGATTGCTCAGGGCTTCCAACGAGCGCGCGGCCGTGGGCCGCGAGACGTTCCAGTCCGTGGCGAGCTGCCGCTCCGAGGGCACCTCGTCGCCGGGGCGAAGGTCACCGCGCAGGATCTGATCGCGGATGTAGTGCGCGATCTGGAGGTACTTCGGCTGAGCCTCCTCGATCTGCGGCATCACGCCTCCTCTGGTCCAAGTGGCTATTACCACCAGCCACTATAGGGTGAGTGGCTCATCGCGGAAGCCATACGCTGACCGCATGACGCGGTTGATCGTGGCAGCCGGAGGAGGGGGCGACGCGGCCGCCGCCGCGATGCTGGACGCCGCTCTGCACGGCGACCGGGACCCGGCGGTGATCCTCACCTACGCGTGGGACCGCCTGATCATCGACCCCGTCCCGGGCCCCCGAGGACCGGCCAACTTCACCGGTCTGCGACAGCTCACACCACACGTCCACATCGTCCCCGCCGATGCCCAGCCGATCCCGCCGGCCGGCTCGACACTGCCCCGACTGGCCGCCGAACTGCCGCAAGCCTTCGCCCTCATCGACCCCCACCACGGGGCAGAGGGCGTAGCCCGCCAACTCGAAGAGCTGATCGCGGAGCTGTCACCGCAGTCCATCGACGTCCTGGACGTCGGCGGCGACATCCTCGCCCGCGGCGACGAGCCCACCCTCAAGAGCCCGCTCGGCGACGCCCTCACACTGGCGGCATGCGCCCGGGTCACCGCGGAAATGCGCCTGCTGGTCGCAGGGCCGGGTCTGGACGGCGAGATCCCGGCCGAGGACCTGCGCGAACGCCTCGGCTCGCGAATCCACACGCTGACAGCTGAGGAAGTCGAGCCGATCAGCTCCGTCCTGGAGTGGCACCCCTCCGAGACGACGGCGATGCTCGCGGCCGCCGCCCGAGGCGCCCGCGGCCTGTGCGAAGTCCGGGACGCAGGTCTTCTGATCCCGCTCACCGACGAGAGCCCCACCGTCCACGAAGCCGACCTGGACGAAGCCCTCCAGCGCAACGAGTTGGCCCGCCGCCTGCTGTCGACCACGAGCCTGAAGGAAGCCGAGGCCCGCAGCCGCGAAGTCTGTGGCTACTCGGAGATCGACTACGAACGCAACAAGGCCCTCTGGCTCACGGACCAGGCAACCAAGCCCTTGGACGCGGACACCGCCCTGTCCCACCTGGCCGAGTTCGAGGCAGACGCCCGCGCCCGCGGCATCACCCACACGACCTTCCGCCGCCTGACGGAAGCCCTGCGCTTCGACGGCGCCCAACGCGCAGACCTTCGAGCCCTCCTCATCACCTCTCACCCTGACCAGTACACGGCCCCCCTCTGGCGCTTCCGTGGAGCCTGAGCGCCAGCACTCGGTCAGCGTCGCCGGCGTCATCGTCGACGATCAGGGCCGCGCGCTTCTCATTCAGCGCCGGGACAACGGCCACTGGGAGCCGCCCGGCGGAGTGCTCGAAGCCGATGAATCGATCCCGGAAGCCCTCTACCGCGAAGTCCTCGAAGAAACCGGCCTCACCATCGCGCTCCCAGCCACGCTAACCGGCGTGTACAAGAACATGACGGCCCTGGTCGTCTCCCTGGTCTTCCGCTGCGAGGCGACAGGAGGAGCCCTCACCACCGGCCCGGAGACAAAGGCCCTCCGATGGGCAACCCGCGACGAGGTCAACCAACTCGCCACCGAGGCCTTCGCCATCCGCATCACAGACGCCCTCGATCAGCCACTCCAGCCAGCCATCCGGACCCACGACGGCACATACCTGCTCTGACGCACTGCACGCCTACTGAGTTACAACCTTCTTCACGGGTTCAAGGCGGCTCGCTGGCGCTCGCCGCGCGCTCCCCGGCTCACCGCCGGGGACGCCGCTCCTGTCTCCGCCCCGCTCCGTCCCCGGCTCCGCCGGTCGCGCGCCAGCAGCGAGCCGAATGACCAGGTTCAAACGGGGCCGGCTGTGGCTGGGGCGGTCGACTCCGCGGCTTTAGGCAGCCACCATGGGGCGAGCCTCGAAGATCGGGCCCACTTCGGGCTATTGCGGGCAGGTCCACAGCCTGCCCGAGTCGCCGCAAGCTTATGGGCCCCGATCTCTCGCCCCATGGCAGCTCCCGCCCAAACCCGCTCCACCGACCCGTCCGGATTCCTAACCGGCGCTACTGTCCAACTGCTTCAAGATTGTCACGATGTCCTCACATACCTCATCTGCCGTGAAGTGGGAGGCTACTTCGGCAGACGAAACATCGAATGCACGGAGGATCTCTTTCGCGCGCATGTCAAGGATGGCTGAAGGTGCTTCTGATTGTTTGAAGCTTTCCCCGATCGCAATCCCAAAATCATCGCGAAGGCGAGATACAATCCCTTCCTCGGTCTCGCCAGCAGCTTTCGACAGTGCGCGAGGGAGGATCAAGTACCCCTCGATATACCGCCGACGCCATTTCCTAACATGGAAGTTAGGAGTGGGCTTGTAACCTTTTTCTTCCAAATCTGGCCCGACAGTCTCGAATGTCTCGTCGTCGCGGTCTCGAAGACTAAAGGCCACCAAGTTCGGCACCTCGTCTGATATAGCGCGGAAAACATGCCCCCTCTCTTTATGGGGGGCAGTTGTCTGCCACGGAACCCAGCTCTCATGCCATTCGATTCCGGTGATTTCGGCAAACTTCTTTAGAATGGCGATATCCGACGAGCCTTCGATGAAGAGGAGTCGTTTTGTATTCCTGATGCGATCCAATTTCGGAGCGTAGTCGGAACCGATGCCTGCGAGAAGTCCGACTTTCTGCCGATCGTCCCTGAGGTAGCCCGATCCTTGCCTTCGGACCTGGAATATCTTCTCGTGAGCGACTGTCTTTAGGATTTCACTGGAGTGCGTTGCTAGCAGGACTTGCTTATTTTTGCGAGTAGCCAAAGACTCCAACTGTTCGACCATCTGGGATTGTAGCGTCGGGTGCAAATGAGCGTCGGGCTCATCCAGCAGCAAGACGTCAACATCGTCAGCAGTGGCTAGCGTGAAGACGCTCAGCCATTGCAAAAATCCGCTCCCTTCCACCATAAGGTCCTTTGGGTTGTACTTTGACCATCGAGTGAGTTTGTATCCCTCCACTTCGCCCTTAGAGACCTGCACATTGATATAGGAGTGGTATTCTTCGCGAAAGTCGCCGATTATGAGCTCGGCTGAGAATGTTCGGCGTAGTGCCTCTTGTAGGAGTTCCCAAGGATCGTTCTCGCGGAGGCGCTTCAAGTCGTTGTCAGAGATTTTCGATTTGCCTGCCCGGAGCCTCTCGCGCTCACGTAGGTTCGCCTGATACATATCTAGAAGAAGATTACGTAGAACGGCGCCGGCCAAGCCCTCGCCGATACGCCTACGCCGAAGAGCTCCCACGATACGTGCCTCGCGCGCTGATATCCCTGCAAAGGGAGGGAGTAGCGCCGCCGTTGGAACAGGGTCCCCAGCCTGCAAATTGCTCGAAGTAGGTTTGATGAAAAGCCTATCGTTTGCGAGAGACAGTGCAAATTCTAGATGCTTCTCTTCGTTGGTCCCGTCCCACTCGCAGCGGATCTTCAGCGTGTATCCATCCGGATCGGCTTCTCCCTTGGCCGTCTTTAGGTTTGTCCACAGGTGTTTGAGCGACGGGAGATTGATCGGAGAGAATTCGTCGTCGCCCAAGCCAAAACCTTGACGACCTTCAGCTACTGCAAGGAAGGCATCCTCGCCGCGTTCCATGAGCGATGCAATCTTGCAGAATTCCCACACGGCTAGCCCATGCAGGATTGAAGACTTCCCTGAGTTGTTTCCGCCGGCGAGAAAGGTGACATTCGATGGGCGGAAGTCGAAGGTTGCCTGATTGAACTGCTTGAACTTGACGAATTGGACTCGTTTAATCAAGGCTTGCGCTCCGCGATTCAGTATCTGGAGTCTGTTGGTGGAGGTCCGGCTTGTTAATCCAGTCTTATCTTGCCGTACCACTTTGAGGGCCGAGGGCCGTTTTGCTGTCGGTGACCGCAGTGAAGAGATTAAGAGGGGCCCGTGATAGTCACGGGCACTCCCTCAAGCGGCGGAGGAATCGCTTGAGGGAAGTCAAAAGCTCTTGAGGGTCGTCTATAACTTCGACGGGAATACGGTCAACGAAGGCAATTCCAGCGTCTCGGAGCAGGTGATCGCGGGAGGTATCAACTGCCCGCCGTGCACGGTGATTTGGTCCGTCGATCTCGATGACTCCAGCGCGCCCCCTATATGTCACAAGCAGGTCTGGTTCCCAGGTGTGGTTTGGAACGCGACCATTCGGCAGGGGGAAGATAGAGATGGTCTCCTCGGCCGGAAGATCCTTCTCCTGTAGGTGTTTCAATGCTTGGTAGACGCGCCTCTCGCCGAAGTTCGTGAATGCTAGCCCGTCCACCAAGAACTGAGGCTTTTCGGGCATCGTGCGTCGAGCCTGATTTGTTGGCCGATCTGAACTCATCATATCCCGGAGTCGTTCGCGCCAATCAGGTCCAACCTGAGGCAGAGTTTCCCGAAAACCGAGCCAATCGACGCCGTAATCGAGGCGGCCACTCACCTGGTGAAACACCGAGATTAGATGCGTCTTTACTTCATCCGTGAAAGCCGCCTGATTAACTGAGTCAATCTCCAGCCATAGGTCTTCTGTGCGCGACTCGCCGTCGTGTTCTATTCGAGTGTCACGAACTAGCATTAGCAAATTTACGTGCGCGACGTCTCCTCGCTGGAACAAAAGAGCCGCCATATGCCCCAACAGAGAGTCTGCTTTGGCGCGATCACGCTCCTCATCGGTCACCCATGGGTCGTTGATGATCTCTTCGTAGGTGCGAGGCCCCTGTGACATGGCCCCCTGCGCCTGCTCTTCTGGCACGGTCCCTCCCCGGTCCCTCCCCGCTTGGAGGCCACCTGGTCCTTGTGACAGACGATGTTAGATCGCGATGCTTGCTTGTACAGCAGTATCGACGTGCTTGGCTCGTCCCAGGTTGCTGCCCAATCCATCTGCTGCGCGATCCCTTACGATCACCCGAACGCCAGCCGCGTTCGCGATCCGATCGGACGAATCCGGTCCACAGGCTGAAGGGTCCCTCGTCGGTGCGAAGGGCTGAGACTTGGCGATCAATCGAGGTGCAAGGGGGCTTCGTGAAAGCTACGGCTGTTGTCAGTCCCGATCGGTTGTGGTCGGCGCGGGAGGTGTTGGCGCGGCCGAGCCCGGTGCCAGCGGTGGCAGGGGTGTACGGGTGGCATTTTGAGCGGGCGCCACACCCCGCTCTGGAGGCCGACCGTCTGCTCTACCTCGGGATAGCCCCGCGGTACATGGCAAACCGGGCCAGTACGCAAAGCCTGCGAAAGCGGGTGCGCAATCACTACCGCGGCAATGCGGCCGGCTCGACGCTGCGGCTCACGCTCGGGTGCTTGCTCGGGCTTGAGCTGCGCCGCGTGGGGAGCGGCAAGCGGATGACCTTCGGCAAGGCCGGCGAGGCTGAGCTGAGCGCGTGGATGGCGGAGCACGCGCGCGTGTGCTGGATCGAGAGCAGCGAACCTTGGGAGCTGGAGAAGCAACTCATCTCCCGACTCGACCTGCCGCTGAACCTGGACCAGAACAACCGCAACCCGTTCTACGGCGAACTGAAGAGGCTGCGCGCCGACGCCCGGGCCCGTGCTCGTGAGTTGCCCGTCAGCGCGTAGATCCTGGGCCGTCTGTGGGCCGTGCGAGGGTGCTCGTGGGTGCCCGGAGACGACCAATGACGATGGCGGGGGAGTGGCGGGCAGGCACGCTGAGCAGGGATGACGCAGGTGGCCGCGTTAGCCAGCGAGAACCAGGGCAAGAAGTAGGACTTCTCCGCCGACGTGCCCCCTGCCTGCGGGTCCCCGCGGGGTAGGGGGCATGCGTGCGTCCGGGGCCTCGCGCGGGCCAGCGGGGTGCTCGGCCGGGTCGTGGCGCGGCGGGCCGGGAGGGCACGGCCGGTCCGTGGCGCCCGCGCCGGCACCTCGGAGCGGGCAACCGACGCCCGCCCACCCGGACGGCACGGGGTCGACACGGTCCGGTCCGCATGAGGAGGATCAGCCCATGAGTCTCCTCGTGCACACCTTCGTCTACGACGCCGACGGTGGCCGCGACTTCCTGGACGACCCCGAGTACGGCGAGACTCTGGCCGGTTTCGAGAGCACCCGGACCCGCCTGTGGGGCGGTGCGGCGATACGCGCCCTGGGCTGCCGTTTCTTCCCGCGGCTGCGCGACGGCGATCTCTACGTGGAGCGCGGCGACATCGACGATTTCCTTGCCGAGTGCGACGCACTTCGTCCCCACTTGGGCCACCTTGCCCGGCAAGGCGGTTACGAGGCCGACTACGTCACCGAGCGCTTCGACAACATCGTCGCAGCCGCGGTACGGGCCAAGGCCGAGGCCGGGGGCATCGTCGTCTGGTGACCGGGTCACCGCCACCGCCCCCCCACGGAGGTCGGTTCCCTCGCGCCGCCACTCGACGCGGACGCGCCACTCCTCCTCCGCCTCCCCGTAGCGGACCGCGTAGGTGACCAACTCCGAGATCACGCGTGGAAGCCACCTGTGCCCAGGGTAGTTCGGGAAATCACACACTCAGCAGCAGACGGTGGGCAATGATCCGGATGTGACCCCGGATCCACGTGACCGTCGCCGGTCCTCGGCGCGAGCAGCAACGACTCCTCAAGTGAAGAGCCGACCGTCCAGCGACGACGCGCATGAGGTCGTGTACTTTCGACGCCACTCCGCAGACGACCCTCAGGAGATGGCCCCCGGACGAGCCTTCCTGCGCGATGTGTGTCCGGTCAAGGTGCGCGCCCACATGCAGTCGGTTCTCGTGGCTGTAGCTACGGCCCCGCCCAAGAGTTTCGCTGGGGGTGGCTACTGGGAGGCGATGAAAGGCGACATGACCGGCTGGTACGAGGTACGCGTCGACGGACCCAAGCGCCACCACTACCGGCTGTTCTGCTTGCTTGACTACGAGGCGGAAGGGTACGAGAAGCCGCTACTGGTGGTGGTGACGGGACTGGACAAGCCGTTCCGCACCGTCCTGGCCGATAGCGACTACAAGGCGGTGCGGGACCTCGGCCAGGAGTACGTGGAACGGAACCCTCGGTCCATTCTGTGACAATCGATCGGCTCAGGCGGCCGCACCCGATCGAGACTTCCCACTCCGGAGTCCGCTGAGGTGCTTCGCGAGCGCTTGGGTGTCAGCAGCTCGCCCTTCCAGGAGCGGATCCGTCACTGCTTTCCGCTCGGCCGCAGGCAACGGCTCAAGGGTGATCCGCATCCCGAGCGCAGTCGCCACCTCGGCGAGCGTGCCCAGAGTGGGGTTGACATGACCTGCCGAGAACAGCCGCCGCACAACCGCCGGCTCCGCGCTGATCGCACGTGCCAGAGCGGCCTTCGAGAGGTCCGCCGCGTCACGTGCCTCGTCCAGGGCATTGACGATCCGGTCGATGGTGGCGATACGCATGGACTCAACCACGTAGTGGCGGAGGAACTCAGGGTCTTGCAGGTCCTCGGCGAGGTCATCCCAAAATGCGCTGTGCGGGGTCGCCATGGCGTCCTCCTCTCGCAGATCCTTGACGAAGAGCGTATCAAATAAGATACACATGTGCTAGGTCAGAAGTGCCCCGGAGCGCTCAGCTGTCGCGATTTTCGCAGGTCAGAGGTGTTATCCCACGTAGTGGACGAGTGTGGATCGCCGTCGCGGAGAGGCTTCAGACGTACGTCGGCAGTCCAGCCGCGCCAGACCGCTGAAGGTGCCTCGGCCGAGGCTACGGGGCCGCAGGTGCCGGACGCACCCTGGGGGCGTCCGAGGAGGCCGCCGACGGCCTTCGACAACGTCCCTGGCACGTGCGAAGCACGCTATGACGGTCTGCGAGACCGAGAGCCACACAGCGCATGACGAGTTCAGCCGAGACATCACGAAGGGAGAGGCCTGATGAACCACTCTCGATGGAGACTCAACCGTGAACGCGCCATCGCCGAGGGTGGAGCTGAGGCGCCAGGGGTCGAGGCGATGCGCACGGAGATCCGCTTGGCCTTCGATCTCGGGCAGGCCGTCCACGACCGCAGGATCGAGCTGGGCATCTCCCAGAGCGAGCTCGCCAGGCGGGCGAACATGACCCAGCCCCAGATCTCCAAGCTCGAACTGGGCGGCGCCGTCCCCACGCTCCGGCTGCTGGCCCGCCTCGCCAACGCCCTCGATGCGTCGCTCACCATCGCCCTCGACGGCGACACCTCATCCGTCGTGTTCACCGCGCATGCGGCCTGACCCGGGTGAACGCTCCGGCGCATGGGCAGAGCCGCGGGCCCGCCGGGGATGCTCCCGTACCGCTACCTGCGGGTTCTCCCGCGGGGAGGGGGTGCGTGCGTGTGCGGGGCGTCAGGGTGAGGGAGTGGTGGGGGGCGGGGCCTGGCGCCACTGTGCTTCGGCGCCGGCGCTTCGGAGCAGGGCGACGGCGGACTGGGCCCCGTACGCGGTCAGACCGCCTGCGAGAACGACGGGAGCTTCGCGCGCCAGGTCCCGGCTGTGCCACACGCTCAGCCCGCTCACCTTGCGCACCGCCAGGATCACCTCCCTCTCGCGGGGCCCGCAGTCGATGAGCACCACCTCGTGGGACGGGCCGTCGCAGAGCAATGTGGAGGGCCCGGTGGACTCTTCGTCGGGCATCGCGCTCCCATCCTCAGTGCCGGCCACCACCAGCCGGTACCGGCTCGGGCGGGGGTCTACCAGCCGTGTTCGGGAGGTCCGACGATGGCGGCGCCGGCCTGGGCCGCGAGCCAGGCGGGGCGCAGGTCGTCCCCGGGCCGGGCGTGGACGAACACGGTGTGCTCCGCGGTCCACTCGGAGCAGTGGATGTCCTGGCTGTTGCAGGCGATCTGGAGCTCGGCGTATTTGTACTCCTCGTGCTCCAGTCCGAGTTCGGGCACGGACGGCCACTTCAGGTCGTACCACAGCACGTGGCCCGTCGTGATGCCGGACCATGCGACCAGGGCCTCTCGCGCCTCGGCAACGGAAGCGACGCCCAGGGACACGTGCACGGGAAGCCCGGTGCCGTCCTTCGCGTAGGACTTCACCCTCGCCTCGGGGAAGGTACCGACCAGGCGCTCCAGGACGTCCTGGCTGTGCGCCCAGGCATCCAGGTGGCACCCCGTCGGGTCGTACCAGGAGGCGACGGACAGCAGTCTCTCGGCCAGGGCGAACGCCTCCCCCAGGTCCGTGGTCTGCAGCACCGGCCACGCACGCGTGTTTCCCATGCCGCGCATCCTGCCGAGGGCCCATCGCACAGTCCAGCCATTTCAGGGCCGGACGGGCCGTTCATCCCGGCCCGTCCGGCCCGTCCCGCCCAGATCAGCAGCCCGCCTGCCGCCCAGGCCGACGGGACGCCAGCTGCGTCCGGGTGAACCGCTCCCGCGGATGCGGCCGGGGAGCGTCCCGCGGCACGGTGTCCGTGTCGGTCGTCCCCCGCCGGACGGTCCTGAGGCGGCCGATCCTCCGGTGCGGCATCCATGGCCCCCCCGTGCCTCGGCGACCGGGACCAGAGCAGGCCCGTGCCGTCCGGGGGACCCCCGATCCGGCAACCTGCGGATCACGCCCGTCCGTTGCACCGCTTCGAAGGGCGCCGCTGCTCCTGGCCGCCGGAGCAGGCCGCCCGCCCGGGCGGTACGCGGCGCCGCCGGGGGCGTCAGCCGATCTGTTCGGCCAGGGCGACGAGGATGCCCGCGGGGCCGCGGACGGTGCAGAGACGGTAGGCGTTCTCGTACCGGGCCACCTCGCCGACGAGTTCGGCGCCGTGCGGACGCAGGCGGGCCAGGGTGGCGTCGAGGTCGTCGACGGCGAACATGACGCGGTGCAGGCCGAGGGTGTGGGGTGGCGGGGCGGACGGGGTGGCGGGGATCGCCGCGGGGGAGTGGAAGGCCGTCAGTTCGAGCTTTCCGTTGCCGTCGGGGGTGCGCATCATCGCGATGGTGGTGCGGACTCCGTCGAGGCCGAGCATCTGGTCCGGGCAGCTCCCCGAGAGTTCCGCCTCGCCCTCCTGTTCCATGCCGAGGGCGGTGAAGAAGGCGACGGCGGCCGCCAGGTCGTCGACGACGACGCCCACGTTGTCCATCCGCTGGATCGTCACGGGGGTGCTCCTTATCGTTGCGCGGTCCGTTCCGGCTACTGGTACCCCCGGGACGGAGCCGGCGCCGCGTTTTCGACATCCGCGCGGCGCCGGCCGCGGCGGCCCGGCGGGCGCGGCGCCGGGCGGGTGCGGCCGTACGGGGGAGGGCGTGCGTGTCCGGGAGGGGCCGCGGGGGAGGGGGACGCACGATGGGAGGGACCGTCTTCGCCCCGAGCGACCGTCCGGCTCATCACGCGGGAGAGAACATGGCCTGTCGCAGCACCGGAAAGCGCGGCGGGTGGTGAGCCGCGGGGGGCGGGGGCGGGGTGCGCCGAGTCCGCGGGTGTCCGTGTTCACCGCCAGCCACGAGCCGCGCTTCCTCGACGAGTGCCTCGCGTCGCTGCGGCGGCAGACGTTCACCGGGTGGGAGTGGGTGGTGCTGCTCAACCGGGGGGCGCGGTGGCGGCCCGAGCAGCCGGACGAGCGGGTGCGGGTCGAGGTCGCGGACGAGGTCAAGGGGGTCGGGGCGGCCAAGCGGCGGGCGTGCGCGGTGACGCGGGGGGAGTTCCTGGTCGAGCTGGACCACGACGACGTGCTCGCCCCGGACTGCCTCGCGCGGATCGTCGAGGCCTTCGACGCCGACCCGGACGCCGTGCTCGTCTACAGCGACTGCGCCCAGATCCGGGAGGACGGCAGCGCCGACACCTCGCGTTTCGACGCCGCGCACGGCTGGGAGTACGAGGACGCGGAGGTCGGCGGCCGCGCCGTGCTGAGCCTGCGCTCGCTCGCGCCCGTCCCGCACAACGTGTCGTACATCTGGTACGCGCCCAACCATGTGCGCGCCTTCCGCTTCAACGCCTACGACAAGGTCGGCGGCTACGACGCGGAGCGGGAGGTGCTCGACGACCAGGACCTGATGTGCCGGCTCTACCAGGCCGGGCCCTTCCACCACATCCCGCGCTGCCTGTACCTCCAGCGCGTGCACGCGGGCAGCACCCAGCGCGACCCGGAGACGAACGCCCGCATCCAGCGCGAGACGGTCGCGCTCTACGACCGGCACATCGAGGGCAACGCGCTGGCCTGGGCGGAGAGGGAGGGCCTGCCGGCCCTCGACCTGGGGGCCGCGCACGGCAGGCCCGCCGGCTATCTGGGGGTCGACCGGGAGCCGGGGGAGGGCGTGGACCTCACGGCCACGCTGCCCGCCCCGCTCGACCTGCCGGACGGCTCGGTGGGGGTGATCCGCGCGGTGGACTTCCTGCCGCACGTGCCGGACAAGACCGGGCTGATCAACGAGATCCACCGGCTCCTGGCGCCGGGCGGCATGCTGCTGTCCCTCACCCCGAGCACGGACGGCCGCGGCGCCTTCCAGGACCCGGCGCACACGGCCTTCTACAACGAGAACTCCTTCTGGTACTACACGGACGACGCCTTCCGCCGCTACGTCCCCGGGATCTCCGCCCGTTTCCAGACGTCCCGCCTGGTGACGTACTACCCGTCGCCCTGGCACGAGGCGCACCGCATCCCGTACGTGGCCGCGAACCTCGTCGCGGTGAAGGACGGCGCCCCGCGCTGCGGCGGCCCGCTGCGGGTCTGACCCGGCACCCGTTACGGCACCGCGCCCCCGCGGCCGGTGCGGCGGGGGCGGCGGGGGCGGCGGTACGGCGGGTCACCGGTACAGCGGCGGGCGGCTCAGCAGCTGCACCCGCTGCACTGGCACGGGCCGCCGGACTGGCAGCCGCAGCTGCAGCCCGAGCCGCAGCCGCACGCGGCGACGAGCGGGAGCGGGATACGCAGCGGGGCCGCGGCGGCGTCGGGGGCCGACTGGTCGCGTACGGGTGTGGGTGTGGGGGACTCCGGCATCAGTGCACCCTCCTCGGGCTTGGCCTGCCCTCCAGTGAAACGGCGCCGCCCCGGGTTCATCAAGGGCGCACTAGTGCACCCCGCTCCCCGCCGCGCGCCCCGCACGCCCCCGCCCGGGCGGGGCGGCGGCCCCGCCCCGCCGTCCCACCGCTCCCGCACGCCCCGGCCCGCCGCGTACGCGCTACGCCGTCTCGACGTCGGTCGGCAGCGGCGACAGCTCGTACACGTGCTCGCCCGTCACCAGGTAGACGACGCGCTTGGCCACCGACACGGCGTGGTCGGCGAAGCGCTCGTAGTAGCGGCCGACGAGGGTGACGTCGACGGCGGTCTCGATGCCGTGCTTCCAGCGGTCGTCCAGCAGGTGCTGGAAGAGGGCGCGGTGCAGCTCGTCCATGCGGTCGTCGTCGGCCTCCAGCTGGAGCGCGTCGTCGACGTCCTTGGTGATGATGACCTCGGCGGCCTTGGCCATCAGGCGCTGCGCGAGCTGGCCCATCTCCAGGATGGTGCTGTGCAGGTCGCGCGGCACGGCGGAGGCGGGGAAGCGCAGCCGGGCGAGCTTGGCGACGTGCCGGGCGAGGTCGCCGGAGCGCTCCAGGTCGGCGCTCATCCGCAGGCTGGTGACGACGATGCGCAGGTCGGTCGCCACCGGCTGCTGGCGGGCGAGCAGGTTGATCGCCCGGGTCTCCAGCTCGCGCTGGAGGTCGTCGACCTTCTCGTCCGCGCCTATGACGCTCTCGGCGACGTTGAGGTCGGCGTCGAGCAGCGCGGTGGTGGCGCGGCCGATCGCGGAGCCGACGAGCCGGGCCATCTCGACGAGGCCGTCGCCGATGGAGTCGAGTTCCTCGTGATATGCGTCCCGCATTGCGTTCGCGTTCCTTCCATGAGCCTGCATGAGCTTCCATGAGCTGATGAGCGGTCTGTACACACGGTGCACGGGCCGGCACAAGAGGGCTTCTCCTCCACGCTCCACGCTCGCGGCCCACGGAGTACCGGCCGCGCACCCGGAGTGAACCACCTCCTACGTCAAGGTGAACTCTTGGCAACGGGCGACCGAGAGCTCTCTTCCAGGGTTGTGGAGCGCTTGCGTGGGCCACCTAACCTGGAGCCATGGACGTGAACGCGGCAGTCGCCGCAGCCAGCGCGATAGCCGGTCTGGCGACCGGTGTGATCGCCGTGCTCGCGTTCCGCTGGAGCGAGCGGGAGCAGGCCCGCCCGACCCGTACCGCACTGCACGCGGAAGCCGCGCTTCCGCCCGGCGTGGACACGGTGCTGTCCGTGCTGCGGTCCTCGGCGGTCGTCCTGGACGAGGGCGACACCGTGGTCAAGGCCAGCTCGGCGGCGTACGCCCTCGGACTGGTGCGCGGCGGCAGGCTCGCCGTCGACCAGATGCTGCAGATGGCCCGCGAGACACGGCGCGACGGCGAGATACGGCAGGTGGAACTCGACCTCCCGCGCCGCGGCGCGGGGCGGGGCGAGGGTCTCGCCGTGTCGGCGCGGGTGGCGCCGCTGGGCTCGCGCCTGGTGCTGCTGCTCGTGGAGGACCTCACCGAGGCCCGGCGGATCGAAGCGGTCCGGCGGGACTTCGTCGCCAACGTCAGCCACGAGCTGAAGACCCCGGTCGGGGCGCTCTCGCTGCTGTCGGAGGCCGTCATGGACGCCTCCGACGATCCCGAGGCGGTGCTCCGCTTCGCCGGCCGCATGCAGATCGAGGCCACCCGGCTCACCAGCCTGGTGCAGGAGATCATCGACCTCTCCCGGGTGCAGGACGACGACCTGCTGGACGACGCGGAGCCGGTCGCGGTCGACGACCTCGTCGCCGAGGCGGTGGACCGCTGCCGCCACCAGGCCAACACCAAGCAGATCACCATGGCCACCGGAGCCCCGCCCGACCTGTTCATCTGGGGCAACCGGGGCCAGCTCGCGGCGGCGCTCGGCAACCTCGTCGAGAACGCCGTCAACTACAGTCCGGCCCGTACCCGGGTCGGCATCGCCGGACGCCGTATCACCGCCGCCGGGGGCGACCTCATCGAGATCTCCGTCACGGACCAGGGCATCGGCATCTCCGAGAAGGACCGCGAAAGGGTCTTCGAGCGCTTCTACCGGGTCGACCCGGCACGCTCGCGGGCCACCGGCGGCACCGGGCTCGGCCTGTCCATCGTCAAGCACGTCGCCGCCACGCACGGCGGCGAGGTCACCGTGTGGAGCGTCGAGGGACAGGGCTCCACCTTCACACTGCGGCTTCCCGAGGCCGGGATCGCCCGCGACCGCGCGCTCCCGCCCGGCACCGATCCCGATGCCGAGGCGGAGCCGGCCGACGAGCCGTCGGACGAACAGCTCTTCCAGACCCTCCCCGAACACATCCCCGCTCCGGAGGTCCTTCCGTGACCCGCGTACTCGTCGTCGAGGACGAAGAGTCCTTCAGCGACGCGCTGTCGTACATGCTCCGCAAGGAGGGTTTCGAGGTCGCCATATCCGCGACCGGGCCCGACGCGCTGGACGAGTTCGAACGCAACGGCGCCGACCTGGTCCTGCTCGACCTGATGCTGCCGGGGCTGCCCGGCACCGAGGTGTGCCGCCAGCTGCGGCTCAAGTCCAATGTCCCGGTGATCATGGTGACCGCCAAGGACAGCGAGATCGACAAGGTCGTCGGGCTGGAGATCGGCGCCGACGACTACGTGACCAAGCCCTTCTCGTCGCGGGAGCTGGTCGCCCGCATCCGTGCGGTGCTGCGCCGCCGCGGCGAGCCCGAGGAGATCTCCCCGGCCGCGCTGGAGGCCGGGCCGGTGCGGATGGACGTCGACCGGCACGTCGTGACGGTCGGCGGCGGCAAGGTGGACCTGCCGCTCAAGGAGTTCGACCTGCTGGAGATGCTGCTGCGCAACGCCGGCCGGGTGCTCACCCGCATGCAGCTCATCGACCGGGTGTGGGGTGCCGACTACGTCGGGGACACCAAGACGCTCGACGTCCACGTCAAGCGGCTGCGGGCGAAGATCGAGCCCGACCCGGGCGCCCCGCGCTACCTGGTGACCGTCCGCGGCCTCGGCTACAAGTTCGAGCCGTAGGCCGCGGGGGGACGCCGTACGTGCAGGGGGTCCGCGCCGTGGCGCGGACCCCCTGCACGTGGCAGTACGTGCGGGACGTGCGGTGCGGCCGGGCCTACGAGGCCGCGGTCGCCGTGCCCGTCGGCGTGGCGGTGCCGCCCGGCGCCTGCGGCGTCTCCGTCGAGGTGGCGGTGCCGGTCGGGGTGGGGGCCGCGGTCGTCGGCAGCGAGCCCGGGCCGTACGGCGCGAAGTAGGCCGCGGCGGGCATCACCTGGATCTTCAGGGGGATCTGGCCGGTGCCGCTGAAGGTGAACACCGCGTTCTGGAAGCCGCCGTTCTGCAGCTGCTCCTGGCCGCCGGTGACGACCCCGCTGGGGTTGCCCTGGCCGCCGACCAGCACGGTGTCGTGCGCGGGGACGGTGATGGCGCCGGTGCCGTTCGCACCCGACAGCTGCACGGACGGGCCGCTGCCGATGCTGACGCTGTCCAGCGTCTGGTCGCTGTCGCCGTTGTTGAACAGCCGGGCGGTGATCGAGGCGGGGCCGCTCGGGTCGGTCAGGACGAAGGCGTTCTGCACCTGGATGGCGCCCTTCGACCCGGCCGGGTTGTCCGGCTTGACCTTCAGGGTCTCGGCCTGGTTCCCCGCGGCGCAGGCGGCGAGGGGGCTGACTGAGAGAGCGACGACGGCGGCGGCGAGGGCGCCGCGTCGGAAGCTGCGGACCACGGCGGCGGCATCTCCTTGGACTCGGGCTGACGGCCTGGCCGGCTGTGGCGGGCAGCCGGTTCGGCGGGATCGGGCGATCTTCCAGCGGCCTAAGATTACCGAGCCCCGGTATCGGCCGCGCACCGGGTGTCCCCCTCAGTGACAGTCCCTCACCCGGGCGGTCGTGTCCGCGGGTCGGGGGGCTCCGCGGCGAGGCGGCGGAAGTGCGGCGATGGCCGGATCCGGTCGGTGCCCGGCCGCGGTGGCGGCGACGCGGTACGCGCGCGCAACACGCCTGCAATGTATTCCGGCATTACCACGGTGTGATTACCGGCGGGTCGACGTGACGCGGCGGGTCGGGGTGATTTCCGTGATCGCCGGACAATTTGATCTTCAACCGCGCCGTGCGTGGCGTGAACCCGAACGGAGTAGCGAAGATCCACTCGCCGGTGAGCGACAAATCCGGACGTATCGCCCCGTGTGCGGCGGCCGGTGTCACTCCGGCGGCGGCGATTCCGGGTCCCCGTATACCCGCTCCGACCTGCGAATACCGGGTCCGCGTGGCACCCTCCAGCACGTTCCGGGGGCGCTTGTCAAGCCCCGAGATATGCCCTGACCTGCGAAAACGCCATTCAGATGAGGGCGTTCCCGTGTTACCCTGGATAGCCACGGAAGGGGTACCTGTCACATGACGTTCAAGGTTGGCGACACCGTGGTCTATCCCCATCACGGGGCCGCGCTGATCGAGGCTATCGAAATTCGCCAGATCAAAGGCGTGGACAAGACCTACTTGGTGCTCAAGGTCGCCCAGGGCGACTTGACGGTGCGCGTACCCGCGGACAATGCGGAGTTCGTCGGCGTGCGCGACGTTGTCGGTCAGGACGGGCTGGATCGGGTCTTCGAGGTGCTGCGCGCGCCGTACACCGAGGAGCCCACC
Organism: Streptomyces sp. NPDC020983; assembly: GCF_044333485.1. NCBI lineage: Bacteria > Bacillati > Actinomycetota > Actinomycetes > Kitasatosporales > Streptomycetaceae > Streptomyces > Streptomyces sp. NPDC020983. The sequence continues at coordinate 101,026 of NZ_JBIRRA010000016.1, read as the reverse complement.
AACTGGTCCCGTCGATACAAGGCAAATCTGGAGAAGCTGGCGTCCGGCGACGTCATCAAGGTCGCGGAAGTCGTCCGTGACCTGTGGCGCCGCGAGCGCGAGCGCGGCCTGTCGGCCGGCGAGAAGCGCATGCTCGCCAAGGCGCGGCAGATCCTGGTCAGCGAGCTCGCTCTCGCCGAGAACACCAACGAGGACAAGGCCGAGGCCCTGCTCGACGAAGTCCTCGCGTCGTAAGACCGTCCCTTTCCGGACGTTCTCGTGTCGCGTCCACTCCAGCGCCCACCCACGCTGCCGTGACGTACTGACTTACGCAGACGCACCCCCGGCACCCTCCGGGGACCCTGCCGCGGCACCCGGCCCAGCACCACGGCCGGGTGCTGCGGCATGCTCGGTCCGGCGCACGCGGCGGCTGGACGGGTGACCGCAGCTGCCGCAGCGCGTACGCCGAACCCGGCGCCTGCGGTCCAGCAGGGCTTAAGGTCGTCCCCAGGACTTCACGGAAGGGGTCCTGGCGGGGTGACCGTGCCCTGCAACCACCCGGAACATCACCCGGGCGCACCCCCAAGCGATACCCAACTCATACAAGGACACAAACCTGCGTACCGCAGCCGTCATTCCCGCCGCCGGACGTGGCGTCCGGCTGGGCCCCGGGGCGCCGAAGGCGCTGCGCACTCTCGGCGGGGTCCCCATCCTGGTCCACGCGGTGCGCGCGATGGTGCGCGTCCGCGCGGTCTCCGTGATCGTCGTGGTCGCGCCGCCGGACGGCGCCGCCGAGGTGCGGGCGCTGCTCGACGCGAACGGGCTGCCCGAGTCCACCGACATAAGGGTCGTGCCCGGCGGTGCCGAGCGGCAGGACTCCGTACGCCTCGGCCTCGCCGCGCTGCCCGACGACGTCGACGTGGTGCTCGTGCACGACGCCGCCCGCCCGCTGGTGCCCGTCGAGACGGTCGAGGCCGTCGTCGACGCGGTACGGGGCGGGGCGCCCGCCGTGGTGCCCGGGCTGCCGCTCGCCGACACCGTCAAGAGCGTCGACCCGGACACCGGCGCCGTCACCGGCACGCCCGAGCGGGCGCTGCTGCGGGCCGTCCAGACCCCGCAGGGCTTCGACCGGGAGGTGCTGGCCAAGGCGCACTCCTCGGTCGGCGGCCCCGTCACGGACGACGCGGGCATGGTCGAACGGCTCGGCATCCCCGTCCTCGTCGTGCCCGGGCACGAGGAGGCCTTCAAGGTCACCCGGCCGCTGGACCTCGTCCTGGCCGAGGCCGTACTCGCCCGCAGGAGGGCCAATGGGCACTGAGCCCCCCGCCGGGGAGACGCTGCCGGTGCCGCTGCCCCGGGTCGGCGTCGGAACGGACGTGCACGCCTTCGCCGCGGGCCGCGAACTGTGGTGCGCGGGCCTGCACTGGGAGGGCGCGTCCCACGGGCTCGCCGGGCACTCGGACGGCGACGTGGCCGCGCACGCGGCGTGCGACGCGCTCTTCTCGGCCGCCGGGCTCGGCGACCTCGGGGCGCACTTCGGCACGGACCGGCCCGAGTGGGCCGGGGCGTCCGGGGTGACGCTGCTCGCGGAGGCGGCGCGCATCGTCCGCGCGGCCGGCTTCACGATCGGGAACGTCGCGATCCAGGTCATCGGCGTCCGCCCGAAGATCGGGACACGGCGCGCCGAGGCGGAGGCGGCTCTCGCCGCGGCGGTGGGGGCGCCGGTCTCGGTGTCCGGCACCACGACGGACGGGCTCGGCCTCACCGGCCGCGGCGAGGGGCTCGCCGCCCTGGCCACCGCGATGGTGCTGCCGCCGACCGCGGCCGCGCCTGCGTCCTGAGCGTCCGCCCCGGGCAGCCCCCGGGGCGGGGCACTTCCACCGCGCGCGGATGAATCCGCGTCCTCCCGGCGTTGACGGACCCAAGCAGCCGGCCCCCAGGAAGGCACCGTAGCCATGGCCCACCTCTCGGACACCGCTCGTGCGCTCTTCGACGACAAGACCTACGCGACCGTCGCCACCGTCGAGCCGGACGGGACGCCGCAGCTGTCCGTCATCTGGGTGACGCGGGACGGGGACGACGTCCTGTTCTCCACCACCCGGGACCGCCGCAAGGCGCGCAACCTGGCGCGGAACCCGCGGGTCACCGTGCTGGCGACGCCGAGCGGGAACCCGTTCACCTACGTCGAGATCCGCGGCACCGCGACCCTCACCGAGGACGAGGACCGCAGCTTCGTCGACTCCGTCAGCCGCAAGTACACCGGCGCGCCGTACAGCAACGACGGACCGGGCACCGTGCGCCTGATCGTGCGGGTCACGCCGGAGCACGTCGTCGAGCGTCTCTGACGTCCACGGGCCTTCCGCCCGGCGGTCCGCGAAGGCCGCCGGGCCCACTACCCTTGAGGGGTGACTATTCGCCTGTACGACACAAACGCGCGCCAGGTACGTGACTTCGTCCCGCTCATGCCGGGCTGCGTCTCTCTCTACCTGTGTGGCGCCACCGTGCAGGCGGCCCCGCACATCGGCCACATCAGGTCGGGGCTCAACTTCGACATCCTGCAGCGGTGGTTCCGCTACCGCGGCTACGGCGTGACCTTCGTCCGGAACGTCACCGACATCGACGACAAGATCATCCGCAAGTCCGCCGAGCAGGACCGCCCCTGGTGGGCCATCGGGTACGAGAACGAGCGCGCCTTCACCAGCGGCTACGACGTGCTGGGCTGCATGCCGCCCACCTACGAGCCGCGGGCGACCGGACACGTGCCCGAGATGATCGAGATGATGCGCGGCCTCATCGAGAGCGGCCACGCCTACGTCTCCGACGGCAACGTGTACTTCGACGTGCGCTCCTTCCCCGGCTACCTGGAGCTGTCCAACCAGGAGCTGGACAACCTCCGGCAGCCGGAGGGCGAGGGCGAGACCGGCAAGCGCGACCAGCGGGACTTCGCGATGTGGAAGGCCGCCAAGCCCGGCGAGCCGTCCTGGGAGACCCCGTGGGGCCGCGGACGGCCGGGCTGGCACCTGGAGTGCTCCGCCATGGCGCACAAGTACCTCGGCGAGGTCTTCGACATCCACGGCGGCGGCATCGACCTGATCTTCCCGCACCACGAGAACGAGATCGCCCAGGCCAAGGCCTACGGCGACGAGTTCGCGCGCTACTGGGTGCACAACGCGTGGGTCACCATGAGCGGCGAGAAGATGAGCAAGTCGCTCGGCAACTCCGTGCTGGTCTCGGAGATGGTGCAGCGCTGGCGGCCGATCGTGCTGCGCTACTACCTGGGCACCCCGCACTACCGGTCGATGATCGAGTACAGCGAGGAGGCCCTGCGCGAGGCCGAGGCCGCGTTCGCGCGGATCGAGGGCTTCGTGCAGCGGGTGGTGGAGAAGGCCGGGCCGGTCGAGCCGGCCGGCGAGGTGCCGCCCGCCTTCGCCGAGGCGATGGACGACGACCTCGGGGTGCCGCAGGCGCTCGCCGTGGTGCACACCACCGTCCGGCAGGGCAACAGCGCGCTGACCGCCGACGACAAGGAGACGGCGGTCGCGCGCCTGGCCGAGGTCCGTGCGATGCTCGGAGTGCTGGGCCTGGATCCGCTGGACCCGCACTGGACGGGCGCCGACCGCGGGGACGACCTGCACGGCGTCGTCGACTCGCTGGTCCGGCTGGTGCTGGAGCAGCGGCAGCAGGCGCGGTCCCGCAAGGACTACGCGACGGCCGACGCGATCCGCGACCAGCTGGTGCAGTCCGGTCTGGAGATCGAGGACACCCCGACCGGCTCGCGCTGGACGCTGCGCGGCTGACGACAGGCGCTGGGGGGTGCGGGCGCCCGGCCCCCGCACCCCCCGCCGCTTTCCGGGCCCGTGCCCAACGACGTGACGTAGACGGAAGAAGTGAGAGTCCCCATGGCCGGCAACAGCCAGCGCAGGAACCGCCGAACGAGCAGCAAGAAGGGCGCGACGGTCGGCAGCGGCGGGCAGCGCCGCAAGGGCCTGGAGGGCAGGGGCCCGACCCCGCCCGCCGAGATGCGCCCGGGCCACAAGAAGAACCGGATCGCGGCCGTCCAGGCCCGCAAGAGCACGGGCCGGCAGCAGCGTCCGGCGGGCCGCGGCGGCCGGTCGGCGTCCGAGATGGTCGTGGGCCGCAACCCGGTCGTCGAGGCGCTGCGCGCCGACATCCCGGCCACGGCTGTCTACGTCCAGCAGTTCATCGACAACGACGACCGGGTGCGCGAGGCGCTGCGGCTGGCCACCGACCGCGGGGTGCCGCTCATGGAGGCGCCCAAGCCGGAGCTGGACCGCATGACGTCCGGGCTGAACCACCAGGGCATCGCCCTGCAGATCCCGCCGTACGAGTACGCGCACCCCGAGGACCTGCTCGGCGAGGCCGCCGACCGGGGCGAGGACGCGCTGATCGTCGCCCTGGACGGGGTGACCGACCCGCGCAACCTCGGCGCGGTCGTCCGCTCGGTCGCCGCCTTCGGCGGGCACGGCGTCGTGGTGCCCGAGCGGCGGGCCGCCGGGATGACGGCGGGTGCGTGGAAGACTTCGGCCGGCACCGCCGCCCGCGTCCCCGTCGCGCGCGCGACCAACCTGACCCGCGCCCTGGAGGCGTACCAGAAGGCGGGTCTGACCGTCGTCGGCCTCGCGGCGGACGGTGATGTCGAGCTGTACGACCTGGACGTGCTGGACGGGCCGGTCGTGATCGTCGCGGGCAGCGAGGGCAAGGGCCTGTCGCGGCTGGTCGGCGAGACGTGCGACCTGCTGGTGCGCATCCCGATGCCGGGCGGCGCGGCCGAGTCGCTGAACGCCGGCGTGGCCGCGGGCGTGGTGCTCTACGAGGCGGCCCGGCGCCGCTCGTGACCCCGGCCGGGCGGGTGCGGGAGGGCATCATACGGGTCCGGTCCGATTGACGCGTCTCGGACATCGAGGGCGGTGTCCGGCAGTGTCCTAAAGGACCGTCACTCGGTTAGATGAGTGTGGACACCAGAACACCCCGCCCCTCCCCGGGGGGAGGGACGCCCGGATTCGACGAGCCCGTCCTGACCATGGCCCGCGTGCCGAGCGACCCCGCCCAGGTCATCGTCACGCACGCGAGCTTCCGCGTGCAGCTGGGAAGGACCTCCGCACGCGCCCTCGCACGCGGCCAGCGCGGCCAGGCCGTGCCGCGCGCCGCGCAGCAGCACACCGCACCGACGGGCCGCCGCCGGCTCGCGCCGATGGTGTGGTCCGGCCGCACCGAGCCCGGCGACGCACCGGCCGGTGAGCTGTTCCAGGCGGTGCACGGCACCGGGTCCCCCGACCCGGACGGCGCGGCGGGCGCGACCACGCAGGTGCTGCCGCGGATCGGCGGGGCGACGGTCCTGCCGCCCACGACCCCCACCGTCGTCGGCCCCCGCAACGGCGAGGCCCCGACCACGGGCCTGCTCGGCGGCGTACGCCCCGCCCGCGGCGCCTTCGACGAGGAGCCGCCGGCCGCCGGCTACGACGCCGGGTACGACCTGTACGGGGACGAGGACGACGAGGACGAGCTGCACGCGGCCGCGCCCCGGCGGGAGCGGCCCGTGCCCAAGGGCGGCGACTTCGTCAAGCACGCCTGGTACCCGGGCCGCCGGATGAACCTCGGCATCGTCCTGCTGCCGCTGCGCATCTTCCTCGGCTTCGTGTCGATCTACGCGGGCATGGGCAAGCTCTGCGACCGCGTCTACTTCGACGGCGGCAGGCGCGGCTCCATGGTCACCTGGCTCAACTCGCTGCACCCGTGGGCCGCCGCAGAACCGCTGCGCGACGCCGCCCTCAACCACCCCGTGGGCGCGGGCCTGTCCATCGCCTTCCTCCAGGTCGTGGTGGGCGTGCTGACGGTCTTCGGCCTGTGGCAGCGGGTCGCCGCGGTCTTCGGCGCGGCACTGTCCGTCGCGCTGCTGGTCACCGTGAGCTGGCGCACCGTCCCCGTCTACGACGCCCCCGACTTCATCTACCTCGCCGCGTGGAGCCCGCTCGTCATCGCCGGCGCCCCCGTCTACTCCGTCGACGGCAAGCTCGCCTCCGACGCCTGGCGCCGGCTCGGCCCGCGCGTCGGCCTGTGGGGGCTGCGCCGCTACGTGCTGCGCCGCGGAGTGGTGCTGGGCACGCTCATCGTCGGGTGCTCGCTGCTGATCGGCTCCGTGCTGGGTGCCGCGGTCCGGGCCAGCACCACGCCGGGCACGCACCAGGTCGGGCCCGCCGGGCCGCCGGTCAACGAGCTGCCGGGCCAGCCGCTGCCCGAGGTCTCGGGGGACGACGACGGGAACGGGCCCGGGAGCCCCGCGGCGCCCACGCTCCCGGCCGAGGAGCGGAAGAAGCCGCAGCCGGAGACCTCCACGCAGCCGCCGGGCAGCGGCACGGAGGACGGCGCCGCCCCGCACACGCCGGGGAGCGGCTCGCACACCCCGGGCGGCGCGGGGTCGACGGGCGGTACGCCGGGCGGGTCGGGCGGCGGTTCGTCCGGCGGCTCGGGCGGGACGTCGCAGCCCCCCGCGGCGCCGCCGACGCACGCGGACCCGCCCCCGCCGCCGCCCGCGCCGAAGCCCACCCAGGGCGGCGCGATCGGCGGGCTGCTGGGCGCGGGGCTGCTGGGCGCCCCCGAGCCCTCCGCGGTGCCGACGGCCTGAGGGCCCGCCCCTGACGCACGATTCCCCGCGGCTCCGGGTGAGCCGCGGGGAATCGTGCGTCGGGGGCTTGTTCAGATCACGGGCGCGGTGCTCAGCTCGCGGGCGGCCTCGCGGAGGTCCTTGGCGGTGTCGATCGCCCGCCAGTAGGCGCCCTGCGGGATCGGGTAGCCGGCGAGGCGGCGCTCGCGGGCCAGCCGCGGGAAGGTCGTGCGCTCGTGGTCGCCCAGGTCCGGCAGCAGCGCGGTGAAGGACGGCGCGAAGACGTACACGCCCGCGTTGATCAGGAAGGGCGAGGGCGGCGCCTCGATGAAGTCCAGCACCTGCCCGAACTCGTTGGTCTCCACGGCGCCCCACGGGATGCGCGGCCGGGCGAGCGCCAGGGTCGCGACCGCGTCCCGCTCCTCGTGGAAGGCGGCCATGCCGCGCAGCGAGAAGCGGGTCCAGATGTCGCCGTTGGTCGCGTACCACGGCTCGTCGGCGCGCGGCAGCGAGGCGGCCGCGTACTTCAGGCCGCCGCCGCGGCCCAGCGGCTCGCCCTCGACGACCGTCGTGACCTTCAGCGGCAGCGGCGCCTTCTCCAGCCACTCCTGGAGCACCTCCGCGAGGTGCCCGCACGACACGACGACGTCCGTGACGCCCTCCGCGGCCAGCCAGGCGAGCTGGTGGCCGATGATCGGCGTGCCCGTGCCGGGGATCTCGACCATGGGCTTGGGCCGGTCGTCGGTGTAGGGCCGCAGCCGTGAGCCCTGGCCGCCGGCCAGGATGACGGCCTGGGTGACCGGGACGGTCGTGTCGTGCGCGGTGGTGTCGTGCGTCATGCAGCGCACCCTATGCGACGGACCGTGAGCGCGTACGCCCGGCGACCCCCGCGGGGGTCGCCGGGCGTACGCGCTCACGGCGGCGCTCGGACCGGTCGGGTGGGAGGGGCCGGGCCGTCAGCCCATGGCGGCGACGCCGGTCGCGAAGGACGTGTCGCACACCGGCCGCGACCACGCCTGCGCGCGCCGCACCGAGCCGTCGTACTTGGCGACGGCGGCACGGCCCAGCGAACGGGCGATGGAGACGCAGTATTTGGCGAGGGACGGATGCCGGGCCATGGCGACCTGGAGGTCGGTCAGGGCGGCACCGGGGTCCCGCTGCTGGAGTTCGTCCAGCAGGCGGGCACGCAGCGCCTCCTGCGGCGCCCTCGCCGCCTGGTCCGCCGTCACCCGGGCCGGTGACTTGGCGGAGGCGGTGAGCACCTGTGCGTCGGAGGAGGAGACGGCCCACGGGACGCGGGTGACGGCGAGCGTTCCCGACAGCACGAGAACGACCGGGAGGACGAGCGCGAATGTCTTGCCGAGACGGCGAGCTACCTGGTTCACGGTTCGGATCGTAGCGACTGGTGATGAATCGGCGACATTCAGTCACTCTTGCGGGGGAGTGAAATCGCCGCGCGGTGCGTTCGAGCGTTGACGAACGGGCCCGAACTGCCGCTTGTGCGGCTGTATATCCGCCGGGTGCCGGGTGCCGGGTGCCGGGTGCGGGGTGCCGGGCCCGGGGCCCGGGTGCCCGTACGCGAACGGCCGGGCGGTGCGTACGGATACGCACCGCCCGGCCGTCACGGGCGCGCAACTCCCCCCGGGAGGGGTCGTTGTGTGATCAGGTCGTTCAGTCGCTCAGGCGCTCGCCGGAGGAGGTCGCGAAGACGTGGGTCTCGTTCGGGCGCGGCACGACGTGCAGCACGGAGCCCTTCTCCGGGATCTCGCGGCCGCCGACGCGGATGACGACGTCCTTGTCCTCGTCGCCGACCTTCGCCGAACCGTAGACGTAGCCGTCGGCGCCGAGCTCCTCGACGACGTTGACGGTCACGGCGAGGCCCGCCGGGGCGTCCTTGGACAGCGACTTGGCCTCGCTGTCGCCGCTGACGATGTCGAAGTGCTCGGGACGGACGCCCACGGTGACCGTGCGGTCGCCCTTGTCCGCCGCCGCCTGCACCGCGTCGCGCTCGACGTTGACCAGCGCGTTGCCGAAGCGCACGCCGCCGTCGACGATCGGGACCTCGATGAGGTTCATCGCCGGGGAGCCGATGAAGCCCGCGACGAAGAGGTTGGCCGGCTTGTCGTACATGTGGCGCGGGGTGTCGACCTGCTGGAGCAGACCGTCCTTGAGGACGGCGACGCGGTCGCCCATCGTCATGGCCTCGGTCTGGTCGTGGGTGACGTAGACCGTGGTGACGCCGAGACGGCGCTGCAGGCTCGCGATCTGCGTACGGGTCTGGACACGGAGCTTGGCGTCGAGGTTCGACAGCGGCTCGTCCATGAGGAAGACCTGCGGCTCACGCACGATGGCGCGGCCCATCGCGACACGCTGCCGCTGACCACCGGAGAGCGCCTTCGGCTTGCGCGACAGGTACTCGGTGAGGTCCAGGATCTTGGCGGCTTCCTCGACCCGCTTGCGGATCTCGGCCTTGTTGACGCCGGCGATCTTGAGCGCGAAGCCCATGTTGTCGGCGACGGTCATGTGCGGGTACAGCGCGTAGTTCTGGAACACCATCGCGATGTCGCGGTCCTTGGGCGGCAGGTGCGTGACATCCCGCTCGCCGATCCGGATCGCGCCGGCGTTCACGTCCTCCAGCCCCGCGAGCATGCGGAGCGAGGTCGACTTGCCGCAGCCGGACGGGCCGACGAGAACCAGGAACTCGCCGTCCCCGACCTCGATGTCCAGGCCGTCGACGGCGGGCTTGTCGCCACCCGGGTAGATCCGGGTGGCCTTGTCGAACGTCACAGTAGCCATGGTGGTACGCAATCCCTTCACCGGCAGGAACGTGCCGGACGATCCGAGTAAAGGAAGCAGGTCTCTCGGTGCCGCTTCAGTGGTCGAGCCCGCGACGACGCGGACTCTCCGGTGACGCTACCTGCATGTTCCACCTTTTGTCACCAGGTCCCGGACGCCTTTTTCGTCACCCCCGGACGGAAAAAGGAGGTCCCGCCCCCATGGGGTGGAACCTCCGGTACGAGCCCCCGGTCGGATTCGAACCGACGACCCCCTGTTTACAAGACAGGTGCTCTGGCCGACTGAGCTACAAGGGCGGGCGGGCCTGACGGCGCACACCCGTACTCTAGCGCGTCGGCCCCGGCGCGGCCCCGGGATAACGCCCCGGTCGGGTGCGGCCGGGGAGGGCAGGCACGGTCAGGGCAGGGGCCGCACCGCCGAGACGCGGTGCAGGTGGACCAGGACGTCGAAGGCGCCGGGCAGCGACGCGACCGCGAGGTGCTCGGCCGCGTCGCGGGCCGGGGTGTAGACGCCGCTGATGACGCGGGCCGTCGCCGGGCCGGACCACGCCCGCGCCGCCCGCGGCTCGCGTAGGTCGAGCCAGTGCGCCGGGCTGCCCTGGGCGGCCGCGGACAACCGGGCGTCGAGCCGGTCCGGCGCGGGGGCGGGAACCTCGGCGGCACCGAGGTCGCCGTGGTGGAAACCGATCGCCACCGACACGTAGCGGGCGCCGTACCGCTCGCGCAGGAGGCTGCCGACGGTGGGCTGCGGCCCCTGCTCGGGGACCGCCCCGAGGGCCGCGGGGGCCGCGCAGGTGTGGGCGATGCCGTCCCAGTAGACGACGCGGCGGCCCGTGCGCCGCTGCCGGTCGGCGATCGCCCCGGACCAGGCCACGGCGTCGCCGGCGTAGTTGGCCCGTCCGGCGACGCTGCGCTCGTGGAAGTCGGCGATCAGCCGCATCCGGTCGGCGGCCGCCTTCCCGGGCGCGTCCCCGGGCAGTTCCGCGACGAGTGCGAGGGCGGCGCGGGCGTGCTCGGCGAAGGGCCGGCCGGGGTGCAGGCCGCGGGCGCGCTGCACGTGCTCGTCGAGGACGTGGGCGGTGCGGATCGGCTCCAGATGGGCGGCCAGTTCGGCCAGTCGCCCGGGCGCGGTGCGGCGGACGTGGTCGAGTACGGCGTCGTAGTCGGCGGGGCGCGCGTGGGTGGGCTTGACGCCGAAGATGCGGACGGGGTCGCCGGGGTGGGCCTGGTTGAAGCCGCGGATCCACTCCAGGGCGGCCGACGTCTCGGCGGTGCGCCAGGGACGCCAGGCCCCGTCCAGCGCGTCCGCGGCGGTGCCCGGGCCGCCGTTCGCGTACGCGTCGAGCCGCGCACCGGCGGCCGCGTCATCCTGGACGGCCAGCTCACGGTAGCCGTGCTCGCCGACCAGTCGACGGGAGATCAGGTCGCGGACGGTGAAGGTCTCGTGGGCGAAGCGGGTGGACTCGCCGAGTCCGGCGACCAGGGGCGCGCCGGAGGCGACGGCGGCGGCCAGCGCGTCCAGTTCGGCGGGGGAGAGGGCGGTGAAGGTGCCGCGGGCGGCGTCGGCGGCAGTCACGCGGGGACCCCCTCGCGGACCGGCTCCAGTGCGCGGGACCAGCTCAGGACGTCGTCCAGCAGGGCGCCGAGCGGGCCGTGCGTGTGCGGGTCGGGCGCGACCGCGGTCGTGGCGGGGCCTTCGGCGGCGGGGGCGGTGAAGTCGTCGCGCAGGGACAGCGCGACCTGGGAGCGGACGGTGGCGACCCGCAGCTCGGACAGGATCAGCCGCAGGTGCTCGGCTGCCCGCGTACCGCCGTGCACGCCGTAGCTGACCACCCCGGCGGCCTTGTCGTTCCACTCGGCGTAGAGGAAGTCCAGGGCGTTCTTCAGCGCGCCGGGGACGGAGTGGTTGTACTCGGGGGTGACGAACACGAAGCTGTCGAGGCGGGCGATCGCGTCGGCCCAGCGGCGGGTGTGGGGGTGGGCGTACCGGCCGGCCATGGCGGGCAGCTCCTCGTCGAGCAGCGGCAGGCCGAAGTCGGCCAGGTCGACGATCTCGAAGTCGGCGTCCGGGTGCCGGCGGGCGGCCGCGGCGGCGATCCAGGCGGCGACGGCGTGGCCGCGGCGGCCGGGGCGGGTGGTGCCGACGACGATGCCGATCCTGGTCATGGCGGGCTCCTCAGCAGAAGGGGTTGCACCGATCGGTGTAGACGGTACATCTGTCGGTGCATCTATTGCAACGATCGGTGTAATCGGTGCGGTGGGTGGAGTAGCCTCGGCGGCGTGACGGAGAAGAAGAGTTCGTGTGCCGCCCCGAACGGCGTGCCGGCCGGTGCGGCCGCGCGGGGCGGAGCGGCCGCCAGGCGGAAGCCGGCGGGGCAGCCCGACAAGCGGCGGGCGATCCTGGCGGGGGCGCTGAAGCTGTTCGCCCGCGACGGCTACACCCGGGCGAGCCTGGACGCGATCGCCGCGGAGGCGGGCGTGTCCAACCGCACCATCTACAACCACTTCACCGACAAGGCCGAGCTCTTCCAGGTGGTCATCCAGGAGAGCACCCGGCGCGCCGCGGACACGATGATCGACTTCATCGACCGCCACCTGGGCAAGGTCGTCGACCTCGAACAGGACCTGGTCGACTTCGGCCTGGCCTGGCTCGGCGTGCTCTCCTCCGACCTCGCCCCGCACTTCGCCCTGGTCCGCCAGGTCGGAGCCGAGGCCGAGCACATCCCGCCCGCCGCGCTGGAGCTGTGGCGTGAGACCGGCCCCGTCCGCACCCGCCGCGCGCTCGCCGACAAGCTGAGCGCCCTCGCCGCCCGGGGCGACCTGGTGGTCGGCGACCCCCTGCGCGCGGCCGGCCACCTCATGCTGCTCGCCTCCGCCGACAACTTCACCGACCGCGCGGACCTCGCCGACCCCGCCGCGTGCCGCGCGATGGTCACCGCCGGGGTGCGGGCCTTCCTGCACGGCTACGCGCCGCGGGCCTGATCAGGCGCCAGGGCCCGCGCAGAGCGCCGTCTCGACGGCGGCGCGCATGTCGGTGTCCTGGGCGTCGGTGCCGCCCGGGTCGACGTTCACCATGACGGTGGCCTGCCGGCCGTCGGCGGTGGCGCCGCCCGCGGTCTCGTAGCCGAAGATGTCGCCGCCGTGGCCCCAGTAGGTGCCGCCGCAGGGCAGTTCCCGGCGCTCCAGGCCGAGGCCGTACTCCCGGCCGGTGTCGCCGGTGGCGCGGACCGACGTCATCTCCGCCAGCTCGGCGGGGCGCAGCAGGCGACCGCCCAGGAGCGCGGCGAGGAAGCGGTCGAGGTCGCCCGCGCTGGAGATCATCTCGCCGGACGCGCCCGCGACGGAGGGGTTGATCGCGGTGGTGTCCACGAGCGGCGCGTCCGCGCCCGGCCGTACGTAGCCGCGCGGGTGCGGGCCGGGGATCACCGGGGAGTCGCCCGGTACCGAGGTCGTGGTCAGCCCGAGCGGGGTGATGATGCGGCGCCGGATCTCCTCGCCGTAGGGGTGGCCGGTCACCTTCTCGATGATCATCCCGGCCAGCAGGTAGTTGGTGTTGGAGTAGTCCCAGCCGTCGCCGGGGGCCGGGAGGGTCGGGGGGCCGGCGAGGGCCAGCTCCACCAGGTCGCGGGTGTCGTGGTGGGCGAGCGGGTCGCCGAGAACCTCCCGCGGGTCGAGGGAGTCGAGGTAGTCGGGCAGGCCGCTGGTGTGCTGGAGCAGCTGCCGTACGGTGACGGCCCGTCCGTCGCCGCCGGGGCCGCGGACGACACCGGGCAGGTAGCGCTCCACCGGCGCGTCCAGGACGACGCGGTGCTCGCCCACGAGCTGCAGGACGACCGTCGCCACGAAGGGCTTGGTCATGCTGCCGATCCGGAACCGGCTGTCACCGCGCATCGGGGCCCCGCTCCGCACGTCCGCGACACCGCTGGTCAGCACCGATCTGCCGTGCCGGTCCCGCACCTCGACGAGCGCGCCGGGGCCGCCGTCGACGGTGGTCAGCCGCTGGAGGACGGTCCGCAGCCCGGTGTCCGCGGCGGCACGGCCGGACGGCGCGGCGGCGGCCGCGCTCGCCGGGAGTGTGGCCGCCACGATGCCCGCCGCCACGGCCAGTGCGAGTGCCCCGCCCAGCGTGCGCTTGTGCCTGATCACGTTCTTCTCCCCGTGTCCGTTCATCGTCGGCCCGGCCGCCGCTGCGTGCGGCCGCCGGTCGCGGAGGGGCCGGATGCGCCCTTTCCGTGCAGCTCACGATGCCGCAGCGGCGGGGGCCGGGGCGCTGGGGCGGCCAACCGGAAAGCAGGTGGGGGTAACCCCCGCCGGTCACGGACGCCTGCCGGAGCAACTCCCTCTCGCGCGTGAGCGGTTGTGGACCGTGGCGCGCGTGCGTGGGCCGGGGCGGGGACGGCTCCCCCTGCGTCCTGAGCTGGGCGCGCAGGGCAGGGGCCGGGAACGAGCGGGGCCCCGGACCGCACGGTCCGGGGCCCCGCGTGCCGGGGACGGCTCAGTACAGGCGCAGGGAGGACCAGCCGGTGCCGATCTGGACGCGGGGGCGGAAGGTGCCGTCGCCGCGGCCGTCGTAGCGCCACAGCACGCCGCTGGCGTCGCGGGCGACGAGGTCGTTGCGGCCGTCGCGGTTGAGGTCGCCGATGCCGATGAGGGCGTTGTAGGCCTGCCAGCCGGTGCCGGTCTGCGTGCGGGGCAGGAAGCCGCCGTGGGTGTTGCCGAAGTAGCGCCACATCGCGCCGGAGGCGTCCACGGCGACGATGTCGCCGCGGCCGTCGGCGTTGAGGTCGCCCACGGCGACGATCCGGCTGTAGTTCTGCCAGCCGGTGCCGATCTGCACGCGGGGGGCGAATGTGGCGTAGCCGCTTCCGGCGTAGAACCACAGCACGCCGGAGGCGTCGCGGGCGACCAGGTCGTCGTGGCCGTCCATGTTCAGGTCGCCCACGGACAGCATGAGGTTGTAGGCGTTCCAGCCGGAGCCGATCTGGAAGCGCTGGGCCTGGGTGTAGCCGCCGAGGTACGAAGTCCCGTCACCGGAGTAGGAGTGCAGGTGTCCGGAACCGTCGCGTACCAGCAGGTCGTTGTAGCCGTCTCCGTTGAAGTCGCCGAAGGGCACGAGGGCGTTGGTCTCTGTCGGGCCGCTGCCGGGGTACCAGTCCGAGGAGCCGCCGGAGTCCGTGAGACGGCCGTCGCCCGTGGCGCGGTACCAGTGGCCGGAGTACCGGTAGGTGCCGTTCGGCCGCAGCGTGTACAACGCCTGCGCGTTGTCGCAGTCGTAGGCGCGGTAGACCGAGGCCCCGCACCTCACCCGCACGGTGCCGGACAGGACGCCCGCCGTGGACGTACCGTCCTGGGCGGTCACGTCAAGTCGCCAGGTGTAGCTGCCACTCGGGGCCATGCGGCCGTCGGGCAGCTTCCCGTCCCAGGTGAACCTCAGCAGTTGGCGCAGAGGCCCGCCGGTGACGAGGGCCCCGGTCGCGCCGGTCCTCGCGTCCGTGACGGTCACCTGCCAGGACGTCACCGGCCGGTCGAGCAGGATGCTCTGGCCCCAGGGAGTCGCGTTCCGCGGGTACACGGCGTCGCTGTACGGCGTGGCGGTGGCGGTGGCGGTGGAGGTGGCGGTGGGTGCGGAGGCGGGGACGCCGGTGGCGAGGACGTGGACGTTGCGGTCGGCGGTGACGTAGGCGACGGCGTCGCTGTAGCGGTCGACGGCGAAGGTGATGCCGCGGTCGTCGGCGAGCGGGGAGTCGGGGACGTCGGCCAGGGCCAGGGGGGCCGCGGCGGTGCCGGTGTGGAAGTCCGTCATCGTCAGCTGGTGCGTGGCGGCGTCGTGCGTCACGAGGTAGCCGTCGCCGAGCAGGGCCTGCCCGGCGGGGACGGGGATACGGGCGCCGCTGTCCAGGTCGTACACGCCCGCGGCACCGGTGGCGCCGCACGACCAGTACAGCCAGTGCTGGGCGACCTGGATCTCGGTCGCACGGCAGTCCGCTCCCGTGGCGACGGTACGGACGACCGCGGGGGTGGCGGCGCCGAGGTCCGTGGCGGTGACGGTGCCGACCGCCTTGTCCACCGGCGCTTGCCAGAGCGTGTTGTTCCACAGCGCCGCGCCGGTGACCGGCCCGCTCAGGACGGTGGCGCCGTCGGAGGACCTGACGGCGTACAGGGTGTCCGGACCGGCGACCAGTTGGTAGCGGAAGGACGCGTCGATGAGCCGGCCGCCCGTGAAGGGCATCGTGGTGGCCTGGCTGCCCGCACGGAGAATCGTCTGCCCGTCGGCGCGGGTGTCGAGGTAGGACGGGCCGTACGTGTTGCCGTCGATCGTGCGCGCGCAGGTCTGCCCGGCCTCGCACAGCTGCGCGGTGGCGGGCAGGTTGGTGGCGGCACCGGGATAGGGGTCGGAGCCCGCGGCGACTGCGGTGGGGCGCACCGTCATCTGCGATCCCGCTCCGAGCGGCGGGAGGCTCTCGACGTGCCGCAGGACGCCGTGGGCCATGGACAGCCCGGCGTTGGCGGACGGCAGGGGCGGCAGGGTCAGGACGGTGGTGGAGTTCAGAGCCCCCTCAGCTGTGAGCCGGTAGCGGGTGACCACCGAGACGGTGGGGCTCTTGCTGCCGACCGCCAGCACGGAGCCGTCCGAAGCCGCGAGCGGGTTTCCGAAGGCCGTGCCCAGCGCGACGGCAACGGTGCCGTCCGAGAAGCGATAGTCCACCAGGGAGCCCGCTTTGCCGGTCAGCTCGTCGTCCGCCAGCAGAGGCCCGGTCAGCAGGCGATCACCGAGCGGAACGAGGGTCTGCGGCGTGCTGCCGGTCCTGAGCGTGACCGTCGCGGGTGTTCCGGACGCCGAGCCGTCCAGGAGGGCGCTCACCGGCAGCATCGAGGCCACCGTGCCGCTCGACCACTCCAGGTCCGTCGGCGTCAGGACCGGTTTCATGGGAACGGTCGTGACGGGGGCGGTGGTGGCCGCGCCTGTGTCGAGGTCCACCAGCGCGTAGTGGGATGCGCCTCCCGGCCCGCCGTCCTGGTAGCGCACCGCACCCCGGTGCGCGTGGTCCGTCGTGGCGCTGAGCAGGGGGTTCGACAGGTACGCGCCGTCCGGCAGGCCGGTGACCGGAACGACGGTGGTGCCGCCGTCCGCCGCCAGGTCCAGGATCTCGACGTCCGACCGCGCGGGAACGGTCGTGTTCACGTAGCTGCCGAGCAGCGCGCGGGTGCCGTCCCCGGCGACGCTCACGACCGTGAAGCCGGCGGGGAGCGGGTAGGCGGTGAGGCTGTCGCGGTCGGGCGTGCCGACCTTGAGTACGCCGGGGGTGTCCGTCACGGCGAAGGCGTCGCCGCCGGCCGGGACGACGTTCGCCAATGGGATCCCGTCGAGGACGGGGACCCGGTGGCTGTTCCCGGTGGCGTCGTCGGTCCACTGGTAGCCGTCCACCCCCTGCCGCCGGTGCAGGAAGCCCGTCGTACCTGCGGCCACGAGACGGTCGGCCGTCAGGACGCGGTCGACCGGCGGGACGACGGTGATCTCGGTCGGTGCCGCCGGTGTGCTGTCCGTCGCGGACGCGGGGGCGGAGGTCACGGCGGAGGCGCCGAGAACCAGGGTGATGCATGCGGCCAGAGCCGTTCCGGACGCGGAACGGTGGTGCGGTGTCACGTGTGCGGGTCTCCCCCCGGAGAAAGGTGAACGGAGCGTAGCACCAGGTCAGCTGGGGGACGGCGGCTGTTCGTCGCCCGCCTGCCGTGCGCAAGGGCGCCCGCACCGTTGCGGGGTGCGGGCGCCCTTGCGGCGACGTGCCGGGGACGGGTCAGTACAGGCGCAGGGAGGACCAGCCGACGCCGATCTGGACGCGGGGGCGGAAGGTGCCGTTGCCGCGGCCGTCGTAGCGCCACAGCACGCCCTTGGCGTCGCGGGCGACGAGGTCGTTGCGGCCGTCGTGGTTGAGGTCGCCGATGCCGATGAGGGCGTTGTAGGCCTGCCAGCCGGTGCCGGTCCGGACGCGGGGGCGCAGGGTGCCGTTGCCGCGGCCGTCGTAGCGCCACATGGCGCCGGAGGCGTCCACGGCGACGACGTCGCCGACCGTGTCGCCGGTGACGTCGGCGACCGCGACGATCCGCGGGTAGCTCTGCCAGCCGGGGCCGATCTTCACCCGCGGGGCGAAGGACGACTTGCCGGTCCCGGCGTAGAACCACAGCACGCCGGAGGTGTCGCGGGCGATCAGGTCGTCGTGGCCGTCCTTGTTGAGGTCGCTCACGGACTGCATGAGGTTGTAGGTGTTCCAGCCGGAGCCGACGCGGACGTGCTTGACGGTGCTGTCGTCGGGTGAGAGGCCCGACCACCCGTCGCCGAGCACCGCGGTCAGCGCGCCCGAACCGTCGCGCACCAGCATGTCGTTGAAGCCGTCCCCGTTGAAGTCGCCGAAGGGGACGACGGCGTTGACCTGCCAGGTGTTCCCGCCCAGGTCCCAGTCCCCGCCGGAGCCCCACATCACGAGGCGGCCGTCGACGGTCGCGCTGTACCAGTGGCCCAGGTGCATGCTGCCGTCGCCGGGGAAGAGGGCCAGCACGGACTGCTGGTTCCAGCAGTTGTAGCCGCGGTAGATCGCGGTTCCGCAGGCCACCGTGACGATGCCGCCGGTGGCGAAGACCGGCGAGGTGCCGCCCGGTACGGTCACGTCGAGCCGCCAGGCGTAGCGGCCGCTGGGTGCCATGCGGCCGTCGGGCAGCTTCCCGTCCCAGGTGAACGCCAGCAGTTCCCGGCTCGGTCCGCCGGTGAACCGGGCGGCCGTCGCGCCGGTGGCGCCGTTCGTGACCGTCACCTGCCAGGAGACCACCGGCCGGCTCAGGGCGATGCTCTCGCCCCAGCCGGGCAGCCCGGGGTCCCGCGGGTACACGCCGTCGCTGGACGGCGTGGAGGTGGCGGTGGGTGCGGAGGCGGGGACGCCGGTGGCGAGGACGTGGACGTTGCGGTCGGCGGTGACGTAGGCGACGGCGTCGCTGTAGCGGTCGACGGCGAAGGTGATGCCGCGGTCGTCGGCGAGCGGGGAGTCGGGGACGTCGGCGAGCTTGAGGGGAGCCGCGGCGGTGCCGGTGTGGAAGTCCGTCATCGTCAGCTGGTGCGTGGCGGCGTCGTGCGTCACGAGGTAGCCGTCGCCGAGCAGGGCCTGCCCGGCGGGGACGGGGATACGGGCGCCGCTGTTCAGGTCGTACACGCCCGCCGGGCCGGATGTGCCGCACGACCAGTACAGCCAGTGCTGGGCGACCTGGAGTTCGGTGGCGCGGCAGGGCGCGAAGGTCGCGACGGAGCGGATGACCCTGGGGTTTGGCTGAGCGGTCAGGCTGGTGACCGTGACGGTGCCGACCGGCTCGCTCGCGGGCGCCTGCCAGAAGGTGTCGTTCCACAGGGCCGCGCCGGTGATCGGCCCGCCGGTGACGGTCAGCCCGGACGAGTCGACGACGTACTGGGTCGTCCCGCTGTCGACCAGCTGGTAGTGCAGGGACGCGTCGACGATCCGGTCGATCGGGAGGGGCGTGCCGACGGACCAGG
The DNA here is from genome assembly GCF_044333485.1 of Streptomyces sp. NPDC020983. Taxonomy (NCBI): domain Bacteria; kingdom Bacillati; phylum Actinomycetota; class Actinomycetes; order Kitasatosporales; family Streptomycetaceae; genus Streptomyces; species Streptomyces sp. NPDC020983. Next base: position 82,095 of record NZ_JBIRRA010000016.1, on the reverse strand, counting down.
TGCCCGCGTGGAGCGTCGTCCCCGCGAGGTAGGACGGGCCGTACATGTTGCCGTCCACCGTGCGCACGCAGATCCGTCCCTCCTCGCACATCTGCGTGTCGGCGGGCAGCGTCAGGGTGCTGGTGGAGAACGGCGGGTTCCCGGAGGTGTCGGAGTCCGCGGCGAGGGCGTGGCTGTACAGCCGCAGCACCGGGTCGGTCCCCGCCTGCGGGAGGGCTTCGACGTGCCGCAGGAATCCGTGGGCCACGGCGAGTCCGGCGTTGGCGGACGGCGCGGGCGGCAGCGGGAGGACGGTGGTGTCCGTCAGGGTGCCGTCCGCGGCGGGCGTGAAGCGGTGCACCGCCGACACGGTGGCGTCCTTGCCGCCGACCGCCACCACCGAGCCGTCGGAGGCGGCGACGGGTGCGCCGGTTCCCGAGCCCAGGAGGGTCGTCGCCGGGCCGCCGTCGAACGGGTTGTCGACGAGGGGCAGCAGTGTGCCGGCCGGATCGGACGGGAAAGCCTGCGTCCGCTGCGTCAGCAGGTGGCCGCCGACCGGCACGAAGGCGTAGGGCGCGTACGGGGTGACGGTCACCTCCGCGAGGGACGCGGAGGAGGCCGAGCCGTCGAGGACGGCGCTCACCGGCAGCATGTCGACCACCACGGTGCCCTCGACCGTCTGCCTCCACGCGATGTCGGACGGCGTCAGGAGCACCTGCGCGGGGACGTCGGGGCCGGGGATGTCGGTCGCCTCGCCGGTGCCGAGGTCCACCAGGGAGTACTGGAGCGGGCCCCCGGCCTCCTGCTGGTAGCGGATCACACCGTGCTCCGCGTGGTCCGTCGTGGCGGTCGAGGCGGGGGCGGAGAGCACGGCGCCGTCGGGCAGGCCGGTGACCGGGACGACGGTGGTGCCGCCGTCCGCCGCGAGGTCCAGCACCTCCACCTGCGAGCGGCCGGTGGTCGTGTAGGGCCTGCCGATCAGTGCCCGGGTGCCGCCCACGCCCACGCCCACGAGCGAGAACCCGGCGGGGAGGGGGTAGCTGGTGAGGGTGTCGCGGTCGGGCGTGCCGACCTTGAGCACGCCGGCGGTGTCCGTGACGGCGAAGGCGTCGCCGCCGGCCGGGACGACGTTCGCGAGCGGCACACCGGCCAGCGCGGGCACCGGGTGGGACGTGCCCGTCGCGTCGTCCGTCCACTGGTAGCCCTCCACCCCCTGGCGCTGGTGCAGGAATCCGGTGGTCCCGGCGACCACGACGTGGTCGGCCGCGGGGACGTCCGGGTCGTGCGGCGGGATGACGGCGAGTTCGGTGGGCGCCGCCGGAGAGCCGCTCGCGGCCAGCGCGGGAGCGGACGTCACGGCGGAGGCGCCGAGGATCAGGGTGATGCATGCGGCCAGAGCGGCTCTGGACGCCGGATGGCGGTGAGGTGTCACGTGTGCGGGTCTCCCCCCGGAGAAAGCGTGGACGGAGCGTACCGCCGGGACCGGCGCCGGGGCAGCGGCCGGACGGGCACTGCTTCGCGGCGGGCCCGCGGGAGCCCGCGGGGGTGCGGTGCGGGGGCGCCGGAACGGCGCGAGCGGCGCCCGCACCACGGAGGTGCGGGCGCCGCTCGTGGAGCGGGGTGGATCAGAAGAGCCTCTTGTACGTGCCCCAGCCCGTGCCCACCTTGACGCGGGCCTTGAAGCCGCCCGTGCCGGAAGCGGGGTAGTAGTACGCGGTGCCGGTGGAGTCGACGACGAGGAGGTCGGAACGGCCGTCGCCGTCCATGTCGCCGGGGGCGGCGAGCTGCTTGAAGCCGCCCCAGCCGGAGCTGATCTTCACGCGGGCGGCGAAGGGGGCCGCCGAGTTGCCGGTGCCCTTGTAGAGCCACAGCGTGCCCGTGCTGTCGCGGGCCAGCAGGTCCGCGCGCCCGTCGCCGCTGAGGTCGCCCGCGCCGACGAGGGTGTTGTAGCTGCCCCAGCCGCTGCCGACCAGGATGCGGCTGGAGAACGTCTGGGCGTTGCCCGTCCCGCGGATGAGGTAGAGCTTGCCGTCGGTGGCCCGGGCCAGCAGGTCGCCCTTGCCGTCGTTGCTCAGGTCACCGGGGCCCACGACCAGGTTGTAGCTGCCCCAGCCGCTGGAGATCTCGACGCCCAGGAAGTCGTTGTACAGGTAGCTGCCGTAGCGCTCCAGCAGGTCCGCGCGCCCGTCGCTGGTCAGCGCGCTCGCGAAGGTCAGGTTGAACTGGCCGGCCCAGCCGCCGGGGTCGCCGAGCCGTACACGCGGGGTGAAGTGGCCCGCGTTGTCGGCGCCGTACCACCACAGGGTGCCGTCGGACGTCTCGCCGAGCAGCTCCTTCTTGCCCCAGGCGGGGATGCCGCCGGAGCCGGCGAACAGGTCCACCGTCCAGCCGGTGCCGTTCGGCTGGCGCGTGCTGAAGTTGCCGGCGCCGTTGGAGAGGTACGTGTAGATCGTGCCGTCGGTCGTCCGGGCGAAGAGCCCGCCCTTGCCCGAGGGGCCGTTGCCGAGACCCACGAGCTGGTTGTAGGCGTTCCAGCCCTTGCCGATGACGGTCCGCGCGGCGTAGGGCGCGCTGGGCACGCCCGTGCCGGCGTAGAAGTAGAGCGTGCCGTCGCTCGCCCGTCCCACCAGGTCGCTGATGCCGTCGGCGTTCAGGTCGCCGGGGCTGGTGAGCTGGTCGTAGATGCCCCAGCCGGAGCCGACGAGGGCGCGGGCCTCGAACGGGGCGCTCGCGCTGCCCGTCCCCGCGTAGAGCCACAGCTTGCCGCTGTAGTCGCGGGCGATGATGTCGGCCTTGCCGTCACCGGTGAGGTCGTCCGTCGCGACGAGCTTGTTGTAGGCGCCCCAGCCGGAACCGGTCCAGGACGGGTTGTTGGGGAAGTTCGCCGCGGTGAACATCTCCAGCTTGCCGGTCGCCGTGGTCGCGAGGACCTCGGGGCCGGCCGCGCCGTCCAGGTCACCGGGCGTGAGGAGGTCGACGAACTGCTCCGGCGCGGCCGGGAGTTCGGCGTCCGGCGGCGTGGCCAGCGAGTTGTACAGGGTCCCGTCGGGAGCCCGGAAGAGCTGGTCCCCGATGCCGTCGCCGTCGACGTCGTAGCGCTGCGGCGCGGGAGTGACGGTGCCGGTGGCGTCCGACGGAGTGGCCGTCGGTGCGTCCGCCGTCCCGGACCTCGTCAGCTTCGGGCTCTTGGTCGCCGTCCCCTGCCAGGGCGACTCGAAGTGCGGCACCTGGCTGGTGGAGACGTCGGGCCGCGTGTAGCTGTGCGCGCCCGGCTCTGCGGCCTGGGCGCTCGTCCCCAGCGCGAAGGCGCCGAGGGAGAGAATGCCGGCGGTGCACACCGCGACGAGGCGGCGGCTCGTGACTCTGGCCGGCTGCGATTCTGACACTAATCCCCCCATGGGATCTCAAACGATGAATCCCTGAACCGCGCGTGTGCGAGGTATTCGAAGACGCGTCCGGTTCTGGTGAGCGGAGTGTACTCCCGGGCCATGACACCGGCATTCGGGTATCCCGCCCCGGGCGGCGCGGTGTCCGCGCGGCGGCCCGAATGGTGTGCCGGCCGCCCTTCTTTCCCGCTGCCGGTCGTGTGGCGGCTGCAAAGAAGCACTCCCCCCGATAATCCGGTACGGGACACAGGAATGCGCGGCTCCCTTTCGCCCGCGTGCCGGTGGGCGCGACGGGCGGACCCGCGCCTTCCGCGGACGGCCCGAGGACTCGTGCCCGGGGCGGCGGGCGCGGGTGCGCCTAGAATGTCCGCAGGTAAGGGGGCAGGATGCCGACGTTCGGGCTGCTGGGGCCGCTGCTGGTGCACGACGGGGCGCAGGAGCGGGCGGTCGGTGGCCGCAAGGTCCGCGTCCTGCTCGCCGCGCTTCTGCTGGCGGCCAACCGGACGGTGTCGAAAGACGCTCTCAAGGAGGCGCTGTGGGGCGCCAGTCCGCCGGCCACCGCCGACGCCTCCCTCTTCAACCACCTGACGCGGCTGCGGCGGCAGCTGGCCTTCCTCGGGGACACCCCGCAGCGCGTCACCGCGGTGCCGCACGGCTACCGGCTGCACGTCGCCGACGGCGAACTCGACGTCGAGGTCTTCCAGCGGCACGTGGACGCCGCGCGCGCCGCGCACCTGCGGCAGGACTGGTCCGCGGCGGCGGAGGAGAGCGCCGCCGCGCTCGCCCTGTGGCGCGGCTCCCCGCTCGCCGACCTGCCCGAACTCGCGGACGCGGAACCGCAGCTGCCCGTCGTGCGGCAACTGGCCGAAGCGCGGCTGCAGGCCCTGGAGTGCGGCTTCGACGCCGGTCTCGCGCTGGGCCGCGGCGCCGAACTCATCGGCCGGCTCACCGCGCTCGCCGCCGAGCACCCGCTCCGCGAGGGACTGCACCGGCAGTTGATGCTGGCGCTGCACGGCGCGCACCGGCAGGCGGAGGCACTGGAGGTCTACGCGCGGCTGCGGGCCACGCTCGCCGAGGAGCTGGGCGTCGACCCGTCGGCGGCGGTCCGGGCGGCGTACCAGGCGGTGCTGGCCGCGGACGCCTCCGCGGACCTGCCCGCGCCCGTACCGGAGCCGCCGGACGCCGCCGGGCCGCCCGCCCCCGCCTTCCGGCCGCTGCACCAACTTCCCGGCCAGGCAGGCCTGTTCACCGGGCGGGACACGGAGGTGGCCCGCCTGGTGGAGCTGCTGCGCCCCGATGCCGGCGCCGGCCGGGACACGCCCGGCCGCGCGCCGCGCCCGGTCGTCGTCTCGGGGATGGGCGGCGTCGGCAAGACCGCGCTGGCCGTCCACGTCGCGCACCTGCTGCACGCGGACTTCCCCGACGGGCAGCTCTACGCCGACCTGCGCGGCTTCAGCCCCGGCGGCCGCCGCAGCCCGCGCGACCTGCTCGTCCGCTTCCTGTCCGACCTGGGGGTGCGCGAGGAGTCGCTGCCCGGCGACATGGACGACTGCGCCGCGCTCTTCCGCACCGTCCTCGCCCACCGCCGGATGCTGCTGGTGCTGGACAACGCGCGGGACGCCGCACAGGTCCTGCCGCTGCTTCCGGGCAGCGGCGGCTGCGCGGTCGTCGTCACCAGCCGGCACACCCTCACCGACCTGCCCGCCGCCGTCCTGCTGCCGCTGGCGCCGCTCACGCCCGCCGACCAGCAGGTGCTGCTGGCCGCCCTGTGCGGGACCGAGCGCGTCCGGGACGAGCCGGAGGCCGCGGCCGGCATCATGGCGCTGTGCGGCGGGCTGCCGCTGGCGCTCAGCGTCGTCGGCGGCCGGCTCGCCTCCCGGCCCGGGTGGCCGCTGTCGCTGCTGGCCCGCCGGCTGTCCTCCGGCGCCGGCCGGCTGCCCGAACTGACCGTCGGCAGCCTGGACGTCGAGGCCACGATCGGCATGAGCTACGTCGCCATGCGCGACAGCGACCTGCCGCACGAGCGGGCCGTCGCCCGCGCCTTCCGGCTGCTGGGGGTGTGGCCCGAGCACGAGGTGACCCCGCACGCGGTCGCCGCCCTGCTCGCCCTGCCGGTCCGCGACGCCGCCCGGCTGCTGGACCGGCTCACCGACGTCCACCTCGTGCAGAGCCCGGCGCCGGAGCAGTACGGCATGCACGACCTGCTCGGCGAATACGCGGCCGAGCGCGTCCGCGCGGAGGAGCCCGCCGAGGAGCGCGCCCGGGCCGAACTGCGGCTGCTGGCCTGGTACGTGGCGGCGGTGGAGGAGGCCTCGCGGATCACCGTGGGCGAGACGCAGCCGCCCCCGCCGCTGGCCGAGCCCCCCGCGGCCCCGGCACCGCCCTTCGCCGACGCGCACGAGGCGCTCGCCTGGTACGTCCGCGAACTCCCCGCCATCCAGCACGCGATTGTCCGGGCCGGCGCCCTCGGCCGCTCCGACATCGCCTGGCGGCTGGCCGTCGGCCTCTTCGGCTACGGCGACACGTACTGGTGGACGGGCATCTGGGACACGGCGCTGCGCGCCGCCCTGGAGATCGCCGTCGCGCACGACGACACGGTGGGGCGGGCCTGGCTCTACCGGCGGATCGCCGTCGCGCACGGCATGGCCTACCGCAACGAGGAGTGCCTGGAGAACCTCGGCATCGCCCTCGGGCTCTTCGAGCAGGCCGGGGACATCACCGCGCAGGCCTCCATCCTCGGCAACATCTCCGCGCTGCACACCCAGGCCGGCCGCGCCGAGCCCGGACTCGCGTACGCGCTGCGCTCCCAGGAGCTCTACCGGCAGGTGGACCTGCCCGGCAGCGAGTCGCTGGTCCTGGGCCGGATCGCCGACGCGCTCATGCTCGCCGGCGACTACGCCGGGGCCGTCGAACAGCAGCGCCGGCGGCTGCCGTTGCTGCGCGCGCTGGGCCGGCCGACCGCGCTGGCCACCCTGCTGACCAACTACGGCGCCGCGCTCCAGCACCTCGGCGAGCGGGCCGACGCCTTCGCCGCGCTCGGCGAGGCCCTGGCCATCCGGCGGCAGTTGAGCGACTACGGCGGCGAGGCCGACTGCCTGGCCGTGACCGCCCGCGCCCACCACCACTTCGGCGAGTGGGAGGCCGCGCGCGAGTGCTGGCAGGCCTGCCTCGACCTGTCCCGCTTCCACCTGCTCCCGCAGCGCGAGCAGGAGTGCCTGGCCGGGCTCGCGGCCCTGGACGACGCCCTCGCGGCGTTCGGCCCGCAGGCCGCCCGCCGCGAGGGCGCACCACCCCGCGAGGCCCGTCTCGCGGGGGAGTGACCGCGGATCGTCCGACCCGCGGACCCGATGACCGGCGAGCGTCCGGACGCCGCCCGCCGGCTGCCTTGCGTGCTGCCGGTCGCGGGCGGGCCGGAGCCTGCCCCGTGACCGGGCCCTGGCCCGCCCGCGGCCGTGCGGTGTGCGGCGGTCCCCCGGCCGCTCGCGGGGCAGGCTCCGGCCCGCCCGCCGCCTGGAAGGAAAACTACGAGCCGCCGACAACAAACCACCAACGGTTCGCCAACGGCGGGCCGCGAGGGGCCGGAGGCACGCTCCTCCACGACGGCGGCGCTCCCCGGCTCGCCGCCGACGTCCCTCCGCCGGGCGCCGGTCCTCCGCGCCGGGCGGGCGGTCAGGGCCCGGCGGCCGCGGCCCCCGGGCCGCCCGGCGCGGTCACGCCGCCGGCTGCCAGGCGAAGCCGTCCGGGTCGGTGAAGGCGCCGGTGCCGGACGTGGCGATCGCCAGACCGTGCGGGCCCTCGCCCTCTGGCGGCACCCCGGCGTCCTTCGCCAGGGCGCGGCGGCCGTACAGGGCGAGCTTGACGCCGCTGCCGGGGGTCGCGAACTCGACGTACTTGCGGCCGAAGCTCTTGCCGACCGGGAGCCCCTGCTCCACGTAGAAGCGCTTGCTCGCGAGCACGTCCGAGGCGCCGAGCAGCAGCACCATCTCGTCGACCGTCCGGCTGTCCGGACCGGTGTCCTTCTTCGCCGACGTCGCGATCTTCCACAGCGCCCCGTCGGGTGCCCGCACGACCCCGCCGTACCCCCACAGCGACTTCGTCACCGGCTTGACCTCCGACGCCCCCGCGTCGATCGCGGCACCGACCAGGCCCCGCACGATCGACGGCTGCGCCACCACGAGCGACAGGGTGTAGCCGCGAAAGCCGCTCCCCACCCCCTCGGCGGGCCGCACCCGCACCCGCTCGCCGAGCCCGAAGGCCCGCTCGTAGAACAGCTCGGCGGCCGCCGGGTCCGCGGCGTCGAGAATGACAGCTTCGATGGAGTTCATGCTTCGACCGTAGTCACGCCCCCACCTGCGCGCTTCTCCAAAGCTGACCGGTCGCGGAGGCTTCCCCTGTGTGGCGGACATGTCACAGAAGCGTTCTGATCACGTGCGCCCGCGAACGACGCCGGTGCGCCCCGCGTCGGTGGGGGGGAGCGCCTGCCCACCCGGGGGCGGGCCCGCCGATCCCAGGAGAAACCATGCGCAGCCGGAGCATGCCGGTCGTCGTCCTCGCCGCCGTCGTCGCCGGGGGGACGCTCGCCGGCTGCCACAGCACGAGCGGGACGAGCCACGGCCACAAGTCGAGGAAGTCGCGGTCGCTGTCGCACTACGGCTCCGGCTCGCAGGCCGGCCGGACCACCGCGCGGCCCGCGTCCAGCGCCTCGGGCACGTCCACGGCCGGCGCTGCGTGCCGCGGGGCGCAGCTGGCCGGGAGCGCGAGTCCCGCGGGCAGCGGGGCCGCGGTCGTGGTGCTGCGCAACACCGGGTCGAGCGCCTGCACGATGTACGGCTTCCCCGGCGTGGACCTGACCGGCAAGGACGGCACGGTCAGTGCCGAGCGCAGCACGCTGGCCCCCACCACCGTCCGGCTGGCGGCGAGCGGCTCGGCGTCCTTCACGCTGCACTTCACGCCCGCCACCGGGGACGGCAGCGGGGTGACGTTCACGTCCCTGAGCGTCACCCCGCCGGACGGCACGGCCCGGATCCTCGTCCCGCTCACCCTCAGGCTGGCCGCCGGCGAGACCTCCGACCCGGTCACCGTCGACCCGGTCATGAGCGCCTGACCCGCGCCCGGGAGCCACTCCCACGGCCAGCCGGCGCCGCGGCCCCGGGACAGGAGGGCGATCATCGTGAAGAGCTTGTCGCTGAAGCCGCCGATCCCGTAGCGGTGGGGTGCGCTGGTGTCGAGGGCGGCGGGGGCGTGGCCCGCGGAGTTGAGGTACGGCCGCTTCGCGGCGCAGGCCGCCGGCGCGGCGGGCGAGCGCGGACTCGGCGGCCGTCACGACCGCCGCCGAGCGCATGTTCATCTCGCCGCGCAGGTACGGCACGAAGCGCGCGAACCAGTCGGGATCGGCCTTCGTCGCGGCGTGCACCAGCTCGCGGAAGCGGTTGTCGCGGGCGTCGCCGGACTCGTAGAAGAGGCCTCGCCGGCCATGTTCACGGCGGCGAGGAGGAACAGCTCGCTTCTGGCGTCGCGCCGGTACGCGGCGCCGCCCTCGAAGGTCGTCGTCGTGCCGTCGGTGCGGAGGGGGCCGGTGGGTGCGGAACGGGTGCGGGCGAACTTCGCCGTGTCGGTTGCCTTTTCGGAGAACGCGCGGTCCTGCGGCACGCGGCACCAGGGGATTTCGTGCTCCGAGGCGGGAAATCCGTGATTCCGCGGTCCGGGGGACCGGCCGGAGAGAGATTCCGGGCCGCCGGCGGACGGACGGACCGCAAGGCGCCGCGAGTACCTGCCGCAAGAGCAGAATCGGTGCTCTGCCCCTGAGCTACGGAGCCACGGCGGCTCCGGCGGGATTCGAACCCGCGACCACTCGTTCCCGAAACGCAGCAGGCCGGTCCTGCGCTTCGCCTGCCACCCGAATCCGGTTGCCGTCCCCGAAGGGTTTCGCGCGGATGCGGGAGCGGTGCAGTTGGTCGAAGACCCCCGCCTGCTGCCACCGCTCCAGGCGCCGCCAACAGGTCTGTCCGGAACCGAACCCCAGCTCCGGCGGCAGGAGTTGCCGGTCCGCCGTTGGCCGCGGACCCGGCGACTTCTCCGGCCAGGGCGGCAGCAGCGGCTCGATCAGCGCCCACAGGTCGTCGTCCACGATCCACGGCCGGGTGCTCGCATCCTCCCGAACGGCGGACTCGTCACATCGGTCACGCCGGGCCAGGGCACTTCAACAAGATCACGTCACGAGCTCGTAGGACACGGTCTGATACTGCAACCGTCTTTGGCGTGACTGGCTGCCTGGCTGTTCGCCGACCTGGGCATGGATGGGGATCTCGGTGATGTCCGGGCGTAACGGGGAGGCTAGCGAGGTGCCGCGAGTACGTCCCGGAGTACGTTCTCGAGCGTGACGCGGGCCAGCTCGTGTCTCAGGGTCTCCTCGATGCCCTCGTAGACGCCCTGCATAGCCGGCTGGATGCCGTAACCCACCACGCATCCCTGGTCCGGGGTGGTGCGGTGCATTGCGAACAGCGGGCCGGGTTCCACTGCCTCGTACACGTCGAGCAGGGTCATCGACCCCAGCTCGCGCGCCAGCGACCAGCCCGCGCCCGCACCCCGCCGGGACTCCACGAGCCCGGCCCTGCGCAGCTCGCCGAGCAGCCGCCTGATCACCACCGGGTTGGTGTTCGCGCTGGCCGCGATCTGCTCGGAGGTGGCGACCTCATGGCCCTGGCGCTGGTAGAGACCGATCCAGGCCAGCGCGTGGGCGGCAATGGTCAACCTGCTGTTGGCGCTCATGAATCCCTCCTCTCGGCCGCAACGCTTCATGTTACGACAGGACGCAGTCGTAACAACGAAGGTTGCAACAAGCTGTCGTAACAATTAACGTTGCGACTGCCGGAAGGGTCAATCAACGAGGTGAGAAGAATGAGCAAGCCACTCACGGGCAAGGTCGCCCTGGTCACCGGGGGGTCGCGCGGACTGGGAGCCGCGACCGTACGACTGCTGGCCGAGCAGGGCGCCGACGTCGCCTTCACTTATGTGAGCTCCGAGAAGCAGGCGCAGGCTGTCGTCGACGAGGTGCGCGGCAAGGGAGCGAAGGCCGTCGCCTTCAAGTCCGACCAGGCGGACACGAGTCAGGCGCCGGCGCTGATTGACGACGTGGTGGCGCACTTCGGCGGCCTGGACATCCTCGTCAACAACGCGGCGATCTCCGCGGCCGGCACAGTGGACGACCCGGACGCCGACACCGCCGCACTGGACCGGATGCACGCCACCAACTACCTCGGCGTGATCGCCGTCATCCGGGCCGCCTCCCGAGTGCTGCGCACGGGCGGCCGCATCATCACGGTGAGTTCCGGACTGGGATCCCGGGTCGGCACCCCGGGAGCTGCCGACTATGCGGCGACCAAGGCGGGAGTCACCAGGTACACCCTGGGGGCCGCACGGGACCTCGGGCCCCGGGACATCACAGCCAACGTCGTGGAGGCCGGACTGATGGAGGGCGGCATGGAAACGAACCCCGAGACGATCAAGGCCCTGACCAGCATGCTGTCCCTGCAACGCACGGGTCACCCCCGAGAAATCGCCGCGGCGATCGCCTTTCTGGCGAGCCCCGCCGCGTCGTACGTCACGGGCGCGGTGCTGGACGCCCACGGTGGCTACAACGCCTGAACCGGAACCCCTGCCGCGCGCCCCGAAGGAAATCCCGTCTTCGGGGCGCGCACCGCCAACGACCCGCGCGTGCGTGGACACGCCTCAAGAGCCCGGATCGTGATCGTGTGACGAGCTCGTAGGGCGGCGGGGCATCCGCCTTCCCAGGCTTTTCCGCGCCGTACGGGGGGAGTCGGCATACTGGCGGCATGACGGCAGCAGCGGAGGGGGAAGGGGGCGCGGCCCCTGCGGCGCGCACCCCGGGCGGTACGGCGTGGCGCGCGGCGGTCCTGCTCGTCCTCGCGGTGGGGCTCATCGCCGGCGGTTCGGCGCTCGGCTCCGAACTCGTCGGCCACGACGTCCGTCTGGGCATGGTGGCCGCCGTCCCGGCGGCCGTGTGCGTGGGCGTCCCGACCATGCTGTGGCTGCGCGCCCGCCAGGGCCACATCGCCGCCCCGCTGCTCGGCACGCTGCTCGCGGTCCTGTCGGGTGCCAACCTGCTGCACGACCACCGCTCGGTGTACGCCGGGCACGCGCTGCACCTGATCCGGACCGGCTCGGCGGTGTACGAGGAGTCGCTCCTCGCGGCCGGTGCGGTGGTGGCGCTGGCCGCGGTGCTGGTCGCGGCGGTCGACGGCCACCGCCACCCGCGCGCCGACTGAGCCCGGCCGCGGGCGCCGGCCGGGTGCCGCACGGCGAACGGGACCGCCCGGGCTCTTCCGTACGCGCGTAGAATCCCGCATCATTGCGGTGTCACCTTGCACTGCCGGCACATCAGACGCATCCGGCCCATTCCGGGACCGGGCCCGCACGAGGCACGAGACCGCTTCGCCCGCACGCGCGCACCGCCAGGCACCGCACGGAACCCGCCCCGCGTGCGGAACAGGCACACGGCAGCACCCGCTCCACCGCACCCTCGCCGCACCCCGGCACGGCACGTCACCGCAACGGCGCGGACACGTCACCCTCCTCCGTATTTGTCATGGGCATGTAGTTCTCACCCGTGCGCACCCCCCCCGGTCCGGCGCCGCGACGCGCGCGTACCGCCGTTCACCGTACTGTCATGCGCAGGTCATAAGCCTGCGCCACCTCCGAAGGGAACGCGACATGGCCTGCGGATCGACCTACCTCTGGGCCGGCGAAGCCACCTGGTTCTGCTGCGGCAACGCCTGGGGCTCCTGCGGCAGCGCCGGCACCGGCGCCTGCGGCACCTGCCAGTCCAGCAAGCACATGGCGGCCTGGCCCAACCTCTCCGCCGCCTGCTACGACATCACCCGCCCCGACCTGTGCGGCGAGGGCATCCCGCGGCGCACCTGCGGCGCGACCATGAACGTCAAGCACCAGTGCTCCGGCGCCACCGTGTGCGTGACGCTCGCCGACTGCGGCCCGCGTACCAAGAGCTTCTGCGGCGAGGCCACCTGCTGCAACGGCACCTGCCGCACCAACCGGGTCATCGACCTGACGCCCTCCGCCTTCTCCTCGATCGGCAGCCTCAGCTCCGGCAAGCTCCCCGTCTACATCTACGAGTGACCGGCGCCCCCCGCCCCTCCACCTCACCCCCGGGAAGGACGACATGAGCCACAGCCACGACAACGGCGGGCGCCACCTGGACCGCCGGCGCTTCCTGACCACGGCCGCGATCGGCGGCGCCACCATCGTCGGCGCCTCCGCGCTCGGCGGCCTCGACGCCGAGGCGGCCTTCGCCGAGCCGACGCCCTCCCTCGACGCGGCGATCCCCGCGGCCTTCGCCGAGGGCCGCGTCGTCGCCGTCAACCGCAACGTCCTGGACGTCGCCGGCTCGCACGGCGAGCGCCACCTCGTCCAGCTCACCAACGCCACCAGCATCTGGAAGCTGCGCACCACCACCGCCGAGGCCATCGAGCCCGGCGACGGCCTCTACGCGCGCGGCGCCGCCATGCCGGACGGCACGATCGCCGCCGACGCGGTGTGGGTCAACATCGTCAACGTCTACGTCACCATCCGCGGCATCGCCAGGGACCGGCTGCACCTCAGCCACGGCGGCAACGAGGTCGTCGGCCACATCGTGCCGGACACCACGACCGCCTCCTACCTCGGCGGAGCGCTGACCGCGGACCTGTCCCGCACCCGCATCGGGCAGGAGGCGCAGGTGCTGGGCGCCTGGCGGCCCGCGGACGGCCACATCGACATGGCCCGCGTCTCGCTCGGCCACTGACGGGAGGCGCCGTGATTCCGCTGGTCTCCAACCTCGCGCCGCTGGTGTGCGCGGTGCTGCTCACCGCCACGGGCGCCGGCAAGGCGTTCGGCCGGCAGACCGCCCAGCTGGCCGCGAACACCGTGCTGGTGCGCGTGCTCAACGACGGGCGCCGCGCCACGCTCGCGCTGCGGGCCGTCGGGGCGGTCGAACTCGCCCTGGCCGCGGCTTTGTTCGCCGTTCCCGACACGGTGGCGCCGGGTGCCGCGACCGCCGCGCTCGGCGCCGGCTTCACCGGTTACCTGGCCTACGCCCGGGCCACCGCGCCGGAGTCGTCGTGCGGGTGCAGCGCCCGCGCGGAGGGCCCGATCGGGGTGCGCGCCTTCACCCGGGCCGGGCTGGTGGTGGCCGGCGGGGTCCTGGCCGCGACCGCCGACGCCCCCTGGTGGTCGCAGGCCGCCGACCGCCCGGCCGGCGCCGCGGGCGTCCTGGCGCTCGCCGCCGCCGTCCTGGCGGTGCTCGTCGCCGATCTCGACAGGGCCGTACGGGTGCCGCTGCGGCGGGCCCGGCTGCGGCTGTTCGGCCACCCGCTGCCGCCGGCCGGCGGCGCGGGCGAGCGGGTGCCGGTCGCGGCGAGCGTCGAACTGCTGGAGAACTCGCTGGCCTGGCAGGCGGCCATGCCCGTCGTCCGCTCAGGGCTGCTCGACCACTGGGACGACGGCGGCTGGCGGGTGCTGCACTACACCGGCGCGTACCGGGACGCACGCGGCACGCACCCGGCGAGCGTCCTCTTCGCGCTGGACCTCACGCTCACCGTGGACTCCGCGCCCCAGCCGGCGGTGCGGGTCTCGGTGATCGACGACGCGACCGGCGAGGTGGTCCCGTCCGCCGTGCCCACCCCTGTCCCACGGCGGGCACCGCTTCCCATGGCCACCTGACCGGTCCGGCCCGCGCCCCCGTCCGGCAGCCGCCCGGGCGGGGGCGCGGCGCGTCACGCCCCCGCGGCCCGGGCCGTCCGGGCACCCCGCGCGGCGCGGGAGCCGGGCAGCCGGGCGCGGTTCCGGGAGGGGCGGGAAGCCGCCTCCCGGCGGGCGGCGCCGGGACCGCGCGGCGACCTGGCATTTTCCGCCGCGGGGCCGGATCGGCGCCCTTGCGCGGCCGCTGACGGCGGGTCTGTCCACATTGGTACGTGTCCCATTTTGGACAACGGAGCGGCAGGGGCGGCGAATTGCCAGTTCACAGGCTTGGTGAGCGCTGACAGGGGAACAAAAGGCCTGATCGGGAGGTGTGGATGAGGACGCCGGTGTCCGTGGCGCGAGGGGTGCCGCGTCGGGTACGAATTCTCCCGTTGGTACACACCACGTTCCGGGGACGGGACGCGGGGTGCGCCGGCGGAACGGACCTCCGCGCCGCAGTACCCGTACTGCCCACGGCGTCCGCTGTACCTGCAACGCCCGTAGTATCCGCACCACTTGCAGGACCTTGCACCACCCCGCCCGCGGTCCCCGCGGCCGCGGCCGGGGTGCGCCGAAGGCCACCGGTCGGCTCCGTCCGGTTCGGGGGGGAGTCTTCGGCGAGTCGTGTGGGGGGCCGGCGCATCCCGCCGGCCCCCCGCCACGTCACGCGCTGCCGTCTCCTGGAGGTCGTCATGGCGTACGAGCCGCCCGCCGGTCCGCCCGGCGCGCACGCGCACGCGGCGGGCGTACGGGACGGCGCCGAGGACGGCGCGCCGCCCCCGCCGTGCGACCGCGTCGGCGTCACCGGCGAGGATCCCGCCGCCACCCGGCGCCGGCTCGCGGCCCTCGTCGCCGGCCTGCGCGCCACGGCCGGCCGCGCGGCCGCCGCGGGCCCGGACGACCCGGTGGCGGACCTTCCCGGCTCCGCCGAGAGCGGCGACTACGCCGAGCTGCTGGCCGCCTTCGCGGACCTGGACCCCGACGAGCCGGCGGTCCCCGGTGCCGGAGCGGATGAGGCGGCCGCGACGGCGCTGGCCCTGGAGCGGGCCGTCGTCGACTTCTGCACCGACCTCGCGCTCGGCGACCCCCGCCGCGTCCGGGGCCACGTCACCGGCGGCGCCGCCGAGGGCCTGGCCGGCGGTCTGCGGGCGGCACGGCACGCGCTGCCCGGCGCGCCGCTGTACGTGACCGCCGCCGCGCACCACGCCGCCCGCGACCACGCCCGCCGCCTCGGGCTGGACGTCGTCGAGGTCCGGCAGGACGAGGACGGCACGATGGACACCGCGGCCCTCGCCCGGCTCACCGCCGAGCGCCCCGGCGGCGCGATCGTGCTCGCCACCACCCACACCGCGGGCGGCAGCGGCGGCGACGACCTGGCCGCGGTACGGGCCGCCGCCGCGCCCGCCGGACCCGTCCACGTCCACGTCGAGGCCGGACCCGCGGGCCTGGCCGCGCCCTTCGCCGGCCGCGGCCCCGCCTGGGACCTGCGGGACGGCGCCGACAGCCTCTCCTTCACCGCGCACCGGCTGCTCGGCCTGCCCGTCCCCTGCGGGGTGCTGCTCACCGCGGGTCCCCTGCCGCCCGTCCGCGGCGACGGCGGACGCGCCCCCAACCCGCTGGCCACCGCGCTGCTGTGGGCGGCGCTGCGCGACCGCGGCTACGACGGGCTGCGCGCGCTCGTCCACACCTGCTACGAGACGGCCTGCTACGCCGCCGGGCACATCACCGCCGCCGGCTACCTCGCCGTGCCCACCGGGCACGGCGTCACCGTCCGCTTCCCCCGCCCCGCCGCCGGCCTGTGCGCCCGCTGGCGGCTCACCACCTCCGGCCCGTACGCCTGCCTGACCGCCCTGCCGCCGGTCACCCCCGCCCGGGTGGACGCCCTGTGCCGCGACCTCTTCGCCGGCGGCCCCCTCCCGACCGTCCCCTTCCCCCGGCCGGCCTCCGAGCCGCGCAGCGCCTGGGCGGCCCGGTGACCACGCCGACCGGCCCCGAGAAGGCCGCCGCCCGCCGTCCGGTGCCCTCCGCCGCAGCCGCCGGGGCGGTGGCCGCCCTCGGCCGGGCCGTGGACGGCCACCGCGCCGCCCCCGCGGTGGGCCGACGGGCCGCACACCGCCCGCCGGCTCCTGCCGCACCCTCAAGACCGGCGCCCGGCCCGGGCAGAGCCGGGCGCCGCCGCACCCGCACGCTTGGCGACGTGCGGGTGCGGGCCCACCCCTCGCGGGTCCGCTCCGGCTGGGCCCGTGTCTCCCCGGACCGCCCCTGCCGGCGGCTCCCGTGGGTCCGCCGTCCCGCCCGCGCCGGCCTCCCCGGCGGCGCGGCCCCCTCCCCGCGGGACGGCTGACATGCACCTCCCTCATCCGTACGACCCCCCGACGCCGGACGCGCACGCCTCCGGCGTCCCGTCACGGGGGTACGGGGGCCGGCCCGCGGACGGTCACGGCGAGCCGGTGCCGGAACCGGGGCCCTACGGCGGACGGCAGCCCGGAGCCGCGGGCGGCACCGGGGCGGAGTGGCTGGTGCCGGTCAGGGTGCCGGTCATCCCCGTCGCCACCACGCCGTGGACGGGGGACTGGTTCGGCGCCGGGGCCGCGGACGGCGCGCCCGTCACGCCGGTGAGCGTCGCCGTCCTGCCCGGCGGGACCGTCCACACGTGGGGCACCGTCATGTCGCAGGCGCGCGGCCTCGCCGACGACACCCACCCGGCGTGGTCCGCGGCGGCGTGGCAGGCCCGTGAGACCGGCCGGGCCACGCACGTCGCCGTCGGCCACCCCGACGGCCGGGTCGAGCGGCTCCTCGTCGAGGCGGACGGCACCGCCCACCCGGCGCCGCAGCCCGTCCCCCCGGTCCCCGCGCGCCGCCCGCCCGACCCCTGCTGGGGCGACCCGGCGGACATGCCGCACGACCTGTGCGCCCTCGCCCCCGGCGCCGGCACCGACCCCGCCGCCGCCCTCGGCCGGGCCGCCGGGGATGCGGCCCGCGACGGCGACTGGGCCGCCGCCACCCACTACGCCACCGTCGCCGCCGCCCGGCTGCACGCGCAGGGCGCGAGGGCCGGCGCCGACAAGGCGGCCCGCCTCGCCGTCACCTCCTGGCTGCGCACCGCCGACACCCCCGTCACCGCGGCCCTCGGCTTCTCCCTGGTCCACCTGCTCATCTCGACGCTGCCCACCCTGCAGGGCCCGATCGCCGCGCTGCTGCGCCGCCTCGCCGACCACCTTCCGGCGGCGCCCCGCTGAGGCGCGCGCGTCACACGCCGGTGAAGAGTTCCGCGAACTCCTCGTCGCGGGCGAGCTTCAGGCCCGCCTCGAAGCGGCTCGCGGCGTCCAGCCGCTCCATGAGCTTGGCGATCGCCCGCTGGACCGTACGCCGGTGGACGCCCAGCTTGCGGGCGATCTGGTCGTCGCTGAGGCCCGAGGCCATGAGCCGGATGATGACCCGCTCCTGCGCGGTGACGGCGTCCGCGTCCTCCGCGCCGCCGCCCGCGGAGGGCGCCAGCGGCCGGCCGCGCAGCCAGAAGTCCTCGTACACCGCGCGGAAGGCCCGCATCAGGGCGGCGCCGCGGACGACGATCAGCGTGTCCGAGGGGTGCTCGGGATCCGCGGCCATCAGCGCCGCGTGCGAGTCGAAGGTCAGCAGGTCGAAGGGCGCGTGGTCGATGAGCCGCAACTCCACGCCCGCGTCGGCCAGATCGTGCAGCCAGCGCGCGTACTTCGGCGAGGCCAGGCAGGACATCGGGTAGATGGCGCGGCTCGCCACCCCGCGCTCCAGGAGCGAGCGGTCGTGCGCGAGCGAGGCCTCCAGCACCTCGATCGACGGCATCGGCCCCGGGTGCATCGAGTCGATCCGCTCCCGGGCCGCGTCCGACAGGTCCAGCCGGATGCGCTGCTTGCGCCGCGGCTCGGAGACGAACTCGACGGACACCTCGCGCGTCTCGCGTGTCTCGCGCTGGACCGCGGGCCGGTAGACGGCCGTCAGCGCCTCCGTCACGCGCTGCAGCCGCACCCCGTTGCGCAACTGCTCGGTGGCGTTGGCCTGGTAGTGGTCCATGGCGCGGGCCAGTGCCGCGTCCGGGTCGACGGCCTCGGCGACGCCGTCGCGTATCTGCACCAGTCCCAGATCCGTCAACCGCCGCCAGCCGCGCCCGCCCTGGGCCTCGTCCAGCTCCGCGGCCGCGTACAACTCGGCGGCGGACGGCGGGCTCGCGCCCGTCACCCTGCTGCGCGCCCGCAGCGCCTCGTACAGCGCCAGCGCGGCCTCCTCGTCGCGCTGCGTGCTGCTGCCACCGCCCGGACCGCCTCCCGCGGCCCCCGGCGGGAAGCCGTCCCCGCTCGGCACCGGAAGCATCCGTCCACCCCACCTTCCCGGGCGGCCCGGCGCCCCACCCGGATACGGAGGCGCTCACGCCCCCCGGGGTTCCCCGTGCTCCCCGCGTACCCGCGCCGGCCGCACAACGCCGCGCACATCCGAAAGCCGGCGTCCTGCCGGGGCGGTGACGCCCCCGCGCCTGCGGCTCGCGCCGCTCCGGCCGCCGCGGCCGATCCCGCCGCGGGGCGGCGTGTGAGACACCCGGCTCCGCTTTCGGATCATAGTGTGCCGGATTCCGGCCGCGGACGGTCCGGGCACCGCCGGATCCGGGGTGCCCGGGCGCCGCCGTCAGAGGTCGAACTCCTGCGGGTTGAGCCCCACGGCGAAGCACGCCTCGCGCACCACGCCCTTCTCCGTCGCGTCGAAGTCGCCGTCCGCGCCGCCGATGACGATGCCGATCTGGATCACCGCACGGGCCTCCGTGGGCTTCTTCTGGACCTTCGCGATCTCCTGGAGGATCCCCACCTTGCCGAAGGCGAAGTCGGCGGTCAGCTTGCCCAGGTAGTCGTCGAAGCGCCGCTGGAGGTCCTGTGCGGGGAAGTTCTGCAGCACCTCGTTGGTGGCGATGAGGGTCGCGACGCGCTGCCGCTCGGACGGGTCGATCGACCCGTCCGCGGCCGCCACGAGCGCGCACATCGCCATGCTGGCGTCACGGAAGGCGCCGCTCTTGAGGTCGTTCTTCTTGGCGTTGAGCTGCGCCTGCATGTTCGTCGCGGACTCTTTGAAGCGGTCCCACAGGGCCATCGGGGGTCTTCTCCTCGTACGGGCGGTTCGTTACCTCCGGAGAACTCCGCGAGGGTACGACCGAGTTCCCGGACGCCTCCCCGCCCGCGGGGGCGGGCACCGGGGGCGCGGCCGCGTGACCGGCCACGACGGCGCCGCGCGCCGGTGCCGGCGGGGCGGCCGCCCCGCCGTGCGGGACCGCCGGCCGGGCGGTGGCCGCCCCCGCGCCCGCGGCCCCGTCCCGGCGGGCGCTCAGGAGGTCAGGACCACCTTGCCCGTCGTCGCGCGGGCGCCGAGAGCCGCGTGCGCGGCTCCCGCGTCCTGGAGGGCGAAGGGGTGGATGCCCGGGACGAGCGTGCCCTCGGCGGCGGCCGAGAGCGCCGCGGCCTCCAGGCGGCGCAGGCCCTCCGGCGTGCCGGTGAGCTTCGCGAGGGCGGGCCCGGCGAGGGTGCGGGAGTCGACGCCCGGCACGGGCTCCGCGGGAGCGCCGGAGGCCCAGCCGTGGACGAGGTGCCGCCCGCCGGGCCCGAGCAGGGACAGCGCCTCGGCGGCCGTCCCGCCCCCGACACCGTCGAAGACGACCGTCGCCGCGCGCCCGCCCAGTGCGGCCCGCACCTCGTCCGTCCACCCGGGCCGCAGGTAGTCGGCCGCGAGAGCGCCCAGCGCGCGGACGCGCGCGGTCTTGTCGGGCCCGCCCGCGGCGCCGACGACCGTCGCTCCGATCGAGAGCGCGTGCTGCACGAGCAGCGTGCCGATCCCGCCCGCCGCGGCGAGCACGACGACCGTGTCGCCGGCTTCGAGCCCGGCGAGCTGCAGGACGGCCAGCGCGGTGCGGCCGGTGCCGATCATCGCGACGGCCGCCCGCAGGTCCAGCGTGTCCGGTACGGCGTGCAGCCGCGCCTGCTGCGTGACGGCCAGCTCGGCGTAGCCGCCGGGCGCGGTGCCGAGGTGGGCGACGACGCGCCGCCCGAGCCACGCCGGGTCGGCACCGGGACCGATCCGGTCGACCGTACCGGCGACCTCCCGGCCCGGCACGGTCGGCAGCTCCGGCAGCGGGATCGGGCCCGAGACCCGGCCCTCCCGCAGCCACGTGTCGATCAGGTGCACACCCGCCGCCGCGACCGCTATCCGCACCTCGCCGGCACCCGGCTCGGGATCCGCCACCTCCTCGTACCGCAGCTTCCCGGGCCCCCCGAACTCGTGCAGTCGTACGGCAAACACGTCCCCGCCCTCCGCTCCCGGCACCCGCAGCGGTGCCTGCTCCCACCCAACCCGGCCTGCCGGGCGCCGCCAATCGGCCATTCGCCCTAGGGCGCGGGACCCCGGGCCAGGGTCAGGCGTCGGGGTTCACGTGGCGGCCGTCGCGGGCGGCGAGGTCCAGGCGGATCCGGCCGTCGGTGCAGGCGGCGACCGCGTCGGCGAGTGCGCGCCAGTCGGCGGCGGAAAGGTGGGAGGAATCCAGCGCGTGACGGCGGCCGCCCTGCGCGGGCAGCACGTACAGGGACACCACCGGGTCCCGGTGGTCGTGGTCGAAGACGAGGCCCGCGATGTCGCGCCACGGCAGCTGGATGTGCTCGCGCCGGCTCCCGCCGACCGTCTGCTCGACGGTGAGGCCGTCCGGACCGGCGGTCACCCGCACCCGCGGCGAGGACACCGTCAGCCGGTAGGGCCGGTGCCGCTCCTTGTGCCGCCGGGCCGCGGCCTCGCGGACCGGCTCCGCGGGCGCCGCCCGCCGCCCGGCCCCGCCGCCGGGGCGGGACGGGGGCACGCGGTACGGCGGGCGGTACGGCGGCCGGTTGCCGGTGGATCCGCGGCGTACCCGCACCGGCACGCTCACCAGCAGCGCGAGCGGCAGCAGGAGGCCGGGCAGCAGCGCCCACAGCAGCCCGGGCAGCGGTGCGCGGCCCAGCGGGGCGAGGCGCTGCGCGTCCGTGCGCCAGCTCTGCACGTCGTACGCGGCGCCGTCCACGACCAGGACGTCGACCCGCACCCCTGTGGGATCCGGGCCCGTCGCGAACCTGCCGAGGCCCTCCGGCGTGTAGTAACGGCCGTACCGCTCCCACCCGGCGGACCCGAAGTGCAGCGGCATCGTCCTCCACCACTCGCCGCGGGGCTGCACGGTGGTCGTGCCGCCCCAGCGCTGCGGCAGATCCGCGACGCCCGGCGTCCCGTACCGCGACACGTATCCGCGCGATCCGTGCTCGTGCGCGGCGACCGCGCCGACGATGCCCGCGGGCAGCGCGACCGCGGCCGCCGCCGCGAGCACCCAGCCGTACCAGTGGACGCTTTCGCGCAGGCCGAGGCTCAGCATCAGCTCGCACGCGATCAGCGTCAGCGGCGCGGCCGCGGCGATCATGACCACGACCGCCGCCGGCCCCCACGCGCCGGGCCCCAGCAGGGCACCGGACCCCAGCGCGAGCAACCCGCCCGCGGCGTACACCTTTGTGCGCATGTCCTCGACCTTCCCACGGGCCCGCGAGGGCACCCGTCCTCCGGGGGCGCGGGGAGCCTGCGCGCGACCCGCTGCCCGCCGGGGGTCGGCACGGGACCGGACCGCCCCTCTGCGCCGGTGACGACGCGCACGTGGCCGGCGGTTGCGCGCGCCCCGGAACGCCCGTCCGGTGGCGCGGCCGCGGGCCCCGCGGGGGGTCAGACGCGCGGGTGGCGGGAGAGGAGGGTCCAGACCGCGGGGTTGGCCGCCAGGCCGTCGTGCATGTCGGTGAGGTCCGCGACGACGTCGTGGAGGAAGTCGCGGGCCTCCCGCCGCAGGTCGGCGTGGCGGACGGAGAGGGGCGGCTCGTCGGGGAGCCAGTCGGCGGTGATGTCGACGAAGCCGAAGCGGCGGACGAAGCGGAGCCGGTCCGAGGACTCGGTGAAGTCGAACTCGGCGTGCTGGGGCCGGGCGGCGCGGCTGCCCGCGGGGTCGCGGTCGAGCTGCTCGGCGATGTCGCACAGCGCCCACGCGAAGTCGAGGACGGGCACCCAGCCCCAGGCGGTGGCGAGTTCGCGCTCCCCCTCGGCGATGTAGACGTCACCGCAGAAGAGGTCGTGCCGCAGGGCGCGGACGTCCGCCGTGCGGTAGTCCGTCTGCGGCGGGTCGGGGAAGCGGCGCGAGAGCGCGTAGCCGAGGTCGATCACCGGTCGATCGTCCCAGACCGGCCGCCCGCCGCCCCCGGCGGCCGCCCGCGGACGAGCCCCCCGGCACGGGAACGGCGCCCCTCCCGGCTGCGGGGAGGGGCGCCGTCGGGGCCCTGGGCGGACGGGGGTGTCAGAGGCTGACGCCGAAGTCCGTGGCGATGCCCGCGAGGCCCGAGGCGTAGCCCTGGCCGACCGCGCGGAACTTCCACTCCGCGCCGTTGCGGTAGAGCTCGCCGAAGACCATCGCCGTCTCGGTGGCGGCGTCCTCGCTCAGGTCGTAGCGGGCGATCTCCGCGCCGCCGGCCTGGTTGAGGATGCGGATGTACGCGTTGCGCACCTGGCCGAAGTTCTGGCTGCGGGACTCGGCGTCGTAGATGGACACCGGGAAGACGATCTTCTCGACGTCGGCGGGCAGGCCGGCCAGGTTGACGTTGATCGCCTCGTCGTCGCCCTCGCCCTCGCCCGTGCGGTTGTCGCCGGTGTGGACGATGGTCTGGTCCGGCGTCTGCTTGTTGTTGAAGAAGACGAAGTGCGCGTCGGAGTAGACCTTGCCCGTCGCGTTGACCGCGATGGCGCTCGCGTCGAGGTCGAAGTCCGTGCCGGTGGTGGTACGGACGTCCCAGCCCAGGCCGACCGTCACAGCCGTCAGGCCGGGCGCCTCCTTGGTGAGAGAGACGTTTCCGCCCTTGGTCAGGCTTACCGCCATGGGAAGTCCCCTTATGTCTGGTCGTAGGTGTTGCGGTCGAAACTACCTTCATCGGACTGAACGCGGACCGGGGATCCGCTGGTTCCGCACGGCGCGCTAAATCCCGTGCACGGCGGCGGCGCACGCGCGACCATGGAAGGCATGTACGGGCCACTGACCATCCGCGGCTCCGTCTCCGTGCCGGAGGCGGAGCTCCAGTGGCGTTTCTCCCGGTCGTCGGGGCCCGGCGGGCAGCATGTGAACACGTCCGACAGCCAGGTGGAACTGCGGTTCGACCTCGCGGCGACGGAGGCGCTGCCCCCGGTGTGGAAGCAGCGCGCGCTGGAGCGGCTGGCCGGCCGGCTGGTGAACGGGACGGTCGCGGTCCGCGCCTCCGAGCACCGCTCGCAGTGGCGGAACCGGGAGGCGGCCGCGGCCCGGCTCGCGGCACTGCTGGCCGAGGCGACGGCGCCGCCGCCCAGGGCGCGCCGCCCGACGAGGATCCCGCGCGGCATCAACGAGCGGCGGCTGCGGGTCAAGAAGCAGCGCGGCGAGACCAAACGGGGCCGCTCCGGCGGCAGCTGGGAGTGAGGCCGCGCCCCCGGGAGGGCTCAGCGCAGGAAGCGGTAGCGCCCGCGGAAGTACGCCAGCGGGCCGCCCTCCGCGCTGGGGGTGCGCGCGTCCAGGACGTGCGCGACCACCAGCGTGTGGTCCCCGGCGGGGACGCGCTGGGCGGTCTCGCACTCCAGTATCGACAGCGCCCCGCCGAGCACGGGCGCGCCCGAGTGCTCGCCGCGGTAGTAGGAGATGTCCTCGAACAGCAGCCGGTCGCTGACCCGGCCGCGCAGCGCGAAGCGCCCGGCGATGTGCCGCTGGCTCTCGCTGAGCACGGAGGCGGCCCAGCGCGGCTGCCGTTCGAGCAGCTCGTCCATCCGGGATCCGATGCGTACGCTCACCAGCACCATCGGCGGTTCGAGGGAGACGGACATGAAGGCGGTCGCGGTCATGCCGACGTCCTCGCCGCGCGGCCCGTCGTCCGGGTCGTGCGCGGTGATGAGGACGACGCCCGCGGTGAGGCGGGTCATCGCGGCGCGGAAGGCATCGGGGTCGACAGTGTGGGCCATGGTGGTCCCAGCATGCCGGTCGCTCGGTGTGTGCAGCACCTTCCTCACGTTACGGCTCGGTAGGCGGATGCGGATCGGGCTGTGGTCGCAGTCATAGCC
Source organism: Streptomyces sp. NPDC020983 (assembly GCF_044333485.1). Taxonomy (NCBI): domain Bacteria; kingdom Bacillati; phylum Actinomycetota; class Actinomycetes; order Kitasatosporales; family Streptomycetaceae; genus Streptomyces; species Streptomyces sp. NPDC020983. Next base: position 57,841 of record NZ_JBIRRA010000016.1, on the reverse strand, counting down.
TGCCCTCGGACCTAGGTCCGGGGCGGGCCGGATGCCGCACCCTCCGTATTCACATGCTTACGCGATGATGTGACTTGGGTCACAAGCAGCAGATATTGTTGACCCTGTGTACCGACCGCACAGCTCGCTGTGATTCAGTGGCCGGAGTAAACCGGTGTCGGCGGCGTCATCGGATGTATCGCGAAGACTACGGGAGTTGGCCGTCCAGGGCGCGGAGAGGGGCATGGATACCGAATCGGAGCCGTATGTCCGCCTCGCGACCCTGCGTCAGCTGCACCAGGTCGTGGCGGACCTCAACACCGCTCGCAGCCTCGCCGACACCATCCAGGCGGTCGCGGACGGCGTGGTCACCGGCCTCGGCTACGACCTCGCCGCCGTCAACCTGGTACGGCCGGACGGCGACCTCGTCGTCGCCGCCTTCGCCGGCAGCGAGGCGGGCGAAGCGCTGCTCACCGGCAAGGTCGGCTCCCGCGAGGCCTGGGACCGGCGGCTCGCCATGGGCCGGCGCTGGGGCTCCCTGCGCTTCATCCCGCACACCGAGGGCTGGGTCCTCAACGAGGACGACGTGCCCCAGTGGCACACGGACGGCCCGCTGCCCCGCTTCGCCGACGAGTGGCACCCCGGCGACCGCCTCTACGCGCCCATGTACGCCTCCCTCGGCGGCGGCGGCGACATGCTCGGCGTCATATCCGTCGACAGCCCCTCCAGCGGCCGCCACCCCGGGCCCTGGGGCCAGGAAGCGCTCCAGATGTACGCCTTCCAGGCCGGCATAGCCATCAGCAACGCCCGGCTGCGCGCCAACATGCAGCGCGCCCTCGTCCGCCTGGAACGCGACCAGCAGGCGCTGCGGGCCAGCGAGGAGAGCTTCCGGCAGGCCTTCGAGTACGCGCCCAGCGGCATGGCCATCGCCGAGATGGGCGGCGACCAGCACGGCAGGCTGCTGCGGGCCAACGACGCGCTGTGCCGGCTGCTCGGGCGCAGCGCCTCCGTCATGCGCCGCTACTCCTTCTCCGACCTCGTCCACCCCGAGGACGTCGGCCTGCTGCTGCGCACCTCCGCCGAGGGCGGCCGCGCCGAACTCCGGCTGGCCCGCCGCGACGGCACCTACGTGTGGGTCTCGCTGCGCAACTCCGTCGTCGCCGACACCACGGACGGGCCGCGCTTCCTGCTCACCCACGTCGAGGACATCGAGGACCGCAAGAGCCGGGAGCTCCAGCTCGCCCACCGCGCCAGCCACGACTCCCTCACCGGCCTGCCCAACAGCGCCGAACTCCGCTCCCGCCTCACCGCCCGGATCTGCAACCGCCCCGGCGACAAGGACGCGGCCGCGCTCGCCGCGGAGGTCCAGGGCCCCGACGAATTCGCCTTCAGCTACGGCTACGGGCCCGACGAGCTGGCCTCCCCGCTCGGCGCGATCGGCTACGACTCGCACACCCACGTCACCGCCCCCGACGAGCGCGACCCCGCGCCCGGCAAGGGCCTCGCCGTCCTCTTCTGCGACCTCGACGGCTTCAAGTCCATCAACGACCGCTTCGGCCACCACACGGGCGACGCCGTCCTCATCGAGGTCGCCCGCCGCCTCACCGGTGCCGTACGCGACGGCGACACCGTCGCCCGCCTCGGCGGCGACGAATTCGTCGTCCTCGCCGACGGGCTCGCCCCGGCGGACGCGGCGGATCTCGCCGTGCGGCTGCGCAACGCGATCACCCCGCCCATCCGCGTCGACGGCCGCGCGGTGCGCGTCGGCGCGAGCTTCGGCGTCGGCTGGGCCGGCTGCGGGATGACCGTGGAGGAGATCCTCCACTCCGCGGACCAGCGCATGTACGTCGAAAAACGCAGCCGCTCCTCCTCCCCGCGCCCCAGCCACCGCCGCGCCGGCTGACCCCCGCCGCGGGGTGCGCTTTCGGGCGGTGCCCGCCGGGAGGCTTTTGCGGCGGTCCCGCCGCGGGGGTGCCCGCCCCTGGCGGCGCGGGGCATTTCCACCCGCACCACCCGTGCGGGTACGGCGTCGGCTGTCCGCCTGCCTGCGGGGGTGACTCGCCGTCGGCGGCGATCCGCGGTCCCCAGGACCTCCACCCCCACCGGCGGGGGGCCGCCGCACCGGCCCCGGGAGGGGGACGATCCGGGGGTGCCCCCGCAGGAGCGCGCACACCGCCGCCCCACCAGTTCGGGGTGAGGCCAGACGCGCGTTCCGGGGAGGTACCCCCGAAGCGGCACCCGACCCCCCGGGCAGAGGCGCGATGCCCCGCCGGGTGACGCCGGGGGGCGCGGGGAACTGCGCGACCAGCCCCCACCCGCAGAAGATCGCGCGGCGGAACCGCACCAGGCACCCCCGCGGCGCCCCCCCGGCGGGAGGCCGCGCCGGCACCGGCGGGGTGAGAGAAGATCGGGGGATGGGTCAGAGCGAGGAAAGCAACGGAGAAGCGCGGCGGCTCGCCGCGATCGCGGCGTGCGAGCGCGTGCTCGCGAACCCGCCCCGCCCGTCCATCGCGGAGCGGCTGGCACGGCTCGTGCAGGAGGGCTCGGAGGCGTACGACACCAGCGGACCGGTGGACATGTACGGCGACGAGGAGGGCGTCGTCGGCGAACTGGAGCGCCGCACGGCGGAACTGCTCGGGACGGAGGCGGCGGCCTACTTCCCGACTGGCACGATGGCCCAGCAGGTCGCCCTGCGGTCATGGGCGGGCCGGACGGGCAACCCGCTGGTGGCCCTGCACCCGCTGGCGCATCCGGAGATGTACGAGCGGGACGCCCTGAGCGTCCTGACAGGGCTGCGGACGGTCCACCCGACGAGGGACCCGCGGATGCCGTCCGCGGAGGAGGTCGCGGACCTCGACGAGCCCTTCGGCGCGCTGATGCTGGAGCTGCCGCTGAGGGTGGCCGGGTACGTGCTCCCGACGTGGGAGGAGCTGACGGACACCGTGAAGGCGGCCCGCGAGCGGGACGCCGTGGTGCACTTCGACGGCGCCCGCCTGTGGGAGTGCCCGACGCACTTCGGCCACACGCTGCAGGAGATCGCGGGCCTCGCGGACAGCGTGTACGTGAGCTACTACAAGTCGCTGGACGGCATCTCGGGCGCCGCGCTGGCGGGCTCGGCGGATTTCGTGGCGGAGGCCAAGGCGTGGCGGCACCGCTACGGGGGCCAGGTCTTCATGCAGTTCCCGGCGGTGCTCTCGGCGCTCGCGGGCCTGCGCAACGAACTGCCGCGGCTGCCGTCGTACGTGGCGCACGCCCAGGTCGTGGCCCGCGCGCTGCGGGAGGGGCTCGCGGAGGGCGGTGCGACGTGGCCGCGGACGTACCCGGACGCGCCGCACACCCACCAGTTCCAGGTGTGGCTGCCCTACGCCGAGGACGTGCTGAACCAGGCCGCGCTGGAGCAGGCGGAGGAGCGCCGCGAATCGCTCTTCGGCCGCTACCAGTTCTTCGAGCCGCGCATCCCGGGCCTGTCGATGCTGGAGATGACCGTCGGCCCGGAGTCCCTGGAGTGGACGGAGGCCGACGTGCGCGCGGCGGCCGCCGACTTCGCGCGCCGGCTGCCCTGACGCGGGCCCCCACCAGCCGGCGGGCCCCGCCGGCGGGATGCGCGCCACCGGCGGGAGGGGTCCCGCCGGTGGCGCGGGGGTCAGGCGCGCAGCAGCAGCTTGCCGGTCGTCGCCCGGGATTCGACCAGGCGGTGTGCCTCGCCCGCGTCCGCGAGGTCCAGCTCCGCGGTCACGGGCAGCTCGACGCCGCCGTCGATCACCGCGCGGAAGGCGGCGTCCGCCAGCTCGCGCAGCCGTGCCGGGTCCTTCGCGGCCAGCCCCATGAGGGAGAAGCCCGCGACGGACTGGGCGGCCGGGTAGACGTCGGCGGGGCCGATCTGCCAGGGCGCGGCGTTGCCGGAGTTGCCGAAGGAGACCAGCCGGCCGAAGCGCGCGGTGACGGCGAGCGTACGGCGGAAGGTCTCGCCGCCGACCGCGTCGAGCGCGACGTCCACGCCCCGCCCGCCCGTGGCGGCGAGCACCTGCTCGTCGAAGTCGGTGTCCAGGAAGACCTGGTCGTAGCCGGACTTCAGGGCGTGCGGCGCCTTGTCCATGCTGGAGACGACACCGAAGACGGCCTTCGCCCCGCCGAGCCGCGCGAGCTGTCCGGCCACCGTGCCGACCCCGCCCGCGGCGCCCTGCACCAGGACGGTGTCGCCCTCGCGCAGCCGCGCCACGTCGTGCAGCACGCCGTACGCCGTCGGCATCACGGTCGGCAGCGTCGCCGCCGTCCGCAGGTCGAGCCCCGCGGGGACGGTGAAGGCGCTGGCGGCGGGCACGACCGCGACCTGCGCGTAGCCCCCGCCGCGGACGAACGCCGCGACCTCGTCACCGACCGCGTGGCCCGTGACGCCCTCACCCACCGCGAGCACCCGCCCGGAGACCTCCAGGCCGGGCCGGAAGGGCAGCGCGTCGACCTGGTAGCCCTTCGTACGGGCCATGATGTCGGCGAAATTGACGCCCGCGAAGGCGACGGCGACGGTGATCTCGCCCGGTCCCGGTTCCGGCTCGGGCACCTCCACGAGCCGCAGCACGTCCGGCCCGCCGAACTCCTCGATGACGATCGCGCGCATGGCGCCTCCCCGTAGTCCTCTTCCGTCCACTGCCTCGCAGTGGTGTCGATCAAACGCGCCCGGCTCCGCTTTTGATTCCGCGTCAGCCGGGCCCGTACCCGGCGCCGGGAGGTTCAGCCCCCGTCGTACACGTTCGTCACGTCACAGTGCGCCGCCGCCCGCCCGCACCACGCCCGACTCGTACGCCAGGACGACCGCCTGCACCCGGTCGCGCAGCCCCAGCTTGGTGAGGATGCGCCCGACGTGTGTCTTGACCGTCGCCTCCGACAGCACGAGCTTCGCGGCGATCTCGCCGTTCGACAGGCCCTGCGCCACCAGCAGCAGCACCTCCCGCTCACGGTCGGTGAGCTTGTCCAGCTCCTTGTGCCGCGGTTCCGACTCCGGCGCCGGGAGCATCGGCGTGAAGCGGTCCAGCAGCCGGCGGGTCGTGGAGGGCGCGACGACCGCGTCCCCGCTGTGCACCGCGCGGATCGCGGCCAGCAGCTCGTCCGGCGGCACATCCTTGAGCATGAAGCCCGCCGCACCCGCCTTGAGCGCGGCGAAGGCGTATTCGTCGAGGTCGAAGGTGGTCAGGATGAGCACCCGCGGACCGTCGCCGCGCTCCCGGTCGCCACGGCAGATGCGCCGCGTCGCCTCCACCCCGTCCATGCGCGGCATCCGCACGTCCATCAGCACGACGTCCACCCGGGTGGAACGCAGCACCTCCAGGGCCTCCGCGCCGTCGCTCGCCTCCGCGACGACCTCCATGTCCGGCTGCGCGGCCAGCACCATCCGGAAGCCGGTGCGCAGCAGCACCTGGTCGTCCACGAGCATGACCCGGATCCCCATCACGTCCCCATCCGTCACTTTCCGATTCCGTTTCAGGGCCCGGTCCGCAGCGGCAGCACCGCGCTGATCCGGAAACCCCCGCCGGGCCGCGGCCCGGCCGTCAACGTCCCGCCGACCATGCCGATCCGCTCCCGCATGCCGATCAGGCCCTGGCCGAGACCGTCCCGGCCGCCCTCCTCGTGCAGCGCGTCCGCGCCGCCCCGCCCGTCGTCCTCGATCAGCAGGTCCAGCTCCTGATCGCCGAAGCCCAGCACGACATTCGCGCTGGCCCCGTCCCCGCCGTGCTTGCGCACGTTCGTCAGCGCCTCCTGCACGATGCGGTACGCCGTCAGCTCCACGCCGCTCGACAGCGGCCGCGCCTGCCCGGCCACCTCGAACCGCACCGGCAGGCCCGCCCCGCGCACCTGGTCGATCAGGTCCGCGAGCTGGTCCACACCCGGCTGCGGCACGTACTCGCCGCCCGCGTCGTCCCCCGCCCGCAGCAGCCCCAGCAGCCGGCGCATCTCCGCGAGCGCCTGCCGGCCCGTCGTGGAGATCGTGCTCAGCGCCTGCCGGGCCTGGTCCGGCGCCACATCCATGACATACGCGGCGCCGTCCGCCTGCACCACCATCACCGACACGTTGTGCGCCACCACGTCGTGCAGCTCCCGCGCGATCCGCGCCCGCTCAGCGGCCACCGCCGCCTTCGACTGCGCCTCCCGCTCCCGGTGCATGCGCTCGGCGCGCTCCTCCAACTGCGCGTAATACGCGCGGCGCGTCCGCAGCCGGTCGCCGATCACCCACGACAAGGCGAAGATCACCGTCAGGAAGAACGTCTGGAGCAGCGTCGTCCAGATCGTCGAGTACTTGTCGTCCGGCGGCCACCGCACCATCGCGATCGGCGTCGCCAGCAGCCCCGCGCCCAGCGCGAGCCGGGACGACCAGCGCGCGCCCGTCGCCGCACACGTGTAGATGATCGCCAGCATCGCGGCATCGCCCGGGTTGGGCGCCTTCACGTCCAGCGCGAGCTGGGCCAGGCCCGTCGCGACGGCCAGCAGCAGCATGCGCTCGGGCGCGCGGCGGCGCAGCGCCACGACCGTCGCCAGGGCCATCGACAGCGGCACGGCGGCGGCGCGTGCCGCGGGCGACGGTGTCCTGTCCGCGGCGACCCACACCGCGCACACGGCGAGGAGGACGACGGCCCAGAAGGTGTCGACCCCCGTCGGGTGGCGGCGGAAGAAGTCGTAGATGCGCTGCACATAACCCAGCGTAAGGAGCGTTGCGCGCCGCGGGGTCACCCCGGGGACCGATCCCGCGTCCACCTTGGGGTGGACCCCGGACCCCGCCCCCTTACGCCCCCGGGCGCGCGCAACCTTCCGCCGGTGGGGGCTGGTCGCGCAGTTCCTTGCGCCCCTGGGGGGTGCGGCTTGGGGTGGCGGTTCGCGGTTCTGCCGGTGGGGGCTGGTCGCGCCGTTCCTTGCGCCCCTGAGGGGGTGCCGCGTGCGGTGGGCGGTTCGCCTTTCGCTTGGTGGGGGCTGGTCGCGCAGTTCCTCGCGCCCCTGAGGGGGTGCCTCTTGCGGTGGGGGTTCGCCGTTTCGCCGGTGGTGGGTTGCTCGCGCAGTTCCTCGCGCCCCTGGGGTCATCCGGCGGGGCATCGCGCACTCCGTGCGGGGGTGGGGTCGGGTGCCACTCCGGGGGTACCTCCTCGGAATGCGCGTCTGGCCTCTCCCCGGATTGTGGGGCGGTGGGGTGCGCATTCCTGCGGGGGCACCCCCGGATCGTCCCCCTCCCGGTGTCTCGTGGGCGGCTGCCTGCCGGTGGGGGTGAATCTGTCCAGGGACTGCGGTTCGCCCCCGACGGCGATGCACCCCCACGAGAAGGCCGTCAGCCGATATCTATCCCGCACGGGTGGTGGGGGTGGGAACACCCCGCGCCGCCAGGCGCGGGCACCAACGGCGGCGGGCAAGCCGCCCACGGCCCCCGGGCGGGCACTGCCCGAGCGCGGCGCCGCCAGGCGCGGGGACCCGCGGCGGGGCAGCCGCTCACGTACCGGCAACCGGGGCACCGCCCGAAGCGCCGCCGCGGGGCCCATCGCACGCGGGCAGCGTCTGCGGCGGCGGCGCAGGGGTGCTCGGCCGGGAGGGGGGAGTTGGGAGCGTCACATCGGGGCGCCGCCCGCAGGGGGTTCGCGTAGGATTGACGAGAACCCGAGCGGGAGGCGAGATGGTGGAGGAACGGCCGGGACGGCTGACCGTGGGGGTCGTGGGCGCGGGCCGCGTCGGCCCGGCGCTCGCCGCCGCGCTCGCTCTGGCGGGGCACCGCCCCGTGGCTGCCTCCGGTGTGTCGGAGGCCTCACGGCGCAGGGCCGAGGCACTGCTGCCGGGCGTTCCGATGACGGAGCCCGGCCAGGTGCTGGCCGTGGCCGACCTCGTGCTGCTCACGGTCCCCGACGACGCCTTGCCCGCGCTGGTGAACGGGCTGGTGGAGACCGGTGCCGTACGCCCGGGGCAGCTGATCGTGCACACGTCGGGCCGCTACGGCACGGCCGTGCTGGAGCCGGCTCTTCGCGCGGGGGCCCTGCCGCTCGCGCTGCATCCGGCGATGACCTTCACCGGGACCCCGGTGGACGTGCAGCGGCTGGCGGGCTGCACGTTCGGGGTGACGGCGCCCGGTGAGCTGCGGCTGGCCGCGGAGGCGCTGGTCATCGAGATGGGCGGGGAGCCGGAGTGGGTCGCGGAGGAGGCCCGTCCGCTGTACCACGCGGCGCTCGCGATCGGCTCGAACCACCTGGTGACGCTGGTGGCGCAGGCGATGGACCTGCTGCGTACGGCCGGGGTGGGGGAGCCGGGCCGGATGCTGGGCCCGCTGCTGGGCGCGGCGCTGGACAACGCGCTGCGTTCCGGCGACGCCGCCCTGACCGGTCCGGTGGCCCGCGGTGACGCCGGCACGGTCGCCGCCCACCTGCGGGAGCTGCGTGCGCACGCGCCGGAGGACGTGGCGTCGTACGTGGCGATGGCCCGCGCCACCGCGGACCGCGCGCTGGCCAACGGCATGCTCAAGGCCGAGTCCGCGGAGGCGCTGCTCGGCGCGTTGTCGGACGACCCCAACCACCGAGACGAGGGCACCGTATGACCGAGCTGGTCCACCACGCCGGGGACCTTCCGCCCGCGGCCGCCGTGGTCATGACCATGGGCGCCCTGCACGAGGGGCACGCCTCGCTGATTCGCGCCGCTCGGGCACGGGCGGGGGAGGGCACGGTGACGGTCACGGTCTTCGTCAACCCGCTCCAGTTCGGGCCGAACGAGGACCTGGACCGCTATCCGCGCACGCTGGCGGCGGATGTGGAGCTGGCGGCGCGGGAGGGCGCCGACTACGTCTTCGCGCCGGACACCGACGAGGTCTACCCCGGCGGTGAGCCGCAGGTGCGGATCAGCGCGGGGCCGATGGGCGAGCGTTTCGAGGGGGCCTCGCGGCCCGGGCACTTCGACGGCATGCTCACCGTCGTCGCCAAGCTGCTGCACCTGACGCGCCCCGCCGCCGCCGTCTTCGGGCAGAAGGACGCCCAGCAGCTGGCCCTCATCCGCCGCATGGTCACCGATCTGAACTTCCCCGTCGACGTCGTCGGGGCCCCGACCGTCCGCGAGGCCGACGGCCTGGCGCTGTCCAGCCGCAACCGGTACCTGTCCGCGGCGGAGCGGACGTCGGCGCTCGCGCTGTCGCGCGCCCTGTTCGCCGGACGGGACGCCGCCGCGGAGGGCCCCGCGGCCGCGGCGGGCGCGGCCCGTGCGGTGATGGCCGCCGCGCAGCCGTCCGTCGTCGCGGACTACTGCGCCCTCATCGACCCCGCCGACTTCACCGAGGCGGGCCCCGGCCACACCGGCCCCGCCGTGCTCGCCGTCGCCGCCAGGGTCGGCGCCACCCGTCTGATCGACAACATCCCGCTGGAATTCGGAGCCGCGTCATGACCGCATCGGCAAGCAGCACCGGCATACGCCTGCACGCCCCGGCCCCGGGCTGGGCCATCAGCGCCGACGTCGTGGTCGTGGGATCCGGTGTGGCCGGGCTGACCGTGGCGCTGCGCTGCGCCGCGGCGGGCGCGAAGGTCACCGTCGTGACCAAGGCCAAGCTGGACGACGGCTCGACGCGCTGGGCGCAGGGCGGTATCGCCGCGGCCATCGGGGAGGGCGACACCCCCGAGCAGCACCTGGACGACACGCTCGTCGCGGGCGCGGGCCTGTGCGACGTGAACGCGGTCCGCCTGCTGGTGACCGAGGGCCCCGGCGCGGTCCGCCGCCTCATGGCGACCGGCGCCCGCTTCGACACCGACCCGGACACCGGGGAACTCCTCCTCACCCGGGAGGGGGGCCACCACCGGAGCCGTATCACCCACGCGGGTGGTGACGCGACGGGCGCGGAGGTCTCCCGCGCGCTCATCGGGGCGGTGCGCGGGGCGGACATCGAGCTGATCGAGAACGCGCTGGTCCTCGATCTGCTGGAGGACGCCGAGGGCCGCACCGCGGGTGTCACGCTGCACGTCATGGGGGAGGGGCGGCGGGACGGCGTCGGGGCGGTCCACGCGCCCGCGGTCGTGCTGGCCACCGGGGGCATGGGCCAGGTCTACTCGGCGACGACCAACCCGCCGGTGTCCACCGGTGACGGTGTCGCCCTCGCGCTGCGCGCCGGGGCGGAGGTGAGCGACGTCGAGTTCGTGCAGTTCCACCCCACCCCGCTGTATCTGGGCCCGGACGCCGAGGGGCAGCAGCCGCTGGTGTCGGAGGCCGTGCGCGGCGAGGGCGCGCACCTCGTCGACGCCGACGGCGTCCGCTTCATGGTCGGGCAGCACGAGCTGGCCGAGCTGGCACCGCGCGACATCGTCGCCAAGGCCATCACGCGCCGCATGCAGGAGACCGGCACCACCCACATGTTCCTCGACGCCCGGCACTTCGGGGCCGAGATGTGGGAGAAGCGCTTCCCGACGATCCTCGCCGCCTGCCGCGCGCACGGCGTCGACCCGGTCGACGGCCTGATCCCGATCGCCCCGGCCGCGCACTACGCCTCCGGCGGAGTCCGCACCGACCTGCACGGCCGTACGACCGTGCCGGGCCTGTACGCGTGCGGCGAGGTCGCCTGCACGGGCGTGCACGGCGCGAACCGGCTCGCGTCCAACTCGCTGCTCGAAGGACTGGTCTTCGCCGAGCGCATCGCCGACGACGTGGTCGCCGTCCTCGCCGGGCGGGGCGCCGCCCCCGTGCGCCCGGTCGTCCCGGAGGCCGGCGGCGCGCCGCTGCTGGCCTCCGAGGCACGCTACGAGGTGCAGCGCGTCATGACCGCGGGCGCGGGCGTGCTGCGCAGCGCCGACTCGCTGGCGGCGGCCGCGGGCGCCCTGGAGCGCCTGCACACCGCGGCCGTGGAGGCGTACGACCGCGAGGGCAAGACCGCCGAGCCGTGCGTCGAGACGTGGGAGGCGACCAACCTGAGCCTGGTCGCCCGGGTCCTGGTGGCCGCCGCCCGGCGCCGTGAGGAGACGCGCGGCTGCCACTGGCGCGAGGACCGCCCCGACCGCGACGACCGCGACTGGCGCCGGCACCTCGTCGTCCGCCTCACCCCGCACCGTACGCTCGACGTCCGCGCCACCGACGGGCACGACTTCCCGCCGGTCCGCGGCACGCGGGCGGGCGGCTGAGTCGGGGATGATGGGGCCCGGGGGCGCCTGTCCGCACCCGGCCCCGCACCGCCCGGGACCGCACCCGCCGCCACCGCCCGTACCACCCGCCGCGCGCCCGCGGCACCCGCACCGCCCGCCGAAGGAGCACCAGTGACCAGCCCCGACCGCCAGCCCGTCGCCCTCCCGCTGCCGACGATCGGCCCGCCGCAGGAAGCCGGCGGCGGCTGCGGGGACGGCTGCGGCTGCGGCTCCGCCGACTACGGCCTGGACCCGCTGGAGTGCGGCCTCGACCCGGATCTCGCCGAGCTGATCGCCGAGTCCGGGCTCGACCCGGTGCAGGTCGAGGACATCGCGCACATGGCGATCGAGGAGGACCTCGACCAGGGCGTCGACATCACCACGGTCGCGACCATCCCGGAGGAGTCCTTCGCGGTCGGCGACTTCACCGCCCGCGAGCCCGGCGTCGTCGCGGGGCTGCGGGTCGCCGAGGCGGTGCTGTCGGTGGTGTGCACCGACGAGTTCGAGGTCGAGCGGCACGTCGAGGACGGCGACCGGGTCGCGGCGGGCGACCGGCTGCTGACGGTGCGCACCCGCACCCGCGACCTGCTCACCGCCGAGCGCAGCGCCCTCAACCTGCTGTGCCGGCTGTCCGGCATCGCCACCGCCACCCGCGCCTGGGCCGACGTCCTGGAGGGCACGAAGGCGCAGGTCCGCGACACCCGCAAGACCACGCCGGGGCTGCGGGCGCTGGAGAAGTACGCGGTGCGCTGCGGCGGCGGCGTCAACCACCGCATGTCGCTCTCCGACGCGGCCCTCGTCAAGGACAACCACGTGGTCGCCGCGGGCGGTGTCGCGCAGGCCTTCCGGCTCGTCCGGGAGGAGTTCCCCGACGTGCCGATCGAGGTCGAGGTCGACACCCTGCACCAGGTGCGCGAGGTGCTCGACGCGGGCGCCGACCTCATCCTGCTGGACAACTTCACCCCGGCCGAGACCGCCGAGGCCGTCGCGATCGTCGGCGGCCGCGCCTTCCTGGAGTCCTCCGGACGGCTCACCCTGGAGACCGCCCGCGACTACGCCGAGACGGGCGTGAACTTCCTGGCCGTGGGCGCGCTCACGCACTCCGCGAAGATCCTGGACATCGGCCTGGACCTGCGAGCGGAAAGCTGACGGCGGATGCTGCTCACGATCGACGTCGGCAACACCCACACCGTCCTCGGGCTCTTCGACGGCGAGGAGATCGTCGAGCACTGGCGCATCTCCACCGACGCCCGCCGCACCGCCGACGAGCTGGCCGTGCTGCTCCAGGGCCTCATGGGCATGCACCCGCTGCTCGGCGACCTCGGTGACGGCATCGACGGCATCGCCATCTGCTCCACGGTGCCGTCGGTGCTGCACGAGCTGCGCGAGGTCACCCGCCGCTACTACGGCGACGTGCCCGCCGTCCTCGTCGAACCGGGCGTCAAGACGGGCGTGCCCATCCTCGTCGACCACCCCAAGGAGGTCGGCTCGGACCGCATCATCAACTCCCTCGCGGCCGTCCACCTCTACGGCGGCCCCTGCATCGTCGTCGACTTCGGCACCGCCACGACCTTCGACGCGGTGTCCTCCCGGGGGGAGTACGTGGGCGGCGCGATCGCCCCCGGTATCGAGATCTCCGTCGACGCCCTCGGCGTGCGCGGCGCCCAGCTGCGCAAGATCGAGCTGGCCAGGCCGCGCAGCGTCATCGGCAAGAACACGATCGAGGCGATGCAGTCCGGGATCCTCTACGGCTTCGCCGGCCAGGCGGACGGCATCGCCGAGCGCATGGCCCGCGAGCTCGCCGCCGATCCCGACGACGTGACCGTCATCGCCACGGGCGGGCTCGCGCCGCTGGTGCTGAGCGAGGCGTCGATCATCGACACGCACGAGCCGTGGCTCACCCTCATCGGCCTCCGCCTGGTGTACGAGCGCAACGTCCCCACCGCGTAGCGGCTCCTGCCCGCCGTTTCCCCCCGGGCCGCGGGCGCGGCCGGGGCGACGCACCCGGCGGCGGAGGGTGCGGGGAATTTGTCCGCTTAGCACTTAAAGTCCAGGCATGCCCACCCCTCACGGCACCCGCGGGGGCCTCGCCTTCAGTGCGGACGAGGTCCGCACCCTGCGCCGCGCCCTCGCGGAGAGCCGGAGCGCGGAGTGCGCCGCGCTCGCCGCGGCCGTGGCGGACGCGGCGGGCGAGGCCGCGGCACTGCGCGCGTTCCTGCGCGCCGAGCTGCGGCGCTACCGCGAGGCGCTGCCCGGCGCGGCCGCCGGGTACATGGAGCGGCTCGCCGCGGCCGTGGGCGACGGGCACCTGCCGGGTCCCGAGGACCTGAGCGCGCTGCGCAGGCTGCGCGCCCAGGCGCCGGCGGGCCCGGAGCACGAGCGGCGCACCGCCCTGCTGCGCCGCTGCGAGAACCTGGCAGTCAACGACGACGTACGACAGCGTCTGGAGGCCCATATGCCCGCGCCGCGCCGCCTGCTCACCCTCCCCGGTCCGTCCGCCGCCGACCAGCCGAAGCCCGCCCCGAAGCCGGGGCCCGGCGCGCCCCGCCCCGCCTCCCCGCAGCCGCCCGCGCCCGAGCCCGGCCGCCGCACGCCCACGCCCGCCGAGATCTGGCCGCCCCGCCCCTCCCGCCCGGAGCCCCCGGCGAAGGACGCCGCCGCCGTGGTGGGCCCGCGCTCGGCGCTCTGACCGCTCCGCCCCGCGCCGCGCCCGGCTTTCCCCGGGGATTGGCCCCGCGTTCACCGCGCGGCGTGCGGCGCGGCGCCCTTTTCCGGCACCCTCCGGCGGTTCGGCACACCCGTATGCGGGGCGCGGAGGAGGCGTGGCTACTCTGGCGGTATGGACTACGTTTCCGCGATCGTGCCCCCGCTGGTGATGGCGATCCTCTTCACGTGTGTGATCGTCACGATCGTCAAGCACCAGGGTGGCGCCCAGGCCAGGGAGGACGCGGCGGTCGACGCGGCCTTCTCGCGCGCCGAGGCCGCCCGCCAGGCCGCTGACGAGGACCGCTGACCCACCGCGGGCAGACCCCTGACGGGTCCGCATTCCGGGCATTCGGCCATACCAGCGCTTAGTATTCCGAGTGTGCCCCGGCCATTGGGAGACCTCGAAGACGCGGTCATGACCCGGGTGTGGGAGTGGAACCGTCCGGTCACTGTTCGTGAGGTTCTTGAGGACCTTGCGCGCGACCGTACGATCGCCTACACCACGGTGATGACCGTAATGGACAACCTGCGCCAGAAGGGCTGGCTGCGCAGGGAGGCCGATGGGCGTGCTTATCGCTATGAGGCGGTATCGACGAGAGCGGCATACTCGGCCGCACTGATGAACGAGGCATGGTCGGCGAGCGACAACCCGGCCGAGGCCCTGGTCCACTTCTTCGGCATGATGTCCCCGGAACAGCGCGAAGCGGTGCGGGACGCAATGCGCATCATCCAGTCCGTCGACCCCTCCGGCCCGCCGGATGCGGAAGGGCGATAGCGTCCGTGCATGCCCCTCGTGTCGAATGACGTGACCATCCGCCGTGCCCGCACCTCGGATGTCCCCGCCGTGCGGCGGTTGCTGGACGTGTATGTGCGCGACGGCATCCTGCTGGACAAGGCGACCGTGACCCTATTCGAGGACATCCAGGAGTTCTGGGTCGCTGAACGCGACGAGGACGCCTCCGTGGTGGCGTGCGGCGCGCTGCACGTCATGTGGGAGGACCTGGCCGAGGTCAGGACGCTGGCCGTGGACCCGGCGCTGCGCGGTGCGGGGGTGGGCCACCAGTTGCTGGTGAAGTTGCTGCAGACCGCGCGCTGGCTGGGAGTCCGCCGCATTTTCTGCCTCACGTTCGAAGTGGACTTCTTCGCCAAGCACGGCTTCCGGGAGACCGGGGACACCCCCGTGGACGGCGATGTGTTCGGCGAGCTGCTCCGTTCCAAAGACGAGGGCGTCGCCGAGTTCCTGGACCTGGAGCGGGTGAAACCGAACACCTTGGGCAACAGCCGCATGCTGCTGCAACTGTGACGTTCCGGTTTGTCCGGATCGCACTGTCTCGGGCACCCGTCTTCGTGCAAGGGGTTTGTGTTTTCCCGGGAAAGGCGCTTTGCTTTTACTGTTAATCCGTTTTCGATGAAAGGGAAGCCGGTGGCACAGAAGGTTCAGGTCCTTCTCGTTGACGACCTCGACGGCGGTGAGGCAGACGAGACCGTGACGTTCGCACTCGACGGTGTGACGTACGAGATCGACCTCACCACGGCGAATGCCGACAAGCTGCGCGGGCTGCTCAACCCGTACACGGACAGTGGCCGCCGCACCGGGGGCCGTGCCGGACGGGGGCGTACCAAGGCGGCGCGCGGGGCGGGCACCTCGGGGCCCGACACCGCGAAGATCCGCGCGTGGGCGAAGGAGAAGGGCTACGAGGTCAACGACCGCGGCCGGGTCCCGGCCACGATCCGCGAGGCGTACGAGAAGGCCCACGGCTGATCCTGCGCACGCGCCCGGAGCGCGATCCGGTGGCAGGCCGTCGCCGCGGCGGCGACGAGGGCCGGAAGGCCGATGGGCACCCCCGATCCATCGGCCCCGCCGGTCCGGCCGGTGACATGCAGCGCGGGCACCGTGGCCTCGACGTCGGCGCCCGGCCGAGGGGGCCGCAGCCACACCGGTGCCGTCCGGTCGTATGCGGCCTCCCGGCGGCCCCACTCGGGGTGCGCCGGCGCCCGCATCAGCCGGCCCGAGCCGAGCGCGGACAGATCCAGCGGGATACCGCCCCAGTCCAGCCATTCCAGCAGGCCGGGCAGCTCCTCCGCGGAGCCCGCCGCGACCAGCAGCCGCACCCTGCGCCCGTCGAGCGCGACGGGCCCGAGCGCGCCGGGCCGCGGGAAGCGCCCCAGCAGTGCGTACCCCGCCTCCGCGGGGACGTCCAGCGCGTCGAAGCGCACGCCGGTGACCAGCCCCGGCGCGGGGGGCGCCCCGGAGGGCCCGGGCATCCCGGCCACCGGCCAGCCCAGCTCATCCTCGTACCAGCCCATGCCCAAGCAACTGCCGGCGCCCGGTGTGGTTACGCGGAGTGCGGGTGCGAACACATGGAGTACGGGTCCGGCGGGGCGGGACGGCGGCGTGAAGTGTTCGTCCGGGCGCAAGACTGTTCGCCCTTAGCGCACACCTGACCAACATCCGGTGTGGAGTGCCGGTCGCGCAGGGTAAGAAGTACCTAGTGGGAAGGGATGGTGCCGCGACAGGCGGGGCAGGCGTTCGCCACGGGCGTATTAGAGAAAGAGGTATTCGCCTGGCCTGCGGGAACATCGTCTCGCACCATCGAGGTTGTGGGAGTGACGTCAGCCGGTAGCGCAGCTTTCCCCGTCGCAGCGGGGGTCGATACGTGAGCGGCGCCGCTGTGCGGGACTAGCATGCGGAAGGACAGGGAGGGGACCGACCCCTCACTGCCCTACCGCTCTGAGGAGCGATTAACGATGTTCGAGAGGTTCACCGACCGCGCGCGGCGGGTTGTCGTCCTGGCTCAGGAAGAAGCCCGGATGCTCAACCACAACTACATCGGCACCGAGCACATCCTCCTGGGCCTGATCCACGAGGGTGAGGGTGTCGCCGCTAAGGCCCTGGAGAGCCTCGGGATTTCTCTTGAGGCGGTCCGCCAGCAGGTGGAGGAGATCATCGGGCAGGGGCAGCAGGCCCCGTCCGGCCACATCCCCTTCACTCCTCGGGCCAAGAAGGTCCTGGAGCTGTCGCTCCGCGAGGCTCTTCAGCTGGGTCACAACTACATCGGCACCGAGCACATCCTGCTCGGCCTGATCCGCGAGGGCGAGGGCGTCGCCGCCCAGGTCCTGGTGAAGCTGGGCGCCGATCTGAACCGGGTGCGGCAGCAGGTCATCCAGCTGCTCTCCGGTTACTCCACGGGCAAGGAGTCGGCCACGGCCGGCGGGCCGGCCGAGGGCACCCCCTCGACGTCGCTCGTCCTGGACCAGTTCGGCCGCAACCTGACCCAGGCCGCAAGGGAGACAAAGCTCGACCCGGTCATCGGGCGCGAGAAGGAAATCGAGCGGGTCATGCAGGTGCTGTCCCGCCGCACGAAGAACAACCCGGTGCTCATCGGCGAGCCCGGTGTCGGCAAGACCGCGGTCGTCGAGGGCCTCGCCCAGGCGATCGTCAAGGGCGAGGTCCCGGAGACGCTGAAGGACAAGCAGCTCTACACGCTGGACCTGGGCGCCCTGGTCGCCGGCTCCCGTTACCGCGGTGACTTCGAGGAGCGCCTGAAGAAGGTGCTCAAGGAGATCCGCACCCGCGGCGACATCATCCTGTTCATCGACGAGCTGCACACGCTGGTCGGCGCCGGCGCGGCCGAGGGCGCGATCGACGCGGCCTCGATCCTCAAGCCGATGCTGGCCCGCGGCGAGCTGCAGACGATCGGTGCCACCACGCTCGACGAGTACCGCAAGTACCTGGAGAAGGACGCGGCCCTGGAGCGCCGCTTCCAGCCCATCCAGGTCGCGGAGCCGTCGCTGCCGCACACCATCGAGATCCTCAAGGGCCTGCGCGACCGGTACGAGGCGCACCACCGCGTGTCGATCACCGACGAGGCCCTGGTCGCGGCCGCCACCCTGGCCGACCGCTACATCTCGGACCGCTTCCTGCCGGACAAGGCGATCGACCTGATCGACGAGGCCGGCTCCCGGATGCGCATCCGCCGCATGACCGCGCCGCCGGACCTGCGCGAGTTCGACGAGAAGATCGCCGAGGTGCGCCGGGAGAAGGAGTCCGCGATCGACTCGCAGGACTTCGAGAAGGCCGCGTCCCTGCGGGACAACGAGAAGCAGCTGCTCGCCGCGAAGGCCAAGCGGGAGAAGGAGTGGAAGGCCGGCGACATGGACGTCGTCGCCGAGGTCGACGGCGACCTGATCGCCGAGGTCCTCGCCACCGCCACCGGCATCCCGGTCTTCAAGCTGACCGAGGAGGAGTCCTCCCGGCTGCTGCACATGGAGGACGAGCTGCACAAGCGGATCATCGGCCAGAAGGACGCCGTCAAGGCGCTCTCGAAGGCGATCCGCCGCACCCGCGCGGGGCTCAAGGACCCGAAGCGCCCCGGTGGCTCGTTCATCTTCGCCGGCCCGTCCGGTGTCGGTAAGACCGAGCTGTCCAAGGCGCTCGCCGAGTTCCTGTTCGGCGACGAGGACGCGCTGATCTCCCTCGACATGTCGGAGTTCAGCGAGAAGCACACCGTCTCGCGGCTGTTCGGCTCCCCGCCCGGATACGTCGGCTACGAGGAGGGCGGCCAGCTCACCGAGAAGGTGCGCCGCAAGCCGTTCTCCGTGGTCCTCTTCGACGAGGTCGAGAAGGCGCACCCGGACATCTTCAACAGCCTGCTGCAGATCCTGGAGGACGGCCGCCTGACCGACTCCCAGGGCCGGGTCGTCGACTTCAAGAACACGGTGATCATCATGACCACCAACCTCGGCACCCGCGACATCTCCAAGGGCTTCAACCTGGGCTTCGCCGCCCAGGGCGACACGAAGACCGGCTACGAGCGGATGAAGAACAAGGTCAGCGACGAGCTCAAGCAGCACTTCCGCCCCGAGTTCCTCAACCGTGTGGACGACATCATCGTCTTCCCGCAGCTCAGCCAGGAGGACATCCTGCAGATCGTCGACCTGATGATCAGCGCGGTGGACGAGCGGCTGCGCGACCGCGACATGGGCATCGAGCTCAGCCTGGAGGCCAAGGAGCTGCTCTCCAAGCGCGGCTACGACCCCGTGATGGGCGCCCGGCCGCTGCGCCGGACGATCCAGCGGGAGATCGAGGACGCGCTGTCGGAGAAGATCCTCTTCGGCGACCTGCGCCCCGGCCACATCGTGGTCGTGGAGGTCGAGGGCGAGGGTGAGGCGGCGACGTTCACCTTCCGCGGCGAGGAGAAGGTGACGGTGGCCGACGCCCCGCCCGTCGAGACGCCGAACCTGTCCAAGGAGGGCTAGCCCTCCGGCCCCTGCGGGGGTCCAGCCCCGGGTCCGGGACCACGCGGTGGTCCCGGACCCGGGGCTTTTCGCGCGCCCGGAATGGGCCGGGGAGAGCACCCGGAATGCGCCCGGAATGGGCCCCGGAGAGCGCCCGGAGAGCGCCGGGACAACGCCCGGCAAAGGGGCCCCGCGGTGAGGTGACGCACGTGACGCGGATTACGTACGAAAGGGATTAGTAGACGGCGCCCCAAGGGCTCGCGGGAGCATGCGGGTATTTGTCCGTTTTACGACGCTCGGTAGGAGGTGAGGTGTTTGCCCTGCCGGTCCGGCGCGGGTTACCAAGGTGGAGCACGGGCTGACCCCGGCTCGTCGCAACCCCCACCCCGTGAGGATTTTCCTGCATGCGTAAGAACTCGACGATGAAGAACCGCGCTGCCGCCACCGCGACCCGTGGCCGCGTGGCCGTGGTGACCGGCGGGCTGCTCGCGGCGCTCGCGCTGGGCTCGACCGCAGCGTTCGCCGCCGGCGGCGCGCACGAGGCGGCGCCGGCCCCGGCCGCCGCGAGCGCCACCTCTGCCGCGGACGTCCTGCAGAAGCAGGCGACGGCGCAGAAGGACGCCGCCGCCCAGGCGAAGGCCAAGGCGAAGGCCGAGGCCGAGGCCAAGCAGCGCGCGGCCGAGAAGGCCGCCGCCGACCGCGAGAAGCGGATCGCCGGCTGGATGACGCCGACCGAGAAGTACACGATCGGCGCGGGCTTCGCCAAGGCCGGCCCGCACTGGTCGCACAAGCACTCCGGCCAGGACTTCGTCGTGCCGTCCGGCACCTCCGTCCGGGCCGCGCACACCGGCACCGTCGTGACGGCGGGCTGGGGCGGCGCGTACGGCAACAACATCGTGATCAAGCACGGTGCGCACCTGTACACCCAGTACGGCCACCTGTCGAAGATCGGCGTGCACGTGGGCGAGCGGGTCATCACCGGCGAGGAGATCGGCAAGTCCGGCTCCACCGGCAACTCGACCGGCCCGCACCTGCACTTCGAGGTCCGTACGACCCCGGTCTACGGTTCCGGCGTCGAGCCGCTGCACTTCCTGCGGACGCACGGCGTGAACGTCTGATCCGGGACGACACCGGCGGCGTGACGAACGCCTGCACGTGAGTCAACCGGGCGCGGGGCGGGTCAACCCGTAGGGGGGTCACCCGTCTCCGCCTGGGCGACGAGATCGAGGGCGACCTCGAGGATGGCCGCGCGCTTCTCCTCGGGGTCGCCCTCGACGTTCTGCATCACGAACATCCCCGCGTGCATCGAGAACAGCGCGGTGACGCTGCGCACCTGCGCGGGCAGCGGCGCCGCCGGGTCCTTGAGCACGCCGCCCAGCGCGGACATGCTGCTCCTCATCCGCTCGCCGATGTTCAGGTCCCGGACGGTGGCCTGGTTCTCCTGGACGAAGCGGAAGAAGTCCGCGGCCTTCCACAGGATGTCGCTGTAGCGGCGCAGCAGCTCCTGCTTGGTCGCCAGCGTGCGCGGCTCCCCCTCGGCCCAGGTCACGAGGTCCTCGACGGGTGTCGTGAGGTCCTCGGCGATGCTGGTGATGATGTCTTCCTTGGTCTTGAAGTGGTAGTAGAGCGCCGCCTTCGTGACGTCGAGGCGTTCGGCGATCTCCCGCAGGGAGGTCTTCTCGTACCCCTGCTCGGCGAACAGCTCCAGCGCGATCTGCTGGATACGGCCCCGGGTGTCGCCCCGCCGCTGGTGCGCGGGGGCGTGCGTGGGCGCGGGGGCGTGCTGCTCCTGCTGCGGTGTGCCCATGGGGACCGTCGCTCTCCTGCTGTGTGACCCTCCGCCGGGAGGAGGGGGCTCGCAAGCCCTCACGGTAGGGCCTCGCCGCGAGGCCTCGCACTTACTTGACGCCCGGCTAGTTAGCACCGTACCGTGCTCGTACGACAATGTGCTAGCCGGGCGGCAAGTAAGTACCGCTGAACCACCGCCCTCGTCACGGGGGAGAAACCACCGGTCATGTCCCAGACCGAATCCGCCACACCCTCCGCATCCGGGCCGCTGCCCGCAGGTGCCGGAGCGGACGGCAAGGAGAGCGGGCCCCGCCAGCGCAGCGTGCGCGTGGTGATGGCCGGCCTGCTGATCGCGATGCTGCTGGCGATGCTCGACAACATGATTGTCGGCACCGCGATGCCGACGATCGTCGGCGAGCTCGGCGGCCTCAACCACCTCTCGTGGGTCGTCACGGCCTACACCCTGGCCACGGCCGCCTCCACGCCCATCTGGGGCAAGCTCGGCGACATGTACGGCCGCAAGGGCATCTTCCTGACCTCGATCGTGCTCTTCCTGATCGGCTCGGCCGCCTCCGGCGCCGCCCAGTCGATGGACCAGCTCATCGCCTTCCGGGCCTTCCAGGGCCTGGGCGCGGGCGGTCTGATGGTGGGCGTCATGGCCGTCATCGGCGAGCTCATCCCGCCGCGGGAGCGCGGCAAGTACCAGGGCATGATCGCCGGCGTCATGGCCATCGCCATGATCGGCGGCCCGCTCGTCGGCGGCTCCATCACCGACAACTGGGGATGGCGCTGGAGCTTCTACATCAACCTGCCGATCGGCGCGGTCGCGCTCGCCGTCGTCACGACGGTGCTGCACCTGCCCAAGAAGCGCAGCGAGGGCCGGATCGACTACCTCGGCGGCGCGCTGCTGACGGTCTCCATCACCTCGCTGGTGCTGCTGACCACCTGGGGCGGCACCCAGTACGCCTGGGGCTCCGTGCAGATCATCGGCCTGCTCGTGGTCGGCCTCGCGACCCTCGCGGCCTTCATCGTGTCCCAGACCCGCGCCCCCGAGCCGATCATGCCGCTGCGGATCTTCCGCAACGCGAACTTCTCGCTCGTCTCCGTCATCGGCTTCCTCGTCGGCTTCACGATGTTCGGCGCGATGACCTTCCTGCCGCTCTACCAGCAGACCGTGCAGGGCGCGTCCGCGACCAACTCCGGCCTGCTGCTGCTGCCGATGCTGCTCGCGATGATGGTCGTCTCGATGGTCGCCGGCCGCGTCACGACGGCGACCGGCCGCTACAAGATCTTCCCGATCGTCGGCGGCGCGCTCATCACCGTCGGCCTGTGGCTGCTGTCCACGATGGACGTCCACACCACGCGCTTCACCTCCGGCCTCTTCATGGCCGTGCTCGGCGCGGGCATGGGCTTCATCATGCAGATCACCATGCTGATCGCGCAGAACAGCGTGGAGATGCGGGACATCGGCGTCGGCTCGTCGTCCGCGACCCTGTTCCGCACGATCGGCGGCTCCTTCGGCGTCTCCCTGTTCGGCGCGCTCTTCTCGCACAAGGTGCAGCACTCCATGGAGTCCGCGCCGGGCGGGGCCGCCGCGATGAAGGGCGGGGCGCAGCTGGACCCGGCGACGATCGCGCGGTTCCCCGCGGGCCTGAAGGACGCGTACTTCCACGCGGTGTCGTCGGGTACGCACGTGGTCTTCCTGTGGGGCGCGATCGTGAGCGTCTTCGGCTTCCTGGCCGCCTGGTTCCTGGTCGAGACGCCGCTGCGCGGCGCGCCGGGCGCCAAGCCGAAGGCCGCCTCCGAGCCGGAGGACGAGCCGCTGCTCGCCGACGCGCTCTGAGTCCTGGACGGGGAGCCCCCGTCCGCCCCTCCCGGGCGGGCGGGGGCTCCGCGCTGCCCGGGGCCTACCGGGTGGTGAAGGCGCCGCCGTTGACGTGCAGGGTCTGGCCGGTGATGTGCCGGGCACCGGGGGAGGCCAGGAAGAAGGCCGTCTGCGCGATGTCGTCGACCGTGCCGGGCCGCTTGTCGTGCGTCTCCTCGACGAGGGCGCGGTGCCGCTCGTCGGTCATCCCGCCGCGGAAGAAGCCGGTGCCGGCCACGTAGCCGGCCGAGATGACGTTGCAGGTCACGCCGCTGGGCGCCAGCTCGTGGGAGAGGGCGGCGTTCCAGGCCGCGAGCGCCGCCTTGGCCGCCCCGTACGAGCCGCCGCGCCTCTCGGCGCCGATCGAGCCGATGCTGATGACGGAGCTCTCCCCGCTGAGCCGGGGCCGCACGGCGGTGGTGGTCAGGACGGCGGTGAGCAGGTTCTGCGCGAGGCTGTCCTGCCACTGGGCGAGGACGCCGTGCAGACCCGCGTCGCCTCCGGCGGGGGTCGAGGGCAGGCCGCCGGCCGCGTTGACCAGGACGTCCACGGTGTCGATCCGCCCGGCGAGCGCGGCGACCTGCTCCGGGTCGGCGGCGTCGCACACCGCGCCGTCCACGCCCAGCTCGCCGGCGGCCCGGGCGACGGTGTCCTGGTGCCGCCCGGTGAGGATCACACGGGCCCTGTCCGCGGCGAAGAGCGCGGCGACCGCGCGGCCGATACCGCTGGTGCCGCCGGTGACGAGGACGGTGCGGGTCAAGGGGGCCTCCCTGGTCCGATGCTACGTTTAGACCTAAACGTAGCGGACGGACGGAGAGGACGGGCATGGAGGACGACGCGGCGGGGGCCGGGACGCCCGCTTCCGGGGCCGCGGCGGCCGGGGAGCCGCGGGACCGCGCGGCCGGCCGGCCGGATCCCGCCGCTTCCGCCGCCGGGACGGAGCGCGGGGCGGTCCCGCCCGTGGGAAGCGGCCCGGGCGCATCCGGCTCCGCGCGGACGGCCGCCGGGATCGCCGCGGCCTGGCGGCGCGAGCGGCCGGGCGCGCCCACGGACTCCATCGAGATCGTCACGCCCCTCTGGTGGCTGGCCAAGCTCTTCGCGGACGACCGGGCCCGCGTCCTGCGCGCCGCGGGCATCGACGCGGCGACCCTCGACCTGCTGTCCGTCATCCGCCGCGCGGGCCCGCCGTACGTCCTCGGCACCCGCGAGATCGCCCGCCGGACGCTGGTCACCGCCGGCGCGGTCTCGCAGCGGGTGGCCCGCGCCGAGCGCGAGGGCCTCGTACGCCGTGCGCCCGGGGCCGGACCGCGGTCGGTGGAGGTCGCGCTGACACCCGCCGGGCACGCCCTCGTCGAACGGTCCGTCGACGCGGTGCTGGGCCGGGAGGCGAGCCTCGTCCAGGGGCTGACCCCGCAGGAGCGCACGCAGCTCATCACCCTGCTGGACACGCTCATGGCCGACGTCCGGCGGCGCACGGCCCCTTCCGCCGGGGGCTGAGCGTCAGGCCGCGATGGCGCGGGCGTAGGCGGCCGGGTTGTCGAACATGATGCAGTGCCCGGCCTCGGGGACGCTGACCACCTCCACGCCCGCGGCCTCCAGACCCGGGCGGCCCACCCACTCCTCACCGGACCGCTCGCCCACCAGGTAGGTCCGCGGGATGTCCGTCAGTGACTCCAGCATGGTGCGCATCGTCGGTTCCGTGCCGCGGACCAGGGCGGTGGCCGTGCGGTGCAGCGCGAGCGGGTCGGAGGTCCGCATGGTGGCCGCCCACAGCCAGCCGACCCGTTCCAGGGTGGCCGCGAAGCCGCCGCCGTGCACGAACTCCTCCTCCGTCCACTGCGCGATCGCGCTGCTGTCCTGCGTGGGCTCCGGCGGTGCCGGGTCGAGGTTCGCCTCGGCGAGCACCAGCCGGGACACCAGCTCCGGCCTGCGGTACGCGAGCACGATCGCGACCGCCCCGCCCATGCTGTGCCCGACGACCTCCGCGCCCCGCACGCCCGCCGCGTCCAGCACGCAGGCGAGCGCGTCCGCGTGCTCCTCCAGGGAGTACCCGAAGTCGGCGGGACGGTCGCTGAGCCCGAAGCCGGGCAGGTCGACGAAGAGGGTGCGCCGCCCGGCGAGCAGCGGGTCGGCGGTGAGGTGCGCGGTGTACGCCCCCGAGGCCGCGCCCAGCCCGTGCACGTGGACGCGCACGGGCCCGTCCCACTCCCGCTGCCCCTCGGCCTCCGTCCACCGGATGTGGGCGCCGCCGGTGCCGAAAGGTGTCTGCCGCATGATCCTGCTCCTTCGCTCGCGTGTTCGGCCAGACGATACATCGTGCCCGAGGTATGTCGCCACCGAAACACCCCGGCGTCCGCCCGATGGGCGAGAATGGCCCGATGCTGGAACTCGCGATCCTCGGCTTCCTCTACGAGGAGCCGCTGCACGGCTACGACCTGCGCCGTCGGATCGCCGCGCTGAGCGGCCACGTCAAGCCGGTGGCGGAGGGCACCCTCTACCCGGCGATCAAGCGGCTGGAGCGGGCGGGCCTGCTGAGCCGCGACCCCCAGCCCGGCGCGGCCGCCGCACCCCGCCACGTCCTGAGCCTCACCGCTGAGGGCCGCGCCGATCTCCACCGCCGCCTCGCGGACCCCCCGGAGGCCGACATCACCAACGAGAACCGCTGGTTCACCGTCCTGGCCTTCCTCCGCCACCTGCCCGACCCCGCCGCCCAGGCCGCCGTCCTCCGCCGCCGCCTGGCCTTCCTCGAAACCCCGTCGAGCTTCTTCCACGACGCCTCGGGCCCCCGGCGCGCCGAGGACATGCCCGACCCCTTCCGCCGCGGCGTCCTCCTCATCGCCCGCGCGACGACCAGGGCGGAGCTGGCGTGGCTCCACGAGACGCTGGCGTCCCTGGACGCGGAGGCGTCCGCCGGATGACCGGTGGCCCGCACCCGTCGTGACGGCGACGGGCGCGCGTGCCCGCACCCCGCCGCAGGCCCCGGTCCCGGGGGCGGCGGGCGGGCCGGGGCCCGCGCGGGAGGGCTCCGCGGCCGCGGGTGACACGTGCCCGGCGCGGCTACGAACCCGCTGCCTCCTGGGCGGCCGGAGGCCTGCGCACGCGGGTGGTGCCGGCGTCCAGGCGGGTGCCGTCGGCGGCGGCCGGGATGCAGACGGGCACGGGCGTGCCGTGGGCGTCGACGAGGGTGGAGCGGGGTTCGCCGGGGGTGAAGGCGTGGTGCTCGCCCCACTGGCGCAGGGTGAGGATGACGGGGAAGAGGGCGTGGCCCGCGTCGGTGAGGACGTACTCCCGGCGGCGGCCGGTCGGCGCCGTGCGCTGCGCCAGGAGCCCGTGGGCGGTGAGCTTGCGGAGGCGGTCCGCGAGGATGTTGCGGGCGATGCCGGTGCGGCGCTGGAACTCGGTGAACGCCCGCGCCCCGTCCATCGCGTCGCGGATCACCAGCAGACTCCACCGGTCGCCGACCAGGTCGAGGGTGCGGGCGACGGGGCACTCGGGGTCGGTCCAGCCGGCCTCCGGCCGGCCGTCCGCGGGGCCGTCGCCGTCCTGCGGGACGGCCGCGGGTCCGCCCGTGCCGCGCCCGGCCGGGCCGGTGGCGCGCGCGGCGCTGTCTGGCATGGCACCTCCCACATGAGTTGCGAATCGAAACCAGTATGCCGTACGGTCCCCATCGGTTTCGATTTGCTACCGATGGGGGGCGCGGATGACCGCACGACTGCGGCTGCTGCTGGCGACCGTGTGCGGGGTCGCCGTGGCGAGCGTGTACGCAGCGCAGCCGGTGCTGGGGACGATGGGGCGCGACCTGGGCGTGCCGGCCGGCCTCACCGGCTGGATCGTCGCCGCCGGCCAGCTCGGCTACCTGGCCGGCCTCGTGCTGCTGGTCCCGCTCGGGGACACCGCCGACCGGCGCCGCCTCATCGCCGTGCACCTGGCGGCCACCGCCGCGGGCCTGGCCCTCACGGCCGCGGCGCCGGCGGCGTGGGCGGCGTTCACCGGGCTCGCGGCGGCCGGGGCGTTCGCGGTCGTGGTGCAGACCACCGTCGCCTACGCGGCGTCCGTCTCACCCCCGGCCGAACGCGGCCGGACCATCGGCGTCGTGACCTCCGGCGTGGTCGTCGGCATCCTGGGCGCGCGCGTCGTCACGGGCGCGCTCGCCGAGGCGTGGGGCTGGCGGAGCGTCTACGGCGTGCTCGCCGTGCTCGCGCTGGGCCTCGCGGTCCTCGTCCTCCGCCGGCTGCCCCCGGACGACAGGGGTGTGCGGCCCGTGGGCTACGGGCGGGCACTCGCCCGCCTCGGCGAACTGTTCACGCAGCGCCTGTTCCTGACCCGCGGGCTCGTCGCCTTCTTCCTCTTCGCGTCCTTCGGCACCCTGTGGAGCGGGCTGTCGCTGCCGCTGGCGGCCGCGCCCTGGCACCTGGGCGAGAGCCGGATCGGCCTGTTCGGCGTCCTCGGCCTCGCGGGCGCGCTCGGCGCGGCGCGTGCGGGGCGGTGGGCCGACGCCGGGCGCGCGGCACCGGTCACCGGGCTCGCGCTGGCCCTGCTCGTCGCCTCGTGGGCCGCGATCGGGCGGCTGCCGCGGTCGCTGTGGCTGCTCGGCGCCGGGATCGTGCTGCTCGACTTCGCGGTGCAGGCCGTGCACGTGAGCAGCCAGCACCTGCTCACGGCCGCGCACCCGGACCGCCTCAGCGGCGTCATCGGCGGCTACATTGTCTTCTACTCGCTGGGCTCCGCCCTCGGCGCCGCCGCCACCACCGCCGTCTACGGCGCCCGCGGCTGGGAGGGATCCAGCCTGCTCGGGGCCGGTTTCGCGGCCTGCGCGCTGGCCGTCTGGGCGGCCGACCGGGCGCGTCGGTCTCAGCCGCGGGCCGTGAGGGGCGGCGGTGCGGCAGGGTAGGACGGCAGGCACGCGGCCTTCGCGCGCGGCGCCGCCGGCGGGTCCGGCGTGCCCGAGGTGGCCGTGAACCTGCCACGGACCTTCTCCCGCACGGGTCGGCGGCAGATTCCGGGTGGACGCCGACCGTCGGCCCGGTGCGGCCGGACGTCGAGCGTCATCCCCGCGCTTCGAGTGCCTCGAAGATGTCCGCGTCCGTCTCCCGCTGCCAGTCGGGGAGTTCGGCCCAGTCGGCGACATACCCCGGCTTCGGGTCCGGGATGAGCCGGTGGATCTGCGCGATCCAGCAGGTGGCGACGAACCGCCCCTTCTGCTCCCGGGTGAGCTTTTCGGCGTGCCCCTCGCTGACGTCGAGAAACGCCTCGACCTGCCCCTCGACAGCGGCCGCCGCCTCCCGCTCCCACGCGGGCGTGTCCTCCCAGGGCGTGACGTACCCGGGCTTCGGCTCCCCCGGGTGGCGCTTGCGGACGCCGGCGATCCAGGCATCACGGAACCGGCGGCCGGGTTCGTTCGTCACGATCAGGCTCCCAAGGTGATGAGGCGATCGCGGAGTTCGGTGACCCGCGAGTCGGAAAGGAAGGGTGCGAGGTGGGGTTGCAGGCCGTGCAGTCTACGGACGATGTAGCCCGAACCTGTACGTTGCGCAAGGTCCGCAGCGTCCGAGCCGTAAGTGACCAGCCGGTCGATGTCCCTGCGGCGTGCGCCGATGACGGCGAGGTCGGAGAGTACGGCGCCGCGGCGACGAGGAGAGAGCGAGTCCTGAAGAGCCTCGCACAAGGCGTGCTCCGCCAGGTCGAGCCGGCCGAGGGACATGTACGCGGCGCCGCGTTCCTCGGCGAGTCGGTCGCCGGTGAAGCGCAGCCAGCCGCCGGGCGCGGCGGTGGCAGTTGCCTGCACGGCAGTCGCTTCGTCCAGGGCCCGGCCACACCCGTCCGCGTCGCCCAGCCCCGCTAGCACTTGCGCCCGTACGGAGGCGACCCAGTGCCGGGTGGGGAGCTGGCTGTCCCCGTTGCGAGCAAGGACCTCCGCGGCGTCCAGAAGCGGCAAAGCGTCGCCGTATCGGCGTGAGTAGATACTCACGAAGGAGTGGCGGACCAGTCCACATGCCCAGAGGTCCCGATTCCGCGCCTCTTTGCTCGCGTCGCCAGCAAGGGCGTAGCAGTGGGCTGCCTCGGTGTAGCGGTTGGCGTCGAACCACACCTCGCCCGCCAACTGCGCGACGTTGCCGAGCATGTCGCACAGGGTGCGGCGTTCCTCCTCCGAGCGTGCGTCTCGCAATGCCGAAGTGAGGCCGGAGACGTGGTCGCGTACGACGGGGTAGATCGCTTGCTTGGCAGGTGCCAGGCTGTAGACGCTCCAAAGGTGTGCGTTGAGGGCGCCGTACTCTCGGAAGTCGTCGGTGTCGACCGTGTCCAAGGCAGTCGTTTCCCCGGCGGGAGCGCCGGGGATGGACACGCTCGCGACGCTGGCGAGGCGTAGGAACTCACGGCGAATCATGTCCTCCAGGGTGCATGAATCAGGCTCCTTTACGAACACGGGTGCGGTGTGAGTTCCAGGACGGTCGCCCGCGTCGACAGGGCGCGGCGGTCGTGAAGCGGGATGCTCTCCCCCGGCGCTGACCGAGTCCAGGCGAACGGCGAAGCCTAGCTCGGCCAGCGACCGGCCGGTCATTTCATGGAGGACGCGGGCGTAGACCGGGCGCGGGGTGGTCACCTCGCCGCGTTCCCAGGCGGCGATCAGGCGGCTAGTGCAGCCGGTGTTCTCGCTCAGGGCAGCGGCCGTGGCGTTGACCAGCCGGGCGAACTCGTCGCGGCTCATGCGGAATTCCCGTTCCCGCACCCCGCGGATGACGGTATTGGGCCTGGCGTCTGCGGTCATTGCGCCTCCGGCGCTACAGCACGTGGACGTTCCGAACGTAGCCGGTGGAGAGCTGCTTCGGGTGCGGCATTCCCGTACGGGGTGAATCCGAAGCGCGAATTACATGCTTCTTACATTCCGGTGGCCGCGCGCTCGCCGGGGCCCCTCGGGTTCTCTCGACGGAGAGAACCCGGGACCCGGGTTCGTGACGGAACGGAGAACGCCCATGACCACCGCCAGGACCCCCGCCGTCCCCGCCCCGCGCGGGCGCCCGGACGTACGGGTACGGCACCGGATGGCGTTCGGTATCGGCCCCGGCCTCGGGGACGTCGGGCGGGCCCGGCGGCAGGCGGAGGAGTGGCTGGGCGGGCTGGGGCTCGGGCAGCGCGGACGGTGTCGTGACGGTGCTCGGCGAACTGGCCGGCAACGCGCTGCGGCACGCGCCGGGCGGGGGAGCCGAGGCCGTCCTCGGGGTGGGCGGCGGGCGGGTTGTCGTCGAGGTCCGGGACGGGTCCCCCGCGCCGCCCGTGCTCCGTACGGACGCGGACCCGTACGCCGAGACGGGCCGCGGGCTCTCGCTGGTGGCCGCCTTCGCCGCCGACTGGGGCTGGACGCCGGGGCCGCGCGGCAAGACCACCTGGGCCGTACTGGCCGCCCCGGGCGGCCCCGCGCACGTACCGCTCCCTGTCTGCGGCGAGTGCCGCGTGCTGGGCGGCGGGACCGACCTGCGATGCGCGCTCCAGGCGCACACCTCGGGCTCCCACCAGGCGCACGCCGTGCACCTCGACGGTGTCGACACCGGTGCGATGTGGGCACGTTGGGAGATGCCCGACGACCGCGTCACCCTCGAAACGCTCCCCGACTGCCCCGCGGTCGATCCCGCCGAACCGGACGACGCGTGCTGCGCGTACGAAGGGCACCCCGGCGCGCACAGCTACCAGCTCACCGACCCTGGCGACCGTAGGAGCCGGGCATGAGGGCACTTCCGTTGCGGCCGGTCTTCGCGTGGCTGGAGATCACCGGCTTCTGCAACCTCGCCTGCCGCCACTGCTACGCCAACTCCTCCCCGCAGGGCACGCACGGGGTGATGAGCTCCGCCGAATGGCTGCGCGTGATCGACGAGTTGACCGCGATGGGCGTCCGCGACGTCCAGTTCATCGGCGGTGAGCCGACGCTGCATCCGGACCTGCCGCGCTTCGTGCGCTACGCACTCGGGAAGGCGATGCGCGTCGAGGTCTTCAGCAACCTCACCCACATCCGGCCCGAGGTGTGGGACGTGCTGCGACTGCCCGGCGTGCGGCTCGCGTTCAGCTACTACAGCGATCAGGACGCCGACCACGACGACGTCACGGAAGTGCAGGGTGCGCACGCACGGACCCGGGCCAACGTCGAGAAGGCGCGCGAACTCGGCGTCGCACTGCGCGGCAGCGTCATCGACGTGCTGCAAGGGCAGCGAGCCGGGAACGCCGAGCGGGATCTGCTCCAGCTCGGCATCCGCGACGTGCGTACGGACCGGGTCCGGCCTTTCGGGCGGGGCGCGGGCGGCGCGTACCCGGCTGTGCGGCGGCTGTGCGGCATGTGCGGTCGCGCGAAGTTCGCCGTCTCGCCGGACGGCGATGTGTGGCCTTGCGTCTTCGCACGCTGGATGAACCTCGGCAACGTCCGCGAGCAGAGCCTCCAATCCATCTACGACGGCATCGCCATGCGCGCGGCGCGGGCCGAACTCGAAGCCGCCTTCCCCGACAGCGCGGTGCGCACGAGCCCGACGTGTCTGCCCGAGTGCAACCCGGCGTTCGACACGTGCAGCCCGCAGACCGTCTGCGCGCCGGACGCGGCGTGCGAACCGACCGGCGAGAGTGCGCGGCTGTCGCCGCGCCGGTCCGTGCGCTACCACAACCCCGGCGTCTCGGGCACGGGGTGCTGACGGGCCGGGTGGCGGCGCCCTAGCGTGGCCGCATGTTCGAAGACTCTCCTGCTCTGTACCTGGCGCGGCGCGACGCCTACGCCGCCTTTCTGGCAGCCGCCGATGCCGAGGCGCATGTCGCGTGGTTCCGCGGGGACGGGCGGTACGCCGACGAGGCCGCCGCCGTCGCGGCCGTGGACCGGGCCTACGCGGCGACGCGCGGCGCCTTCGCACCGATCGAGGTCGAGGGCCTCGGCCCCGCCCCGGAGGGCCGCGGCCTGCTGGACGGGCTGGCTGCGCTGCACAGGGACGGCGGCGCGCGTCCGGACTGGAAGGCGTTCAAGGCCGCCCGTGAGGGCTTCGTGGCAGCGGCCCGTGCGGCGCTCCAGGGGTTTCGGAACGGTCAGTCCCAGCCGCGGAGCGTGACGGAGGGCGGCGCGGACGCCAGGTAGGACGACAGGGCCGTGGAGGAGGAAGGGACGAAGGGGGTGGGGAGGGCGGTCACGGGGGTCCAGACGACGGCGGAGTGCTTGGTGGGCTCGCGGTTCTCCGCCGTGCCGGACCACGTGGTGGCCGAGAAGACGACGCTCATGTAGCCGTTGGGGGCCTCGACACCCCACGCACCGTGGATGACGTGGGCGAGGCGCAGGGACTCGCCGGCCACCACCAGGCCCGTCTCCTCGTGGAGTTCGCGGACGGCGGTGGCCGTGACGGGCTCGCCGGGATCGGACTTGCCGCTGGGGAGGTCCCAGTGGCCCGGCGCGAACTTCGCGTGGTCGCCGCGGCGGAGGAGCAGGACGCGGCCGGTCGCCCGGTCGTGGACGACGACGGACGCGGCGAGCAGGGTCATCGCGGAGAGCGCGGGCGGGAGCGGGGTGGGGCGGGTGTCGGTCACGGGGCCTCCGGAGGGGATGCGGGCACTGCTCCCTTGATAGCCCATGGCTATGACAGCGGGTATTGGACCGCTGCGAGAGGCCACCCGACGATGGCGGTGAGGCGGGGAGGGCCCCGCCACGGCCCGGGGAGAGTCATGCGCGCGGTGGTGTACGACGGTGAGGGCGTCACGCTGGGGACGGCGCCGCAGCCGGTGCCGGGGGACGGGCAGGCGCTCGTCGACGTCCGGGCGGTGTCCCTCAACTTCACGGATGTCGCCCACCTGGACCCGGCGACCCCGCCCGGCACCGTACTGGGCCTGGACGCCGCGGGGGTGGTGCGGCAGGCCGCCGCGGACGGCTCGGGGCCCGAGGCCGGCGCCCGCGTCGTGACGTTCGGGTGGGGGCGCGGCGCCTGGGCCGAGACGCGCGCCGCGGACACCCGGCACCTCGCCGTCCTCCCGGAGGGTGTCGGCTTCGCGGAGGCCGCCGCGCTGCCGGCCGCGGGGGTGACGGCGCTGCGCGCGCTGCGGCAGCTCGGGCCCGTGGCCGGGCGGCGGGTGCTGGTGACGGGGGCGTCCGGTGGCGTCGGGCGTTTCGCCGTCCAGCTGGCCGCGCTCGCGGGCGCGTACGTGGTGGCCGCCGTGGGCAGCCCGGAACGCGGTGCGGGTCTGCGGACGTTGGGCGCGCGGGAGGTCGTCACCGGCCTCGCGGACGTCTCCGCGCCCTTCCACGGCGTGCTGGAGAACGTCGGGGGCCCGCTTCTCGGCGAGGCCTTCGCCCTGCTGGAGCCCGGCGGCAGCCTCCAGAGCATCGGTGCGGCCTCGGGCCGGCCCTCCACCCTGGACCTGGAGGCGGCGCGGCGTGCGGGCGGCGCCAGACGTCTGGAGGTCTTCGCGGTCGGCACCCCGGACGCCCCCTTCGGCCCCGACCTCGCCCATCTCGCCGCCCTGGTGGCGGAAGGCCGCCTCGACCCCCAGATCGGCTGGCGCGGCCCCTGGGAGCGCGTCCGGGAGGCCGCCGGTGCCCTGCGCGAGCGCCGCGTCGCGGGCAAGGCGGTGCTGGAGGTGACGGCGGCGGGGTGACGGCCCCCGTCCGCCGGGCGACCGGCGGGAGCCCGTACGCCCGCGGCATGTTCTCCCTGCCGGCGGGCACCCGCGGCCTGTACCTGCGAGGGCGGCTCCGGCGCAGCCCGACGGCGGCAGGACCCGGCCCCGGCTCGGCGACCTCCGCACCGGCCTGAACGGCCCGCACGAGGGCACGTCCTCCCCCTACGACGGGCCCGGCCACCTCGCCCGTATCTGCGTGGGCGACATGCTCCACCGCCAACTCCTGCTCCTGCGGCGACGGCCACTGATCCACCCGCGCCTCGCACGCGCCGGGCGTCAGCGCGGCAGCAGCAGTTGCGCCACCGCCCCGCCGCCGGACGAGGGCGGGGCGTTGCGGAAGGTGAGGCGGGCGCCGAGGACGCGGGCCTGCCCGGTGGCTATCGTCAGGCCGAGGCCGTGGCCGCCGGAGCGGTCGGTGGAGCCGGTGCGGAAGCGGCTGGGGCCGTCGCGGAGCAGGTCGGCGGGGAAGCCGGGGCCGTGGTCGCGGACACGGACGAAGGGGCCGTCGACCAGCACGTCGACGGGCGCCGCGCCGTGCCGCGCGGCGTTCACGAGCAGGTTGCCCAGGACGCGTTCGAGCCGCCGCGGGTCGGTCTGCACGACCGCGTCCGCCACCACCGTGACCCGCGCCCCGGGCGCCAGCACCGGCACCCGGTGGCGGACGAACTCGCCCAGCGCGACATCCTGCAGATCGGCCCGCTCGGCGGCGCCGTCCAGCCGGGCGACCTCCAGCACGTCCTCGACGAGCGTGCGCAGCGCGTGCACCCGGTCGCGTACCAGCTCCGACGGCCGCCCCGCCGGGAGGAGTTCGGCGGCGGTCACCAACCCCGTGAGGGGCGTGCGCAGTTCGTGCGCGATGTCGGCGGTCACCCGCCGCTCGGCCTCCAGCCGCCGCTGCAGCGCGTCGGCCATCGCGTCGACGGCGCGCGCGAGTTCGCCGGTCTCGTCCCGCCCGCCGCCGATGGCCTCGCGCACCCGCACGCCGGTGTCGCCGTCGGCGGCCCTGCGGGCCGCGAGCGCCGCCCGCCGCAGCCGCCGCGACATGCGGCCGCCGACGAACACGCCGATCGCCGTCCCGCACAGCACGACCGCCACCGAGCCGATGACGAGCGTGCGGTCGAGGTCGGTGAGCACCGAGTACCGGTCGGTGATGCCGGTCCTGAGGGACAGCACCCGGCCGTTCCCGGCGGGCGTCGCCGCCCACACCCGCAGGCCCCGACGGGTCCGCTGGACGTACGTGGCGCGCTGGCCGTCGTCCGCGTACGTACGCAGCTCCGGCGGCAGGCCGGGGTCGTCGATCGCGGCGTAGAAGACGAGCCGTCCCGTCGTCTCGTAGATCCGCAGCGCCGACTGGACGCGCTCGTCCTGCACGTCGCGGGCGTTGTTGATCATGCTGACCCGGGCCGCGTTGTGCACGACCAGGCTCAGGGCGACCACGACCAGCGCCGAGACCAGGGCGATGGCCGCGCTCAGCTTCCACCGCAGTGTCATCCCCGGCAGCCGGCGCCGCACCCGGCGGGCCAGCGCCCGGCAGCGGCGCACCAGGCGTACGGCGGGGGAGCGGCGCGGCGGCACGGCGGGGCGCCTCAGGCCCGCAGCTTGTAGCCGAAGCCGCGCACGGTCTCGATCCGGTCCTGCCCGACCTTCGCCCGCAGCCGCTGCACGTGCACGTCGACGACGCGTGTGTCGCCGCCCCACTCGTAGTCCCACACCCGCGCGAGCAGCCGGTCCCGCGAGAGCACGGTGCCGGGCGCGGCCGCGAATTCCAGCAGCAGCCGCAGCTCGGTCGGTGTCAGGGCGATGCGCTCGCCCTCGCGTGTGACCTCCAGGCCCTCCGGGTCGATCGCGATGTCGCCGAAGGACAGCAGCGAGCCCGGCTCCGGGGCCGGGTCGCCGGTGGCGGTGGCGCGGAAGCGGCGCAGCACCGCGCGGATCCGGGCGACGAGCACGGCACCGTCGAAGGGCTTGGTCACGTAGTCGTCGGCGCCTGCCTCCAGGCCCAGGACGATGTCGATGGCGTCGGCCCGCGCGGACACCATGATGATCGGCACGGTCGACTCGTCCCGGATCTGCCGGCACAGGCTGACCCCGTCCAGGCCGGGCAGCATGACGTCGAGCAGCGCGAGGTCCGGGCGCCGGGCGCGGAAGGCGTCGAGGCCCGCGAGCCCGTCGGGCGCGGCCGTGACCTGGAAGCCGTCACGCTCCAGGGCGAGCGTGGTGGCCTCGCGGATGACGTCGTCGTCCTCGACGAAGAGGACGTGCGGGCCGTTCGGGTACAGCATCGCGCTACCCGCCCGACGCGGTGGGCGCCGGGGAGGCCCCGGTGAGCGCCGGGACGCCCGTGGTGGGCTGGGCGGTCGGTGCGGGCCGGCCGGCCGTCGCGCTCGGCAGGCCCGGGTCGAGCGGGTCGGAGTCCGGACGCGGCGCGGGCTCGGTCGACGTCGGCTCGGGCATGACGGTCGGCGTCTTCGACCCGAAGTCCGCGTATTCGCGCGAGACCTGCACGAAGCGGCCGCCGCGCCACACGTACGTCACCGAGTCCTGTCCGACCGGCGACGACGCGGGGTCGTTCATCTCGTACACCTCGTGCGTGATCTCCAGTCGGCCGCCCTCGACGCTCCCGTAGACCGGCGGCCTTTCGTCGGCGAAGACGTTCTGGTACTTCCCCGCCACCATACGGTAGACGTACGCGGCCACTCCCAGGCCGTTTCCGCAGGTCGTGACGTTGACCACGAGGTCGGGGCCGTCACCGGAGGTGAGGTTTCCGGAGTCGACGGTGACGGGGTAGTCGTCGGGGCCGCCGGTGCGGAGCGCACGGCCGGGGCGCTCGGAGGGGGGCGTGGCGGGGGGAGTGGAGGCGGAGGCGTCCCCGTCGCCGGCCCCGGGGTCCTGACCCGCGCCGTGACCGGACCCGGCACCGGACGCCGACTCCGCCGCGCGCTGACGGGGCGGGCCCGCGGTGCCGCACGGGACGAGGTCCTCGCGCACGTCGCGGCTCACGCTGCTGTCCCGCCGGACCATCGTGGTCAGCGCCCTCTTGTCCAGCGCGAGGGGCGGCGCGCTCTGCGTGGACACCGCGCGGGTGCTCGGCGACGGCGCCGGGCCCTCGTTACGGGCCCCCGTCCCCGCCGTGCCGCAGCCGGACACCACGACGCACGCGCCGGCCAGCGCGGTCATCGCGGTGGTCGCGGCACTCGCGGGTCTCACGCGACGCACATCGCCTCCGTCAACTCCTCCCGCCCTGTTCCGGGCCCCGTCCCCGGGGTCGCCACGGCCCGCGCCGCCGGGCGCGGGCGGTGCCGGTAACCGTAGCCGCCGTCCTCCAGGTGGTCGCGCAGGCGGGCCAGCGCCCGGTGCAGCGTGCTCTTGACCGTGCCGATCGACAGGCCCAGCGCCCGGGCGGTCTCCTCCGTCGTGAGCTGCCCGTAGTGCCGCAGCAGGACCACCTGGCGCTGCTTGGGCGCGAGTCCGGCGATGGCGTCCAGCAGCATCTCACGGTCCGCGCGCTGCTCGGCCCCGTCGTCGACGACGGACTCCGGGGACTCCGGCAGCTCCCCGGTGGGCACTTCCTCCAGCCTGCGGCTGCGCCACCACTCCGTACGGGTGTTGATCATGACCCGCCGCATGTACGCGTCGGCGAGGGCCTTGTCGGCGATCGTGTCCCACCGGGGAAAGGTACGGACGAGGGCGGTCTGGACGAGGTCCTGCGCGTCGATCGGGTCCGGGACGAGACGGCGGGCGCTGCGCAGCAGGGCGTCCTGCCGTGTCCTGACGTACTCCTCGAAGTCCAGTACCGCGCCGGTCCCCGCCATGGTGCTTCTCCCGCCCCTTGCTTGTCCTTGCGGACGAACGTAGGGAGTGGATGTCAGGCTTCCGCGACCGTGAGCGCACGGTGGGCGCACGGCGAGCCATCGGTTGTGTAACAGGCGGGAGGAAACGGGGCGTTACGGCACCGGTTGCCGTGCCCGCCCGCATGCCGGACGGGACGGCGGGCCGCCCCCGGCGAGGGGGCCGGCACCGTCAGGACGGCAGGCGGTAGACGCCGTTGGCGAGGGGCTCGACGAGGCCGTCGGCGACCAGTCCGTCGAGCGCGCGGGCGCGCTGGACGGGCTCGTGCCACACCGCGTCCAGGGCGGCCTGGGACACGGGCCCGGGCGAGGCCCGGAGGACGGCGAGCAGGCGGCCGCGGACCTGGCGGTCCGTGCCCGCGTACGTCTGGCCGCGCCGGGGCGGCCCCTCGTGGGGCGGGCTGCCCGCGAGCCGCCAGGCGCAGAGGGCGGCCACGGGGCAGCGCCCGCACTGGGGGGAGCGGGCGGTGCACACGAGGGCGCCGAGCTCCATCGTGGCGGCCGCCCACCGCGCCGCGGTGGCCTCGTCGGAGGGAAGGAGCGCGGCGGCGGTGCGCCGCTCCGCCGCGGTCGTGGCGTTGGGCGGGTGCTCCACGCCGGTGACGACGCGGGCGAAGACCCGCCGGACGTTGGTGTCGAGCACGATGTGGCGCTGCCCGTAGGCGAAGGACGCGACGGCGGCCGCGGTGTACTCGCCGACGCCGGGCAGGGCGAGCAGTTCCGCGTGCAGGCGCGGCACTTCGCCGCCGTGCCGGTGCGCTATGGCGGCGGCGGCACCGTGCAGGCGCAGGGCCCGCCGGGGGTAGCCGAGGCGGCCCCAGGCGCGGACGGCCTCGCCGGGGGATTCGGCGGCGAGGTCGGCGGGGCGGGGCCAGCGGGCCAGCCACTCGGCGTGGACCGGGAGGACACGGGCCACCGGGGTCTGCTGGAGCATGAACTCGCTGACCATGACCGACCAGGCGCCCGCGTCGGGACGGCGCCAGGGCAGGTCGCGGGCGTGCGCGCCGAACCAGTCGACGACCAGCTCGTGCAGCGACGTCACGGTGGCGGGCGTGAGCCCCGGGACCTCCGGTCTCGGGTGCCGCGGCGCGGCCGGGGATGTGGCGGTTGGGGCGGACTCGGGGGTGTCGTGCAGGTCTGTGCTCATGGCAGGGCGATCCTCGCACATACCACTGACAGCGACCGCCCGGAAACGTAAACGTGATCATCCGCAAAGAGCGGCGACGGAGCGGCGGGTGTTGCGACGGCACACGGGTGATCTCCCCTAGAGTTCGGGTGTGGGCTCGTTGCGCAATCCCGTGGGACCTCTTCCGTCGTCCATCTACTGGCGGCGGCGAGTCGCCGTGTCCGCCGCTGTGGTGGTGATCGCGGCGCTTGTGGTCTGGGCCGTGACCCGCGGCGGCGGAGGTGGCGGCAAGGGGACGTCCGCGCCCTCCGGTTCGCACACGCCCGTCGGCACGATCACCGCGGGCCCCACGCCGTCCGGCACCCACATCAGCGGCCGCCCGGGCGGCCGCGACACCGACCCGGGCGACACGGACGGCGGCAACTCCGCGGGCGCCACGGCGGGTTCCGCCGGCACGGCGGGTGACACCGCGGGCTCCGGCGACGGCACCGCGGGCTCCGGCGACGGTACGGCGGCGGGCTCGTCCGCCGGCACGGACGCGGGCACCGGCGGTGGCGGCAGCGGTGGCGCGGACGGCACGGGCGGCACGGCCGTGCAGGTCCCGGCGGGGTCCCCGCTGCCCAACTGCACCTCCGCCACGGTGACGTTGGCCCTCACCACGGACCAGAACCAGTACCCGGCGGGCCAGTACCCGGCCTTCACGCTGCGCGCCACCAACAGCGGCGCCGCCGACTGCAAGCTGGACGTCGGCGCGGTCTCCGCGGTCCTCGACGTGACGAAGGACCCCGACAACAGCCACGTGTGGTCCTCCGCGGACTGCCCGCCGAGCAAGTCGCCCTACCTGATCAGGATTCCCGCCCACAGCTCCGCCGCCCACACCGTGCGCTGGAACGGCCGGACCAGCTCCCCCGAGTGCGCGTCCCCCAAGGGCGCTCCCGCCACCGCGGGCAACTACCTCGCCCAGGTCACCGTGCCGGGCTTCGGCGTGAAGCAGCGCTCGTTCTCGCTGTCCGCGAGCTAGGGGCTCCCCGGGTTCACACGCGGCCGCGGACCGGCTCCGCTCCAGGGCCGGCCGGGGCCGTCCACGCGGTGCGGGACCGGAGCGGGCCGCGCTCCTAGAAGGTGATGACGGTGGCCTGTTCGAGCGTGAAGCGCAGGAACTCGTCCCGGGCCACCTTCAGGTTCAGCCCGCGCCGCAGGAGTTCGGCCTCCGTCCCGTCGGCGCGGGCCGCGTTGACGCAGGCCCCCACCAGGACGCCGCCGGCCACCAGTTCGTCGATGTGGCGGTTGTAGGTGACGACCGCCTCGGAGGGGTCACCGTCCGAGAGACGGCGCTGGGCCGGTCCAAAGCAGAAGACCTCGACGCCGCAGTCGTGGTCGGGCGCGATCTCCTGGATGCGCTGGGCCACGCGGGTCCCCGTCGCGAGCGAGTGGTCGTCGTCGTGGAACACGTGGATGACCGTCTTCGGCATCTGCCGCCACCTCCCAGTCGTCCGGTCCGGACCCGGACGGCCCGACCCTAACGAGGGTCTCCCATGGCGAGACGGCCTGTATCACTAGGTGATACAGGCCGTCTGGGGGTGACGGGTCCTAGACGTAACGCTCCAGGATCGAGGACTCCGCGAGGCGGGACAGGCCCTCGCGGACCGAGCGGGCGCGGGCCTCGCCCACGCCCTCGACGGCCTGGAGGTCGTCGACGCTCGCCGCCAGGAGCTTCTGGAGGCCGCCGAAGTGGTCGACCAGGCGCTCTATCACCGCGTTGGGCAGACGGGGGACCTTGGCCAGGAGGCGGTAACCGCGGGGCGAGACCGCCGAGTCGAGGGACTCGGGGGAGCCGGTGTAGCCCAGTGCCCGGGCCACCGAGGTCAGTTCGATCAGCTCGTTCTGGGGGAGGCCGTCCAGTTCCGCGAGGGCCTCGGCGACCGTGCGGCTGCGCTTGGCGGTCGGCTCGGGGACGTAGTCGCGCGCGACCAGCTCGCGCTCCGGCTCCACCCCCGCGATCAACTCGTCGAGCTGCAGGGCCAGGAGGCGGCCGTCGGTGCCCAGCTCCACGACGTACTCGGCGATCTCGGTGGCGATCCGGCGGACCATCTCCAGGCGCTGGGCCACCGACGTCACGTCCCGGACGGTGACCAGGTCCTCGATCTCCAGGGCCGACAGCGTGCCGGCGACCTCGTCCAGCCGCAGCTTGTAGCGCTCCAGGGTCGCCAGCGCCTGGTTGGCGCGGGACAGGATCGCCGCGGAGTCCTCCAGGACCCGCCGCTGCCCGTCGACGTAGAGGGCGATCAGCCGCATCGACTGGCTCACCGACACCACGGGGAAGTTGACCTGCCTGCTGACCCGGTCCGCGGTGCGGTGCCGGGTGCCGGTCTCCTCGGTCGGGATCGTCGGGTCCGGCACCAGCTGCACGCCCGCGCGCAGGATCTTGGTGATGTCCTTGTCCAGGATCAGCGCGCCGTCCAGCTTGCACAGTTCGCGCAGCCGCGTCGCGGTGAACTCCACGTCCAGCACGAAGCCGCCCGTGCACAGCGTCTCCACCGTCCTGTCCATGCCCAGCACGATCAGGCCGCCGGTGTTGCCGCGCACGATGCGCTCCAGGCCGTCGCGCAGCGCCGTACCAGGGGCGACGGCGCTCAGCGCGGCGCGCATGAGCCCGGCGCCGTCCGCTCCGCCGCCGGACCTGCCGGCGGATTCCGCCGCTGCCTTGCGGGCCGGGGCGGAGCCTGCCCGGTCGTTGGCTGCCACTGCGTTCCTCCGGTCGGTGCGGTTTGGACTGAGTTTACGTCGTCCGCGCCGGGCACCGCCGATCGCCGGGCACACGCCCCCGGGGCGCAGCGGCCCGTCCGGTGCCGCCGCCGTCCGGGCGGGGCGCCCTCTCAGGACTCCGCGGCGCCGCCGCCCCGGGGCCTGCGGGCGGGGAGCGCGCGCAGTGCCTCGCCGATGTCGGACACCTCGATGACGCGCATCCCCGCGGGCACCTTGCCCGGGTCGGCCGGCACCAGGGCGTGGGTGAAGCCCAGCCGTGCCGCCTCCGCGAGCCGCCGCTGCACCCCCGTGACCCGGCGCACCTCCCCGGCCAGGCCCACCTCGCCGATCGCCACCAGGTTCTTGGGCAGCGGTGTGTCGATCGCCGCGCTCGCCAGCGCGAGCGCCACCGCCAGATCCGCCGCCGGCTCGGTGAGCCTCACCCCGCCGACCGTCGCCGTGTAGATGTCCTGCTTGCCGATCGCCTTGATCCTGCCGCGCTGTTCGAGCACCGCGAGCATCATCGAGACCCGGGAGTTCTCCAGGCCCGAGGTCGTACGGCGCGGCGACGGGATCTGCGTGTCCACCGTGAGCGCCTGCACCTCCGCGACCAGCGGCCGCTTGCCCTCCAGCGTCACCGTCAGGCACGTTCCCGGCACCGGCTCGTCACGCCGGGTCAGGAACAGCCCCGACGGGTCGGCGAGCCCCGTGATCCCCTCGTCGTGCAGCTCGAAGCAGCCGACCTCGTCCGTCGCCCCGTAGCGGTTCTTCACCCCGCGGACCAGGCGCAGCCGGGCGTGCCGGTCGCCTTCGAAGCTCAGCACCACGTCCACGAGGTGCTCCAGCAGGCGGGGACCGGCGATCGTGCCGTCCTTCGTGACGTGGCCGACCAGCAGCGTGGCCATACCGCGCTCCTTCGACGCCCTGATCAGCGCGCCCGCCACCTCGCGGATCTGCGCGACCCCGCCGGGGGCG
The DNA here is from genome assembly GCF_044333485.1 of Streptomyces sp. NPDC020983. Lineage (NCBI taxonomy): Bacteria > Bacillati > Actinomycetota > Actinomycetes > Kitasatosporales > Streptomycetaceae > Streptomyces > Streptomyces sp. NPDC020983. The sequence continues at coordinate 15,838 of NZ_JBIRRA010000016.1, read as the reverse complement.
CCGTCGATCTCCGGCGAGGCCACCGTCTGGACGGAGTCCAGGACCAGCAGCGACGGCTTCACGTCGTCCAGGTGCCCGAGCACCGCGGACAGGTCCGTCTCCGCCGCCAGGTAGAGGTGGTCGGCGATCGCGCCGATCCGGTCCGCCCGCAGCCGCACCTGCGACGCCGACTCCTCGCCCGTCACGTACAGCACCGGGCTGCGCTCACCGGACGCCTTCGCCGCGACGTCCAGCAGCAGCGTCGACTTGCCCACGCCGGGCTCGCCCGCGAGCAGCACCACCGCCCCGGGGACCAGACCGCCGCCCAGCACCCGGTCCAGCTCCGGCACGCCGGTCGAGCGCGCGGTGGCCTGGCGGCCGTCGACCTGACCGATCGGGCGGGCCGGGGCGCTCACCCTGCCGGGGGCGGTGGTCCGCACGGCGGGGGCGCCGCCGTACTCCTCGACCGTGCCCCACGCCTGGCACTCGCCGCAGCGGCCGAGCCATTTGACGGTCGTCCAGCCGCATTCGGTGCAGCGGTAGGAGGGGCGGTCCTTGGGGGCGGTCTTGCGGGTGGCCATGCGGTCACCGTAGCGGGCGGGTGTGACAGCGGGTCCCTCCGCGGCCGTCCGCCGGTGCCGTGCGCGGGCGCGCCGGGACGTACCGTCACGGCCGAGCGGCCGGATTCACCCGCAAGGGGGCGCTGTCGGCCCCTAACGGGGGGACGGGCAACCCGTAAGGGTTAATCGCTGCGAGGACGGCTGAACGGGACGCACTCGCGGGCCTACCGTCAGCCGGTGATGAGCAGGCAGGAGACCCCCACCCCCACGCCCTCCGCGCAGAGCCACCCGACGGGCGCGCACCGCAGGCCGCGGGCTGCGGCCCTCACGCGCGGCGCGGCCGCGCGCGAGGCGGCCGGACACGGAGGCGACGCCGCGCGGCACCGGGGGCGGGGCGGCGCGGTGGCGCGCCCGCAGGGGACGCTGCCGATAGTGCCGCCGGGACACTACGAGCCGTATCTGGACGGGCTGTTCACGTACTGCCTGTCGGTGCTGTGCGAGCACGACGCCGCGGCGGAAGTGCTCGGGGAGGTGCTGGCGCTCGCGGAACGGCAGCGGGCGCGGCTGCGGGATCCGGCGCTGCGCAGGCCGTGGCTGTACGCGCTGGCCCGCTGGTCGTGCCTGCGGCGGCTGGCCGCGGGCAGGCCGGTGGCACCCGTGCGGGCGGCGGCGGACATCGCGGCGCAGCGTGGTGCGCAGCTCGCGGCGCTGGCGTGGCCCGAGGCGGCGGGGACGACGCCGGAGCAGCGCGAGGCGCTGGAGCTGGCCGTGCGGCACCAGCTCGCGCCGCACGAGGTGGCCGCGGTGCTGGGGATGGAGACGGGCGCGGCACGCGGGCTGCTCGCGCGGGCGGCGTGCGAGGTGGAGCGGACGCGCGCGGCCCTGGCAGTGGTGGAGAGCGGGCGGTGCGCCGCGCTCGCGCAGCTCGCCGGGGACAACCGGGTGCTGCTCGGGCCCGCGTTGCGGGACGAGCTGGTGCGGCACGTCGACGAGTGCACGCTGTGCCGCCGTACGGCCGAGCGCGCGGTCGCCGCGGGGCCGTGGCCGGGGGCCCCCGGCGCCACCGCGGTGCTCGCCCTCATCGAGGCGCCGCGGGCGGCGTCGTGCGCGGCGCTGCTGCACGCGATGGAGAGCGGCGCGGGCCGCAGCCGGGGCGTCACACCGCGGTTCGACCGGCGGGGTTTCCCGCGCGATCTGCGGGACCAGGCGGCGCGGCGGGCGCAGTTGCGGCACCGCGTGATGACGACGACGGTGGTCGCGGCGGTCGTGGCCGCGCCCGTCCTGGCGGTGTGGGCGGCCTACCGCGCGACACCCCTCGGCGACGACGACACGCACGGCGGCCGTACGGCGGCGGGCGCGCCCGACACCGGTCTGCCCTACGAGAAGGCGGGCTCCTCCCGCCCCGGGCCCTCCGCCCCGCACCCCGGCACCCGCGCGCCGGGGGAGGCGTCACCCGCCGCGGACGTCACGGCGGTGACCGTCACGCCCTCCGCGACGGCGTCCCCTCCGGCGGGCGCGGGCACCCTCACCGTCACCGCGGCGCCGGCCAGGGGCGGCACCCTGGTGACGCTCACGGCGAGCGGCGCCGGCGACGTGCGGTGGTCGGCTTCGGCCTCGGCGCCCTGGCTGCGGCTCTCGGCGGTGTCCGGGGTGCTGCACCCCGGCGGGTCGACGACGGTCTCGATCACCGTCGAGCACTCCCTCGCCCCGCGCGGCAGCTGGACGGCGAGCGTGGCCTTCGCCCCGGCGAACGCCACCGTCATCCTGCACGGCACCACCCGCCGTTCGGCCCCGCCCCCGGCCTCCGCGTCCCCCACGCCCGCCCCGCCGGCCTCCTCCACCCCGGACCCGGCCCCGTCCGGCACCACCCCGCCCCCCACGTCGGCCCCGCCGACGGACCCGCCGACGACCCCCGACCCGTCCCCGTCCGGCTGACCGGGTGTCAGCGGCGGGCGCTAGGGTCCCCGGATGACGAGCGAACCGAGCACGGCCGGCTGGCTGGAGGACACCCGGGTGTCCTACGATACCGTCGCCGAGAGCTACACGGAGTACGTACGCGACCTGCTCGACGGCCTGCCGCGGGAGCGGGCCGCCCTCGCGGAGTTCGCCGGCCTCGTACGGGCCGGCGGCGACGGGCCCGTCGCGGACGTCGGCTGCGGGCCCGGCCGCGTCACCGCCTTCCTGCGCACACTCGGGCTGGACGCCTTCGGCATCGACCTGTCACCGCGGATGATCCAGATCGCCCGCCGCGACAACCCCGGCGTGCGCTTCGCGGTCGGCTCCATGACCGATCTGCCCCTCCCCGACGCCTCCACCGCCGGCCTCCTCGCCTGGTACTCCCTCATCCACGTCCCCGACGAGGAGATCCCGCGGGTCCTCGCCCACTTCCACCGCGTCCTGCGCCCCGGCGCGCCCCTCCTGCTGGGCTTCCACGTCGGTGACACGAGCCGCTGGAAGACGGAGGGCTACGGCGGGCACCCCATGCGCCTGTACGTCCACCACCGCACCCACGCCCGTCTCGCCTCCTGGCTCACCGCCGCCGGCTTCACCGTCGCCTCCCGTACGACCCTGACCTCGGCGGAGTCCCCGCTGGGCGGCATCCTCCTCGCCCACCGTGCCCCCTCCTGACCCACCGGCGGATGGGGGCGGACCGTTCGCGTCCCGGTGGCGCGGCACCTCCGGCGACGGTCTCCCCCCTCTCCCGCCGTCCGGGCGGGTGACGCGGCCCCGCCCGTTCCTGCCGGGCGCGGCGGAGAGCCCCTAGGGCAGGGTCAGCACGCGCGGCCCCTCCGCCGTGATCGCCACGGTGTGCTCGAAGTGCGCCGCCCGGCTCCCGTCGTCCGTCCGCAGCGTCCACCCGTCCGCGTCGGCGTGGTAGGCGTCGGAGCCCCCGGCCATGAGCATCGGCTCGATCGCGAGGGTCAGCCCCGCGCGCAGGGGGAATCCGCGCCCCGCACGGCCGCGGTTCGGGACGTGCGGGTCCTCGTGCATGCGCCGCCCGATCCCGTGCCCGCCGAAATCCGCGGGCATCCCGCAGCGCGCCTGCGCCGCCACCCGCCCGATCGCGGCGGAGATGTCGCCCATCCGGTTTCCGGGGACGGCGGCCGCGACACCCGCCTCCAGGGCGCGGACGGTCGCGGCGACGAGTTCGGCGTCGCCGGGGCGCGGTGTGCCGACGGTGAAGGTGACGGCCGCGTCGCCGGTCCAGCCGTCGAGTTCGGCGCCGCAGTCGACGCTGAGGAGGTCTCCGTCGCGCAGCCGGTAGCCGGTGGGGATGCCGTGCACGACGGCGTCGTTGACGGACGTGCAGATGACGCCGGGGAAGGGCGTCGGCGCGAAGGACGGCCGGTAGCCGAGGAAGGGCGAGGTCGCCCCGGCCTCGTCGAGGACGGCGCGGGCGGCCTCGTCGAGGTCGAGCAGCGAGACGCCCACGGCCGCGGCGTCCCGGGTCGCGGCGAGCGCGCGGGCGACGACGCGGCCCGCCTCGCGCATCGCGTCGATGGCCGCGTCGGTCTTGAGCTCCACCATGAGGGCAGCCTCCAATTTTTATACCGGTATTTGTTTACCGGTATTAGTATCACAGGCATGGTGAGAACCCCCCTGACCCCCCGCGAGCGCCGCCGGGGCGAACACTTCGGCGCGCTGCTGCGCGCGGCGCGCGGCGACCGCAGCATGGTGGAGATCGCGGCGGCCGCGGGCGTCTCCGCGGAGACGCTGCGCAAGATCGAGACGGGCCGCGCCCCGACCCCGGCCTTCTTCACGGTGGCGGCCCTCGCCGCGGCCCTCGGCATCTCCCTCGACGAGCTGGCCGCGGCCTGCGCCCGCGACGCCGCGGCCGCGGAAGCGGACGCGGAGGAGCTGACGGCCTAGGGCGTGTCCGCAAAGTCCCGTCGTCCGCCCGGAGGGCGGGGCAGACGGTGTCTGGTGCGTGCGATCGCAAGGCGGAGGGTCGTCCTCGTAGTGGGCCTACTCGGACGAGCCCGACAACGTAGCGAGCGTGCGTGCCAGGCGCCGTGTGCCAGGCGGGACTTTGCGGACACGCCCTAGGGGAGGGGAGGGACGGGCCCGCGGCCTCAGGTGTACGGGAGCGGGTGGCGGACCTCGAAGCCCTCGCCGCCGTAGAGCGAGTCGTACGTCACCCGCAGGGTGAGCCGCGTGGTGAGGAGCTGCCACAGGTCGCCGTGGCGGACCGGGTCGTAGTCCGGGACGTGCATCAGGAAGCGCTCCGCCCCCGCCGGGATCACGTGGTGCCCCGGGTTGACGGCGAGGGCGCGCGGCCACTCGGCGAGGCTGCCGCGCAGGCCGTCGATGACCGGGCGGATCCAGCCGCCCAGCTCGACCCCGTCGAGCGCGACGGAGGTCGAGGTGACGACGGCGGGCCCGAGGCCGTAGTTGCACAGCCGCAGGCCCGTCGTGCCGCCCTGGCGGCGCTGCGTCCAGATTTCGAGGAGGGGCGCCACCGAGTGCCGGTTGTGGCGGCGTGTGGTGCGGGCCTCGCTGATCGAGACGGCGAACGATGCGCTCGCTATGGCCGTGGCGGCGACGGCCGTGACGGTGCTGGCGTCCATGGCGGGCTCCTTCCCGTGGAGAAGGAGGCCCGCCGGGCCGCCGCCGGTTCCGGCGGGTCCGCTAGCCCGCGGCCGGGTCCGCCGGGTGCGGGGCCACGAGGGGGAGGGCGGAGGCGAGGCGGGCTTCGCAGGCGGCGGACAGCTCCGCGTAGGCCGCCGGGCCCATGAGCTCGGTCAGCTCGGCGCGGTAGGAGGCGTACACGGGCTCGCCGCCGCCGTGCGCGGAGGTGGCGGAGGTGCACCACCAGTGCAGGTCGTGGCCGCCGGGGCCCCAGCCCCTGCGGTCGTACTCGCCGATCGAGACGACGAGGACGCGCGTGTCGTCGGGCCGGTCGACCCACTCGAAGGTGCGGCGGATCGGCAGCTGCCAGCACACGTCGGGCTTGGTCTCGAGCGGCTCGCGGTTCTCCCGCAGCGCGAGGGCGTGCAGCGCGCAGCCCTGGCCGCCGGGGAAGCCTGCGCGGTTGGAGAAGATGCAGGCGCCGTCGACGACGCGGGTCTGCCGCTCGCCGTCCTCGTTCTCCTCGGCCCAGTAGCCGTCCCGGCCGGTGCCGAGGCCGTGGAACTGCCAGTCCTGCGCGGTGAGCCGGGAGACGTGCCCGGCGACCCGCTTCTCGTCGTCGTCGTCGGAGAAGTGCGCGCCCAGCGAGCAGCAGCCGTCGTCCGCGCGCCCGGCGACGATGCCCTGGCAGCCGTGCCCGAAGACGCACGCCCAGCGTGACGTCAGCCACGTCAGGTCGCACCGGAAGACCTGCTCCTCGTCCGCCGGGTCGACGAATTCCAGCCACGCCCGCGCGAAGTCCAGCCCCGCCTCGTCGCCCACCGCGACCTGCTCCCCGCCGTTGCGGGCCCTCACCTTTGCCACGCGCCCAGCGTAAGACCGTATTGCCCCGTTTCCCCTCACCGCCCCGCAGGAGACGTCTCTTCCCCCCGCCGAAGGCGCGCGGGAAAGGGCGCGCCCCCGCCCCGGCGGCCCCTCCCGCGGGGCGCGCACCCCGCACTCCCGGCCGGTGCGCGGGCACGCCCCCTCCCGCCCCCGCCCCGGCCGTAAAGTGCTGCCCATGCGACTGGGAGTGCTCGACGTGGGGTCCAACACCGTCCACCTGCTGGTGGTGGACGCGCACCCGGGCGCGCGCCCGCTCCCCGCGTATTCGCACAAGGCCGATCTGCGGCTCGCCCAGCTCCTCGACGCGGACGGCGCGATCGGCGACGAGGGGGTCGAGCGCCTCGTGGCCACGGTCGCGGACGCGATGCGCGTCGCGGAGGACAAGGGCGCCGAGGACGTCCTGCCGTTCGCGACGTCCGCCGTGCGCGAGGCGGTGAACGGCGAGGCCGTGCTCGCGCGTGTCGAGCAGGAGACCGGCGTGCGGCTGACGGTGCTGTCCGGGGAGGACGAGTCGCGGCTGACCTTCCTCGCCGTACGCCGCTGGTTCGGCTGGTCGGCCGGGAAGCTGCTGGTGCTGGACATCGGCGGCGGCTCGCTGGAGGTCGGCTACGGCATGGACGAGTACCCGGACGCCGCCGTGTCGCTGCCGCTCGGCGCGGGCCGGCTGACCAGCGGCTGGCTGCCGGGCGACCCGCCGTCCGGCAGCCACGTGCGGGCGCTGCGCCGGCACGTCCGCACCGAGATCGCCCGCACCGTTGCAGAGTTCGCCCGCCTCGGACCCGCCGACCACGCGGTGGGCACGTCCAAGACCTTCCGCCAGCTGGCCCGTATCGCGGGGGCGGCGCGCAGCGCGGACGGGCTGTACGTGCAGCGGGTGCTGCGGCGCGAGGTGCTGGAGGAGTGGGTGCCGCGGCTCGCGGAGATGGCGGCGCGGCAGCGCGCGAACCTGCCGGGCGTGTCCGAGGGCCGCGCCGGCCAGCTGCTCGCGGGCGCGCTGGTGGCCGAGGCGGCGATGGACCTGTACGGCGTCGGCGCCCTGGAGATCTGCCCGTGGGCGCTGCGCGAGGGCGTGATCCTGCGCAAGCTCGACGTGATGGCCGCGGGGACGGCGGAGGCGGGCCCGTCGCCCTCCGCGCCGGCCCCGGCCGCCCCCGCCTCGCGGGGCCCTGTGGCCAACACCACACCGCATGTCGCCCCGTACGCCCCACCCGCCCCCTCACCCCCGCAGAACGGCGGGTCAGGCGCCACCGTCGCCCGCCGGACGGGCTGAGCGCGCACCCCCCTGAGGCCCCCGCGGCGCCCGGGAGCGGGCCCTCCCCGCGGGCCACGGCCGTACGCTGGCATGCGTGTCCCACGCCCCCGACAGCCCCGACGCAGCCCCCGGCACGCCGCCCCGCGGCACCGTGCCGCCCGCGGGCGTGCCCGGCGCGGCACCCGGCGGCATGACCGGCGGGGCCGCGTGCGGCGCGAAGGTCGCGCTGTCCACCGCCTCCGTCTACCCCGAGTCGACGGCGACGGCCTTCGAGATCGCCGCCCGCCTCGGCTACGACGGCGTCGAGGTCATGGTGTGGACGGATCCGGTCAGCCAGGACGTCGACGCGCTGCGCCGGCTGTCGGACTACCACCGCGTGCCGGTACTCGCGGTGCACGCGCCCTGCCTGCTGATCACCCAGCGGGTGTGGTCCACCGACCCGTGGGTCAAGCTCCAGCGCGCGAAGTCCGCCGCCGAGCGGCTCGGCGCCTCGGCCGTCGTCGTCCACCCGCCCTTCCGCTGGCAGCGCTCGTACGCGCGCGGCTTCGTGCGCGGGGTGTGGCGGATGGCGGACGAGACGGACGTCCGCTTCGCCGTCGAGAACATGTACCCCTGGCGCTACCGCGACCGCGAGATGGCCGCGTACGCCCCGGACTGGGACGTCACCCGGGAGGACTACCGGCACTTCACGGTGGACCTCTCCCACGCGGCGACCTCGCGCACAGGCGTGCTGGAGATGGCCGCGCGGATGGGCGACCGGCTCGCGCACGTCCACCTCGGCGACGGCAACGGCTCGGCGAAGGACGAGCACCTCGTGCCGGGCCGCGGCACCCAGCCCTGCGCCGAGCTGCTCCGCTCCCTGGCCGGACGCGGCTTCGACGGCCACGTGGTCGTGGAGGTCAACACGCGGCGGGCCATGTCCTCCGCGGAGCGCGAGGCCGACCTCGCGGAGGCGCTGGCCTTCGCCCGCCGCCACCTGGTCCTCCCGCCGGTCGCGAGCCGCCCCCGGCGCTGACGCCCCCCGCCGGAGGGCTCCGCGAAACAGCACAAGCCTTCCGTCATCCGGACGGACTGTCCGGATCCTGGGCGACGGGCGTACCCTCGACGGCAGGCCGCGAGCCGCGTGCCGTCGTACGAACGCGAGTGGAACTAGGGAGTGGAACCGTGCCCGAGCTGAGGTCACGTACGGTCACCCACGGCCGCAACATGGCGGGCGCGCGCGCCCTCATGCGCGCATCCGGCGTGGACAACGCCGACATCGGCAAGCCGATCGTCGCGGTCGCCAACAGCTTCACCGAGTTCGTACCGGGGCACACCCACCTCCAGCCGGTCGGGCGGATCGTCTCCGAGGCGATCAAGGCGGCCGGAGCGGTGCCGCGCGAGTTCAACACCATCGCCGTGGACGACGGCATCGCGATGGGCCACGGCGGCATGCTCTACTCGCTGCCGTCGCGCGACCTGATCGCCGACTCCGTCGAGTACATGGTGCAGGCGCACTGCGCGGACGCGCTGATCTGCATCTCCAACTGCGACAAGATCACCCCGGGCATGCTGATGGCCGCGCTGCGGCTGAACATCCCGACGGTCTTCGTCTCCGGCGGCCCGATGGAGGCCGGCCGGGCGACGCTGGTCGACGGCACCGTCCGCAAGCTGGACCTGATCAACGCGATCTCCGACGCCGTCAACGAGAGCGTCTCGGACGCCGACATCCTCCGTATCGAGGAGAACGCCTGCCCGACCTGCGGCTCCTGCTCGGGCATGTTCACCGCCAACTCGATGAACTGCCTCACCGAGGCCATCGGCCTGGCCCTGCCCGGCAACGGCTCGGTGCTCGCCACCCACACCGCCCGCAAGGCGCTGTACGAGGAGGCCGGCCGCACCGTCGTCGAGCTGACCCGGCGCTACTACGAGCAGGACGACGCCACCGTGCTGCCGCGCGCCATCGCCACCGGCGCCGCGTTCGAGAACGCGATGGCGCTCGACATCGCGATGGGCGGCTCCACCAACACGATCCTGCACCTGCTCGCCGCCGCCCAGGAAGCCGAGCTGGACTACGGCCTGAGCGACATCGACGCGGTCTCGCGCCGGGTGCCGTGCCTGGCCAAGGTCGCGCCGAACGTCGCACCCTCCGGCACGTACTACATGGAGGACGTGCACCGCGCGGGCGGCATCCCGGCGATCCTCGGCGAGCTCTACCGCGGCGGGCTGCTCAACGAGGACGTGCACACCGTGCACTCCCGCTCGGTCAAGGACTGGCTCGGCACGTGGGACGTGCGCGGCGGCTCCCCCTCGCCGGAGGCCGTCGAGCTCTTCCACGCCGCCCCGGGATGCGTGCGGTCGGCCTCGGCCTTCTCGCAGTCCGAGCGCTGGGACTCGCTGGACACCGACGCGGCCGGCGGCTGCATCCGCGACGTCGAGCACGCCTACTCCAAGGACGGCGGCCTCGCCGTGCTGCGCGGCAACCTCGCCGTGGACGGCGCCGTCGTCAAGACCGCGGGCGTCGACGAGTCGATCTGGACGTTCGAGGGCCCGGCGGTCGTGTGCGAGTCGCAGGAGGAGGCCGTCGAGAAGATCCTCCGCAAGGAGATCGCGCCCGGCGACGTCGTCGTGATCCGCTACGAGGGCCCGCGCGGCGGCCCCGGCATGCAGGAGATGCTCTACCCGACCTCGTACCTGAAGGGCCGCGGCCTCGGGAAGTCCTGCGCCCTGATCACCGACGGCCGCTTCTCCGGCGGCACGTCGGGCCTGTCCATCGGCCACGCCTCGCCGGAGGCGGCCGCGGGCGGCACCATCGCGCTCGTCGAGGACGGCGACCGGATCCGTATCGACATCCCCGGCCGGACGATGGAACTCCTCGTCCCCGACGAGGAGCTGGCGGCCCGCCGGGAGGCCCTGGGCGGCGTCTTCAAGCCGCGCGCCCCGCGCGACCGGCCCGTCTCGGCGGCGCTGCGCGCGTACGCCGCGATGGCGACGAGCGCGGACCGCGGCGCGGTGCGCGACGTGAGCCTGCTGGAGCGCTGAGCCTCTGCGCGGCCGCCGTCCCCCGCGGGCAACTGCCCGCGGGGGACGGCGTTTTCGCGCCCGTGGGGGGGGATCTAGCCCAGGCCGAGGGCCGCGGCCGCGCGGGCGGCCATCGCGGACTCGCCGAGCGCGTTGGGGTGCACCGGCACGAAGTTCGTGCCGAACAGCACCGGTTCGATCCACCGCGTCCCGACGGGCCGGCACGCGTCGTGCCCGTCGGAGGCCGCGGCCATGTCGACGTACGTCGCCCCGGTCGCCGCCGCCGCGCGCTGCACGGCCGAGTTCAGGTGCGCCTGGAGGTCGCGCAGGTAGGGGATGTCGCCCGAGGCGATGGGCAGTTGCGCGAAGCAGCCGGGCACCGCGGAGGCCGGCACGATCCACGGGTAGCCGAGGATCGCGACCTGCGCGCCCGGTGCCTTCGCACGGACGGCCGCGAGCGCGCCCTTGAGCGCCTGGAAGGTGCCGTTGTCGACCTGGTCGGTGAAGGTGCTCCCGTACAGGCTCTGGCAGGGGTGGCCGAGGCCGAGGGTGGCGATGCCGGCGGAGCCGCAGGCGAGTATCGCGTCGATGAAGGTGTTGTTGTCGTTGCCGCCGATCGTCATCGTCACGACGTCGGTGCTCGCGCTCAGCGCGTCCAGCTGCGGTGCGATGCCCGGGTACTGGGCCCCGGCGAAGTCCTTCGTCTGGGCGGCGCCGCACGTGACGTCGTGCAGCGCGAGCCCGGCACGGGCGGCGAGCACGTGGGGGTAGTTGGCGGAGGACCGGATGCACAGCAGCGAGGCGTCCGGGTCGAGCGGCAGCACGCCGGAGGCCGCGCTGTAGCTGTCACCCATCGCCACGTACGAGCGCTGGGCCTGCGACTGGGCCTGCGCGGTGGGCGCGGTGAGACCGAGGACGGCCAGTGCCGCGGCGGCGAGGACGGCGGCGAGGCCGCGGGCGCGGCGGGGGAGAACGCGCATCGACATCTCTCCTCGTTTCGTGGGGGTATGTGACGAGATCGGGTGAAGTCGGCGCTGCTCAGCAGAAGTTACTGACTGGTCAGTCTGTGGTCAATGGTCCGCGCACGCACCCGTCGCAAAGGCGTTCACTTCTTCACGGTTTCGCCGCACCGCCGCCGCGACCACGCCCCCGCCGTGCCCGGACCCCCTCCCGGGCCGGGGCCGCCGCCGTCGCGGCACCGGCCCACCCACCGGACGGCCGCGGGACACCGCGCGGGCGGCCCCCGCGACCGGGGGACCGCGGCGCCCGCCGTACGCGGCGGCCCGGGGCGCGGACGCCGGTCCGGACCGCCGCCCGTCCACTTCCCGCCCGTGCCCATAATGGAAGGCGTGAGTGAGCACCAGCAGACAGCCGCCGCCCCCGAGGCCCCGGGAGCCGCGGCCCCCGCCCAGGGCCCGGCGCCCGAGCCGATCCGCTTCTTCGGGACGACCTGGGTCGACCACGACCGCGGCTACGGCCTGCGCCGCCTCGGCGTCAGCGTGGGCTCGCTGGCCGCCGCCGCGGCCGGCTCCTTCGTGCTCAAGATCGGCTTCCAGGGCCTCGGCGACGCCAAGATCGGCACGTTCGTCACCGCCCTCGCCTTCATCGGCCTCGCCGTGTGCAGCGTCCTCGCCTTCCGCCACACATGGCGCGGCTTCGTCACCCGCCGCCCCTCGGGCGACGCCGACGGTACGGCGAGCCTCTACGCGATCGGGTTCGTCGGCGGCCTGCTCGCCTATTTCGTGCGCTCCCTGTCCGAGGCCCCCGGCGAGGACCTGCGCCGTGCCGAGTACGCCGAGGCCCGCGCCCGGTACGAGGCCCGCCAGTCCCGCCCGAAGGCGAAGGCGAAGCCCAAGGGCAAGCGCAGGCGCTGAGCTGCCGCGGGACCCCGGCCGCGCCGCAACCCGTGCGTCCGGCGCCCCCGCCCGTCCGCGGGGAGACCGCGCGTGCTCCCGCCGGCCGAACCCCCTCCTCCGCACGCGGTGGCCGCTAGCCTTGCGACGGTGAGCACGACGGCATCCGAAGCGGTGACCGCGCTGCGGCGCGGCAAGTACGTGAGCGTCACCACCTTCCGGCGCGACGGCACCCCCGTGCCGACCCCCGTCTGGTACGCCCTCGGCGACGGTGAGCTGGTCTTCTGGACCGGAGCCGCCAGCGGCAAGGTCAAGCGGCTGCGCACCAACCCCCGGGTGGTGCTCGCCCCCTGCAACGCCCGCGGGCGCGTCGCCCCCGGCGCCCCCGAGCTGGAGACCACCGCCCGCGTCCTGGACGACGCGGGCAAGGCCGCCGCCCGCCGCCTCCTCGCCCGGCGATACGCCCTGGTCCGGCTCGGCGACCTGGCACGCACGGTGCTGCGCCGCACCGCCCGCCCCGACCAGGTCGGCGTCAGCGTGGCCCTGTGAGCCGCCCCGCCCGGTGAGCGCCGTCCCACGGCACACGACAGCGGGGCCGGCAACCCGCCGGCCCCGCCGCACCACCCGCCCGCCGGTCCCCCGGCGACGTCACCCCCGGGCCGCGCTCACCGCGCCGACCCCGCCCACCACCGCCGCGACGACCGCGCCGTGCCACAGCCCCGTCCACACGCTGCCGAAGAAGCCCTCGCTCGTCAGCACCTGCCGCAGCACCAGGTCGGTGACGAACATCGCCGCCGCCGGTACCGCCGCCACGCGCCACGGGTGCCTGCGCGCCCACCGCCTGATGCGCCGGTCCCGGCCCCCGTGCCCGTGCGCGGAATACCCGAGCACCGCGCCGGCTCCCCCCACGCAGAAGAAGAGCAGCGCGGCGATCGACAGGGAACCGCTGAGAATGCCGAGTCCGAAGTGCCCCTGCACCAGGTGCAGGGCCAGCGACACACCACCGCCGAGCGCGCCGACCACAGCCGCCGGCCGCCACGGACCGAGGCTCGCGGAGGCGACGGCCAGCTGCCGCTTCTCCGCGCCGGTGGTCACGGTTTCGCGGGATGAAGGGTTCATACCGCTACGGTCGCCCCGTCCCGTCCCTATGCGCCATAGGGGATGACCCTGAGCCGCCCCCCACCCCCGCCCAGGCCCCGCCGGCGCACAGCCGCGGACGACTTCCGGCCTGTGGACAACCCCGACCCGGTGTCCGCCGCACCCGGCATCATGGGGCCATGACCCAGCGACACGTGGCCGTCCTCGGCACAGGAAAGATCGGCGAGGCCCTGCTCTCCGGCATGATCAGGGCCGGGTGGGCGCCCGCCGACCTGCTCGTCACCGCCCGCCGCCCGGAGCGCGCCGAGGAGCTGCGCACGCGCTACGGCGTCCAGCCCGTCGACACCGCGGAGGCGGCCAAGACCGCCGAGACCCTCATCCTGGCCGTCAAGCCGCAGGACATGTCCGTGCTGCTCGACGAGCTGGCCCCGCACCTGCCCGCCGACCGCCTGGTCATCAGCGCCGCCGCCGGCATCCCCACCACCTTCTTCGAGGAGCGCCTCGCCGAGGGCACCCCCGTCGTCCGCGTCATGCCCAACACCCCGGTGCTCGTCGACGAGGGCATGTCCGTGATCTCCGCGGGACGGCACGCCGACGAGAGCCACCTCGCCCGCACCGAGGCGATCTTCCAGCCGGTCGGCAAGACCCTGCGCGTCCCGGAGAAGCAGCAGGACGCCGCCACCGCCCTGTCCGGCTCCGGGCCCGCGTACTTCTACTACCTCGTCGAGGCCATGACCGACGCCGGCATCCTCCTGGGCCTGCCCCGCGCCCAGGCGCACGACCTCATCGTGCAGTCCGCGATCGGCGCCGCCGTGATGCTCCGCGACAGCGGCGAGCACCCGGTCAAGCTCCGCGAAGCCGTCACCTCCCCGGCCGGCACGACGATCAGCGCCATCCGCGAGCTGGAGAACCACGGGGTACGCGCCGCCCTCCTCTCCGCGCTCGAAGCCGCCCGCGACCGCAGCCGCGAGCTGGCCTCCGGCGCCTGACCCGCGGGCTGCGTCCACCGGGCCCTGCCGCTCCCTCCCGGGGAGGGGCCGGACCCGGTGGCGCACCCGCACCCCTTCAGGCCGGCGGCAGGAGCCCGACCGCGCGGTAGGCCGCGTCGACCGTCGGCCGCGCGACCTCCCGCGCCCGCGCCGCGCCCTCCCGCAGCACCCCGTCCAGATACCCCTGGTCCGCGCTCAGCTCGGCGTGCCGCGCCCGGAGCGGCCGCAGCAGCTCCACCACCGCCTCCGCCGTGTCCCGCTTGATGGCCCCAAAGCCCGCGCCCTCGGCGTCGTAGGCCTCCGCGAGCGACTCCGCGTCCTTGCCGGTGCAGGCCGCCAGGATCTCCAGCAGGTTCGCCAGCCCGGGCCGCGCCGCCCGGTCGAAGGTCACCCCCGGCTCGCTGTCGGTCACCGCCCGCATGACCTTCTTCGTGATCACGTCCGGCTCGTCCAGCAGGTAGACGATCCCGGCGGTGGCCGCGTGCGACTTGCCCATCTTCGACGCCGGCTCCTGGAGGTCCATGACCCGCGCCGCAGCCGCCGGCCGCGTGGCCCGCGGCACCACGAACGTCGTCCCGTACCGCTGGTTGAAGCGCTCCGCCAGATCCCGGGTGAGCTCCACGTGCTGCGTCTGGTCCTCACCCACGGGCACCTCGTCGGCCCCGTACGCGAGGATGTCCGCCGCCATCAGCACCGGGTAGGTCAGCAGCGACAGCCGCACCCCCTGCCCGGCTGCCTGCGCCCGCGCGGACTTCTCCTTGTACTGGATCATCCGCCGCATCTCGCCGTCCGTGGCGACGCACTCCAGCAGGTACGACAGCCGTGCGTGCTCGTCCACATGGCTCTGCACGAAGACGGTGCACACCTGCGGGTCCAGCCCCGTCGCCAGCAGCAGGCTCGCCGCCTGCCGGCTCAGCCGCCGCACCCGCGCCGGATCGTGCTCGACGGTCAGCGCGTGCAGATCCGCCACGAAGAACAGCGACTCCGCCCGGTGCTGGTCCTCCTCCGCCCACCGCCGCAGGGCACCGAGATAGTTGCCGAGGGTCAGATGCCCCGTGGGCTTCACACCGCTGAGAGTCCGTGTCATGTCGCCGTCTCCTGTCGTCCGTGGTTCGCCGGTCGATGTGCTCGGGAGACCGCCGCCCACCGCGGCCGCAGACAACGAAAACGGCCGCCTGGAGCGGCGGCCGTGGGTGCGTACGTGAGTCCGGGCCGCCTCTAGGCGGCCCACCACTGGGTGCTGTGACACGTACGCGACGTCATGGGGTCAGAGTAGCGCGCACCCCCCGGTTGTGAAGGTCCCGGCACGAAGTTGACACACACCGGACAGGTGCGTAACGTACTCCGGGCTGTCCGACGTGAGCACCGATCTTGGTCGGTTCCCGGACAGCCATTCCGCAGCAAACACTCGAACGACCACGGCCTGACGCCGGGGGCGTCTGCGTGTGCGTTTTTGGAATGCGCGGATTCTGCGGAAGCAGAAGCCAAAGCCCTCCGATTTGGAACGGCCGAGGGAGATCCGCTAAAGTCTCACTCGTCGGAACGGCCGAACGGCCGGAAAGACAAACCCCGCTGACTGGGGGTCAGGCACTGGAAAGCGTCTGATAGAGTCGGAACACGACGAAGGGAAAGCCCGGAGGGGCCGGTGAAACG
>NZ_JBIRRA010000015.1:0-239891 GCF_044333485.1 Streptomyces sp. NPDC020983 | reverse complement strand
ACCACAACGTCCACCCGGCCGTCCTGGTTCCCCGCGGCCGCCGGAGGCCGGGGGCCGTGGGGGGGGGGGGGGGCCCCCCCCCCCCCCCCCCCCCCCCCCCCCCCCCCCCCCGCCCGCCCCTCAGAGGCCCTCGGGGTCCTCCATGCGGTCCAGCACGGCCGCCGGGTCCTCGCCCGCCGGCTCCGGTGCCTCCGATTCCGCCTCCTCCTCGTCCTCCCACAGCGAGAACCACACGGTCTTGCCCTCGGACTCCGGGCGCACGCTCCACTGGCCGGACAGGATGTCCAGCAGCATCAGCCCGCGGCCCGACGACGCCAGTTCGCCCGGGTTGCGCTGGTGCGGCAGCTCGTCGCCGCTGTCGGACACCTCCACCCGCAGCACCCTGCGGCCCGGCTCGCCGGTCAGCGACGCCGCCAGCGACGCCGCCTGGTCGGTGTGCATCAGGACGTTGCCCACCAGCTCCGACGTCAGCAGCACCGCGGTGTCCACCTGGTCGGGCTGCGCCCAGTCGTGCAGCAGCGCCTGCAGCTCGGCGCGGGCCTCCGACAGGCCGTGCGCCTGGTCCTGCTCGATCGTCAGCACGAGCCTGCGCTCGGGCACCGCCCGCTGGAGCACCCCGGCGTCGCGGCGCAGCAGCACCAGCGCGATGTCGTCCTCGTTGCGCGGCGCCAGGTCCGGCCGGGCGCCCGCGGCCGCGCGCTCGCCGCTGCCCCCGGGGCCGCGCTGCGCCGACTGCGCCAGCGGGTGCTGCACCGCGCGGATGAGGGTGTCCGCGATGCCCTCCAGGTCCTCGGCCGGGCCCGGCGAGAAGGCGTCCCTGACCCGCACCCAGCCGCTGTACATGTCGTGCCCGCCGGTCTCGATCAGGCCGTCGGTGCACAGCATCAGGATCTCGTCGGGCCGCAGCTCCATGTCGGTGACCGGGAAGTCCTCGGTGCCGGGCATCAGGCCCAGCGGCAGCCCGCCGCCCACGTGCTTGAGCATGCACGTGCCGTCCGCGAGCCTCAGCACCGGGTGGGGGTGGCCGGCCCGGGCGATGTGCAGCATGCCCGACGCCGGTTCGGCCTCGATGTACAGGCACGTCGCGAAGCGGTCGTCGTCGAGGGCGGCCAGGAAGCGCGAGGCGCGGGCCAGCACCGCGTCCGGGCCGTGGCCCTCGGCGGCGTAGGCGTGCACGGCGGTGCGCAGCTGCGCCATCAGGGCGGCCGCGTGCACGTCGTGGCCCTGGACGTCGCCGATGACGACGGCGAGCCGGCCGCCGGGCAGGTTGATCACGTCGTACCAGTCGCCGCCGACCACCAGCCCGCCGCCGGTCGGGATGTAGCGGGTCGCGACCGTCAGGCCCGGGACGGCGGGCGGGCTCGCACCCATGCTGCGCCGCAGCCCGCGGGACAGGGCCAGCTCCGCGGTGCCGGTCCGGGTCCGCTCCAGGGCCTGTGCGACGAGCCGGGCGGTCACCACCAGCAGCGCCCGCTCGTCCTCGGTGAAGGCCACCGGCTCGCGGAACGCCATCAGGCACGCCGCGCTGACGCTCCCCGACGTCACCAGCGGCAGGAAGGCCCACGAGCTGCGCCCGTACCGGGCGGCGACCGGCCAGGTGGCGGGGAAGCGGGCGCGGTAGTCGTCGGCCGAGGACAGGTAGACGGGGCGGCCGGTGTCGATCACCTCGACGGCGGGGAAGGGGGCGTCCCTCGGCATCCGGAAGGCGTCCTCGCCCTCCTGGCGCCGGAATCCGTACTGGCCGAGCACCTTGAGGAACTTGTCGGTCATGCCGAAGACGACCAGCCCGTCCAGCGCGAAGCCGGGGGCGAAGAGCCTGGTCACCGCCTTGAGCGCGGCGGACAGCGTGTCGGCCTCGGCCAGGTCGTGACCGGCCTCCAGCAGCGCGGCGTCCCGCAGCCGCCCCTCGGCGAACGAGCCGCCCCCGCCCGGAGCGGAACCGGGACCGGCGTCCGGGGGAGGGGCGCCCGGGTGGTCCGTGATGCGGTTCATGGCGTCGATCTGCCGCTGCCCGTCCGGGTCGGCCGGCACGGCGCCGCGGGACCGGGCCCGCGCGGGCCCGCCGGACGCCGCCTGCGTGTCGGCCTCCGACGGCTCGCGCGGCGCCGGACGGCCCGCTCCGTTGCCCATCCCGGCGCCCTCTCGCCGCAGCGGTGGTCCTGTCCGTACCCATGCTGGGCGACGGCGCCACTCCCCGCATGCGGAGCGCCACCGCCCGGGGCCGGGGGCCGCGACGCCGGGGGCGATGTGCCCTCCGGCCGGGGGAGCTGGCATGCTCGGACACGTGGGTGAACGCATCATCGCCGCGTGTGACGGGGCATCGAAGGGCAATCCTGGACCTGCGGCCTGGGCCTGGGTGATCGCCGACGACCGGGGTGAGCCGGTCCGCTGGGAGGCCGGCCCGCTGGGCAGCACCACCAACAACGTCGCCGAGCTGACCGCGCTCGAACGGCTGCTGGAGGCGGTCGGCCCGGAGGTCGCGCTGGAGGTCCGGATGGACTCCCAGTACGCGATGAAGGCCGTCACGACCTGGCTGCCCGGGTGGAAGCGCAAGGGCTGGAAGACCGCCGCGGGCAAGCCCGTCGCCAACCGGGAGCTGGTGGTGCGGATCGACGCGCTGCTGGCCGGGCGCACGGTGGACTTCCGCTACGTGCCCGCGCACCAGGTCGACGGCGACCGGCTCAACGACTTCGCCGACCGCGCCGCGAGCAACGCCGCCGTCGTCCAGGAGCCGGCCGGCAGCGCCCTCGGCTCGCCGCCGCCCCCGCGGACCCCGGACACCGTGCGCAAGGCGCCCCGCCCGGCGCGCCAGGGCGGCTCCGCGGGCGGCACGGGCACCTCCGGCGGCGCGCCGGGCGGCGGCCCGGCCCGTACCCTCAAGGCCAAGTACCCCGGCCGCTGCCGCTGCGGGCGCGGCTGGGCGCCCGGCGAGCCGATCGCCAAGAACGCCGACGGCTGGGGCCACCCCGACTGCCGCTGACCTGCCGCCGTGACCGCCCCGGCGGCCTGCTGACCTGCTGACCTGCGGTCCGCCGCCGTACGCCACCGCCCCCGTCCCCGCGCACGACGCGCGGCTGGCGGGGGCTTTTGCATGCCCGGGCGCTCTCGCGCGGCCGCCCTCCGGAGCGGGGAAGTGCCCGCGCCGGTTCGCGCGCGGGGCATTGACGTCCGCACCCGGCGGCCCTACGGTCGTCCGCGTCGTACTTCGTACGTCATATATGAGACCTGATACGTGAGATCTGAGAGCCCCATGACCTTCGCTCCCACCCCGATCCCGTCCCGGACGCAGTACGTCCTCGAAGCGATCAAGCACCGCATCCTCACCGGGCAGCTCAGCCCGGGGCAGGCCCTGGTCGAGGCGGACCTGGCGGCGCAGTTCGGGGTGTCCAAGACCCCGGTGCGCGAGGCGCTCAAGACGCTCGCCGGGACGGGCCTGGTGGTCATGAGCCAGTACAAGGGCGTCACCGTGCGGACCGTGGACGCCGCCATGGCCCGCGAGGTCTACGACGTGCGCCTGCTGCTCGAACCGGAGGCCCTGCGCCGCACCATCGCCCGGCAGGCCTCGCTCGCCGACGCGCAGGAGGCGCTGGAAAGGGCGGCCCGGGCGGAGGACCGGGCCGACCGCAGCCTCGCCAACCGGGACTTCCACCGCGCCCTCTACCTGCCGTGCGGCAACCCGCTGCTGGCCAGGATGCTCGACGAGCTGCGCGACCAGGCCGCGCTGGTGTCCACCGTCGCCTGGGCCGCCGACCCGTCGTGGGAGCAGGAGGCGAGCGAGCACGAGGAGATCCTCCGGCTGGCCCTGGCCGGCGCCGCGAACGAGGCGACGCGGCTGCTGCACACGCACATCGCGGTCTTCTTCCGCCGTGCGTTCCCCGACGACGAGGAGGGTGTCTGATGGACCGTTCCGCGCTCACGGCCGCGCTCGCCGGTGTGGTGGCGATCCCGGTGATCCCCTTCGGCACCGACGGCGGCATCGACCGGGACGCCTACCGGGTGCTGCTGCGGCGGCTGCTCGACGGCGGCATCCGCGCCGTCACGCCGAACGGCAACACCGGCGAGTTCTACGCCCTGACCCCGCAGGAGCGGCAGGCGGTCGTCCTCGACACGCTCGCCGAGACCGCGGGCATCCCCGGCGCCACCGTGATCGTCGGGGTGGGCCACGACCTGCCGAGCGCGATCGGTGCGGCCGAGCACGCCCGGGACTGCGGGGCCGCGATGGTGATGGTGCACCAGCCCGTCCACCCGTACGTCTCGCGGGACGGCTGGGTCGCCTACCACCGCGCCGTCGCGGAGGCGGTGCCGGAGCTGGGCGTCGTGCCCTACATCCGCAACCCCCTGCTGGACGGCGGGTGGCTGGCCGAGCTGGGCGGGCACTGCCCCAACGTGATCGGCGTGAAGTACGCGGTGCAGGACGCCGCCCGCTTCGCCGCCTTCGCGCGGGACGCCGGGCTGGAACGCTACGTGTGGATCGCCGGCCTCGCCGAGCTGTACGCGCCGGCGTACTTCGCGGCCGGCGCGACCGGCTTCACCTCGGGCCTGGCCAACGTGGCGCCGTGGATCCCGCTGGAGATGCTGGCCGCGCTGCAGGGCGGCGACTACCCGGCCGCGATGAAGGTGTGGGAGCAGATCCGCGCCTTCGAGGACCTGCGGGCCGCCCGGCAGTCCGCGGACAACGTGACGGTGGTCAAGGAGGCGCTGGCCTCGCTCGGCCTGTGCCGCCGCGAGGTCCGCCCGCCCAGCAGCGCGCTGCCCGAGGAACGGCGCGCCGAGGTCGCCGCCGCGGTGGAGGGCTGGGGGCTGTGACCGGCACCGGGAGCACGCGGCGGCCGCTGCGCAGCAGCGCGTGGTACGACGGCGACGGCCTGCGGGCCTTCAGCCACCGGGCCAGGACCCGGCAGCTCGGCTACCTGCCCGAGGAGCACCTCGGCAAGCCGGTGATCGCCGTGCTGAACACCTGGTCGGACATCAACCCCTGCCACAGCCACCTGCGCGAGCGCGCCCAGGCCGTCAAGCGCGGGGTGTGGCAGGCGGGCGGCTTCCCGCTGGAGTTCCCCGTCGCCACGCTGTCGGAGACCTTCCAGAAGCCGACCCCGATGCTCTACCGCAACCTGCTCGCGATGGAGACCGAGGAGCTGCTGCGCTCCTACCCGGTCGACGGCGCGGTGCTGCTCGGCGGCTGCGACAAGACCACCCCCGCGCTGCTCATGGGCGCCGCCAGCGCCGACCTGCCCGCCCTGTTCGTCCCCGCCGGGCCGATGCTGCCGGGCCACTGGCGCACCACGGTGCTCGGCTCGGGCACGGACATGTGGAAGTACTGGGACGACAAGCGCGCCGGCCTGATCGGCGACTGCGAGATGGCCGAACTGGAGAGCGGCCTGGCCCGCTCGCCCGGCCACTGCATGACCATGGGCACCGCCTCCACGCTGACCGCCGCCGCCGAGGCGCTCGGCATGACGGTGCCCGGCGCCTCCTCGATACCCGCGGTCGACTCCGGGCACGAGCGGATGGCCGCGGCGAGCGGCGCCCGGATCGTCGAGCTCGTCCGGCGGGACCTGCGCCCTTCGGCCGTCCTGACCCGCGAGGCGTACGAGGACGCGGTCACCACCGTGCTCGCGCTCGGCGGGTCCACCAACGCGGTGATCCACCTCATCGCGATGGCCGGCCGCTCCGGCGTGCCGCTCGCCCTCGACGACTTCGACCGGCTGGCCCGTACCGTCCCCGTGCTCGCCAACGTCCGCCCCGGCGGCCGGTACCTGATGGAGGACTTCCACTTCGCCGGCGGACTGCCCGGCCTGCTGTCCCGGATCAGCGGGCTGCTGCACCTGGACCGGCCCACCGTCGCCCACGCCAGCCTGCGCGAGCAGCTGGCCGGCGCGAAGGTGCACGACGACGACGTGATCCGCGACCCGGCGCACGCGCTCGCCGCCGAGGGCGGCATCGCGGTGCTGCGCGGCAACCTGTGCCCGGACGGCGCGGTCATCAAGCACATCGCCGCCGAGCCGCACCTGCTCACGCACACCGGCCCGGCCGTCGTCTTCGACGACTACCGCACGCTGCAGGCGACCGTGAACGACCCCGGACTCGGCATCACCGCCGACAGCGTGCTCGTCCTGCGCAACTCCGGGCCGCTCGGCGGGCCCGGCATGCCCGAGTACGGCATGCTCCCGATCCCCGACCACCTGCTCAGGCAGGGCGTGCGCGACATGGTCAGGATCTCCGACGCCCGGATGAGCGGCACCAGTTACGGCGCGTGCGTGCTGCACGTCGCCCCCGAGTCGTACGTCGGCGGGCCGCTCGCGCTGGTCCGCAGTGGCGACCCGATCACCCTCGACGTGCCGGGCCGCACCCTGCACCTGGACGTCGACGACGCCGAACTCGACCGGAGACGAGCCGAGTTGAAGCCGCCTCCGGCCCGCTACGGGCGCGGTTACGGCGCCCTCTACCAGGACCAGATCACCCAGGCCGACACCGGATGCGACTTCCGCTTCCTCGCCGCGCCCGGCGACGTCCCGGAACCCCACGTGTCATAGCGAAGGAGCCCCGGTCATGGCCATCGCCGTGGCGAAGAACCCGCTCAAGAACCGCGTGAACCACCGCGGCCGGCGCACCCGGCGCCTGCCGTACCTGCTGATAGCCCCGGCCGCCGTACTGATGCTGGGCTTCATCGCCTACCCGATGGGCAGCGTCCTCTACTACAGCCTGCAGGACTACAACGTCACCAAACCCTGGCGGAACGGCTACGCGGGCCTCGGCAACTTCCGCCGCATCCTCACCGACGACCCGCAGTTCTGGCAGAGCCTCGGCTTCAGCCTGCGCTGGGTCGTGGTGCAGATCGGCCTCCAGCTGGTCATCGGGCTCGCGCTCGCGCTGCTGGTCAACCAGACCTTCGCCGGCCGCGGCCTGTCGCGTGCGCTGGTCTTCTCGCCCTGGGCGGTGTCCGGGGTGCTGACCACGACCATCTGGATGCTGCTCTACAACCCCTCGACGGGCATGAGCCGCTACCTGGCCGACGCCGGGATCGGCTCCTACGGCCACTCGGTGCTGTCCGACCCCCACACCGTCTTCTGGGCCGCGGTGCTCGCCGAGCTGTGGCGCGGGGTCCCCTTCTTCGCGATCCTGCTGCTCGCCGACCTCCAGTCGATCCCCAAGGACCTCT
This sequence comes from Streptomyces sp. NPDC020983, assembly GCF_044333485.1. Classification (NCBI taxonomy): domain Bacteria; kingdom Bacillati; phylum Actinomycetota; class Actinomycetes; order Kitasatosporales; family Streptomycetaceae; genus Streptomyces; species Streptomyces sp. NPDC020983. Next base: position 232,732 of record NZ_JBIRRA010000015.1, on the reverse strand, counting down.
ACGAGGCCGCGTCCGTCGACGGCGCGAACCGGCTGCGGCAGTTCTTCCACATCACGCTGCCGCACCTGAGGGACGCCATCGTGCTGTCCACGCTGCTGCGCGCGGTGTGGGAGTTCAACAACGTCGACCTCCTCTACACGCTGACCGGCGGCGGCCCGGCCGGGCAGACCACCACGCTGCCGCTGTACGTCGCCAACACCGGCCTGGACGGGCACGACTTCGGCTACGCCTCGGCGCTGACCACCGTCGCCTTCGTCATCCTGCTCTTCTTCTCCCTCGTCTACCTGCGCCTGAGCAAGTTCGGAGGCGACCGCGCATGACGACCGCACTCGTCGAGAACGCGACCCTGCCGCCCGCCGCGCTCCCGCACCCCCGCAGGGGCGGGCGCCGCGGACGCGGGCCCGCCGACGGGCCCCCGCGCTGGCAGATCTACCTCCCGCTGGGCCTGTACCTGCTGTTCACGCTCGTGCCGTTCTACTGGATGCTGCTCTTCGCGCTGCGCCCCGACGGCTCCACCGCGCTGGTGCCGTGGCCGGTCACCGGCGCGCACTTCGACAAGGTCTGGAACGACCGCTCCTTCGGCACCTTCTTCGTCAACAGCATGCTCGTCGGCGTCGGCACCCTGGTCTTCACCACCGTCGTCGCGCTCAGCGGCGGCTACGCGCTGGCCCGCTTCCGCTTCAGGGGACGCACCGCCTTCCTGATCGCCCTGCTGTGCTCGCAGTTCATCCCGGGCGCGCTCATGCTCGTGCCGCTCTTCCAGATCTTCCGGCACCTCCAGCTGATCAACTCGCTGTGGAGCGTGGTCATCTCGGAGACGGTCTTCCAGCTGCCGCTGTCGGTGATCCTGCTCAGCGGCTTCATCAAGGGCATACCCGAGGCGCTGGAGGAGGCCGCGTGGGTCGACGGCTGCACCCGCATGCGGGCCTTCCGGGCGGTGGTGCTGCCGATGCTGCGGCCCGGCCTGGTGGCCGTGGGCTCGTTCGCCTTCGTGCACAGCTGGAACCACTTCCTCTTCGCGCTGATGTTCCTCAGCGAGCAGGACAAGCAGACCATCCCCGTCGGCCTCAACACCCTCATCGGCGCCGACAGCGTCGACCTGGGCGCGCTGGCCGCGGGCGGCGTCATCGCCGCCGTGCCCGTGGTGATCGTCTTCGCCTTCATCCAGAAGTGGCTGATCACCGGCTTCAGCGCCGGCGCGGTGAAGGGGTGACGGGCATGAGCGCGACACGTGTCGTCCTGGCCGGCGGCCGCGGTCACGGCCACTGGCACCTGGACAACCTGCGCCGGCTCGGCGCCCGCGGCCTGGTCAGGCTCGCCGGCGTCTGCGACGTCACCCCGCTGGAGCCCGCCGCGCTGACCCGGCTCGGCAGGCCCGCGCAGGGCCCCGACCTCGGCGCGCTCATCGACGCCACCGGCGCGACCGCCGCGATCGTGTGCACCCCCATCCACACCCACACGGCCCTCGCGCTGACCGCCGCGGCGCACGGCGCCGACGTCCTGCTGGAGAAGCCGCCCGCGCCGTCCCTCGGCGAGTACCACCGGCTCCAGCGGGGGCTGGCCGGCAGCGGCAGGGCCTGCCAGATCGGCTTCCAGTCGCTCGGCTCGCACGCCCTGCGGGCGGTGCACGAGCTGGTCGCGGACGGCGCGGTCGGCGAGCTGCGCGGCATCGGCGCGGCCGGCAACTGGGTACGCGAGGAGCACTACTTCCGCCGCGCCGCCTGGTCCGGGCGGCGCCGGCTGGACGGCACCGACGTCGTCGACGGCGTGCTGACCAACCCGCTCGCGCACGCCGTGGCGACCGCGCTGCACCTGGCCTCCAGCACCGCCGAGCAGGACGTCGAGGAGGTGCGCACCGAGCTGTACCGCGCGCACGACATCGAGTCGGACGACACCTCGTGCGTCGCCGTCCGCACCGCCCGCGGCACCCGGATCGTCGTCGCGGCCACGCTGTGCGCGGCCCGCGCCGCCGAGCCGTACGTCGTGGTGCACGGCAGCAGGGGGCGGATCACCTTCTGGTACAAGCAGGACCGGGTGCTGCTGCAGCGCGCCGGGCACGGTCCGGTCGAGCGGGTGTACGGCCGCACCGACCTGCTGGAGAACCTGCTCGCGCACCGCGCCGACGGCACGCCGCTGCTCGTGCCGCCCGCCGCGACCGGCGCGTTCATGCGGGTCGTCGAGGCCGTCCGCACCGCACACGACCCGCTGCCGGTCCCGCCCTCGCGCCGGCGTGCCGTGCCGGGGGAGCGCTCCCCCCGGCGGGTGGTGGACGGGGTCGACGAGCTGGTCGACGCCGCCGCCGAGAAGCTCGCGACCTTCACCGAACTGGGTGCGTCCTGGGCCGCCCCGCTGCGCCCGGCGGCCCGCCGGTGACCGGCACCGTGCCGCTGCGCTGCGGCTCCACGACCGTCGGGGCGTACGTCACCGCGCCACGGCTGGCGGCCCGGCTGTCCCCGCGGCCCTACCTGCACCCGTTGACCACGCTGGGCGGGGCCCCCGTCACCGAGCTGATGCCGGCCGACCACCTGCACCACCTGGGCGTGGGCGTCGCGGTGCCGGACGTCGCCGGGCACAACTTCTGGGGCGGCCGCACCTTCGTCCGCGGCCAGGGACCCACCGCACTCGACAACCACGGCGAGCAGCGGCACCTGCGCTGGACCGCGGGGCGCCCGGGCGGCTTCACCGAGGAGCTGTCCTGGACCGCGGGCGGCCGTGAACTCCTGCACGAGGAAAGGACGGTGACCGCCCGCCCGCTGACGGCGCAGGCCTGGGAGCTGGACTTCGCCTTCACCCTCACCAACACCACCGGGGCCCCGCTGCGGATCGGCAGCCCCGCCACCAACGGCCGCCCCGGCGCGGGGTACGGCGGCTTCTTCTGGCGCGCCCCGCACACCGGCGCGCCCCCGCGGGCCTTCACCGCCGACGCCGACGGCGAGGACGCCGTGCACGGCAGCACCGCCGCATGGCTGGCGCTCGCCGCCGAGCACTGGACCCTCGTGCTGCGCGGCACCGACCCCTGGTTCGTCCGCACCCGCGAATACCCCGGCGTCGGCTCCGCCCTGGCCTGGCGGAGCCCGCTGACCGTACCCGCCGGCGGCAGCGTCAGCCGGCGGGTCGTCACCGCCGTGGCCGACGGCCGGCTCGGCCGTGACGAGGCCGCCGCGCTGGCCGCCCGCACCACCCGCTGAACCGCGCCCGCCCACGCGGCGCCCCGCACGGACCGTGCGCGGCGCCGCCGTACCACCCGCCGACCGCCGCTCCCGGCCCGGCGGCACCCTCCGGCCGTCCCGGACGGACGGTACCGCGACACCAGTCCCGACAACCGAAAGAGCCGCCATGCCGCACCCGCAGCACAGACACCGCAGAGCCCGGCTGACCGCCGGAGCCGCCCTCGCCGCAGTGCTCGCCCTGACCGCCACCGCCTGCGGTGACGACGGCAGCGGCAGCTCCGGAGGCGAGGGCAGCGGCAAGGGGAAGATCGTCTTCTGGGACAACAACGGCGGTGTGCGCACCGACGTCTGGAAGAAGATCATCGCCGCGTTCGAGAAGAAGTACCCGGACATCGAGGTCGAGTACGTCGGCATACCGATCGCCGACGTGCAGAAGAAGTACGACACCGCCATCGCCGGCGGCGGCCTGCCGGACGTCGGCGGCGTCGGCACCGCCTACCTGGCCAACATGGTCGCGCAGAACGCACTGGAGCCGCTCGGCGCCCGGATCGACGACAGCGCCCTCAAGGGCAGGCTCGTCACCGGCATGGTCTCCAGCGTCCAGGCGGCCGGCGGCCAGGGCAAGGAGATGTACGAGGTCCCGACCTCCGCCAACATGGGCACCCTGTGGTACCGCCCGGACCTCTTCGCCGCCGCCGGGCTGCAGCCGCCCACCACCTGGTCGGCGTTCTACGCCGCCGCGGACCGGCTCACCGACGCGAGGAACAACAAGTTCGGCTTCACGCTGCGCGGCGGCGCCGGATCCATCGCCCAGGCGCTGGAGATGATGTACGCCCAGTCCGGCATCGACAGCTTCTGGGACGGCGACAGGACGACCGTCAACGACCCGCGGAACGTCGCCGCGCTGGAGAAGTACGTCGGCCTGTACAAGAAGGACACCCCCGAGGCCGACCTCAACAACGACTTCGTCAACATGGTCGCCGAGTTCGACCACGGCACCGTCGGGATGCTGCAGCACAACCTCGGCTCGTACAACGACCATGTGAAGGCCTTCGGCAAGGACCGCATCGAGGGCGTCACGCTGCCGCCCGCGCAGGACGGCGGGGTGCGCACCATCGTCTCCAACCCGGTCGACGGGCTGGGGCTGTTCAGGAGCAGCAAGAACAAGTCCGCGGCGTGGAAGTTCATCGAGTTCGCCGCCTCGGCGCCGATGAACAGCCTCTGGAACGAGTCCGCGGGCGCCATCCCGGCCAACACCGGCGCGGCACAGGACGCGTGGATCAAGGACGCCGAGCCCACCCGGACGGCGATGGAGTCGCTCAACGACCCCAGAACCACGATCGTCCAGTTCCCGTACTACCTGCCGGACTGGAACAACATCACCAAGGCCGACAGCGAGCCGGACTTCCAGAAGGTGCTGCTCGGCAAGATGACCGCGAAGGCCTTCGCCGACGAGCTGGCGGGCAAGATCAACGACGCCCAGGCCGACTTCCTCGCGCACCACAAGAAGAAGTGAGCCCGCGGCGGGGCCGGTCCACGCCCCGGCCCCGCCCGCACCTTCCCCCCGCACCTTCCCCCCGCACCTTTCCGCGACGAGACCCGTCTCCTTCACCCCACCGGGAGCCGCACGTGCGCAAGAGCCATGTCCCGCTGATCGCCATGCTCGTCTCCGCCGCCCCCCTGGTGCTGGCCGCCGCCCCGGCGCAGTGCGCGCCCGGCGGCCACCCGGGCAGGCTGCCGGGCTACGCCCGCCAGGTGCTGCCGGCCCACGACGGCTGGGCCTCCCAGGACGGCGGCACCACCGGCGGCGCGGCCGCCGACGCCGCGCACGTCTACACCGTCACCAACCGCGCGGAGCTGGCCGCCGCACTCGACGGCGGGAGCGCCGTCCCGAAGATCATCCAGATCTCCGGCACCGTCGACGGCAACGCCGACGCCGAGGGCGAGCCGCTGTCCTGCGACGACTACGCCACCGACGGCTACAGCCTGGACGCCTACCTCGCCGCCTACGACCCGGCGGTATGGGGCCGGGACGAGGTGCCGTCCGGCCCGCTGGAGGACGCGCGCGCCGCCTCCGCCGCCAAGCAGGCCCTCCAGGTCGAGCTCAAGGTCGGGCCCAACACCACCGTCGTCGGCATCGGGCGCAGGCCGACCCTGCTGGGCCTCGACCTCCAGGTCGCGAACGTGGACAACGTCATCGTCCGCAACCTCACCTTCGAGGACGCCTTCGACTGCTTCCCGCAGTGGGACCCGACCGACACCGCCGACGGCAACTGGAACTCCGAGTACGACAACCTCGTGCTCACCGGCGCCACGCACGTGTGGATCGACCACAACACCTTCACCGACGGCCGCCGCCCCGACGCCGGCCAGCCCTTCTACTTCGGCCGCATCTACCAGCAGCACGACGGGGAGATGGACGTCGTCAAGGGCGCTGACCACGTGACGGCCTCCTGGAACGCCTTCCTCGACCACGACAAGACCCTGCTGTTCGGCAACAGCGACGGCGCCGCCGCGACCGACGCCGGCAGGCTGCGGGTGACGCTCCACCACAACCTGTTCCAGGACATCGGCGAGCGCGCGCCGCGGGTCCGCTTCGGGCAGGTCGACGCCTACAACAACCACTACGACGTCACCGACGCGGCGGGCTACGTCTACAGCCTCGGTGTGGGCTTCCGGTCGCAACTCGTCGCGGAGTACAACGCCTTCACGCTGCCGGCCGGTGTCACCCCCGACCGCACCCTCGCGTACTGGAAGGGCACCGCGATGACGGAGGACCACAACTACGTCAACGGGCGCCCGGCCGATCTGCTCGGCGCCTTCGACGCCGCCCACCCCGCGACCCCGATCGCGCAGGGCGCGGGCTGGACGCCGGTCGCGCGCACCCGTGTCGACGACCCGCGCGCCGTCCCGCACGTCGTCGACCACGGCGCCGGGGCCGGACGGCTCTGACTGCTCCTGACGGCCCGCCGCCCGCCCGGGCGGCGGGCCGTCACGAGGGCGGATTGCCCGTACGGCCCGCGGCCAGCGGCGTGATGGTGAAGAGCTCGTCGCACACCGTCACCTCGCCGTCGACCACCAGCGACGCGCGGCTGCCCGGCGGGTAGACGCGCACCTTCGCCGACGCCGGGCGGCAGGTGCCCAGGTGGTTGGCGGTCCGGATGGTGTCGCTCGCCGACTCGCCCGGCTTCAGCACGACCGGCGCGTAGTCCATCGGCCGGCGGTCGGCCGGGGCGCCGATCTGCTTGCCGCTCGCGTCCAGCACCGACACCCCGGGGTAGCCGGTGAGGTGGCAGGCCGTCGCGCCGTGGTTGGTGAGCAGCAGGTAGCGGTAGACGCTGCCCGCCGCCCCCTCCGGAGCGCCGAGCGAGGCGGTCAGCTGGGAGGCCGCGCACATCGGCGCCGGGGAGCCGTGGCCGGTGGACGCCGGCGTGCCGGACGGGGTGGGGGAGTCCTTCGCGGGGGAGGGGCCGGTCACGGGCGGGCGGGACGGCGGGGACGCGCCGTGCGTGCCCGGGGTGGCCCGCGGCTCGGTCGTCACCGGCGGCGCCGGCCGGGTGGTCCGCGGGGCGGGGGTGGTCGGCGAGCCGGTCGCGGGCGGGCTCACGCGGTCCTCGGTCCCGTGCGGCGTGAGGGCGCCCACCAGGTACACCGACCCGGCGAGGACCGCGGCCGCCGCGGTCCCACCCCCGGCCGCCCGCAGCCGGCGGCGGCGTGCCGCCCGCCGCCGGATCTGCCCGAACGAGCCGGGCGGCGGGGCCAGATAGCCCGGCGGCTGCCGCAGCAGCGGCTCCTCCGGGCCGGGGCCCTCGGGGGTGCCCCCCAGGTCGTCAGGAAATCCGGTCATGGTGTCCTTCGAGTCGGGCGCGGAGCAGTTCGCGTGCGGCGTGCAGATCGGCCTTGACGGTGCCCTCCCGGCGGCCCAGCAGCGCGGCCACCTCACGGACCGGCAGGTCCGCGTAGTAGTAGAGGAGCACCGGGTTGCGCAGCCGCTCCGGGAGCGACTGCACCAGTATCCGCACCGAGGGGTCGTCGGCCTCCCCCCGGGAGTGCAGGGACTGCTCGACCGACACCCGGCGCAGCGCACGCCGCTCGCGCTCCGTTCTGCGCCAGTGGTCGCGGACCAGGTTGGCCGCCGTGACGTAGAGGAAGCCGGTCGGCTCCTCGACCCTGGTCCAGCGGGCCCACAGCCGGGTGAACGCCTCGGCCGCCACCTCGTGGGCGGTGCCGTCGTCGTCCACCAGACGGCGGCACCAGCCCGCCAGCCGCGGGTACACGGCCTCGAACAGCTCCGCGGCGGCGCGCTCCTCGTGCTGCCGGATGACGACCCTCCTCACCTCCGCAGACGGGCCGCCGAACGTGGCGGGCCAGTCGTTCACGGGCCGGCGACCAGCGAGGCGTAGACGATCACGTTGTCCGGGTAACCGCCGCCGCCCGTCAGCTTCGTGCCCCCGCAGGTGATGAGACGCAGGGCGGGGTGGTCCACGTTCCCGTACACGGCCCGTGTCGGGAAGTGCGCCTTCGGCACCGTCTGCACCCGCTCGACGGCGAACGTCGCGACGCTGCCGTCCGCCCGTACGACCTGCACCCGGTCGCCCGGCCGCATCCGGTCCAGCCGCCGGAAGACGCCGTCCCCGTACCTGCCGACCGTGACGTGCCCGAGCAGTACCGCCGGGCCGGTCTGGCCGGGCGCCGGCGAGCCGTCGTACCACCCGGCGGGCGAGTGCGGCTCGATCGGCGGCACCTGCACCGTCCCGTCGGCCGCAAGGCCCAGCGCGACGACCGGGGTGTCCACCCCGAGGGAGGGGATCTTCAGCCGCTTCGGCGACGACCGCGCCATCGCCCCCGGGCGCGCGGGGGCCGTGGTGTGCGTGCCCGTCGGCGAAGCGGTGGGCGGCGCCACGCCGCCGGGCGTGCCGGACCCCGCGGAGGCGGGACCCGTGCCGGTCCCGTTGCAGGCCGACACGCCGACGGCGAGCGCGGCGAGCGCCGCGGCGGCCCACGGGGCGCGGCGCGCCCCCGACCGCTCGCGGGCCCGTAGGGGGGTGCGTGTCCCCCGGCCGCCGGAAGGCCGGGCGGCGGCCGGGGGAGGCACCGGGTGTCCGGCCGGGCGAGGGGCTGCCTGACCGGACCGGGGTACGTGACGCAGGCCGGACAACGCTCAGCCCCGGGAGCGGCGGCGGGAGGCCGCGACGCCCAGGCCGCCCAGCGCGAGTGCCGCCGCGCCCGCCGCCAGACCGGCCGTGAGCTCGCCGTTGCCGCTGCCGCCGCCCGTCGCTGCGAGACCGGTGTCCGGCGCGCCCTTCGGAACGTGCGAGACCTGGCCGGTGTCCGTCGGCCCGGGCGTCGACCCGTGCGTCGGCGCGGGCGTGCCCACCGGGTCGCTGCCGTCCTTGCCCGCGGCCATCGGCGTGATCGTGAAGACCTTGTCGCAGATGGTCAGCTGACCGGGGATCACCAGCGACGCGGTGTTGCCCGGCGGGTATATCCGCACCTTCGCCGACGTCGGCAGGCACGTCCCCATGTGGTTGATCGTGTGGATGGTGTCGCTCGCCGACCCGCCGGGCTTCAGCACGACCGGCGAGTAGCGGCTCGGCTGGCGGTCGGCCGGGGCGCCGATCTGCTTGCCGCTCGCGTCCAGCACCGACACCCCGGGGTAGCCGGTGAGGTGGCAGGCGGTCGCGCTGTGGTTGGTGAGCACGAGATAGCGGTAGACGTGCCCCGCGCCCGCGTCCCCGCCGCCGAGCGAGGCGGTCAGCTGCGAGGTGGCGCACATCGGGGTGCCGGGCGCCCGGCCCACCGGGGCCGAGGCGACAGCGGGGACGGTTCCCGCGACCGCCACCGCGAGGACCGCCGCCGTGCCGGCGGCGAGTGAGGTACTGCGCATGTCCCGTCCCTCGTTTCTCCGGCGGCCGGCCGCGCGTCCCGTCGCGCGGACCCTGGCCGTACCGGGATTCGTGGGCAGAGACGACACGGGCGGGCACCGGGTTGTAAAGACTTCGTCAAGTCCCGCTCCCCGGGCCCGTGTCCGTTCCGAACGGCCGTCAGGACGGCAGCGCGCGGCGGCCACCGAGCGCGCGAACCACCGGTGCGTCGGGCATCCGGCGTCCGGCTTCCGGTGGAGGGCGGGGGTGCCGCGGACTGCTGCGGGCGGGCGGTGCGGGCTCTCAGGCCCCTGCGCCCGCCCGTGTGTCGTCGCCGGGCTCCGTGTGCGGACGGTTCGCCTCCCGGGGGGCGGGCGGCGCCGCCCTCAGCGCCGCCGCGAGGAGGGCCACCGGCTCCGCGGGGGAGGTGGCGTGGAGGATCTCGGTGCGGTGCACCAGCCGCGGCGCGGCGACGGGGACGGCGTGCACGCCGGGCGCCCCGGCGAGTGCCGCGGCGGGCAGCACCGCGAGGCCGTGCCCCGCGGCGCACAGCGCGAGCAGCCCCCGCACGTCCGCGCCGTCGTAGCGGAGGGCGGCGCGGAAGCCCTCCGTGCCGCTCACCGTCCGCAGGCGGGCGAGCGGCAGCGCGGTGCCCGGGGCGTCGATCCAGCGCGCCTCGGACAGGTCGGCCAGGCCCAGTCCCGCGCGGCCGGCCAGCGGGTGCCCCGCGGGCAGGGCGACGGCGAGGGGCTCCTCGGCCACGGCGAGCGCCACCGGCGGCGCGGTCTCGGCGAGGTTCAGCGGGTCGCCGGGCGCCGCGGCCCCGTCGACGAGGCCCGCGTCCAGCTGCCCGGCGGTGACGCCGCCCACGACGGCACCGCGGCCCAGCACCCGTACCGTCACGTCCAGCAGCGGCTGCCGGCGCCGCAGCCCGGCGAGGGCCGCGGCGAGCCGCCCGGTCAGGGCGGTCGGCGCCGCCCCGACGACGAGCCGGGCCGCGGGCTCCGCGGTGAGCCGCGCGATGTCGGCGCGGGCGGCGTCCAGTCGCAGCAGCAGCGGCTCCGCGTGCTCCAGCAGCCGTGCGCCGACCGGCGTCGGGGTGACCGGCCGCCGTCGCAGCAGCACCGCTCCGAGGTCGTTCTCCAGCGCGGCGATGTGCTGTGACACCGCCGACTGCGTGTAGCCCAGTTCGCGCGCGGCCGCGGAGAAGGAGCGGAGGCGTGCGACGGCGGTGAACGTACGGAGCAGGTGCGGATCCACGTCCATCAGTATCCGTGATGGACGGTGCACGGATCATCGTTGGCGCTTCATCCGGACGCCGGGCAAGGATGTCCGCATGTCCGAACCCCCGGCGGCCGCAGCCGCAGTACCCCAGGTCCCCGCGCCGCGTGTCGCCCTCGTCGGCGACCGCTCGCCCGGTGTCCGCTCCCACACCCGCCTCCCCGGCATCCTCGACGCGCTCGCCGCCCGCGACCACCTGGTCCTCGACGCGTACTGGATCCCCACCACCGAGGCGGAGGACGCCGCCGCCCTCGCCGCCTTCGACGCCGTCTGGCTGCTCCCCGGCAGCCCCTACCGCAGCGAGCGCGGCGCGCTCACCGCGGTGCGCACCGCCCGCGAGCGGGGCATCCCTTTCCTGGGCAGCTGCGGCGGCTTCCAGTACGCGGTGCTGGAGTTCGCCCGCCACGTGTGCGGGCTGGCGGGCGCCTCCCACGCCGAGGAGCGGCCGCCCGGCACGGACGACGCCGATCTGCTCGTCGTCCCGCTCGCCTGCTCCCTCGTCGGCCACGAGGGCGCGGTCGACGTGGCCCCCGGCTCGCTCGCCCGCAGCGCCCTCGGCGCGGAGCGGTCCGTCGAGCGCTACCACTGCTCGTACGGCCTGGCCCGCGACCGGCTCGACGTCCTGCGCGCGCACGGCCTGCGTTTCAGCGGCGTCGACGGCTCCGGCGACGTCCGTATCGCCGAACTCCCGGGCCACCCGTTCTTCCTGGCCACCCTCTTCCAGCCCGAGCTGTCCGGCGACGGGACCCGCCCGCACGCCTTCGTCCGGGCGCTGGCCCGCGCGGCCGCCGCCCACGCGGCGGGCAGGGCCGGCCGGCCGGCGCCCACCGAACCGGCGGGCCGTCAGCCACCGCGCTGACCAGCGGACTTCATGATTACCGGGGACCTTCACTACGATCCTCCGATGATCACGAGAAGACTGCTGGCCATGGGTATGGCCGGTGGCCTACTGGCCACCCTCGTCTGCGGGCTGCTGCCCGCCGGCGCCGCCGCCGACGACGGCGAACCGGCGGCTCAGCCCGCACCGAAGGTCGAACTCGTCCTCGACGTCAGCGGGTCGATGCGCGCCAGGGACATCGACGGGCAGACCCGGATGTCCGCCGCCAAACAGGCCTTCGACGACGTCCTCGACTCGACGCCGCCGAACGTCCAGCTGGGCATACGCGTCCTCGGTGCGGACTACCCCGGCAACGACCGCAAGACCGGCTGCAAGGACACCCGGCAGCTCTACCCGGTCGGACCGCTGGACCGCACCGAGGCCAAGACCGCCGTGGCGACGCTCGCGCCCACCGGCTGGACGCCGATCGGCCCCGCGCTGCTGGCCGCCGCCGACGACCTCAAGGCGGGCGGCGACGGCACCCGCCGCATGGTGCTCATCACCGACGGCGAGGACACCTGCAACGCCGACCCCTGCGACGTCGCCCGCGACATCGCCTCCCAGGGCATCCACCTGGTCATCGACACGCTCGGCCTGATCCCCGACACCAAGACCCGCAACCAGCTCAGCTGCATCGCCGAGGCCACCGGCGGCACGTACACCACCGTCCAGCACAAGAACCAGCTGACCAGCAAGGTCAAGCAGCTCGTCAGGCGCAGCACCGACACGGTCGTCACGCCCGTCTCCACCCAGGGCGCCGCCAGCTGCGCGGACGCGCCCCTGCTCAAGGCGGGCCTGTACTCCGACCGCGAGACCTTCTCCGAGAACCGCTGGTACCGCGTCGAGGTGCCGCCGGGCAAGGAGCTGCGCGCGTCCGCGACCGTCGGCGTCGACCGCGCCGTCAACGCGGACTACGGCGTCCTGCTGCGCGGCGTGACCCTGCACGGGCGGGAGATCGTCCGGGACGACGAAGCCGGCACCGGACGCACCGACGCCGTCTCCGCGGGCATCCGCTACCCCAAGCCGAAGGCCGACGACGGCACGCCGCCGGAGACCGTGTGCCTCCAGGTCGGCAACTCCTTCTCCGCGCCGCCCGCCGTCAAGACCACCCCGGGCCTGCCCGTCGAGCTGGCCGTCGATCTGGTGCCCAGCCCCGACCAGCCCTCCGACGTCGCCTTCTTCGGCCTCGGCCGCGGCTGGTGGCTGCTCGGCCTGCTCACCCTCACCGGCGGTGTCGCCGGCCTGCTGACCGGCTGGGTCTCCCGCTGGCGGCTGAACACCGGAAGGGCCTCCTGATGCGCACCGTACGACGACTGGCCGCCGCGCTGCTCTTCACGGCCGCCGCGGTCGCACTGCCCGCGGGCCACGCCCTCGCCGACGACCCCACCCCGGCCGCCACGGCGACCGCGACCGACGGCACCGCCGGCGACGACGGGCCGCCCACCGAGGCGGGCACCAACTTCCGCACCGCGGTGGCCGTCGAGCAGGGCGAGCAGGCCACCGCCGGAGCCTCGGCGGGCGACTACCTGTACTGGGTGGTCCCCGCCGACGCCGGGCAGCACGTCACCGTCAAGGCCACCGTGACGTTCGGCTCCGGCTCCGGGACGGCCGCCGCGCACAGCGCGTCCACGTGGCAGATCGACGTCTACGACGGCCTGCGCCGCCGTCAGGCCTGTCGCTACGGAGCGCAGACGAGGACGGCCGCGGCGGACGCCGCGAGCGTCGACCTGGTCTGCCACCTGCGCACGGTGCGCGCCTGGGCCGACACCTGGTCCAACGACCCGCTGCGCGGCGCGTTCTACCTGCGCCTGACCGCGCTCGACGTCGCCGAGGCCGATCTCGGCCAGCCCTTCCGGGCCGCCGTCGAGGTGACCTCGGACGGCACCGCGGGCCGCGACGCCGTCGACGGCTCGGTGGCGCCGGTGGTCTCCGCGAGCGCGCCGGACGTCTCACCCGGAGACGGCTGGGCCGGCACCTGGTGGTCGCCGCGCTGGCTGTGGACGGCCGGCGGCGGACTGCTCGCCGTGGCCGCCGCGCTCGGCGGCCACCGGCTGGCCCGCGGCCCGATCGGCCGCCCGTACCGGGGCCGTCCCGCGGAGCCGGTGCGTCCGCACGAACCGCCGCCGTACACCTCCTGACGGCGGCCTCCGCCGCGGCGCACCACCATCCGGGGGCGTCCCCTCCTGCGCGGAGGGGACGCCCCCGGGCGTGTGCCGGCGCCGCCGGTCCCGTACGGCGCCGGCGGCTACAGTGAGCCGGTGCGTGAAACCCCTGAAGAGATCACCGCGCTCCAGGCCCTGCTCGATGCCTCGCTGGCGGACTCCACCTCCCACCTGCGCTCCGTCTTCACCGGCCGCACCATGACGGCCGGGCAGCTCACCTCCGTCCTGACCGGTATGTGCACACTCGCGCTGTCCACCGTCACGGCCCGGGGCGAGCCCCGGATCAGTGGCGCGGACGGCCACTTCCTGCACGGACGCTGGTATTTCGGCACCGCCCGCACCGCCGCCAAGGCCCGCCACCTCGCCGCCCGCCCGGCCGCCAGCGCCGCCCACATGCGCGGTGAGGACCTGGGCGTCTTCACGCACGGCAACGCCGTGGCCCTCAACCCCCGCGACGCCGCCGCGGCCCCCGAATGGCCCGACCTGCTCGGCTACCTCAAGGACTTCTACGGCGCCGACGCCTTCGACTGGGACCGCGACGTCGTCTACTACCGCCTCGACCCGCACTGGATGACCGTCTACGCCCCAGACCCCGCCGCGCTGACGGACTCCTGAACGCGCGTCACCCGGGAGCGGGCGGGACCCGCGCGGGGACGCCGCCCGCGGACGGGGGAGGGCCGCGGGATACGCCGAGTGACGTATGGCCCCGGCATGCGCGGGGGCGCATGCTTGCCCCACCCCCGAGGTGCCCCGCCGCTGCTCCCCCTTACGGCGGGGCACTGCCGTGCCCGCGCGGGCCCCGCGCGAGCCGGCGGGGAGAAGGGGGAGCGGGGCCGGACACCGGCGGTGCGGCGGTCGCGTCCTTCCCCGGCGCCCCGGCCGCCCGGCGCCCGTCCCGGCTCCGTGACCCGCTGAGCGGCGGTGCGGCGGTCGCGTCCTTCCCCCGGCGCCCCCGGCCGCCCGGCGCCCGTCCCGGCGCCGTGACCCGCTGACGGGCAGGCCCGTCCCGGTGGCCTGCCACGACGGCCGGGTGCCGGGACGGCGGTGCCCGGCCGTCGCGGAACGGGCACCGCCGGGGGCATTCCGTCGTCACCCCACCGGGCCGGGCGCCGCGCTGGTAGCGTGCCGGGCATGTTCCTCCACCGTGTGTAGGCCGAGCCGGCCGCCCCGCGGCACCGCGGGCGGCGGCCCTCTCGCGCCCACCCACCGGCGCGCCGGCCCGGCCGGCGCCGTGACGCCGAGGAACACCCCATGTCTTCGTCCTCCGTACCGGCGGCGTATTCCGCCGTCCTCCGCAGACCCCACGTCCTGCGGACCTTCGGCCCTGCACTGCTGGGCCGCCTCTCCTACGGAACGGCCTTCGTCCCGCTGGCCGTCGCGCTGACCCGCACGACCGGCTCCTACGCCTGGGCGGGCGCCGCCGTGGCCTGCTTCGGGCTCGGCGCCTCCGTGCCGGCGCCGCTGCGTGCCCGCCTCATCGACCGGCGGGGCCCGCGCCGCGTCCTCCCCGCACTGGCGGCGGCCTACGGGGCGGCGCTGCTGGCGCTGACCGCCGCGACCTGGTCGCCCGGCACGCCGCGCCCGCTGCTCGCGCTGCTCACCCTCGCGGCGGGCGTGTGCTCGCCGCCGCTCGGGCCGGTCATGCGCACGCTGTGGAGCACGCTCGTGCCCGAGCCCGAACTGCGCGCGCGGGCCTTCTCGCTGGACGCCGTCGCCGAGGAAGTCCTGTACGTCGTCGGGCCGCTGCTGGCCGGCGTGGTCATCGCGCTGGGCAACCCGGCCGCCGGGGTGGGCGGCAGCGCCGTGCTGGTCGTCGTGGGCACCCTGGCGATGTGCACGTCGCCGGTGGTGGCTTCCGCCGCGCCGCCCGCCGGGGCGCCGCCCCGCGACGCCGCGGCGAGGGCGGGGCGGAGCCCCGGCAAGCGGCGGACGGGGCGGCCGGGATGGCTGGTTCCCGCCGTCGTGGCGGGCGCCCTCGGGGTGTCGCTGGGGGCGCAGGAGCTGCTGGTGGTCGCGTTCGCCCGCGGGCACCACGATCTCGCGGCGGTCGCCTGGATCCAGGCCGCGGTCTCCGCGGGCAGCGTCCTCGGCGGCACGGTGTACGGCGCCCGCACCTGGCGCGTGCCCGCGCGCCGCCGCCTCGCGCTGCTGGCGGCCGCCCTCCCGGTGCCGCTCGCCCTCGCCGGGTCCGCCGGCGGCGTGCCCGAGCTCGCGGTGCTGCTCGGCTGCACGGGCGCGTTCGTCGCCCCGGCCCTGTCCACCGCCTACCTGCTCGCGGACGACGAGGCCGCGGAGGGCGCCCGCACCGAGGCCGGCACCTGGGTCAACACCGGCTTCAACGCGGGCCACACCGCCGGCACCGCCGCGACCGGCCTGGCCCTCGGCGCCCTCCCGCTGGGGCTGTGCTTCGTGGCGGCGGCCGTCCCGACGCTGCTGTCGGCCGTCCCGGCCGCGGGGCGGCCGAGGCGGCGGTCCCGGCGGGCGGCCCGGCGCCGGGAGGGGTGGCCGACCGGCCCGCCGCCGACCGTCCCCCCGGCCGGGCCGCCGGGCTTCTGCTGCCCGGTCTGCCGGAAACCCCTGCCCGCGGACGCCGCCGGGTGCGCGGTGTGCGCGGCGCGCGGCGAGGCGTGAGCCCGCGGCCCGCGGCCGCGCACCGGTACCTCCCGCCGCCGCGCCGTCAGCGCGCCGGGACCGCCGCGGACAGCTCCGCCGCGTCCGGCGGGCGGGCGCCCGCGCGGGAGACGGTCAGGGCCGCCGCGGTCCCGGCCCGGCGCAGGACGCGGGCCAGCAGCGGGCCGTCGAGGGCGGCGGGCAGCCGGGGGCGGGCGGCGGCGCCGGTGAGGTCCACCGCGTGCAGCGTGTCGAGGGCCGCGGACATGAAGGCGTCCCCGGCCCCCACCGTGTCGACGACCTCGACGGGGACGGGCGCCCCGGCCACCCGGCCCGCCGCCGTGAACGCGTGCGCGCCCCGCGCGCCCAGCGTCACGAAGACCGCCGCGGGCCCCAGCCGCAGCCAGCGCGCGGCCACCTCGCCGGGCCGCTCGCCCGGGTAGAGCCACGCGAGGTCCTCGTCGCTGGCCTTGACGACGTCGCTGAGCGCCACGCACCGCTCGGCCTGCGCGGCGGCCGCCGCCCGTGCGCCCATGAGCGCGGGGCGGACGTTCGGGTCGTAGCTCACGGTCGCCACCGCCCGCAGCCGCGCGGTCAGCTCCTGCGCGGCGGCCGCCCCGGGCGCCACCAGCGCGCCGATCGACCCCAGGTGCACGTGCCGCACCCCGCCCGCCGGCGGGTCCACCGGCCGCAGCGTCCAGCCGATCGCGAAGTCGTAGGTTGCCGCGCCGTGCGCGTCCAGCGTCACCACGGCGGTGGGCGTGGCCGTCCCCCGCTGCCCGTCCGTGAGCACGTGCACCCCGGCGCCCTCCAGGTGCTCCCTGATGAGCCTGCCCTCCGCGTCCTCCCCGAGCTGGGTGAGCAGCGCGGCGCGTCGCCCCAGCCGGGCCAGGCCGTAGGCGACGTTGGCGGAACTCCCGCCGGGGTGCGTCACGTCGGGCGCGCCGGGGGTGCGGACGACGTCGGCGACGCTCTCCCCGACGGCCAGAAAGTCGATCACCCGCTCATCATCGCGCACCCGCGCACCGCGGCGGACCGTCCGCGGGCGCCTCCGCGAGAGGATCCGGCGCCCGCCCTCCGGACCGGCGCGCGGCCGCAGCCGCCGGGGATGCGAGGATGGAGTCCATGAACAATGTGTACTTCGACATCTCGATCGACGGCGCACCCTCCGGACGCATCGTCTTCCGGCTCTTCGACGACGTGGTGCCCAAGACCGCCAAGAACTTCCGCGAGCTGGCCACCGGGGAGCACGGCTTCGGGTACGCGGGCTCCGCCTTCCACCGCATCATCCCGTCCTTCATGCTCCAGGGCGGCGACTTCACCTCCGGCGACGGCCGCGGCGGCAAGAGCATCTACGGCGAGAAGTTCCAGGACGAGAACTTCCAGCTCAAGCACGACCGCCCGTTCCTGCTCTCGATGGCGAACGCCGGGCCGAACACCAACGGCTCGCAGTTCTTCATCACCACCGTCGTCACCGACTGGCTGGACGGCAAGCACGTCGTCTTCGGTGAGGTCGTCGAGGGCCAGGAGCTCGTCAAGACGATCGAGGGCAAGGGCTCGCGCAGCGGTGCGCCGTCCGCGAAGGTCGTCATCACCGAGTCCGGAACCGTCGCCTGACCGAACCCGACCACGCCCCGCCCCACGGCGGGCGCACCCGCGAGGGCCCCCGGCACTGTGCCGGGGGCCCTCGCGTCCGGCGGTGTCAGAGCGACTCCCGGCCGTCCAGCCGGACCCGGCCGCCCACCTCGACCACCCCGTCCGGCTGCGGCGCCGTCATGATCTGCGAGCCGCGGCCCTGCGCGATGTTCAGCGCCCGCCCCAGCCGCTCGGTGAGCAGCAGCGCCGCCGCGCCGGTCGCCTCGTCCTCGTCGATCCCGTCGTCGCGGCCCGGGAAGGCCCGCGCCCTGATCCGGCCCGCAGCCTTGTCCTGCCAGGCCCAGGCGTAGATCCACTCGCCGGGCGGCGGCACCTCCAGCGCGTCCACCTCGGCCGCCGAACCGTACTGGAGCAGGGTGCGCGGCGGCGCCCAGGCCGGCATCGCCCCGATCCAGCAGAACTCCCCGTCCATACGGACGTCCACCACGCCCGCGGGCGTCACCAGCTCCGGCAGGTCGAGCAGCCAGCCGGTGCCCACGCAGGGGTGACCGGCGAAGGGCAGCCGCAGGGTGGGGGTCCAGATGTCGAGGATGCCGCGCTCGGGGTCGTCGACGAAGACGGTCTCGCTGAAGCCGAGCTTGGCGGCCAGCCGCAGGCGGTCCGAGGGGTCGGGCACGGCCGAGCCGTCGCGGACCACGGCCAGTTCGTTGCCGTGCCGCCCGTCGGCGCCGCAGAAGACGCGGAGAACGTCGTATTCGGTCACGCGGGCAGTCAACCACGTGCGGCGGGCCGGCGGAGGCCGGAGGCCCGGGGGCGGTTTGGCCGCGGGCGGGCGGGGCAGGCGTGGGTGCACAAGGGGGCCGGACGCGGCAGGCGCGCGCCGACCGACCGGTGGGTTCGTGCGGCAGGAGGCCGGGTCCGGCACACGATCGGGCACGGATGGGACGGTCTCGTGATGCAGCAGCAGACAGCGCCGACGACGCGCACCAAGTCCTGGACCCTCAACCTGGAGATCGCCGAGGAGAGCAAGGACGCGACCACGGTCGAGGCCGCTCTCGACACCGGCGACCGCACCCTGCGCACGCACGCCACCGCGCAGCGCAACCCGGGCGACCCGCCCGCCCCGGAGATCGGCGACGAGTACGCCGCCGGGCGGGCCCTGCTGGAACTCGGCAGGCAGCTGCTCCGGATGGCGACGGTGGACGCCGCCGAGAACGAGAAGGCGGCCGCCCACGAGCCGCCCGCGCGCTGAGCACGGCCTCCCGGCCGGGGCCGAGGAGTTCCGGCCGGGAGCCTCAGCGCTCGGCCGGGACCGGAGCGGGCAGCAGTCCGTCCGCCAGGAGTCCCAGGTGGATCGCCTCGGCGACGATCTGCACCGCGGACTGGGGGCGGATCAGCACGGTGATCTCGGTGATGTGCCGTGCGCCGTCGAAGTGCAGCAGGTCGATGCCGTGGATCTGCCGGCCCTTGACGGTCGCCCGGAAGGGCAGCGCGGTCGCGGTGGCGCGCGTCCCGTCCGCCCCGCGCTCGGCGGCGCCGTCGAGCCGGCCGCCGTAGTGGACGTCCTCGAAGGTGCGGTAGAGCACGGCGAAGAGGCCGGTGACCAGCCGTCTGCCCTCGAGGGGCCGGAAGGTGACGGGGCTGTAGAAGCGGACGTCGTCGGTGAAGAGGTCGTCGAGCGCGGTCAGGTCCCGGTTCTCGACGGCGGCGCGGAAGCGTTCTGCTGTGGCCACGGGCGTACCTCCCCTGTGAGGCCCTGCCTGGGGGCCTCTTCCGGATAGTCATGAAGGTGACTAGTCACAGTGTTGACTATCCCGCGGCCGCGTGCGGCCGTTTCACGCCACTGCGCACGCACGCCACCGGCCCCGCCCGGCCGCCCCGCGCCCGGGGGAACCGCACGCGTGCCGGGGGCCGTCTCAGCGGTCACCCGGGCGTCCCGATACGGGCACCTGCGGAGGGAGGGGGCGGTGGCGGACATGACGGACGAAGGCGCACCCGGGGGCACGAACGGCCACTCCGCCCGGCGCGAGGCCCTCCGGCTCGCCGGGCAGCACGGCTTCGGTGCCGCCCGCGGCACGGTCGCCCTCGGCGGCGGTGACGCCGGCTGCGCGGGTGTCGCGCTGGCCGTCACCCTGCTGCCACCGGGGATCGGGCTGCTCGCGGGTCCCTTCGGGCCGCTCGCGGCGTCCGCCGGGGCCACGCTGGTCATGGCGGCGCTCGCCGTCCCCGTCCTGGCCCTCGGTTACGAGCGGCGGCGGGGCGCCCGGATCCCGCGGCTGCACCTCTTCGACGGCGGTCTGGTCATCGGCTACCCGCCCGCGCGCCCGTCGGGGCCGCCCCGCCCGGAGGGCTTCGCGGTGCTGCCGTGGACGGACGTCCGCGTCGCCGAGCGGATCCACACCTCCACCGCCGGCCGGGGCGGGGCGGCCCGGCGGGTGTGGCGGCTCGAACTGCACGTCCGCGGCGGGCCGCTGCTCTGCTCGCTGGGCGACACCCCCCTCGGCCTGCAGGCCCTCCGGCTCGCCCTCGCCGGAGGCGCGGACACCGGCGGCGCCTGAGCGTACGGGCCGTCCCGGAGGGCGGCGCCAGGGCGTGACCGCGAGTCAGGCCCGCGCGCCCTCCGCCCCTTCCGCGGCCATGCCGGTGAGCGTCTCCAGCGTGTCGTATACGAGCTCGGGCAGGCCGCGGATCTCCTCGGGGGCGACCCAGCGCTCGAAGCCGACCTTGAAGACGGCGACGCCCGTCTCCGCGGCCACGGCCGCCGCGGGGTCCGGCACCCCGCGCTCGCGCAGCGCGGCCGAGAGGGCGGCCGAGAGCGTCGCGAGCTTGATCAGCTCGCGCTCCAGCAGGTCGGCGTTCGCCGTGATCACCTCGTGCCGCTTGCGCGCGAAGTCCCGGCGGTCCGTGAACATCCCGGCCGCCGCGTCCACCCCGGCCGCCACGGCCCGCAGCGGCCCCGTCCCGGCGGGAGCGCCGGCGACCGCCGCCACGAACACCTCCTGGAGGGCGGCGCTGCCCGCGAACAGCACCTCGCGCTTGTCGGCGTAGTGCCGGAAGTACGTCCGCTCCGTCAGTCCGGCGCGGCCGGCGATCTCCGCGACGGTCGTCTGCTCGTAGCCGCGCTCGCTGTAGAGGTCCAGCGCGGCCTTCGCCAGCCGGCCGGGTGTGTCCGGCGCCCATCTGCCCATGGGGGGATCCTACGTGATGACGGTGCCTGACATCGGGTGCTACTGTCGATGACAGTAGCTGACATCACTTGTACCGAACGTCAGGGGTCCCCTTCATGCGCTACTTCGTCACCGGTGCGTCCGGCTGGATCGGCTCCGCCACCGTGCCCGAGCTGATCGCCGCCGGACACCGGGTCACCGGCCTCGCCCGCTCCGACGCCTCCGCGGCCGCGCTGACCGCGTCGGGCGCGGACGTCGTCCGCGGCACCCTCGACGACCTCGACGTCCTGCGGGAGGCGGCGGCCGCCTCCGACGGCGTCGTCCACCTCGCCTTCAAGCACGACATCGCCTTCTCCGGCAGCTTCAAGGAGGCGGCCGAGGCCGACCGCCGCGCCGTCGACGCGCTCGGCGAGGCGCTGGCCGGCAGCGGCCGCCCGCTGGTGCTCGCCTCCGGCGTGGCGGGCCTCAAGCCGGGCCGGCCGGCGACCGAGCGCGACATGCCGGAGAGCGACGGCTCGCCGATGTCCCTGCGCGGCGCCACCGCGGCGGCGGTGCTCGCGCTCGCCCCGCGCGGCGTGCGCTCGTCCGTCGTGCGGATCCCGCCGACCGCGCACGGCGACGGCGACCGGGGCTTCGTCGCGAGCCTGGTCTCTTTCGCCCGGGAGAAGGGTTCCTCGGGTTACCTCGGCGACGGTGCCAACCGCTGGCCCGCCGTCCACCGCTCGGACGTCGGCCGGCTGTTCGCCCTCGCGGCGGACGGGGCCCCGGCCGGAGCCGTGCTGCACGCCGTCGCCGACCGGGGCGTCCCCTTCCGCGAGATTGCCGAGGTGATCGGCCGCCACCTGGGGGTGCCCGCCGTGTCCGTCCCGCAGGAGGAGGCCGCCGCGCACTTCGGCTGGATGAGCGGCTTCGTCGGCCTGGACGCCCCCGCGTCCAGCGACCTCACGCAGGAACTGCTCGGCTGGCACCCGACCGGGCCGGGTCTGCTGGCCGACCTCGACGAGGGCCACTACTTCCGCGCGGCGGGTGCCTGAGCGGCGGCCGGTCCTCCGCGGGCGGCGCCGTCACGCCCCGCCCGGACGCGCCCCGCAGTCGGCGAGCAGGGCCGCGACCAGACCGCGGGCCCAGTCGCCGGAGGCGGGCCGGCTGCTGAAGACGGCCCGGTAGTAGAGCGGCCCGAGCAGCATGTCGACGGCCCGCTCCACGTCGGGCACGGCCCCGCCGCGGGCCCGCTCGCGGCCGATGATCGCCGCGAGCTGCTCGTGCCGGTCGGCGGCGCACGCGCAGCCGCCGTCCGGTCCCGAGCCGATCGTGGCGCGCATCAGGGCGAGCACGTCGGGGTCGGCCAGGTCGGTCGCGACATCGGCCATCCAGCGCTCCAGGTCGCCGTCCAGCGTCCCGGTGTCGGGCACCACCACGTTGCCGCTGAAGCGGCTGGTGGCGACGTCGGCCAGCAGCTGGGCGACCGAGCCCCAGCGCCGGTAGACGGTGGTCGGGTGGACGCCCGCGCGGGCGGCGACCACCGGGACGGTCAGCGGCTCCGCCGGCTCGGCGGCGACGAGTTCGGCGACGGCGCGGTGGACGGCGGCCCGTACCCGGGCCGACCGCCCGCCGGGCCGCCGCTGGGCTGCTTCGGTCATACGGAAATTATCGCACTGGTCACTGCGTTAGCGCAGGAGTCACTAACGCAATGATCACTGCAACCGGAGAGATCCATGACCGTCGCGCCGCACTCCCAGGAGCCCGGACCCGCCGCCCCGCCCGCCCCGCGCGGGCCCTCCCTCCCGTCCCGCGCCCGGCCGGGCGGCCTCGGCCGGGGCGCCGCCTTCGCCGCCGTCGCCGCGATCTTCGTCCTCTTCATGGCCGCCTCCAGCGCACCCTCCCCGCTCTACGTCGTCTACCAGCACGCATGGGGCTTCTCCGCGACCATGCTGACCACCGTCTTCGCGGTGTACGTGGTCGGCATGATCGGCGCGCTGCTCGTCCTCGGCGCGCTGTCCGACCACGTCGGGCGCCGGCCCGTCCTGCTGGCGGCCATCGCCCTGGAGGCGGTGGCGATGGTGCTCTTCGTCTCCGCGGGGGACGTCCCCACCCTGCTCGCCGCCCGCTTCGTGCAGGGCGTGGCCACGGGCGGCGCGATGACGACACTCGGCGCGGCCCTGGTCGACCTCAACCCGCCGCACGCGCCGCACCGGGCCGGCGTGGTGAGCGGCGCCGCCCCCGCCTTCGGCCTCGCCGTGGGCTCGCTCGGCTGCGGCTTCCTGGTGCAGTACGGACCGCACCCGACACGGCTGGTGTACGTCCTGCTGTTCGCCGGGCTGGTCGTCGCCGGACTCACCGCCCTCCTGCTGCCGGAGACCTCGCAGCGCCGCCCCGGCGCCCTGCGGTCGCTCCAGCCGCGGCTGGGCGTCGCACCCCGGCTGCGCGCCGACCTGCTCGCCCTGGTGCCGATCCTGATCGCCAGCTGGGCGCTCGGCGGCCTCTACCTCGCGCTCGGGCCGTCGGTCGCCGCGGGCCTGTTCGGCCTGTCCAGCCACGTCATCGGCGGCCTGGTCGTCACGCTGCTGTGCGCCCCCGCCTCCGTGACGGCGTTCGCGCTGCGGCCGTGGCCGACCGAGCGCACCCTCGCCCTGGGGGCGGGCCTGCTGGCGCTGGGCACGGGCGTGGGACTGGCCGGCGTGGAGGCGGACTCGGTGGCCGCGGCGGCGCTCGGCACCGCGCTGGCCGGGGTGGGCTTCGGCGCCGCGGGGCTGGCGAGCTTCGGCACGCTGGCCAGGATCGCCGAGCCGGCCGAACGCGGCGAGCTGTTCGCCGTCGCCTTCGTCATCTCCTACCTGGCCTTCAGCATCCCCGCCGTCCTCGCGGGCTTCGCCACCACCGGCGTCGGCCTGCACCGCACGGCGGTCGTCTACAGCTCGGCGGTCATCGCCTTCGGCGTCCTGGCGCTCGCCGCCCAGCGCGTGCGGACCTCCCGCGCCGCCCGAGTCCCGGCGTCCGGAGTGACGCAGATCACCGGGCGGGGGGCCTGAGGCGGTCACATCCGGCCCGGCCCGGGAGTCAGTCCTGTGCAAGCCGCCGCAAGGCCGACCACCGCAAGGAGACCCTCATGGACGCCCGTCTGAGCTACTACACCAACCCCGTCGGCGCCAAGGTCGCGAAGTACGTCAACTCCGCGGGCAAGGCCGTGACCGACTCGTCGCTGCCCGCCGCCACCCAGGAGCTGGTCAAGATCCGCGCCAGCCAGATCAACGGCTGCGGCGCGTGCCTGGACATGCACACCAAGGACGCCGCGGCCGCGGGGGAGACCGCGGTGCGGCTCGCCCTGATCGGCGCCTGGAGGGAGGCCACCGTCTTCACCGAGGCCGAGCGCGCCGCCCTCGCGCTGACCGAGGCGGGCACCCGTCTCGCCGACTCCGCGGGCGTGCCCGACGACGTGTGGGCGCAGGCCGCCCGGCACTTCGACGAGGAGCAGCTGACGGCGCTGGTGTGCCTGATCGGCGTGATCAACGTCTACAACCGGCTGAACGTCCTGACCCGCCAGCCCGCGGGCGACTACCAGCCCGGCCAGTGGGGCTGATCCTGCCCCCTCAGCGCCCGGAGGGCCGGTGCCCCGTACGGGGGAGCACCGGCCCTCCGGGCTTTCCGCAGCCCGGGCTGCGGCGCGCGGCAAGGGCCCGCGGAGGGGGCGGGCCCTTGCCGCGTCCTGCCGTCAGCGGGCGGGACGGGCCTCCGCCGCACGCCGCTCCTTCAGGCGCGCGGCCTCCTTGCGCACCTCGGCCTGGGTGGCGCGCTCCCTGCGCAGCCACTCCGGGCTCTGCTCCTTCAGGGCCTCGACCTGCTCGGTGGTGAGCGCCTCCGTGACACCGCCGCGGGCCAGCCCCGCGATGGACACGCCGAGCTTCGCCGCGACGACCGGACGCGGGTGCGGACCGTCGCGCCGCAGGTCGCGCAGCCACTGCGGCGGGTCGGCCTGGAGCGCGTCCAGTTCCGCCCGCGAGACGACACCCTCCTGGAACTGCGCGGGGGTGGCGGGGAGGTACACGCCCAGTTTCTTCGCCGCGGTGGCGGGCTTCATCGTCTGGACGGATTTCTGCGACGTCATGCCCCAAGGGTAACGAGCGCGTGCGCCGCCCCCGACCGTCGCCGCTAGCCTTGCGGGGTGACCGGCACGCACCAGACCCCCGACGTCCCCGAGGCTCCTGAGCCCTCCGACGCGCCCGCGCCCGACCGGACCGCGGAGCCGGTCTTCCGCCTCGCCTACGTCCCGGGTGTGAACCCGTCCAAGTGGGTGCGGATCTGGGGCGAGCGGCTGCCGGACGTCCCGCTGGAGCTGGTCGCGGTGCCCGCCGCGCAGGCCGCGGGACTGCTGCGGGCCCGCGGCGCCGACGCCGGCCTGCTCCGGCTGCCCGTCGACCGCACCGACCTCAGCGCGATCCCGCTCTACACCGAGACGACCGTGGTGGTCGTCCCCAAGGACCACTTCGCGGCCGCCGCCGAGGAGGTCGCGCTCGCCGACCTCGCCGACGAACTGGTGCTGCACCCCCTCGACGACACCCTCGGCTGGGAGCGCCCGCCCGGCCGCCCCGCCCTTGAGCGCCCGGCGGCCACCGCGGACGCCGTCGAACTGGTCGCGGCCGGCGTGGGCGTGCTGGTCGTCCCGCAGTCGCTGGCCCGGCTGCACCACCGCCGGGACCTGACCTACCGGACGGTCACGGACGCGCCGCAGTCGCAGGTCGCGCTGTCCTGGCGGGAGGACGCGACGACCGATCTCGTCGACGACTTCATCGGGATCGTGCGCGGCCGCACCGTCAACAGCACACGCGGCCGCCGCGCCGCCGCGGACGCCGAGCAGGCCGGCGGCCGAGCCGCCGCGGGCAAGGCCGGTACGTCCGGCAAGGCCGCCGCGGGGCGGAAGAAGCCGGGCGCGGCCCGCACGTCCGCGGGCAAGGGCGCCCGGACACCGGCCGCGCCGCGCCGCGGCAAGCCCCGCCGCCGCTCGTAGCCGCACGCGGACGCGCCCGGCCCGCGGTGTGCGGACCGGGCGCGTACGGGCTCCGGGCTCAGCCCAGGCCGACCGACTGCAGCCAGGCCTTCGCCACGTCGAGCGGGTCCTTCTTGTCGTTCTGCACCTGGGCGTCCATGGTGAGCAGCGACTTCGTGTCGAGCTTGGCGGACACCGCGTTGAGCGCGGCGACGGCGTCGGGCGACAGGGCGGTCTTGGACACCAGCGGCTGGACGTTGGCGATGCCGAAGAGCTTCTTCGGGTCCTGGAGCGTCACGAAGTGCTCGCGGGTGACCGACGCGTCCGTGGTGAAGACGTCGGCGGCCTGCACGCTGTTCGACTTCAGCGCCTGGACGGTGAGCGGGCCGCCCGCGTCCAGCGGCTTGAAGGACTTCGGCTTCAGCCCGTACTCCGACTTCAGGCCGACCAGGCCCTGCTGACGGGTCTGGAACTCCGGAGAGCCGCCCACGACGATCTCCGGCCCGTACTTGGCCAGGTCGGCGATCGTCGACTGCGCCGTCAGGTGGTACTTCGCGGCGGTCTCCTTGTTGACCGTCAGCGAGTCCTTGTCCTCGGCCGGGGCCGGGTCCAGCATCGTCAGCGACGGGTCGAGCTTGGCCTCGATCGCCGCGGTGGCCGCCTCGGGGGTGGTCGGGGTGGCGCTCTTGTCCAGGTAGGACAGCAGCGAGCCGTTGAACTCCGGCAGCACCGTCACGCTGCCGTTCTTGACCAGCCCGTAGGTGATCTCGCGGGTGCCGATGTTGGGCTTGTACTGGACCGTCACGCCCTTGGCCTTGAGCGCCTCGCCGTACAGGTCCATCAGCAGGACGCTCTCGGCGAAGTTGTTGGACCCGACGACCACCGTGCCGCTCTGCGGTGCCTTGCCCGCCAGCGGGTCCTTGTCCTTGCCGCTGCCGGACGCGGGCGGCGCCGCGGGCTTGAGCGGGTCGGAGTCGGACGAGGAGGAGTCGCTACAGCCCGCGAGGAGCGCCGCGGCCGTGGTCGCGGCGATGAGGACCGCCGTCACTCGGAGGTGTCGAGGGCCTGTGCTGCTGCTCTGCGAAGGAGAGGTCACGATTCCCGCTTCCGGGGGTGAGGGTTCGGATGGCGTTCAGTTGTCTTCGAAACGTCGGTTCCGTACACCGAATGATCCAATCCAGCGGCCGCGAAGGGCGTCAAGGCCGCCAGGGTCACCGATTGGCATCGATGCCCGCCGGGAACCGGACGCGGGTCCGGATCCCGGCGGGGCGCCGGCGCGCGGTACGGGCCGGTCACCGGCCGCGCCGGACGCCCGGGGACACGACAACGCGCCCGACCAGCCAGAACAGCCCGATCATGGCGAGCGCGAGAGCCGCGATGAGCGTCGCACCGCCCACCACGATCCGGTAGTTGTACTGGTAGAGGCCGTCGACGACGAAGCGTCCCAGGCCGCCGAGCGAGACCGTCGCGGCGATCGCCGTGGTCGAGACGACCTGGATCGCCGCCGACCGCAGCCCGCTGAGCACCAGCGGCAGCGCCATGGGCAGTTCGACCTGGAAGAGCACCGCGGCCGGCCCCATGCCCATCCCGCGCGCCGCGTCGACGGGTGCCGGGTCGACGGTGCGCATCGCCTCGTAGGCCGTGACCAGGATCGGCGGCACGGCCAGCGCGACCAGGGGGATCATCACGGGCGTGAGCCCGAGGCCCAGCCAGAAGAACATCAGCACCAGCAGGCCGTAACTGGGCAGCGCCCGGGCCGCGGTGGCGACGAGGGCCAGCGCGTTGCCGCCCCGCCCGGTGTGGCCGGTCAGCAGGCCGACCGGCAGCGCGAGGGCGGCGGCGATGCCGAGCGCCGTGAAGGTGTACTGGAGGTGCTCCAGGAGCCGGTGCGGGATGCCGTACGCGCCGTGCCAGTTGGCGTTGTCGCGGAAGAAGTCGCCGATGAAGTGGAAGAGGCTCATGACGCGGCCTCCACCCGTGCGGCGCCGGCCGCCGGCTCGGGCGCGCCCGCGGACGCCGCACGCGCCGCCCGGCCGCCCCGCGGCAGCCACGGGGTCAGCGCGGTGCGCAGCAGCACCAGCAGGACGTCCGCCACCACGGACAGCACCGCGATGGACAGCACCGAGTTCAGCGCCAGGTTGGAGCGGTGGTAGAGGATCGCGTCCTGGAGCAGGTTGCCCAGCGCGCCCTGGTTGCCGATGATGGCGCCGACGCTCACCAGACTGATGCTGGACGCCGTCGCGACCCGCAGCCCGGCGAAGATCGCCGGTACGGCGAGCGGCAGTTGCACCTTCAGGTAGCGCTGGACGGGGCCCAGCCCCATGGCGGTGGCCGCCGACATCGTCTCCTCGGGCACCGATCTGACGCCGTCGACGATCGCCGGGATGAGGATCACCAGCGTGTAGACCGTCAGCGGGATCATCACCGTGGTCCGGGTCGCGCCGGTGTAGTCGATCAGGAAGACGAAGAAGGCGAGCGACGGGATCGCGTACAGCACGGTGGTGACCCACAGCAGCGGCGGGTAGATCCAGCGGAAGCGCACGCACAGCTGGCCCAGCGGCAGCGCGACGGCCAGGCCGAGGCCGACCGGGATCATCGCCTCCTGGACGTGCAGCCCGACCAGGCCGAGGTAGGAGTGCTGGAGGTCGCTCGGGATGTCGAAGAAGCCGCTGCCGCTCATGTGGCCGCCCCCGCCTTGCCGGTGACGGCCCGGCCGCCGTCGTCCGCCCCGGCGGCGTGCGCGCTGCGGATCGCCGAGCCGATGGCCTCCTGCGAGACCACGCCCGCCACCGCGCCGTCGCCGTCCACGGCGACCGCCCATCCGGTCGGCGAGAGCACCGCGCAGTCCAGCGCGTCCCGCAGCGACTCGCGCCCGGCCACGAAGGCCCTGCCGAGCGGCAGCAGCCCCTCCGCACCCTTCCCCGCGGCGGCGGCCGCGTCCTGCGCGGGGGCCCAGCCCAGCGGCCTGCCCGCGGCGTCGGTGAGCAGGACGTACGGGGCGCCCGACGCGGTGGCCCGTGCGACCCGGCCGGAGTCCGCGCCGACCGGGAGCACGGGGTCGGTCAGCAGCTCCAGCTCCTGCGAGGAGAAGAACGACAGCCGCCGGATGCCGCGGTCGGTGCCGAGGAAGTCCTCGACGAAGGCGTCGGCGGGGGAGCTGAGCAGTTCCTCGGGCCGGGCGAACTGGGCCAGCACGCCGCCGGTGCGCAGGACCGCGATCATGTCGCCGATCCTGATGGCCTCGTCGATGTCGTGCGTGACGAAGACGATGGTCTTGCCCAGTTCCTCCTGGATCCGGAGCAGTTCGCCCTGCAGGCTCTTGCGGACCACCGGGTCGACCGCCGAGAACGGCTCGTCCATGAGCAGCACGGGCGGGTCGGCGGCGAGCGCGCGGGCCACCCCGACGCGCTGCTGCTGGCCGCCGGAGAGCTGGTACGGGTAGCGCCTGGCCAGACCCGCGTCGAGGCCGACACGCTCCATGAGCTCGCGGGCCCGCGCACGGGCCCGGCCGCGGTCCCAGCCGAGCATGCGGGGGACGGTGGCGATGTTGTCGACGATGGTCCGGTGCGGGAAGAGCCCGGCGTTCTGGATGACGTACCCCATGGACCGGCGCAGCGTGTTGACCGGCTGCTCGCGTATGTCCGCGCCGTCCAGCAGGATCCGCCCGGAGGTCGGCTCGACCATCCGGTTGACCATCCGCAGGGTGGTGGTCTTCCCGCATCCCGACGGGCCCACCAGGACGGTGATCGAGCCGTCCGGGATCTCCAGCGACAGGCCGTCGACCGCGGTGGTGCCGTCGGGGTATCGCTTGGTAACTGACTCTATCTGTATCAAAGTGCCGAATACCCCTCGGGATCGGGCATGGACGGCCTGCCTCCGGTCGATTTCGGGCAGGCCGGTGCCCAAGGAGTCTAGACCGGGGGCTCCCGGGAGCGGCCGGGCGTCGCCCGCGGGGGGCCGGCCCGGTGGGGCCGTCCTCCCGGCCCCCCGCGGGCGAGCGGCCGGGTGCCCGCGCTCACGCCGCCGGCCCGGCGGGCGCGGACGCCTCCAGCAGGGCCAGGTCGCCGTCGGTGAGCCGCAGGGCGCCCGCGGCCAGGTTGTCCTCCAGGTGGGCCGGGTCGCCGGTGCCCGGGATCGCCAGCACGTGCGGGCCCTGACGGAGCGTCCAGGCCAGCCGCACCTGGGCCGCCGACACGCCGTGGGTCCGGGCGACGGCCTCCACCGCGCCGTCCGCGCCGCCGGGTTCCCCGACTACGCCCATCTCCCGGCCCTCGCCGGCGATCGAGTAGAAGGGCACGAAGACGATTCCCAGCTCGCCGCACTCGCGCACCAGCGGGGCGCTGCGCCGGTCGCCGAGCCCGTACATGTTCTGCACGCACACCACCGGCGCGGTGGCGCGGGCCTCGGCGAGCTGGGCGGACGTCACGTTCGACACCCCCAGGTGGCGGATCAGCCCGGCGGTGCGCAGCTCCTCCAGCGCCCCCATGCGCTCGGCGACGCCGCCGGGCCCCACGGAGGGCATGACGCGCAGGTTGACCAGGTCCAGGTGGTCGCGGCCGAGCTGGCGGAGGTTCTCCTCCACCTGGCCGCGCAGCTGGTCCGGGCGGGCCGCCGGCAGCCAGGCGCCCGAGGGGTCGCGGCCCGGACCGACCTTGGTGGCGATCACCAGGCCGTCGGGGTACGGCGCGAGTGCGCGGTTGATCAGCTCGTTGGACGAGCGCAGCGAGGAGAAGTAGAAGGCCGCGGTGTCGATGTGGTCCACGCCCAGCTCGACCGCCCGGCGCAGCACCGCGAGCGCCTGTTCGCGGTCGCGTGGCACCCCGGCGTGGAAGGCGGCGCTGCCGGTCAGGCGCATCGCGCCGAGCCCGATCCGGCGGACCGTCAGGTCGCCGAGCCGCCAGGTGCCTGCCGCGTCGGCGGTGACCGGGTGTGAGGTCGAAAACGTCATGGACTCCCGTTTCTGTGGGTGCCGCGCGGGGGGAGGTCCCTGCGGAGCGACCCGGAGTATGCCCCGGCGGGGGCCGCGTCCGGAACGCCCGGACCGCGGGGGAAACGTCACATCCGGGCCGGGAACGATATGGTGGCGCCGGGAGTTGGTCCTGTGTCGGAAGGTGCCGGTCACGCGCCCTGCGCGGCCGCCGGGCAGGGCGGAAAAATCCCCTTCGCCCCATTACGCTCACAGATGTGACGACGACCCAGCGGTCCGGCCCCCGCCGCGCGGCCCCCGGCCGGTCCGGCCGCGCCCTGGTGGCGCCGATCCTGCTGGCCCTCGCCATCGGTGTGGCGGCCGTCGTGACGCCGCGTGACGTCGCCATCAGCCGGATGCTGCCCGCCGCGCCCGCGCTCGCCGCTTCCAGCTGGTCGGTGGCCGCGACCGTCGCGCTCGGCGTGTTCGCGCTCGTCGTGGTGGTCGTCGTCGAGCTGACCTCCCATCAGCCTGCCGTCTTCTTCACCGGCGCCGCCATCACCGCCGTCACCGCGGCCGCGGGCTACGCCTGCCACGTCCGTCTGGAGCGCGAGCGCGCCCTCCTCCAGGTCCGGTCGGTCGCCGAGGCGGCCCAGTCGGTCGTGCTGCGGCCGGTGCCGCCGCGCGTCGGCGGCATGTCCGTCCAGACCCTCTACCTGGCCGCCGCGGCCGAGGCCAGGATCGGCGGCGACCTGTACGAGGTGACGGACACCCCGTTCGGCGTACGGCTGCTCATCGGCGACGTGCGCGGCAAGGGCCTGTCCGCGGTGGGGGTGGCCGGCGCCGTGGTCAACTCCTTCCGGGAGGCCGCCCACGACGAGCCGGACCTCGCGGCGCTGGCCCGGCGGCTGGACGCCAGCATGGTCCGCTACGGCGCGTCCTTCCCGTCCGACGAGTCCGCCGAGCGTTTCGCGACCGCGGTGCTCGCCCAGATCCCGCACGGCGGCGGCGACGCGACGGTGCTCAACTGCGGCCACCCGCCGCCGGTCCTGATCCGCGGCCGGGACGTGCGCGCCCTGGAGCCGGCCGCCGCGTCCCCGCCGCTGAACATGGCGGGACTGCTCGGCGCCGACTACGCCGTCGACACCGTCCCGCTGGTCCCCGGCGACCAGCTCCTGCTCTACACCGACGGCGTCACCGAGACCCGTGACAGCGAGGGCCGCTTCTTCCCGCTGCTGGCCTGGCTCGGCAGCACGGACCCGGCGCCGCCGCGCCGCCTGCTCGACCAGCTGCACGACCGGCTCGTCGGCTTCGGCGACGGCCTCGACGACGACATCGCTGCCCTGGTGGTCCAGGTGGAGGCGGCGGATCCGCCGCGGAGCCCGCCGGGCGGCCCGTAGTCTCCGGCCCTCCGCGGCGCGCTGTCACACGTTCACGTTCACATGTTCACGTGATCCCCGCAGGGCGTCGCGGGCCGATGAGAGGGATGCTGGAAGGGAGCCGACAGCGGGAGGCTGCGCCATGCCGAACCTCGGGATCGCCATCGTTCGCCAGTACGAGCGGGGAGTGGTTTTCCGGCTCGGGCGGCTGCGCGGAGTACGCAAGCCGGGTTTCCACTTCATGATTCCGTTCTCCGACCGCATGTGGAAGGTCAGTCTGCGGACGGTCACCATGCCCGTGCCGTCACAGCAGGTCATCACCCAGGACAACGTGTCGATCGGCGTCGCGGCGGTCGCGTACTTCCGCCGGGTCGACGCCGTGAAGGCGATCGTGGAGATCGAGGACGTCGCCAAGGCGGTCGGCCAGATCGCGCAGACCACGGTCCGCAACATCGTCGGGCGCTCGATGCTGGACCAGGTGCTCACCGACACCCAGACCCTCAACCTCGCCATCAGGGAGATCCTCGACAGCATCACCGAGCAGTGGGGCGTGCAGGTCTTCCTCGTCGAGCTCAAGGACATCGAGCTGCCGGTCACCATGCAGCGCGCGATGGCCCGCCAGGCGGAGGCCGAGCGGGAGAAGCGCGCGAAGATCATCGCCGCCGAGGGCGAGGCGCTGAGCGCCGGCCGGCTGGCCGAGGCCGCCGACGTCATCGCCGACCACCCCGTGGCGCTCCAGCTGCGCAACCTCCAGGTGCTGGCCGAGATCGCGGCCGAGAAGAACAGCACGGTCGTCTTCCCCGCGCAGCTCCTGGACAGCGCCAGGGCCGTCGGCCGGTTCGTCGCCGAGGAGAGCGGCCGGCCGCCGGACCCGGACGCCCCGCTCCCGCGCGTCGAACCGGCCGCGGGCCCGGCGGTCGGCTCCGCGGAGGAACCCCCGGCCGTGGAAGGCCCGCAGGGTACGGACACGCCCCCCGGGACCGGCGCTGGGCGGTGACCGCGGGCGGCGCGCCGCCGGACCGCGTCCGCACGCCTCACGAACCCGGCTCCGGGATCCCGAGGCGCGTTCCGGCACGCCCGCGCCCCCCGGCGGCTCGGCCTCGTGCACCGTCGACGGACAGGGCCGGGTCACCGCGTGGGGCGGCGACGCACAGGACCTGCTGGGATTCGCCCCCGCCGAGGCGGTCGGCCGCCCGGTCCAGGAGCTGCTGGGCGTGCGGGCCGACCTGCTGCCGTGGGGCGCGGACACCGGCTGGACGGTCTTCGCCCCCGTACACGAGCGCGGCGGCGAGCCGCTCGACGCGCTGTGGTGCGCCGAGCCGCTGGCGACGGCGGGGGCCGGCGAGCCCGGCGCGGGCACGGCCGGAGGCGCGACCGCCCGCGGCGCCGGGGCCGCCGGCCCGCCCGGCCGCTGCTGGGCCGTCCGCATCCTCCCGCAGGACGCCGCCGCCCAGCTCGCGCACGCCCGGGACGTACCGGCCGAGCAGGACCACGGCAGCCGGCGGCGGCTCGCGATGGTCTACGAGGCCTCGCTGCGGATCGGCAACACCCTCGACGTCTTCCACACCGCCGACGAGCTGGCCCTGATGAGCACCGGGGAATTCGCCGACTACGTGACCGTCGACCTGCTGGAGGAGCTGCTCAGCGGCGAGGAGGACGTGCTCGACCCGGCACCGGCCGGCGGCGTGGTGCTGCGGCGCACCGCCCAGCGCTCCGTCCTCGACGGCTGCCCCGAGGCCGTCGTCGCCCTCGGCGACAAGCACACCTACCCCGCCGACTCGCCCGCCGGCCGCACCCTCGCGACCGGGCACGGCTTCCTGCAGCAGGTCAACGAGCCCACGCTCGGCTGGTGGTCGGCCTCGCCCGAACGCCAGACCGCCGTCCGCGAGTACGGGATCCACAGCGCGCTGGTCGTCCCGCTGCGTGCGCGGGGCGTCACGCTGGGCCTCGCCATGTTCTGCCGGCACCGCACCCTCGCCGCGTACGAGGCCGACGACCTCGGGGTGGCCGAGGAGCTGGCCCGGCGCGCCGCGGTCTGCGTCGACAACGCCCGCCGCTACACCAGGGAGCGGGCCACCGCCGTCATGCTCCAGCGCAGCCTGCTGCCCGGCACCCTGGCCGCGCCGGCCGCCGTCGAGGCCGCCGCCCGCTACCGTCCCGCAGGATCGCGCAGCGGTGCGGGCGGCGACTGGTACGACGTGATCCCGCTGTCCGGCGCGCGGGTCGCGCTCGTCGTGGGGGACGTCGTCGGCCACGGGCTGCGCGCCGCGGCGGCGATGGGGCGGCTGCGCGCGGCCGTCCGCACCCTCGCCGACATCGACCTGCCGCCGGACGAGGTGCTCACCCGGCTCGACGACGTCATCACCCGGCTCGGCCGCGAGGCGGCCGTGTCCGACAGCGCCGACCCCGAGCAGCAGGGCCTCGGCGAGATGAGCGCCACGTGCCTCTACGCCGTCTACGACCCCGTGTCGCGCACCTGCTTGACGGCCTCGGCCGGACATCCGCCGCCCGCGGTCGTCAGCCCCGAGGGCGAGGCGGTCTTCGCGGACCTCCCCGTCGGCCCGCCGCTGGGCATCGGCGGCCTCCCCTTCGAGGCCGTGGACCTGCGGCTCACCGAGGGCAGCCTGCTCGCGTTCTACACCGACGGGCTGGTCAAGGCGCCGGGGACGGACGTGGGCTCGGCGATGGAGACCATGCGCGAGCGGCTCGCGACCGCCGGGCGCCCGCTGGAGGAGACCTGCGACCTGCTGCTGCGCACCCTGCTGCCCACCCCGCCCGTCGACGACGTCGCCCTGCTGCTCGTCCGCACCCGCGCGCTGAGCGCCGACCGGGTCGCCTCCTGGGACGTCTCCGACGACCCGGCGGAGGTCGCCCTCGTCCGCAAGAACGCCGTCGAGCAGCTCGACGCCTGGGGGCTGGACGAGGCCGTCTTCACCATGGAGCTCGTCATCAGCGAGCTGGTCACCAACGCCATCCGGCACGGCCGCCAGCCGGTCCGGCTGCGCCTCATCCGGGACGACGCGTCACTCTTCTGCGAGGTCTTCGACGGCAGCAGCGCCGCCCCCCACCTGCGCCGCGCCCGCGTGTGGGACGAGGGCGGCCGCGGGCTGCTGCTGGTCGCCCAGCTCACCGACCGCTGGGGTACCCGGCACACCGCCGACGGCAAGATCATCTGGACCGAGCAGGACATCGCGCGGCCGGCCGCCTGACACCGCCCGCACCGCGCGCCGCGGCCGTCCCCGGCCGGCCCTCGCACGGCGCGGGTTCAGCGACGCGACCCCGTCCGTTCGGTCCTTCCGGCCCGGCGCCGCTCCCCGGCCCGGCGCCGCTCCCCGGCCCGGCGCCGCTCCCCGGCCCGGCGCCGCTCCCCGGCCCGGCGCCGCTCCCCGGCCCGGGTCGCGGCGCGGGCGGGGCCCGGCTTCCGGCACGGGACGGCCCCGTACGCCGCCGAGAGAGCGGCGACGCCCGCCGCGGCGGTGAGGGCCGCGGTCACCGAGCGGGCCGCGACCGGTCCCGCGGCCGCCGCGCCCAGGGCAAAACCGGTGACCTTCAGGCTCGCCCCGGTGGTGAAGACGCGGGCCCGCAGCGCCTCGGGCGCCTCGCGGTGCCGCACCGCGAAGAGGGCCGTGAGCTGCGGGCCCTCGCCGGCCCCGGCGAGCAGCAGCGCCGCGACCAGCAGGCCGG
This sequence comes from Streptomyces sp. NPDC020983, assembly GCF_044333485.1. Lineage (NCBI taxonomy): Bacteria > Bacillati > Actinomycetota > Actinomycetes > Kitasatosporales > Streptomycetaceae > Streptomyces > Streptomyces sp. NPDC020983. Next base: position 197,055 of record NZ_JBIRRA010000015.1, on the reverse strand, counting down.
GGCTGCCCCCGGCGGCCGCCGCCAGCGCGGCCGCCTGCACCAGGGCGCCCGCCCACACCACCGTGTCCGGTGCGGCCGCCCGCGGGAACCGCGCCAGGACCGCCCCCGCCGCGAGCGACGAGCAGGCCGCGCAGGAGAGCAGCAGCGCCCCGCGCCCCGCGTCCCCGAACTCCCGCTCCCCGAGCAGCGGAAGGCACGCGGCGAGCGCGCCCTGCGCGGCGGAGCAGCCGATCGAGGTGAACGTCGCCCGCCGCAGCCGCGCCCGTCCGGCGACGATCCGTACCCCGTCGAGGAGTTCACGCCGCAGCGGCCCCGCCGGGCCCGCCGGGGCGGCCCCCCTCCGCCCCGGCAGCGCCCATGCCGCCGGGGCTGCCGCGGCGATCAGTGCGGCCGAGGCGGCGACCGCCGCCGGGGCGCCGGCGGTCTGCGTGACGGCGCCCGCGAGGGCCGGGCCGCCGAGGCTCGCGAGGGTGAAGGTCAGCGCGTCCAGGGCGTTCGCGCGGGCGAGCCGCGGGCCCGGTGCCGCGTCCGGGAGCTGGGCCGTCCACCCGCCGGACACGGCGGGGCCGGCCAGGCCGGTCAGCACCGCGAGCGCCACGCACAGCGCGAACGGCAGCCTGCCGAGGCCGGCGAGGAGCGCGGCGAGGCCCGCCGCGTACGCCGCGAGCGCCCCGGCCAGCAGCCGGCCGGGCCGCTCCCGGCGGTCCAGCAGCGCCCCGAGCACCGGGCCTCCCGCGGCCGCGGCGACGGTGAGCCCCGCCAGCAGGGCCGACGCCGAGGCGGCGGAGCCGGTGAGCGCGAAGCCGGCGAGCATCAGCGCGGGCCCCGACATCTCGTCGCCCGCACGTGCCGCGACCGCCCCGGCGAGGTACGTGCCCAGCCCGTAACGCTTTGCCACCCGGCCGACGTTACGGACGTAACTCACAACGCCGCAATATGCGTTACGGTGCCGGGGTGCTGCACTCCGTCCACGAGATGGCCGCCCGCGCCGCCGCCCTCGTCAACGTCCTGGACACCTCACGCCCCGCCGGCCCCGGCGACACCGCAGCGGTGGCCGCGGTGCTCACCGCGTACGGGGAGCCGGCCGGCGCCCTCACCGCGGCCGACGTCGCCGGGATGCGCGCGGCCGCCGTGCTGCTCCGCGAGGTCTTCGCCGCGGGGCGCACCGACGCCGCCGCGGCCGTCCTCAACCGGCTGCTGCGCGAGCACACCGGGCCGATGCGGCTGACGGGGCACGGCGGCGCGTCGCCCTGGCACCCGCATCTGGACGGTGACGACGAGGCGCCGTGGGACGAGTGGTTCCTCGCCTCGTCCTGCATGGCGCTGACCCTCCTGCTCTGGGAGCGGCAGGCGCCGCCCGGTGCGGTGTGCGCCTCGTCCGCCTGCCGCGACGTCTTCGTCAGCGGGAGCCGGGGTCTGGAGCGCCGCTACTGCTCGCGGCGCTGCGCGACCCGGGAGCGGGTCGCGGCCCACCGGCGCGGCCGCGCGTGACCCCCGCCGCGAGACGGCCGAGCAGCGGCGCGGTACGCGGGTGCGGGGCACGGCGCGGGGTCAGGGCGTGGATGCCGCGGGACGGGGCGTCCACGAGCGGCACCGCGGTCACGTCGGCCCGCAGCGCCGGCGCCAGCACACCGGGCACCAGCGCGATCGCGTGGCCGGTGGCGACCAGCGCGAGCTTGCCCGGCAGGTCGGCGGCGGTCAGCTCGACCCGGGCGGTGACCCCGGCGCGTGCGGCGTGCCGGTGCAGCAGCGCGGCCGAGCCGTCGTTGTCCTCGGCCCAGGTCTCGCCCGCCAGCTCCTCGATACGCAGCGGTCCGGCGGCCGCGAGCGGGTGCCCGGCGGGCAGCACGACCAGCATCTCGTCGGCCCCCAGCGGGTGCTGTTCCACCCGCGGGTCGGGCGGCAGTCCCGGCGGCGCGTCCGTCACCACGGCGACGTCCAGCTCCCCGGCCGCCACCCGGCCGTGCAGCTCGGCGCTGAGCGCGGGCAGCAGGCTCCACCGCACGGGCCCGGCCTCCGCCAGCATCTCGCGCACGGCCTGCGGGACGATCCCCGCGGCGAGCGAGGGCGTCGCGCCGACCGCGAGCGGCCGGACCGCCTCGCCCTCGCGCAGCTCGCGTACGGCCCGGACCGCCCGGTCGGCCTCGTGGAGCGCGGCCAGGGCGTGCCGCCGGAAGACCTCGCCCGCCGCGGTCGGGCGCACCCCGCGGGCGTGCCGCTCCACCAGGGGCACACCGAGCTGCCGTTCGAGCCCGGCGATCTGCCGCGAGACCGCGGACTGGGTGTGGTGCAGCTCGGCGGCCGCCGCCGACAGCGAGCCGAGCCGGCACACCGTCACGAAGGTCCGCCACACGGTCAGGTCCATGGGCGCCAGTATGCCGGTGAGCCATGCGCCGCTCGCAGGGCAGCCCTGCGTGATCATCACTTGTCGCATGGCTCGCGGCAGGTGAGCCTGGGCGGCATGACCACAGCACACACCGTCGCCGTCCTCGGCCTGGGACGTATGGGCGGCGCGATGGCCGCCCGGCTCGCCGCCGAGGGCCACACCGTCACCGGCTGGACGCGCTCCGGCCGCCCCGTTCCCGGCGTCGTATCCGCCTCCGGCCCGGCCGCCGCCGTCGCGCGAGCCGATCTCGTCCTGCTGGCCCTCTTCGACGGCGCCGCCTGCCACCAGGTGCTCGACGCCCTCCACGGCGAACTGCCGCCCGGCGCGCCGGTCCTCAACACCGCCACCGTCGCGCCCGCCGAGGCCGCGGGCCTCGCCCGGCGGGTGGGCCGGTCCTACGTGCACGCGCCCGTCCTGGGCTCGGTCCCGGCGGCGGCGTCCGGCACGCTGCGGATCCTCGCGGCCGGCGAGGAGGACGCCCTGGCGCGGGCCCGCCCGGTCCTGGACGCGCTCGGGACCGTGCACCACGCCGCGGACGCGTGTACCGCCGCGGCACTGAAGCTCGTCGCCAACGCCGCGCTCGCGGGCGCCGTGCTCACCCTCGGCACGTGCCTGCGGCAGTCCGACGCCCTCGGGCTGCCGCGCGAACAGGTGCTGGACGTCCTCGAACGCGGGCAGCTCGGCGGCCTCACCGCCCGCAAGAGGGCCTTCCTCGGCGGCGGGCCCGCTCCCGCCACCGCCGATTTCACCCTCGCCGCGCTGACCAAGGACATGGACCTGCTGGCCGCCGCGTCCGGCCTGCCGCTGCCCGAGGCCTCCGCGCTCGCCGCGGTACCCGCGGACCCCGGCGCGGACGTCGCGGCCGCCGCCACCGCCCCCGCTCCGGACGAGGCCGTCCTCGTGCCCCTGCGCGCCTACGCCCGCGGTCACGCGACGGGCGACCCCGCGCACTTCCGTACCGCGTTCCTGTCCACCGCCCGCGTCGAGGGCATGCGCGACGGAGCGTTCGTCTCCTGGACGCTCGACGACTACTGCGCCCTGTTCCCCGGCAGCCCCGCCCCGGACGAGGCGTCCCGCACCCGCCGGGTCGACGCCGTCGACGTCCACGGCAGCACGGCCACCGCCCGGATGACCCTCGTCCACGGCCCGGACCGCTTCACCGACGTCTTCCTGCTCGTCCGCACCGGAGGCGGCTGGCGCATAGCCGGCAAGACCTACCACCGGCACGCCTCCTGACGGCGCGGTACGGGCGGCCCGGGTCCGAGCCGCCCGTACCGCATCCCCTCGCGGGGGGAAGGCGCGGCACCCGGGCGGCGGCCCCCGTCCGGCCTGTACGACGGCGGCCCACGGCCGCCCGGCTCCCGCGCGCCGGGCGCGTGCGTGTCCGCCGCGGGCCGCGCCGCCGGGCGGTCCCCGGGGCGAGGACCGTGTCCGCCGCGAGCCGCGTCCCGGAAACCGGCGCGCAGGGGCCGCAGAAGGATCACCCGGCCCGTTCCCGGCCCGTTCCCGGCCCGTTCCCGGCCCGTTCCCGGCCCGTTCCCGGCCCGTTCCCGGCCCGTTCCCGGCGCGGCCCGGCGCGGCCCGGCGGGGCCCGGCGGGGCCGGACGCGCGAGCCCGCCGATGTCGGCGGGACCGGAGCGTCCCGCCGGGCCCCGGCGTCCGCATGAGGCACCATCGGTCACGGACGTCCCGCCCCGGAAGGGCGGATGACACGGAGGAGGGCCGCAGGTGCCGACACGCACCGCAGAGGACGAGCCGGGCGCGCCGTGGTTCGTCCGGGTGGTGGTCCTGGTTGCCGCGGTGCTGCTGTACGTCCTCGTGCTCGGCCTGGAGTTCGGCACCTCGCGGTCCTCGCACGTACCGTCCGTCCTGGTGGCGATCCCGGCCCTGGTCGCGCTCGCCTTCGGGCCGCCGCTGATCATCGGCTCGGCCCTGCTGGTGGCCGCCACCCGGTGGGCCTTCCTGCCCGTGGAACCCGGGCGCTTCGGCGCCGCGGCGGGGACCAGCGCGGCGGCCCTCGCCGTCGCGGCGATCGCGTGCTTCGTGGTCGGGCGGCGGCGGCGGACGGCGGTGCAGCTGGGGGAGGTCACCTCCGTCTCGGAGACGGTCCAGCGCGCGCTGCTGCGCCCGCCGCCCGCCGCCGCAGGCCCGTTCCGTATCGCCGCGAGCTACCGGGCGGCCGCGCAGTTCGCCCGTATCGGCGGTGACGTCTACGGCGTCGCGGACACCGGTTTCGGCCTGCGCGTGCTCATCGGCGACGTCCGCGGCAAGGGGCTCGAAGCCGTGGCCACCGGGGCGGCCGTCCTCGGCTGCTTCCACGAGACCGCCTTCGACCACCCCACCGTCGAGGGCCTCGCCGACCGGATGGAGCTCAGCCTGCGCCGCCACCTGGCCGACGCCGAGGGCTTCGTCACCGCGCTGCTGGTCGACATCGCCCCGGACGGCCGACTGCACGCGCTGTCCCGCGGCCACCCGCCGCCGCTCCTGCTGCGCGGCGCGGACGCGCGCGACCTCCCGGTGGCCGAGGGGCTGCCGCTCGGCCTGGGCGACCTGCCGTCCGCCGCCGGTCCCGGACCGGCTCCCGCCGCCGTGCGCCTGCAACGGGGCGACACCGTCCTGCTCTACACCGACGGGATCACCGAGGCGCGCGACACCGCCGGCGACTTCTACCCGCTCGCCGGCCGCCTCGGCGCCCACCTGCGCGCGCACCCCGGCCCCACCGACCCGGCCCCGCTCCTCGACTGGCTCCAGCAGGACGCGCGCGACTACGCCGGCGGCTGCACCCACGACGACGCGGCCCTCCTCGCCCTCACCTGGATCTGAGCCGGCCGGGCGGGCCGGGTTCCGGGCCGCTCCAGGGCGCGCAGCGGCGGGGCGTGCCGCCGGGGGGCAGGGCCCGGGCACGGGCCACGGCCCCCCGGGCCCCGCCGGGCTCCCACCCAGGCGAGCGCAGGACAGCCGCCCGCCCCGCCCGGGTACACCGGCGCGTGCACACCTTCCACCGGCGGCGCGGGCGTAGGGGCGGGCGCGGCGGCTCACGTCCGTATCCGCGGGCCTGCCGCCAGGCCGGTGCTGGTGCCGTGGTTGCGGTGAGTGGGTTCGCGGTGCGCGGCAGCTGGGCGGTGTCTCCGGTTGCCGTGCCCGCGGCGGGCAGGCGCCGCTCTGTGCGGTTGCCGGCTCACCTCCGTATCCGCGCGCCTGCCGCCCTGCTGGTGCCGGTGCCGTGGTTGCGGTGAGGGGGTTCGCGGTGCGCGGCAGCTGGGCGGTGCCTCCGGTTGCTGTGCCTGTGGTGGGCAGGCGCCCGTCTGTGCGGTTGCCGGCTGTCCGCATGCGCGGGCCTGCCGCCAGGCCGGTGCTGGTGCCGTGGTTGCGGTGAGGGGGTTCGCGGTGCGCGGCAGCCGGGCGGCGTCCCCGGTTGCCGTAGCCGCAGCGGGCACGCACTGCCCTGTGCAGACCGCCGGCTCAGCGCCGGGTGGTTCGGCCGGCCGGACAGCCACGACCCGATGGACCGGTAGGGCCCGGCACCGGCAGCACGGGCATCGCCGAGCCGGGTGACCCGAGCGTCGCGAAGGACTGCACGGACCCGCGGACCTGCTCGACCGGGCCGGGGCCGCCGACCCGACGGACAGCTGCGGGGGCGGGACCCGGCCGGCCGGCGGGACACCGCGCCCGCCGGTGTCACGCCCGGCGCCCGCTGCCCGTGGCACCGGGCGCGTTATTCGGTGGGCACCCCGGCACGCCCGCGGTTACCCTCTCGCGGTGCCGGGCGGGCCGGCGGAGGAGAACTGATGCACCGCGGCGAATTCCCCGTCGACGAGGACCTGGTGGCACGGCTGGTCGCCGCGCGCTTCCCGCGCTGGGCGGGGCTGCCGGTACGGCGCCTGGCCTCCGGCGGGACGGTGAACGCGGTGTTCCGGCTCGGCGGCGATCTGCTCGTACGGCTTCCGCTGCTGCCCGGCGGGGCGGCGGACGTGGAGCGGGAACGGCGGTGGCTGCCGCGACTGGCCCGGTTGCTGCCCGTGCCCGTACCCGAGGTGGTGGGGGAGGGGGAGCCGGGCGAGGGGTACCCGTGGGCCTGGTCCGTGCTGCGGTGGCTGCCGGGCGAGCCGCCCGAGGAAGGGGCGCCGGGCGACCCGGCTGGGCTGGCCGCGGACCTGGCGGGCTTCGTCGCCGCCATGCGGGCCGTCACCCTGCCGGACGCGCCGCGCGCCCACCGCGGCGGACCGCTCGACCTGCTCGACGCCGACACGCGGGAGGCGCTCGCGCGGCTGCGGGACGTCCCGGAGGAGGGCGTCGACTGCGACGCGGCCCTCGCCGTGTGGGAGGAGGCGCTGCGCGCGCCGGCGTGGGACGGCCCCCCGGTGTGGCTGCACGCCGACCTGATGCCGGGCAACCTGCTCGTCCGGGAGGGCCGCCTGGCCGCGGTCATCGACTTCGGGTGCGCCGGCGCCGGCGACCCGGCCTGCGACCTCCTCCCGGCGTGGAACCTGCTGCCGCCGGACGCCCGCGACGTCTTCCGCGACGCCCTGGACGTCGACGACGCGACCTGGGCCCGCGGCCGCGCCCGTGCCCTCTCGCAGGCGCTCGTCGCCCTGCCGTACTACCGCACGTCCAACCCCGCGATGGCCCGCAACGCCCGGTACGTCATCGGTGCGGTGCTGGGCGGCCGGTGACGCGGCACCGGCGCGTGCGGTGCCGTCCGTCCCCTGCCGCGGCAGGGGACGGACGGCACGGACGGGCCGTCAGCGGGAGGTGAGCACGCGGTACTCGAAAGCCGCGAACGCCGCCTCCTGGCGCCATTCGAGGGCGGCCTTCGGGCTGGCCGCGAGCAGGCGGCGGCAGGCCGCGGAGACCGGGCGGCCGGTGCCGGGGAGCTGGCCGCGGCAGGCCGGCTGCGGGCGGTAGCCCAGCGCGGTGGGGTTGCCCGACCAGAGCGGCGCGCCGGGCAGGAAGGCGTACTGGAGGGAGGCGCGGGCCAGGTCCTTCAGCTCCGGGTACGTCAGGCCGTAGGTCGCGGCCGTGTACTGGTACTCGTGGCTGATGTCGACCCGTGAGACGCCCGGGTCGTCGGTCGCCAGGACGACGGGTACGCCGTAGGCGCGGTAGGTCTCGAAGGGGTGCTCCGCGCCCTTGACGCCCAGGATCTGGGCGTTGCTGCTGAAGGGCACCTCGACGGCGGTCTGGCGGGCCGCCATCGTCCGGGCGCTCGCCTGCCAGCCGTCCTCGTGCACCAGGTCCACGCCGTGGCCGATGCGTTCGGCGCCCGCGACACCGACGGCCTCCCCGATGTGGAAGGCCAGGTCGGCCGGTTTGACCAGGCCGGGCCACAACTCGCCGGCGTGCAGCGTCACGTGGGCCCGCGGGTGGACGCCGCGCAGGTACTGGAGCATGCGCATCTGGAGGCTGTAGTCGCGCAGCGCGATCTCGCCGTCCTCGGGCTGCACCAGGTTGACGGCGACGAACCGCGGGTCGGTCTCGGCCAGCCGCATGCCGACGTCCATCTGCGTGAAGACGCGTTCGGGAGAGGTGCCGCGGGAGACCTGCGAGATCCACCGCACGGTGAGCGCGCACCCGGGCCGGGCCGCGGCGGTTCCGCAGTGCGCGGAGGCGCGGAACTCGGCGTCTGCGTCGTCGGCCTCCTTGCGGGCCGCGGCGACGACCGCGTCGAGCCTGCCGTCCGCGGTGAGCGCGGCGTGCAGCGCGGCGAGGTCCGGGTTCCAGCCCACCTGGGCGGCGAGTTTCCTCGCCTCGCCGGAGGCGGGGGTGACCATCGTCTCCAGGTAGAACTGGTTCTGCTCCGCGGCCGTGTCCGCGACGTCCGCGAGCATGTCGCCGCGGTGCCGCCACGTCACCTCGCCGAACTTGCCGAAGGTGTCGAAGAAGTGGTCGTGGCCGTTGCCGTCCGGTGGGAAGTCCTGCATCGACCAGGCACGCACGATCGCCGCGGCGAAGGCCGCGTCGGTGCGGGCGTCCGCCGCGGGCCGGGTGCCGGGCCCGCAGGGCGGCTCGACCGCGGTCATCGTCTGCGTGTCGACGCACAGCCCGTCCTCGGCGGCCCGTTCGACCAGGTACTCGGTCGAGACCGCACCCGAGAGGTGGTTGTGCAGGTCGCCGCCCTTGGGCATGGCCACGAAGAACGCGCGCAGCCGCGCCGGGTTGCCGCGTACGGAGCGCAGGTACGCGTCGGTGAGCGCCTCGGAGGGCGTCACCGTCCGGGCGGCGGTGGTGCCCGGCGACGCGGCCGGAGGCGCCGCGGGCGCCGGGGCCGCCAGCGTGCACACCACGGCGAGCGCCCCAAGGCCGGCGCCCGCCAGCCGCCGGGCCCGGCGGGCGGGGGAGGAACCATTGGTGATCATGGTGTCATCGTGGCCACCGGGGCGTCGGCGCGGGCGAGTTGACACACCGCCGCGTACCCGGGTCACCCGTACGGAGCAGCCGCCGGAGGTGCCCGGCCGCGTACGCCGTTCGGTCCCGTGCCGGTAACGGTCCGCATCGAGCGGCCAGTCGGGGGGTAGCCATACGTGATGTGAAGGACGAGAACGGCGATACCAGTGAGAACGGCGGCACCGGCGCGAGCGGCGTGAGCGGCGTGGACGGCGGGCCCGGTGACAGCGGGCAGTGGCCCGGCGGCCCGCGCGGGCCGCACCGCCACGCCCGGACGGGGCCGAGCGCGCAGGACGCCCAGGTCATCGTGGTGGGCGCGGGCCCGGCCGGCTCCAGCGCGGCCTTCCACCTCGCACGCGCCGGAGTGGACGTCCTGATGCTGGAGAAGGACGAGTTCCCGCGCGAGAAGGTGTGCGGCGACGGACTGACCCCCCGGGGCGTGCACCAGCTCGTGCGCATGGGCGTCGACGTCACCGGGGAGGGCTGGCACCGCTCGCGCGGCATGCGGTGGGTCTGCGGTGAGCGCCACGTGCTCATCGACTGGCCGAACCTGGCGCGCTTCCCGGACTTCGGACTGACCCGCACCCGGCACGACTTCGACGAGATCCTGGCCCGCCACGCGCAGGCGGCCGGGGCCCGGCTGCACACAGGTGTCAAGGTCACCGGGCCGCTCACCGACCGCGCCGGCCGGGTCGTCGGCGTCCGCGCCGCCGCCGGGCCGGACGGCGAGCCGGTCGAGCACCGCGCACCGCTGGTCGTCGCCGCCGACGGCGCCTCGGCGCGGCTCGCCGTCGCGCTGGGCGCGCACCGCGACAAGGGCCGGCCGATGGCCACCGCCGTACGCCGCTACTTCCGCAGCCCCGCCCGCTCCGGTGAGGAGTACCTGGAGCTGTGGGCGGATCTGCGGCTGCCGCAGACCGAGGCGTGGCTGCCCGGCTACGGCTGGATCTTCCCGCTGGGCGACGGGCGGGTGAACGTCGGGGTCGGTGTGCTGGGCCGCCGCGGCCGGCGCACCCCCGACCTGCGCGCCGTGCTGGCCTCGTGGCTGCGGCGGACCCCGCCGGAATGGGGCCTGGACGAGGCGGGCGCCGACGGCCCGCTGCGCAGCGCCGCCCTGCCGATGGGCCTCAACCGCCGCCCGCAGTACGGGCGCGGGCTGATGCTCGTGGGCGACAGCGCGGGCACGATCAGCCCGTGGAACGGCGAGGGCATCTGCCAGGCCATGGAGTCCGGCGAGGCCGCGGCCGAGGTCGCCGCCCTCGCGCTGACCCGCCCGGAGGGGCCGGGCCGCGAGCGTGTCCTGCAGAGCTACCCGGCCGTGCTCGACCGCCGCTGGGGCCGCTACTACCGGCTCGGCAACGCGGCGGCGACGTACGTGCTGAGCCGCTCCGGCTTTGAACCGCTGCTCGCCCGCATCATCGACCGCCCCGTGCTGGTCGACGGCATGGCCCGGCTGCTCACCAACCTCACCGACGACCCGTCCCGCGACGCCGTCGACCACGTCGTCAACACCCTCGTCCGCCTCACCCCCGCCCGGGCGGCGAGCCGCTGACCGCCACGCGGCCGCCCGCACCCGGCCCTCCGGTACGCCGCCCGGGGCGGGCGGCGGAATAACCCGCACCCGCCACGGTGCTGCACACGGGCATGACTGCACTCCACAAGCTCGGGCCGTCCGATCTCGAGATCTTCCCGCTCAGCCTCGGCGGGAACGTCTTCGGCTGGTCCGCCGACAAGGCGACCTCCTTCGCCGTCCTCGACGCCTACGCCGAGGCGGGCGGCAACTTCGTCGACACCGCCGACGCGTACTCCGCCTGGATCCCCGGCAACGAGGGCGGCGAGTCGGAACGCATCATCGGGGAGTGGCTGGCGGCGCGCGGCAACCGCGACAGCGTCGTCGTCGCGACCAAGGTGAGCCGGCACCCGCAGTTCCAGGGCCTGCGCCCGGAGAACATCAAGGCCGCCGCGGAGGCCTCGCTGCGCCGCCTGGGCACCGACCGCATCGACCTGTACTACACGCACTTCGACGACCCCGAGGTCCCGGTCGAGGACATCGTCACCGCCCTCGACGACCTGGTGCGCGCCGGCAAGGTCCGGGCCGTCGCCGCGTCCAACATCAGCCCCGGGCGGCTCGCCGAGTCGCTGGAGTTCGCCGAACGCGAGGGCAAGGCGCGCTACGTCGCCCTCCAGCCGCACTACAACCTGATGTCCCGCGACACCTACGAGGGGCCCCTCCAGGACACCGCGGTACGCCACGGCCTCGCGGTCGTGCCGTACTACGCGCTCGCCGCGGGCTTCCTGACCGGCAAGCACCGCCCCGGCGAGGCCGTGGACAGCGCCCGCTCCGGCGGCGTCGGGAAGTACGTCGGGAGCGAGCGCGGCAACCGGGTGCTGGCCGCCCTGGAGCGCACCGCCGCGGCACACGGGGCGCACGTGGCCTCCGTCGCCCTCGCCTGGCTCGCCGCCCGGCCCGGCGTCGTCGCGCCCATCGCCAGCGCGCGCGTTCCCGGCCAGCTCCCGCCGCTGCTCGCCTTCCCGGAGCTGCGGCTGAGCGACGCGGAGGTCGAGGCGCTGACCGAGGCCTCGGCCTGACGCTCCGGGCCCGGCCCGCCGGCTGCCCCGCGGCGGCCCGGGCCTCGCCCCCCCGCCGCCGGGCTGCCGGAGCTGCGGACGCCGACGCCCGCACTGTCCGGCCGCCCCCGGGTCACCGTCGAGGTGCTGCACGGCGGCCCCGGCCCGCTGCGGCAGGCCCGCGGGGTGCGGCGGCCGGCACCGGCCCGCCGCACCCCGCGGACGGCACGCTCACAGCGCGCGCAGGATGTCCGCGACGCGCTCCTTCGCGTCCCCGAACAGCATCCGGCTGTTCTCCCGGAAGAACAGCGGGTTCTGCACGCCGGCGTAGCCAGGGTTCATCGACCGCTTGAAGACGACGACGTTCTCCGCCTCCCACACCCGCAGCACGGGCATGCCGGCGATGGGGCTGCCGGGGTCGTCGACCGCGGCCGGGTTGACGGTGTCGTTCGCGCCGATGACCAGGACCACCGAGGTCGCGGCCAGGTCGTCGTTGATCTCGTCCATCTCCAGCACGATGTCGTACGGCACCTTCGCCTCGGCCAGCAGCACGTTCATGTGCCCCGGCAGCCGGCCGGCCACCGGGTGGATGCCGAACCGCACCTCGACGCCCATCTCCCGCAGCCTGCGCGTCAGATCGGCCACCGGGTACTGCGCCTGCGCCACCGCCATGCCGTAGCCGGGGGTGATGACGACCGACCGGGCGTCCTTGAGCAGCCTCGCCGTCCCGGCCGCGTCGATCTCGCGGTGCTCGCCGTACTCGGTGGTGTCCGCGGGGCCGGTCTCCACTCCGAAACCGCCCGCGATGACTGACAGGAAGGAGCGGTTCATCGCCGTGCACATGATGTACGACAGGTACGCACCCGACGAGCCGACCAGCGCGCCCGTCACGATCAGCAGGTTGTTGTCCAGCAGGAAGCCCGACGCGGCCGCCGCCCAGCCCGAGTAGCTGTTGAGCATCGACACGACGACCGGCATGTCTCCACCGCCGATCGAGGCCACCAGGTGCAGGCCCAGCGCCAGTGCCACCGCCGTCACGGCGACCAGCAGGCCCGCGTCCGGCGAGATCACGAAGGCCGCCGTGAGGCCCGCGAAGGCGGCGAGCGCGCCGAGGTTGAGCAGGTTGCGGCCGGGCAGCATCAGCGGGCTCGACCTGATGCGCGCCGACAGCTTCAGGAAGGCGACGATCGAGCCGGTGAAGGTCACGGCGCCGATGAAGACGCCGATGAAGACCTCGGCGTGGTGGATGCGCAGCAGGTCGGCGGCGACCTCGTGCTGCCCGGCGCCCTTGGCCTCGACGTCCAGGTAGCCGTTCCAGCCGACCAGCACGGCGGCGAGGCCGACGAAGCTGTGCAGTATCGCGATGAGTTCCGGCATGCCGGTCATCTCGACCCGGCGGGCCCGCCACAGGCCGATGCCCGCGCCGGCGGCCATGGCCAGGACCAGCAGCCCCATGCCGGTGGCGGCGATGCTGCGCGAGGCCAGCCCGATGGTGGCGGCCAGTGCGATGGTCATACCGGCGATGCCGTGGACCACGCCGGAGCGGGACGTCTCGTGCCGGGACAGCCCGGCCAGGGACAGGATGAAGAGCAGCGCGGCCACGACGTAGGCCGCCTGTGCGGCGGTCGATGCGGTCACGGCGGTCAGTCCTTCGCGAACATCGACAGCATGCGCCGCGTCACCGCGAAGCCGCCGAAGATGTTGACGGACGCCAGCAGGACCGCCGCGAAGGCGAGCACGGTGACCGCGGTGTGCGCGTGCCCGATCTGCAGCATCGCGCCGACCACGATGATCCCGGAGATCGCGTTCGTCACCGACATCAGCGGGGTGTGCAGCGCGTGGTGCACGTGCCCGATGACGTAGTAGCCGATCACGACGGCCAGCACGAAGACCGTGAGGTTGCCGATCAGCTGCTGCGGGGCGAAAGCCGTCGCCAGGAACAGCAGCGCCGCCCCCAGGCCCACCACGGCGTAGCGGCGGGCCGCCGCCGCGCCGCGGCTGCGCGCGGGCGGGGCCGGCGGGGCGGCGGGGGGCACCGCGGCGGCGGGCTGCGGTGCGGCGGAGACCTGCACGGGCGGTGGCGGCCACGTCGTCCTGCCGTCGCGCGTGACGGTGACCGAGCGCTGCACGACGTCGTCGAAGTCCAGCACCAGCCGCCCGTCCTTGCCGGGCGTCAGCAGCTTGAGCAGGTTGACCAGGTTGGTGCCGTACAGCTGGGAGGCCTGCGCGGGCAGCCGCGCGGCCAGGTCGGTGAAGCCGATGATCGTCACTTGGTTCGCGGTGACGACCGTCTCGCCGGCGACCGAGCCCGCGACGTTGCCGCCCTGCGCCGCGGCCATGTCCACGATCACGCTGCCGGGGCGCATGGCCGCCACCATCTCCTCGGTGATCAGCCGCGGGGCCGGGCGGCCCGGGATGAGCGCGGTGGTGATGACGACGTCGGTGTCCGGCAGGGCGCGTGCGTAGAGGGCCGCGGCCCGGGCGTTGTAGTCGTCCGACATCTCCTTGGCGTAGCCGGTCGCGCTGACCTCGGCCTCCGCCGACTCGACCGCCAGGTACTCCCCGCCCAGCGACCTGACCTGGTCGGCGACCTCCGGGCGCGGGTCGGTGGCCGTCACCACCGCGCCGAGACTGCCCGCCGCGCCGATCGCCGCGAGCCCCGCCACACCGGCGCCGGCCACCAGGACCCTCGCGGGCGGCACCTTGCCGGCGGCGGTGACCTGGCCGGTGAAGAACCGCCCGAAAGCGTGAGCGGCCTCGACCACGGCGCGGTAACCCGCGATGTTCGCCATGGAGCTGAGCACGTCCATCGACTGGGCGCGGGAGATACGCGGCACCGCGTCCATCGCGAGCGCCGTCACGGAGGCGCGCGCCAGCGCCTCCAGCAGTTCCGGGTGCTGCGCGGGGGCGAGCAGCGAGACCAGCACCGCGCCCTCCCGCAGCAGCGCGATCTCGTCTCGTGCCGGCGCGTCCACCGCCAGGACGACGTCGGCGCCCCACACTTCCGTACGGCTCCCGATCGCGGCCCCGGCCTCGCGGTAGGCCTCGTCGCCGATGCTGGCGGCCAGACCCGCGCCGGACTCCACCACCACCTCGTAGCCGAGGTCCCGCAGGTGCGCGACCGTCACCGCGGTGGCCGCCACCCGTGTCTCCCCGTCGCGCGCTTCGGACACGACGCCCACTCGTTGACCTTGCTGACTCACACTGGGTCCTCTCTGGTCGGCGTTCCGCCCCGGCGGAGGCCGCGACGGCCCGCGGCCGCCCCGGAGGGCGGACGCGGGCCGGCCCGGGCGCACCGGTCCCGGCCGGGCGCGCGGGGCAGGACGCGGCACGGCAGAACCGCATGATCCCGCCCCGCGCGCGGCCGCACCACAGTGCGAACGCCGTACGCCCGGGCGCCGGCCCGTAGTCTGGGGCCGACGTGGGAGGGGTGCGTGGAACGGATCGGCACATACGCGGTCGTGCGCAGGCTCGGCGAGGGCGGCATGGGGACGGTGTGGCTGGCGAGGTCGCGCGGCGGGCGGCTGGTGGCGGTCAAACTCGTCCGGCCCGAACTGGCCGTGGACCCCGCCTTCCGGGCCCGCTTCCGCGCCGAGGTGGCCGCCGCCCGCAGCGTCGGGGGCTTCCACACCGCGCCCGTCGTCGACGCCGACCCCGAGGCCGCCGAGCCGTGGCTCGCCACCGCGTACGTGCCCGGCCCGACGCTGGGTCAGCTGCTCGCCGCCGAAGGGCCGATGGGCGAGGCGCGGCTGCGCGAGCTGGGCGCCGCGCTCGCCGAGGCGCTGCAGGCCGTCCACCGCTGCGGGCTGGTGCACCGGGACCTGAAGCCCGGCAACATCGTCATGGCCGCGGACGGGCCCCGCGTGCTGGACTTCGGCATCGCCCGCGCCATGGACGACGCACGCCTCACTACCACCGGCACGGCGTTCGGCACGCCCGGCTTCCTCGCGCCCGAGCAGGCCGAGGGCCACGACGTCGGCCCGGCCGCCGACGTCTTCGCGCTCGGCGCGGTGCTGGTCGCCGCCGCGGGCGGCAGCGCCTTCGGCGGCGGCACCCCCGTCGCGCAGATCTACCGCTCCGTGCACGGCGACCCCGACCTGTCCGCGGTGCCGGACGGGCTGCGCGCGCTGGTCGCCGCGTGCCTGGCGAAGGACCCGCGGTGGCGGCCCACGACCGGGGAGCTGCTGGACCGGCTCAGCCCGCTGGACGCCCCGCTCGCAGCCCCCGCCGCGCCGACGTCCTACCCGCTCGCGCCCCCGCGGGCGCGCGACACGCCGGTGCCGTCCGGCCCGGCGGCGGGCGGACGCGACACGCCCGGGCCTCGGGTCCAGGAGGCGGGGGAGGACCGCACACCCGGGCCGCAGGCCGCGCAGGGCCTCCCGCCGCAGGGCGCGCCGGAGCCCGCCCCGCCGCCGCTGCCCGGGACCGCCCGCCCGCCCCTGCCGCCGCCGCCCGCCTACCCGCCCTCGGCCTACGGCGCCGGGTCCGTGTCCGCCGCGCCGCCGCCGTACACCGCCGGGCCGGTGCACGCGCCCGTTCCCGGCGGGGGAGCGCTGCCGCCCTCGCCCTACGGGCCGGGGGCGCCGGTGCCCCCGCCGGGAACGGGCGCGGGGCAGCCGGGGATGCCGGAGTTCCTGGCCATGGACCGCAGGAACGCCGTCGTCCTGGACCCGGCGGGCGTGTCGCTGGGCGTCGACGGCCAGGTCACCGAAGTGCCCTGGCACGCCGTCGACTTCGCCTGGTGCGAGCGGGCCGCCGGGCGCGGCCACACCCTCCTGGTGGGTGTGTCGCTGCGCGACGGCACCGTCTTCTCCTGCGCGGTCGGCACCCGCAGGGCCGCCGAGCTGGAGACCTGGATGGCGCAGTTCGACGCCACCCTCGGCTACTACAGCCCGGAGGAGGACTGAGGCGGCGGCGGGGCCGCCGGAAAACCGGGTGCCGCGCCGGCCGCGTACGCGCTAGCGTCCGCCGTATGAGAAGCCACGGTCGCACGACGACGCCGGAGTACGTCCCGGCGCGCTGACCGATGTCCGCAAGCGAAGCCCCGGGGCGGGTGCCCCGGGGCTTCGCCGTGCGGTCACCCGCCTCGCCGTCCGCGAGGGAGACCCGCCATGCACGACCACCGTAAGCTCGGCCGAGAGCTCGGCCTCTTCGACACCGACCCCCTCGTCGGCGCCGGACTGCCCTACTGGCTGCCCGCGGGCGCCGCCGTCCGGCACGAGCTGGAGTCCTACGTCCGCGAGGAGGAGCGCCGCGCCGGCTACCGCCACGTGCACTCGCCCGTGCTCGGCAAGCGCGAGCTGTACGAGATGTCCGGACACTGGTCGCACTACAGCGACGACATGTTCCCGCCCATGGACGTCGGCGGCGAGCAGCTGGTGCTGCGCCCGAGCCTGTGCCCGCACCACGCGCTGATCTACCGCCACCGCGCCCGCAGCCACCGCGAACTCCCGCTGCGGATCGCGGAACTCGGCGGCATGTACCGCTCGGAGCTCTCCGGCGTCCTCGGCGGCCTGACCCGGGTGCGGGCCATCCACCTCAACGACGCGCACATCTTCTGCACCCTCGACCAGGCCGCCGCCGAGGCCCGCGACGCCCTGCTGATGATCGCCCGGGCCCACCGGGTGCTGGGCATCGAGCCGGTGCGCCACCGGCTGTCGCTCGCCGGCCCGGGCGGCAGGTACGCCGGCGACCCCGGGATGTGGCGGCGGGCGGAGGCGCTGCTCGTCGACGCGCTCGACGCCGCCGGGCTGGAGTACGAGGCGGCGGCGGGCGAGGCCGCGTTCTACGGGCCGAAGATCGACGTCCAGATCGCCGACCCGGCGGGGCGCGAGAGCACCCTGTCCACCGTCCAGATCGACTTCCACCAGCCCGAGCGCTTCGGCCTGGAGTACGTGGGCGCGGACGGCGGGAGGCACCGTCCCGTGATGGTCCACCGCAGCGTGATCGGCAGCGTCGAACGCGCCGTCGCGCACCTCGTCGAGCGCCACGGCGGCGCCTTCCCCGGCTGGCTCGCCCCCGTCCAGCTGGTGCTGCTGCCGCTCACCGCGGCCGAGGTGCCCTACGCCGGGCGGCTGCTCGACCGGTGCCTCGCGCAGGGCCTGCGCGCCGAGGTCGCCCACCCGGCCCAGGGCACCCTCGCGGCCCGGGTACGCGCCGCGCGCCTGGCCCCGTGGCAGGCCGTGCTCGGCCCGCGCGAGGCCGCCGCCGGGACCGCGGCGCTGCGGCTGCGCGACGGGCGCCGGCTCGCCGCGCTTCCCGCCGGTGAGGTGGTGGCCCGCGTCGCCGCCCTGGTCCGGGCGCGCACCGCCGGGCTGTGGGGGGACGGCGGGGAGGGGGCCGCGGGGTGAGCCGGCTCCGGCGTCCCCGCGGGCCGCCGCCCCGCCGGGACGGGCGGCGCCCGGCCTGCCGCCGGGGCGGGACCGGCGGCAGGCCGGGCGTACGGCGGGACGCCGTGCGACTGCGCGCGGACGCCGGCCCGGCGCCCGCGGACGGCGCGCCCGGCGCGGCTCGCCGACACCTGGCCCGG
Source organism: Streptomyces sp. NPDC020983 (assembly GCF_044333485.1). Taxonomy (NCBI): domain Bacteria; kingdom Bacillati; phylum Actinomycetota; class Actinomycetes; order Kitasatosporales; family Streptomycetaceae; genus Streptomyces; species Streptomyces sp. NPDC020983. Next base: position 179,188 of record NZ_JBIRRA010000015.1, on the reverse strand, counting down.
TTCCGGGCCGGGAGCCCCCGCCGAGCCGCCGTCAGGACGCGGTGCGCACGCCCAGCCGGCCGAGGGCCGCCACGGTCAGCGCCTCCACGCCCGTGGTGAGTGTCGGCTGGACCACCGGCGCGAACTCGGGGGAGTGGTTGCTCGGCAGCTCGTCCATCCGGCCCTCCTGGAAGGCCGCTGTCGTGGCCGCGGCGTCCGTGCCGCCCCAGAACCAGAAGACCGTGGGGACACCCGCGGCCTCGCCGTAGAGCCCGACGTCCTCGCTGGCCGCGACGGGCGGCAGCGGCAGCATGCGGTCGGCGCCGAAGTGCGCGGCGAGGTCGGCGCCCACCGCGCGTGTCGCGTCGGGGTCGCTGACGAGCACCGGCGCGCCGGGGGCCCAGGTGATCTCCGGCGGCTTCGGGGCACCGCTGGCGGCGGCCTCGGCGCGGATGATCCGCTCGACCGCGTCGATGACCAGGCGCCTGACCTGAGGGGTGTACGAGCGCACGCTGATGCCCAGCTGCGCGGTGTCCGGGATGACGTTCTCCTTGGTGCCCGCCTGGAGCCGGCCCACGGTGACCACCGCGGTCTCGGCGGCCGGCACCTCGCGGGCGACGACGCCCTGGAGCCGCACCACCACCGAGGCGGCCATCAGCACCGGGTCCACCGTCGCCTCGGGGCGCGAGCCGTGGCCGCCGCGGCCGAAGAGCCGCACGTCGGCGATGTCGGCGCCCGCCATGACCGGGCCCTCGCGGTGTGCCAGGAAACCGGCCGGCAGGGGGCCGACGTGCTGGCCCAGCACGACCGACGGCTTCGGGAAGCGGTCGAGGAGCCCGTCCTCGATCATCGCCCGGGCGCCGGACATCAGCTCCTCGGCGGGCTGGAAGACCGCGAGGACGGTGCCCGACCACCGCGCCCGCAGCCGCGCGAGCAGCGCCGCCGCCCCGGCCAGCGCCGCGACGTGCATGTCGTGGCCGCAGGCGTGGGCGACGGGGACGCTCTCGCCGTCCGGGCCGGTCGCGAAGACCTCGGAGGCGTAGGGCAGGCCGGTGTTCTCGCGGACCGGCAGCGCGTCCATGTCGGCCCGCAGCATCACCACCGGGCCGGGCCCGTTGCGCAGTACGCCGACCACGCCCGTGCCGCCGACCCCTTCGGTCACCTCGTAGCCCGCCGCCGCCAGCGCCCGCGCGGCCTTCGCGGCGGTGCGGCGCTCCTGGCCCGACAGCTCGGGGTGGCGGTGCAGGTCCTCGTAGAGCGCCTCCAGGTCGGGCAGGAGGTCGGACCGCCAGGTGTCGTCGGGCAGTGCCATCGGATCCCCTTTCCGTGTGCCGCCCGCGGCCGGGCGGCGCCGTTGCCGCGACCATTCGACCATGTCGGGCTGCCGCGGACCGGCTCCGGGGCGGCGCGTGGGGACCCGGCTGCGGCCGGGTCAGTTCTTGCCGGCGATGGTGAAGAGGAAGTACAGGTACGCGGCGAGGCCGTGGGCGACGACGACGTAGACCAGCACGCGCAGGACGACGCCGCGCTGCTTGCGGCGTTCGGTGCCGTTGGTGGTGGGGACGACGGCGGGGGCGGGCGGGGCGGCGTCGTGGGCGGTGCCGTCGGTGGTGGTCATGTCCTTGTCCTCCAAGGGTGCCGGGGATCCCCCGGCGTCATGTGCCTCAGTGGGTGGCGGGTCCGCGGTGTGCCGCGGGGGTACGGGACGGCGGGGCGCCGACGCACAGCGCGGACGTCTCGCTCTGCATGAGCGTGTGGACGAACAGCACGTCCGCCCCCGTGCCGCCGGCCGCCGCGAGGCGGTGCGGCACGAGCGAGTCGAAGTGCGCGGAGTCGCCGGGCGCCAGGGTGTGGACGCGCTCGCCGAGCGTCAGCTCCAGCGTGCCGCCGGTGACGTACAGCCACTCCTCGCCGGGGTGCACGCGCACCAGCGCGCGCTGCGCGCCCGCCCCGGCCGGGATGTGCAGCCGCAGAGCCTGCATGGCCCGCCCGTTGCCGCCCGCCCGCCAGTAGGTCCAGCCCCCGGCGGGCACCGCGGCGGCGGTCGCGCCGCGTACGATGGGGTCGGGTTCGCCCGCGGTCTCGCCGAGCAGGTCCGAGACCGTGGTGCCGTACATCCGGGCGAGCCCGAGCAGCACCGGGAGCGACGGCTGGCGCAGACCGGACTCCAGCCGCGACAGGTGCGCGGCGGACAGTCCGGCGCGGGCGGCGGCGCCCTCCAGCGTCAGGCCCGCCGCCTGCCGCAGGTCCCGCAGCCGCGGGGCCAGCACCAGGTCGCCGCCGGGTGCGGCCGCGGGCGGGGCGGGGGGCTGGTGGTCGGTGGCTGCCATGTGTCCATGGAACCGCAGCTCATGCCCCAGAGGCAAAAAGTTTGCCCCAGAGGCAAAAAATCCCCTGCGGGCGCCCCCGTTGCGGAAACGGCACCGGCGTTTGCCGCCGTGTCCCCCGTCCGCCGACCATCGCGGCGAGGAGGCACCCGACATGACGAACAGCCATTCGCACGACCGCTCCACCGCCCCGGGCCACGAGGTCCTGGTCATCGGCGCAGGCGCCGCGGGCCTGGCCGCGGCCGCGACGCTCGGACGCGCCCGCCGCTCCGTCCTGGTGGTCGACGCCGGCCACCCGCGCAACGCTCCGGCGTCCGGCGTCCACACCTACCTCGCCCGCGAGGGCACCCCGCCCGCCGAGCTGCTGGCAGCCGGACGCGCCGAGGTCCGCGCGTACGGGGGCGACTTCCGCCGGGGCACCGTCACCGCCGCCGAGACCACCGGGGACGGCGGCTTCCGCGTCACGCTCGACGACGGCACCGTGCTGACCGCCGCCCGGCTGCTGGTCACCACCGGGCTGACCGACGAGCTGCCCGCCGTCCCGGGCCTGGCCGGGCTGTGGGGCCGCGACGTGCTGCACTGCCCCTACTGCCACGGCTGGGAGGTGCGCGACCGCGCCGTCGGGATCCTCGGCACCTCGCCCCTGGCGGTGCACCAGGCCCTGCTGTGGCGGCAGTGGACGGACCGCGTCACCCTCTTCCTGCACACCGGTCCCGAGCCGGACGGCGACGCCCGCGAGCGGCTGGCCGCGCGCGGTGTCGCGGTCGTCGGCGGCGAGGTCACCCGGCTCGTCACCGAGGACGGCCGGCTCGCCGCCGCCGAGCTGGCGGGCGGCCGGCGCGTCGGCTGCGACGCGCTGGCCGTCACGACCCGCCTGGTGGCCAACTCGGCGTTCCTGGAGGGCCTCGGCCTGGCCGCGGAGGAGACGCAGCTGGGCGGCCTGGCCATCGGCACCCGCATCCCCGCCGACCCGGTCGGCGCCACGGCGGTCCCCGGCGTGTGGGTCGCCGGCAACGTCGCCAACCCCGTCGAGCAGGTCATCGGCGCCGCGGCCGCCGGGGTGCGCGCGGCCGCGGCGATCAACGCCGACCTCGTCGAGGCCGACACCCGTCGCGCGGTCGAGGCGGCACGGGCGGCGGCCGCCGCGTAGGCGGCGCGCCCGCGGGGCCCCGGCGGCCGGGGCCCCGCGGGCGCCCGGGCGGAGGGCGGGGGCGGTCGCGGGCCGGCTCCGGCGGGGCGGCGCTCCACCGAGGGGGCGTACGCCGTCCGGTTCGCGCTGCCGCGCACTCCCGCACGCCACTGCCGGACACCCGGCCGAACCCGATTCAATAGGGGCAATTCCGGCCGACGCCAGGGGGCCCGCATGATGACCGACCGCACCGCCGCCGCGGTGGTCTTCGACGCGCCCTTCACCGACCGGACGGCGTGGGCGGCCGGCCGCACCTCCGCCTACCCGGCCGACGGCCGCAACCCGGGAGACAACAAGCTCGACCGCATCGGCCCCGGCTACGCCCCCACCGCCGACGGCGCCTTCACCGCCCGGCGCGCACCGGACGGCAGCTGGCACTGCGCGCTGGTCTCCACCGAGTACGCCCCCGGTGGCTTCGAGCTGCTGCCGGAGGACGAGCTGACCGCCACCTGCGTCGTCCACGACGTGCAGGGCGCCTGGCCCGCGCTGTGGACGTGGGGGCGCGACACCGGCCGCGGGCCGCAGCCCGGCCACGGCGAGGTCGACGCCTTCGAGTACCACCCCGACCACCCGCGGATGCTGGAGCTGACCAACCACGTCCGGCCCTCCGGCCACTACGCCGAGGACGCCGTCACTCCCGGCGTGCCCTTCGCCCTGCGCGTCGTCTTCGGCACCCGCAGCGTCGAGTGGTACGCGGACGAGCGCCTGCTCTACGCCGACAACCGGGGGGTGGGCCCGCACTGGCGCGCCTGGCCCGTGGTGTGCGTCAGCGTCGCCGCGGGGCGGTACGGCCACCTGGCGCCCGCACCCGGTACCGAGGAGCTGGAATGGCGGTGCACGGGCCTGACCGTGCGCCGCCCGGCGCCCGGAACCACCCGCGTCCCGCCCGCCGAAAAATCACAGGAATGATCGCCCGGAAAGCGGGCAGGCGGAGCATCACCATCCCTGTGCCCCAGGGTCCCCGAGTCATGGAACGGAGTCGGTGCGATGACCCGGCGACAGCCGTCGCACACCCACGCCCACCCCGCCGGCGCGCCCGGCACGGACGTGGCGCGCGGCGCCCCGTGCTGGGTCAGCCTGACCGCGCGGGATCTCGCCGCGTCCGAGAAGTTCTACGGCACCGTGCTCGGCTGGGAGTTCCGCTCGACCACGCTCGGCTCGCGCTTCGCCGTCGCGCTGAGCGACGGCCGTCCGGTCGCCACGATCGGGGGGGTCGCCGGGGACATGCAGGTCGCCGTGGTCTGGACGCCCTTCTTCGCCGTCCCGCAGGCAGACGAGGCGACCGCCCGCATCCGCGAGCGCAGCGCGACCGTCGCGCTCGGCCCGGTCTCCTTCGCGTCCGGCCGGGCCGTGCTCGCCGCCGACCGGGACGGCGCCGTCTTCGGCGTGTGGGACGGCCGGCTGCCCGGCGGCTGGCAGTCCTGGCACGACCGCGGCCCCGTCGTCGTACGCCTGCACACACGCGACGCCTTCGAGTCGGCCATCTTCTACGGCGGCGTGCTCCAGTGGGCCGACGACGAGGCCGACGCCTGCACGGTGGGCTACGAGTTCGACCGGGCCGAGGTCGTCGTGCGGACGGGCGGCAGCGTCGTCGCCCGGATCTCCTCCGGCGCCGTCGAGGCCGCCCCCGACCCGCTCGCGCGCCCGCACTGGTCCGTCTCCTTCGCCGTCGACGACGTGCCGGCCGCGGTCGAGCGCGCCCGCGAGCTGGGCGCCACCGTGGTCGACGCGGGCGAGGGCGCCGAGGGGCCGTGGGCCGACGTCCGCGACCCGGAGGGCGGGCTGTTCACCGTGTTCGCGCGCGCGTCGCACCCGGAGCCGCCGCAGTAGCCGGCGGGGCGGCCGCGGCCGCCCCGGCCGCCCGCCGGCGCCGCAGGGCCGAGCGCAGTGCCCGGCATCCGCGCGCCATCGGGCCCTGCGGTGGCACGGGCGGCATCGGCGCCGCGTCGATCATCGCGTCGATCTGGTCCTTGACCCACTGGTTGGGACCCGCGACCCGCGTGCCCGCTTCCTGCTCCTGCCCCCACTGCTGCATGCCCCCGCCTTCCGCCCGTGTGCCGAAGAATATACACGAACGGTCGTGCTCAAAGTTTTCCCGGCCGCCCGGGCGCGCCCGCACACCCCGCGGGCCTGCCGCCACGGGCGGAAGACGGGGAAAGCCGTGGCAGTGACCCCCTCGGGCCGGTGAACCGCCCGCGCCCCGGAACGCGCGGATCACGCGCGCCCGCCGGGGCCGTCCCGGGCCGCCCGGCAGCACGAGGGCGGGGGCGGCCACCTCCGGAGGGTCACGCGCCCCCGCCGGAGTCGTCCTGGGCCGCCGCGGCGCGATCGATCGCCTCGCGGCGCTCCTCGGCGCGGGCCCGGTCGGTGCTGTCGGCATCGACGATGTCCAGGAAGACCTGTGTGAAGGCCGGGCAGCGGCGGCGCAGTTCGGCCTTGATGCGCACGCTGACCTCCTCCACCCGCTCGCTGTCGATGCCCGCGCGCAGGTCGACGCGGGCGGCGAGCAGCGCGGTGTCGACGCCGAGGCGCATGGTCTGGAGGGCGGTGACCGTGTCGATCTCGGGCTGGTCCGCGAGGACCGCGTACGCCTCCTGCTGCTGCCGCGGGTCGGCGGCCTGGCCCACGAGCAGGTCGCGGGCCGCGCGGCCGAGCCCGAAGGCGACCAGGACCAGCAGGACGGCGATGGCCAGCGCGGCGGCGGCCTCCCAGCGCTGGGAGCCGGTCAGCTGGTGGCCGACCACGCCGCCGGCGGCGAGCACCACGCCGAGCACGGCGGTGGCGTCCTCCGCGAAGACGGTGCGGACCGTCGGGTCCTCGCTGGTGGCGACCTCGCGGACGAGGGTGCGGCCGTGGGCGGCCGCCCGGGCCCGTAGCTGGACGGTGGCGCGCAGCAGCGAGGTGCCCTCGGCGGCGAAGGAGACGCCCAGGACCAGATAGGTGGCCACGAAGCCGCTGGTCGACTGCCGTTCGGGCGTGAACCAGGCGTGGAGGCCCTGGTAGAAGGAGAAGCAGCCGCCGGTGACGAAGATGCCGACGGCCGCGAGGAGTGACCAGAAGTAGCGTTCCTTGCCGTAGCCGAAGGGGTGCCGGGCGTCGGGACCGCGCCGGCTCCGGCGCACCGAGGCGAGCAGGAAGACCTCGTTGAGCGTGTCGGCGACGGAGTGCGCGGCCTCCGCCAGCAGGGCCGGGGATGCCGTGAGCGCTCCGGTGACGGCCTTCGCGACGGTGATCACGACGTTGGCCAGCAGCGCGACGAGCACGGTGCCCGCGGTGCGGCCGTCGTCGTCCTTGTGCTGCGGCCGGTCCGTACCGCCGCTGTCGCGGGGCGTCACCGGCGGCCCGGCCGGGCGTGGCAGGCCGCGGGCCCGGCGGTGTGGTCCATGGGCGGGTCTCCTCCTACAAGTGCTGCCTGTCGGGCGTTCTCTCTGGCCTCGCGTGTACCCGGCCCCCGGCGCCGCAACCAGCGGCCTCGGCGGACGCGGATGCATACCGGCTCCCCGGTCGGGCACGCGTGGGAGGACGAGTCCCAGAACGTCCGGGAAAGGAGCGGTCCATGGCCGGCAACGATCTGCAGGGGCGCAAGGTCCTCGCGGTGGTCACGAACTACGGGGTGGAGCAGGACGAGCTGGTCGTCCCGGTCGACCACCTGCGTGCCAACGGCGCGGACGTCGACGTGGCGGCGGTGTCCGGTGAGCCGGTGCAGACACTGGTCGGGGACAAGGAGCCGGGCCGCAGCGTCTCCCCGACGACGACGCTCGACGACGCCGATCCGGCCGCCTACGACCTGCTGCTGGTGCCGGGCGGCGCGCTGAACGCGGACCACCTGCGGATGGACCACCGGGCCGTCGAGACGGCCCGGGCGTTCGCGGCGTCCGGGCGTCCGGTCGCGGCGATATGCCACGGGCCGTGGACGCTGGTGGAGGCCGACGTGGTGCGCGGCAAGACGCTCACCTCGTACCCGTCGCTGCGCACCGACATCGCCAACGCCGGCGGCAGCTGGGTGGACCGGTCGGTGGTCGCCGACGACACGGGCGGCTGGACGCTGATCACCTCGCGTACGCCCGACGACCTGGACGACTTCCTCCGCGAGGTGGAGGCGGCGCTGGTCACGTCTCCCTGAGGGGCGCACGCCATGGCGAACAGGGCCCGGACCCCCGCGGCCCGCCCGGCCGCCCCTTCCGGCGGCCGGGCGGGCCAGGGCGAGCTGCACCGCTGGTGGACGCTGACGGCGGTGTGCGTCGGCACGTTCATGCTGCTGCTGGACATCACCATCGTGAACGTCGCGCTGCCGGACGTGCAGCGGGACCTGCACAGCAGCTTCTCCGACCTCCAGTGGGTCGTCGACGCCTACGCCCTCACGCTCGCGTCGACGCTGCTGACCTGCGGCTCGCTGGCCGACCTCTTCGGGCGCAGACGCGCGTACCTCGCGGGGCTCACCGTCTTCACCCTCGCCTCGCTGCTGTGCGGGGCGGCGACGGGCACGCTCTTCCTGGAACTCGCGCGCGGGCTGCAGGGCGTGGGCGGCGCGGCGATGTTCGCGGTGTCGCTGGCGATCCTCGCCGAGACCTTCCACGGCCGGGAGCGCGGACTGGCCTTCGGTGTGTGGGGCGCGGTGACGGGCCTCGCCGTGGCCGTCGGACCGGTCGTCGGCGGCGCGCTGACCTCGGGAATCTCCTGGCGCTGGATCTTCTACGTCAACGTGCCGGTGGGGCTGCTGGCGCTCGCGGTGACATGGACCCGGGTCCGCGAGTCGCGCGACCCGCGCCCGCGGCGGCCCGACTGGTGGGGCTTCGCCTCCTTCACCGGCTCGCTCGCCTTCCTGGTCTTCGCGCTGATCAAGTCCGGTGAGCGCGGCTTCACCGACACCCTGGTGGTGGAGTGCTTCGCGGCCGCCGCGGTGCTGCTCTGCGCCTTCCTCGCGATCGAGATCGCCGGCCGCCACCCGATGTTCGACCTGTCGCTGCTGTCCAAACCCACCTTCTCCGGCGGCCTGATCGCCGCCTTCAGCATGTCCGCGTCGATCTTCGCGATGTTCCTGTACCTGACGCTCTACATCCAGGACGTGCTGGGCTACTCCGCCTTCGGCACCGGCCTGCGGCTGCTGGTGGCCTCCGGGCCGATCTTCGTCGTGGCGGCGGTCTCCGGGCGGCTGTCGGCGCGCGTGCCGGTGCGGCTGCTCATCGGGCCCGGCGGCATCGTCGTCGGTCTCGGCCTGCTGTGGATGCGCGGCCTGGGCGCGGACTCCGACTGGACGCACCTGGTCCCCGGCCTGCTGCTCGCGGGCGTCGGCATCGGCATGATCAACCCGCCGCTCGCCTCGACGGCGGTCGGCGTGGTCCCGGCCCGGCAGGCGGGCATGGCCTCGGGCGTCAACTCCACCTTCCGGCAGGTCGGCGTCGCGACCGGGATCGCCCTGCTGGGCTCGCTGTTCGCCACCCGGGTGCAGTCCGTGGTCACGGAGCAGCTGAGCCGGATCCCCGGCCTGTCCTCGCAGGCCTCGCAGTTCGCCGCCGCGCTCACCAACGGCCAGTCCTCCGCGGCCGTCGCCCACGTCCCGCCCGCACAGCGCCCGGCCGCGGCCGCGGCCGCACGCTCGGCGTTCACCTCGGGCCTGGACCACATCCTGCTCGTGGCGGCCGTCGTCGCCCTGGCCGGCGGCGTGCTGTCGCTGCTGCTGATCCGCAGCCGCGACTTCGTCCCCTCGACCGAGGAGGAGTGAGCACCCCGGCCGGGCGTAGGGTCGGCGCATGCTGGTGTGGATCAACGGCCCCTTCGGGGGCGGCAAGACCGCGACCGCGTACGAGCTGGCCCGACGGGTGGCGGGGAGTGTGGTGTGCGATCCGGAGCACATCGGCTTCGGGCTGCACCGGGCGATGCCACCGGCGCTGCGGGGGGACTTCCAGGACCTGCGGGCGTGGCGGGAGGGGGTCTTCGAGGTGCTGGACGTCGCGGCGGCCCGGCACCCCGGGGCGGTGATCGTGCCGATGACGGTCGTCGAGCCCGGCTACTTCGCGGAGACGGTCGGGCGGCTGCGCGAGCGGGGGCACGAGGTACGGCACTTCGCGCTGCTCGCCGAACGCGAGACGGTGGTGCGGCGGCTGCGCGGGCGCGCGTTCGGCTGGGCCCTCGCGGCGGTCGCCGGCAAGGACGCGCCGCTGCGGCGGGAGAGCTTCGCGCTCGGGAAGCTGGATCTGTGCCTGGAGCGGCTGCGCGGCCCGGAGTTCGCGGAGCACCTGTGGACCGACCGGATCGGGGTGCCGGAGGTGGCCGGGCGGATCGCCGCGTCCGCCGGTCTGGACGCGGCGCCGGACACCGGCGGCGCCCTGCGGGGCAGCCTGCGGCGGACCTGGGTGAGCGTGAAGCACATCCGCTTCGACTGACCGGCGGGCCCGGCGGGCTCAGCCGACCCGGCGCTCCAGGACCTGGCCGGGCCAGGTGCCGGACAGGAAGCCCGCGGCGCGGGTGAAGCCGCAGCGCTCGTAGAAGCGGACGAGTTCGCCTCCGCCGCCCGCCCAGCAGTCGACGCGCAGCAGGGACACGCCCGCCTGCCGCGTCTGCTCGGCCGCGTGCTCCAGCAGCGCCGCGCCGATGCCGCGGCCGGCCAGCCGCCGGTCGGTGACCAGCAGCCGGACGTAGCGCTCGGGCTCGGCGGCGGGCGCGACGGGCATCTGGGGGCTCGGGCCCGTGTCGAGCACCAGCGCCCCCGCGGGCACGCCGTCCAGCTCGGCGACGAAGGGCATGTTCTCCGTGGTGTAGCGCCGCACCCGCTCCACTCCGCCGGGCTTCTGCGAATACGGCGTGGTGCCCCACTGCTCGGTGTTGCCGCGGCTGTTCATCCACGCCACCGCGCCGTCGAGCATGCCGAGCACGGCGGGCGCGTCGGCCGGGCCGCCGGGCCTGATCCGTATCCGGGGCGTGGTGTCGTCCATGGGCGCCAGCGTAGTGGGCCCGCACCGCACCGCCCCGCGGGGGTGGCCGCGGGGCGGATATGCGGTGGCGGCCGCGGCGGGGGAGCGGGCAGGCTGGCGCGATGCTGATCAGGGAAGCAACCGACCAGGACTGGCCGGCCGTCTGGCCGTTCTTCCACCGCATCGTCACCGAGGGCGAGACGTTCACCTACCCGCCGGACCTGACGAGCGAGCAGGCCCGGGAGTGGTGGATGCTCGCGGAGCCGTTCCGTACCGTCGTCGCGGTCGACGACGAGGGCCGGGTGATCGGCTCGGCGAAGATGAACCGCAACCACATGGGCAACGGCTCGCACATCGCGAGCGCCAGCTACATGGTCGACCCGGCCCACCGGGGGCGGGGCGCGGGGCGGGCGCTGTGCGCGTACTCGCTGGAGTGGGCGCGGGCCGCGGGATACCGGGCGATGCAGTTCAACGCCGTTGTCGCGTCCAACGAGCCGGCGGTGGCGCTGTACCGGTCGCTCGGCTTCGAGGTCATCGGGACGCTCCCGGAGGGCTTCCGGCACCCGAGGCTCGGCTACGTCGGCCTGCACATCATGCACCGCCCGCTGTGACACGGACGCCGTACGGGGCGCCGGCGGCCCCGTACGGCGGTCCGGCGGTCAGGCGGCGGGCGCGCCCCAGCGGGCGAGCGCGGCGAAGGCCGGCCGCCACTCGGCGGCGAACTGCGCGCGCACCGGCTCGGGCACCGGGCGCAGCGTCGTCTCGGTGTCGGCGGCGTCCGCGCCCTCCAGCAGCCAGGGCAGCACCTGCGGCATCCGCGGGCCGACGCCCTCGCTGTGCGCCAGGCCGAAGCGCTGCAGGATCTCCGGCGTCACGTGGGCGTCGACGATCGGCAGGCCCTCGTCCTCCTCGTGGGCGAGGTGGGCGGTCAGCCCCTCGGCCAGCGCCTCGACGGCGGCGGCCAGCGCACCGTCGCCGGGACCGTCCGCGGCGACCGCCGCGTCCACGGCCTCCAGCGCCGGGTCGATGCGTGCGTGCTCGGCCTCCATCGCGTCCAGGACGGCGAGCAGTTCGGGCTTGCCCTCGACGGCGTCCCGTATCCCCGGCCACAGCGCGGTGTCCTCCGCGCTGTGGTGGACGTGCAGGACGTCCTTGAAGAGCTGCCAGCCGGGCGCGGTGCGGAAGACCTCCCGCGGATCGATGTCGGTACGGGCGGCGAGGGCGTTCATGTGGCCCAGCTCGCGGCGGAAGGCGTCGTGCATGACGTACATGATCGTGATGTACGCCCCAACTTGGCTGACGGTGCGCTGACAAGTCCGTTTGCGCGTTGATCAGGGCGTCTACCTGAGGTGATGCGTGTACGTAGTGCGGGTGTCGGACAGTGGTCGTCCTGTGTCGGACATGATTTTTTCCCATTCATCTCCCATGTCGTTCCCAGATCGTCCCGATGTCGGACACGAAAAAGCGGCGGCCCACTTGGGCCGCCGCTTCGCTGTAGTCAGTCTTTTGGTGGGAGGACCCCGCGGGCGCGCAGTACCTCGATGGCCCGTTCGTGGACCTGTCGGACCTGCGCAGTGGTCAGGTCGTCGGTCGTTGCGATGAGAGCGCCCTGGACCGCGTCGCGGATCTCCGTTTCCAGGTCCTCCGGAGGCACAACTGTGATCCGGTGATGGTCCTCATCGGGGAGGGAGGTCGGTTCGCCGCCGTCCAAGACCTTACGGCAGCTGCCCACTGCCCAATGGAGCACCGCTTCGACCTTGGTGTACGTCTGGCGCTGGACCGACTCGCCGGCCTCAACGCGGATCCACGTGTCTTTGCTCATCGGCCCCAGCTCGGCCGCCCTTTTGATGGACAGGTTGAGCCCGTTTCGCCGCTCAGCTACGCGGTCCGCAAGTCTCCGCAGGTCAGGTGTCGCCACGCCCACATGATGACAGGACTAGATCGGACTGGCTAGGACTGGCCAGAGATAGGCCGAACATCGCCCTGCCCTCGCGTCACATCAGCCTCTAGAGCAGGGCTACTTGTGGGCGATGTCTGTCCGACGCAGGGTAGACAAGCGGGCTAGAAGTGGTCTAGCTTTACGTCATGCAGGAACCGGACACCACGTTCGAGGTGAACGGACAAGCCATATGCGACGCCCGCAAGCGTGCAGGACTTGAAGTCAAAGATCTCGCCAGTGCCGTAGGCGTCACAGACAGCTACATCCGCAAGATCGAGCGCGGCATACGCAAACGCATGAAACCCAGCACCTACAGCCGGCTCCGCACCGCGCTTCACGCGGGCGAACGGCAACTCCTCGCCCCCGTCGGGGAGCTCAACGACGCAGAGAGGAAGTGAGATGAACACCCAGTACGAGAGGTACTACACCCCCCGCGAGCCGAAAGACCCGGACGCCGAGTACCTCGACGCCGCCGAAACTGCCTACGTCTTCAAGACCGGCGTCAGGACCATCTTCCGACTCGCCAAGGAACTGAACGTCGGCGCCACCATCGGGCGCAAGAAGATGTTCAGCCGCGAGCACCGTCGGGCCATCTACGACCGCTGCAGCGCCGGCGGCGCCCCGACCCGCATCCCCACGCAGCGCCGGCGCATGCCGCGCTCCCAGGTCAAGCCCGTAAAGGCCGCTGCCTGAGTCTCCGCTCGATATATCGAGCCCCCTGCGTGGTGCGGGGACGACTGGTCGGTCAGGGCCAGCCGCCCCCTAGGCCACGCCCCGCAGATCCCAAGAAGAGGAGGCACAACCGTGTCCGCATCATCCCAGAACCCCGGGCGTGACCCGAACGTGCAGAGGTACCGGTCCGCCCTGGACGCCGCGATCGAGGTCGTGCAGTCGGAGCTGCTGCACGACAACACGGGCACCTCGGGGGACGCCGCGTACAACCAGGCCATCACCGACGCGGTCGCCGTGATCGCCCGGCTGCGGGACGGCGTCCGGTGACCGCCCCGGTGTTGTTCGTGGACCGTGACGGTGACGTGTGGCGTGTCGGTGGCCGCACCCGCACCGGTGAGGAACTGCTCGTCTGCGACAGTCCCCAGCACCTGGACGACCAGGGCCCGGAGGGGCTGATGCTCTTCCCGTGGACGCGTGCAGCGGTCGAGAACTGGTTCGGGCCGCTGGTCCGTATCGAGGTCCCGCGCCTGGTGGAGCCGACGTCCCTGGTGCTGCGTGACGGCACCGTGCTGACCCGGGCGGTGGCGGCGTGAGCGCCCAGACGCCGCAGGTCATCGCGGACCTGAACGTGCCCGCCCCGGACCTGTCGAAGGGTCGCACCGACAGGCAGCTCGCGGAGGACTTCGCCGGTTCGGTGCGGCGGGGTTTCGTCACCCCGGTCGAGTGGGGCGAGGTCCCGGTGTACCCGTCCCGTACTGCCGACGTGCAGACCGGGGGTGCCCTGTGATGACTCCCGAGTTGGAGAAGGCGCTGCGGGCGACCGCCGCCCTCCCGGCGACCGGTGAAGCCGCCGTGTACCGCGTGCATGTGGCCGTGCTGCTGGGCGAGATCGACCGGCTGCGTGCCGAGCTGGCGAACAAGCGGCAGCCGAAGAACTCCACGGGTGGTGCCCTGTGAGCGCCCCGCTGAGCGAGCAGCACCTCATGAGCATCAGCGAGCTGGTCAAGAACGCGCTGTCCACGGCGGGCGCGTACTGCGGCGAGTGCGGCTTCGAGCTCGGCGACCGCAACAAGTGCCGTGCCTGCGAACGCTGCCTCGACATTTACGCCAGGGTCATCCTGCCGCTGCTGGATACGAGCGCCGAGCGTGTGCCGGTCCTGCTTGCCGAGCTGGGTCAGAAGACCACCGAGGTCGAGCGACTCAAGGTCGAGCACGACCGCGAGTTGGGCCAGTTGATCGACGAGCGCGACAACCGCGAGGAGTGGGCCGACGAGCTCGCTAATGCCGTTGGTCCGATCGAGCTGATCGGCGAGCACTCCAGCCACAACAACCCGTGGGCCAACGCCCTCGACCTCATCACACCGCACGCACAGGTCCAGAAGCTCCGTGGCCGCGTCGCCGAGCTGGAGGCGGAGCGTCACGCCACGAACGAGGCGTTGGACGATGCGGTCAAGGCCATCCGTGAGAAGGACCAGCGCATCGCCGAGCTGCAGGACGAACTGACGGAGCAGCGGCGGTACGCGGCGGCCCTTGAGGCTGCCGTCTGCCAGTGCCAGCCCGTGTGCGAGGACGGCGAGTACATGCACGAGGCCGACTGCCCGGTCGTTCCCATCCAGATGGAGGCGGCGGGGCTCCCGAAGCCCGATGTGAAGGCGGGCGGCCCTCGTGTCTGACCTCCGCGCGCTGGTGCTGATGGTGGGCGCCCCGACCGCCGTGCTGGGTGCTGCCGTGTACATCGGCTATCTCGCGGACCACACCGAGGAGATCGCCCGGTCGTGGGCGGACGGCATGGAGTGGCTGTACGCCCGCCGGGACGGCCTGTACGTCACCTGGGACACCACCACCCGCACGGCCCGTGCCGCCGCCCTGTGGGTGCTGTGCGCGGTCCTGCGGGCCCACGGCAGGCACCGGGCCGGGGTGACCGCGTGAGCGCCACCGTCGCGTCCCTGGCGGTTGTGGCGGGCCTGGCCCTCCAGCCCGTGATCGCCGCTACGGCCGCCCGTCTCTGGCCCCCTGTCGCCGCCCGCGGGGTCATCCCGCCCGAGCTGTGCTCCTGCGGCAAACCCCTCACCCCCGGCCACACCTGCACCAACTACACGACCAAGGAGAGCCAGCAGTGACCGACTACCGCACCCAGGCCGAGCGCGACGCGGCCGACCGGTTCGCCCGGGAGACCGCCAAGCACCAGATGACCGTCCTGCACGACGACGGGCTGCACCGCCACCTGCGTTTCGCCAACCCGGGCAGCTCCCTCTACTGGTTCGAGATCACAACCACGCCCGGCCAGCTCGTGTTCTCCGGCGATGGCGACAGCTTCGTCTTCCGGCTCGCCCCGGACATGTTCGAGATGTTCCGCCAGTCCGCCGATTCGGGCGCCGTCAACGCCTCCTACTGGGCGGAGAAGGTCCGGACCGGCAACGCCCGCTCCTACTCCCGTGAGCGCTTCGAGGAGTACGTCGAAGAGCAGGTCGCCGCCGCCGAGCCGTACTACCCGGGCATCCGCGACGACGTGCAGGTGGAGATCTTCGACGATGTCGTCTACGACGTCAACTACGAGGCCAGCGCCCTCATGGCCGCGCTCGGTTACGCGTACTTCCTGGACCCGGATCAGAACCCGGAGGGCCGGAAGGCGTTCAACTTCAAGTACGTCCACGAGTGGGACCTGCGCGACTTCGACTGGTGGTACCTGTTCGCCTGCCACGCGATCGTGTGGGGCATCGCCCAGTACGACGCCGCGAAGACCACCACGGCGGTGGCGGCATGAGGCAGCCCATCCCGTTCCCGATCACCGTGACCGCCCGCCCCGACGGCGCCGACCTGGCCGTGGCCGCCGAACACTACGAGTACCTCCTCCGCGACATCTTCGCCGTCCTCGACGAGCACCCCGAACTCCTCAACGACCTGCGCGCCCTGTACACCGACCCGGCACCCCAGCAGGACCCCCACGACATCGACCAGCCCGCCCGCGACGACATCCTCGCCCAGCGCATCATCGCCCTGCTGCCCGCCGCATCCACCACCATCCGCATCCACCGCAACCCCCTCACCCGACTCGCCACGGCCGTCGACGCGGCGCTCGGCCGGCACGGGTGGTTCCCCGCGGTTCGCGGCGGGAGGGCGGCATGAGCGAGCGCGACGCCCACCGCGCCGAGCGCGACGCCGAGATCCTGTACTGGCTCGGCAAGAAAGCCCTGGAGTACCGGCACGCAGGCAGCAAGCAGGACCTGGTGCGGGCCGACGTCATCGACCTCATGGCGTCGAAGATCTCCCGCGGCGCCGTCCGACCCGACAACACCCGGCTGCCCGCCGGCGTCACCCCGGACTTCTTCCAGCCCGGCCACACCTACACCGACCACGAGCACCCGCAGTTCGACTGGAAGTTCCGCTGCGACACTGTCACCACCCATCCGGAAGACGGCGAGCGCACCGCCCTCGGATGGCGACACTTCCGCGGCGAGTGGGAGCCCTACGCCTACAGCGAGGGCGACTGGGAGATCCACCAGTACGTCGCCACCGTCGCCCGCCAGGCCACCGGCGGTGCAGCGTGATCCGCGACCTGTACCTCGCCGCGGTCATCCTCGTCGCGCCGTGCGCCGTGTTCGTCGTCGCCGTGGCCATCGCCTCCACCCGCCTCAACCACAGGCGGGAGGGGCAGTGACCGCCGTCATCGACACGCCCACCGTCCACCCCGCCTGGCGTGGCCCGGGCCTGTACAGCGCCGACGAGATCAGCCTCGACGACTACCACCGCGACATCGTGCCCGGCGGAAGCCTCAGCAGCAGCGGAGCCCGGAAGCTCCTCGCCCCATCCTGCCCCGCCCTGTTCAAGTGGGAACGCGACAACCCACCAGCCCCCAAGCCCCAGTTCGAGTACGGCACCGCAGCCCACAAGTTGATCCTCGGCGAAGGCCCCGACCTCGTCCTCGTCGACGTCGACGACTGGCGCACCAAAGACGGCCGTCAGCAGGCCGCCGACGCGCGGGCCGCAGGTGCCATCCCCCTCAAGCGCGACGACTACGAGCAGATCCACGCCATGGCCGACGCCCTGCGCCGCCACCCCGTCGCAGGCAACGTGTTCGACCCCGCAGGCGGCACACCCGAACAGTCCCTCTACTGGATCGACCCGATCACCGGCGTCACCTGCCGAGCTCGCCCGGACTGGCTCCCGAACCCGGGCAAAGGCCGGCTCATCATCCCCGACTACAAGACGACCCGAGACGCCTCCCCGGACGCCATCGCCAAGGCCATCCACACCTACGGCTACCACTGCCAAGCCGCCTGGTGCATCGAAGCCGCCCGCGCGCTCGACCTCGCCGACCGCGACGCCGTGTTCCTGCTCGTCTTCCAGGCGAAGACCGCCCCGTACCTGGTCACCGTCGTCCAGATCGACGCCCTCGACCTGCGCATCGGCCACGCCAAGAACGCCGTCGCCCGCGACATCTACCGGCAGTGCACCGACACCGGCCACTGGCCCGGCTACAGCGACGCCGTCGAGATCATCCCGCAGCCCGAATGGGCCCAGAAGCAAGAAGCCGAGGTCTACCTGTGAACTACCCCGTCCAGCAGCAGAACCCTGCCCCCGCACCCACCCGCGTCGGGCAGGGAACCGCCGTCGAGCAGTCCCGCGCCGTCGCCGAGGTCCAGGCAGCCATCTACGTGGCCCGCCAGTTCCCCCGCAGCGTCTCCTCAGCCCGCGGCTCCATCCACTCCGCATGCCAGTCCATGGCCCTCGCCGGCAAGGCGTTCTACCGCTTCCCCCGCGCCGGCGGTGCCGTGTCCGGATCGTCCATCCACCTCGCCAAAGCCCTCGCCCAGTCCTGGGGCAACATCCAGTTCGGCGTCACCGAACTCCGCCGCGACGACGACTACAAGCAGTCCGAGATGCAGGCGTGGGCCTGGGACGTCGAGGCCAACAGTCGCCACGTCCTGACGTTCATCGTCCCCCACGCCCGGTTCGCGAAGGGCAAGGTCGAGGCCCTCGTCGACCTCCGGGACATCTACGAAAACAACGCCAACAACGGTGCCCGCCGACTGCGTGAGGCGATCTTCGCGGTCATCCCCGACTGGTTCATCGAAGAGGCCGAGGAGCTGTGCCGGGAGACCCTGAACAAGGGCGACGGCAAGCCGCTGGCGGAGCGCATCGCCGGGGCCATCAAGGTCTTCGACTCCCTCGGCGTCACCAAGGACCGCCTGGAGTTGAAGCTCGGCCGCCCCAGCGAGCAGTGGACCGGCCCGGACATCGCCCAGTTGCTCATCACCCACAAGTCGATCCAGCGGCGTGAGATCGCGATCGACGAGGAGTTCCCGCAGCCGAAGGTCACCGCCGACGAGATCAAGGCGAACCAGAAGGCCCCCGCGAAGGCCACCACGGCGGCCACCGAGCCGGCCCCGTGGCCCGACGTCACCCAGCCCCCGCAGCAGTAGCCCCGGACCAACAGCCGGCCCGGGGCCTATCCGGGCCGGCCTCCCCATAGGAGACCACATGACCAGCACCACCAAGTACGCCCTCGCCTTCGTTGACACGGAGACGACCGGCCTCGACCCGTTCCTGCACGACCCGTGGGAGATCGCCGTCATCCTCCGCGAGCCCGGCAAGGGCGACGTCGAGCACGTCTTCCACGTCGAGCCCGACCTGTACAACGCCGACCCCAAAGCCCTGGAGATCAACCGCTACGGGGAGCGCACCACAGCTCCGGACTGGCGGTGGCACAACCGCGCCGTCGTCGGTGGCCTACTCACCGCAATTCTCGACGGTGCCGTCATGGTCGGCTCCAACCCGTCGTTCGACGCCGGCATGCTCAACAAGCTCATCGGCCGGACGTTCCCCGAGAAGACCAACCCGTGGCACTACCGGACCATCGACGTCGCCACGATGGCCGCCGGCTACCTCTATGGGCAGGCCGAGCGGATGACCCACCGCGACTGCGACCCGGACTGGTACGGCAAGGTCGCCGAGCGCCTGCGCTGGCCGTGGAAGTCCTACAGCGCATCCGAGGCGGCAGGCACCCCGCGCCCGGCCGCTGATGTCGCCCACACCGCCCTCGGTGACGCCCGCTGGTGCCGTGACCTGTGGGACCGCATCACCGTCCCCGACGCGTTCTACGCCGCCAGCGACGAGCAGCTCGCCGACATGGTCGCCGACGCACTCAAGCGCCGGTCGGGCGGTGCGTGATGTTCGTCGGCTGCCTCATCGCCCTGATCGCCGTCGTCGCGGGGTTCGTGCTCGCCGCGTGCTCGGCGTACATCCCGATCCTCCGCGAGATCACCGGTGCCGCACCCCTCCAGGACGACGACGAGGACGGCACCCGATGAGCCTCCTCCGTCGCCGCCCCGTCACCCGCGCCCCCGGGGTGATCCCCACCGCCCTCCGCCACTGCCCCAACGAGCAGCGCACCCGCACCGTCTACACCCACCCCGACGGCACCGCCACCTGCGACCACTGCCACGCCCACATCGAAAGGACCACGCCGTGAGCTACCCCCAGTATCTGACCCCCGCCGAGACCCTGGCCGACGGCAAAGAGCGACTCGGCATCCCCTCCGTCGTCGTCCTGTGCGGGAGCACCCGCTTCATGGCCGAGATGGCAGACGTGGACCGCGCCCTCACCTGGGAGGGATGCATCGTCATCAAGCCCGGCTGCGACATGAAGACCCCGCACCCCCTCTGGTCCAACCCCACCGAAGCCGAAGCCGGCAAGCAGCGTCTCGACGATCTCCACCGCGCGAAGATCCGACTCGCCGACGAGGTCTACGTCGTCGCCCCGGGCGGCTACATCGGAGATTCGACCCGCGGCGAGATCGCCTACGCGGAAAGCCTCGGCAAGACCATCCACTACGTCACCGACGGGGACCTCACCCCCGTGACCGTGGAGGCCGCGGCATGAGCACCCGCGCCTGGCAGCACCAGGCCGCCTGCCGTGACGAAGACCCGGACTTGTTCTTCCCGATCAGGGAGACCGGGACCGCGGCCCTCCAGCTCGAAGAAGCCAAGGCCGTCTGCCGCCGCTGCCCCTCGCGCGCCCGGTGTCTCGCCTGGGCCCTGGACACCGGACAAGACGCCGGCGTGTGGGGCGGACTCAGCGAGAACGAACGCCGCACCCTTCAGCGCCGTACCGCCAGCACGAACGGAGGCGTGTCATGACCGCACCCATGCCGCTGCCCGGCATGCCCGAACCGCCGAAATCCGAGTACGAGACCTGGGCCGACGCCATCCGCCCCGTGTACGTCAACGTCGCCGCCACCGGCCGCCGCTTCGTGTGCTGGGAGATAGCCCGCGACAACCAGCTCCCCGAACCCCCGAACCCGCAGCGCGACTGGGCGAGATTCATGGGTGAATTCCACCGCGACGGCCTCATCCGGCAGGACGGCTACGGCGAGGCCCGCGACCACTCCGCCGTCAAGCAGTGGCGCGGCACCCACGCAGCACGACGGGAGGCCGCAGCATGAGCACCCGCACCCTCCCCGACCACGGCACCCTCTCCCGCGCCAAATACCACCACTGCCACTGCGACAAGTGCCGCAAAGCCTCCGCCGACTACCAGCGCACCCGCCACCGCAAGCGCGGATACGGCACCTGGCAGCCCCTCGTTGACGCCGAACCCATCCGCCAGCACCTCGCCATGCTCCGCGAACACGGCATCAGCTACATCCGCGCCGCCGAACTCGCCGGCCTCTACGCCCCCACCGTCGGACGCCTCCTCTACTCCGTCGGCGGCCGCAAACCCACCCAGCGCGTCCGCCCCGAAACCGCAGCCGCGCTCCTCGCAGTACAACCCGGCGCAATCAGCACACACCGCGTCGACGCCACCGGCGTCCACCGCCGCATCCAAGCCCTCGCCGCCAACGGCTGGCCCCTGCGCAGCCTCGCCCCCCACTTCGGCGTCAACCCGTCCACACCCGGGCGACTCCTCAACCAGACCACCCTTTGCGCCACCACCGCCAAGGCCGTCTCCGACGGGTACGAGCGCATCCGCAACCAGCGCCCCGAAGACAACGACGTCCTGCCCTGGGACGCCGACAAAGCCCGCCGCCGTGCCGCCCAACACGGCTGGCGTGACCCCCTGTTCTGGGAGGACTACGACCACATCGACGACCCCGACTTCGACCCGGCCACCGTCGACCGCGAACTCAACAAGTTCGAGCTCGGTGCTCTCCGCCGCGAAGAGATCGCCCACCTCGCCGCCTACGGCTACACCCGCGAAACCATCCACCAGCGGCTCACCGCCGGCGGCCACGACATCACCGAGAACACCATCCAAGGCATCCTCCGCGAAGTCCACAGCGGAGCCCGACGCGACCGCCGCAAGAAGACCGGGGTGGCCGCATGAACGCCGTCGCCGCCCGGGCCCGGGCCATGACCCCCCGCCGCATCGAACTCCTCACGCTCGCCGCTCAAGGCAACACCAACCGGCAGATCGCCAAGCACCTCAACATCAGCCAGGACGTCGTCGTCCAGCACTTCAAGTTCGTCTACCGGGCACTCGGCGCCTACGACCGCGCCCACGCCGTCGCCCTGGGTATCCGCTACGGCTACATCAGCACCGACAACATCCGCCCCAAGGCCGCCGCATGACCGCCCCCGTGCGCCCGGTGCTGCCGCCCGTCACCCCCAGCTGCTGAAGGAGGACCGCAATGCCAAGCAAATGGATCAGCACCGCTGCCAGCAGGGGCAAGGTCATCGTGGGCACCGACACAATCGGTCGGCCGATCTGGAAGACACCAGTCGACCCCGCACAGAAGCTCTGGTCGCGAGTAGCCGCAGGGCCGAACGGGTGCATCGTCTGGACCGGCCCCCTGAACAACCGCGGCTACGGAACCACGAAGGTAGACGGCCGCAGCACCTACACCCACCGTCTCGCCTACGAACTGACGGTCGGCCCCATACCCGACGGCCTGCACATCGACCACCTCTGCCGCAACCGAGCCTGCTGCAACCCGCGCCACCTGGAGCCTGTAACCCCCGCGGAGAACACCCGCCGTGGGGAGCCAGCCCAGCGCACGCAATGCCCCGCCGGCCATCCCTACGACGACCTGAACACCATGCCCCATCGGCGCATCGACCCCGCGACCGGTAAGACCCGGGTCTCACGGGAGTGCCGCGCCTGCAATTCAGCACGGCAGCGCGCCAAGGCTGCAGCCCGAACCCACTGCGGCGCCGGACATCCCTTCACGGCCGAGAACACCGTCGTCCGCAGCGACGGCAGGCGCTGGTGCCGGATCTGCCGGGAAGCCTTCGCTGTCGCCCATAGCGGCGAGGGCAATCCCCACTCCAAGCTCACCGCCGTTCAGGTCGAGGAGATCCGCCGCCGTCACGCGGCGGGCGAGTCCCTGACATCCCTTGCCGCGGTTTACGACGTCTCGCGCGGAGCCATCGCCCGCGCCGTGCGGCCAAAGGGCCAGGCCGCACACTCGCCAGCCGCACTCGCCGGACGACCCGAAGCACCCGACACCCACACCACCTGACAGGACGGGCCGCGGCTTGACGAAGAAGCCACGGCCCGCACCACCCACCATCCCACGACACAAGGACACGACATGACCGACCAGCTCGCCCAGCACCGCACCCGGACCGCGACCGAACTCGGCCTCGCGGGCAACCACCCCGACGCCATCGCCAAGCACCTCGACGCCTACGAAGCGCACGTGACGGCCCGCGCGTACCGCATCGCCGCCAGCGCCATGACCGCCCAAGGCAACGAGGACGGCGCCAACCTCCTCAGCACCATGGCCACCCACCAGGAGACCGCCGCCTGAGACCCGCCGGCCCGGGGCTGACCACCCGCCCCGGGCCGGCGTCAAGCCCCAGCCGACCCCACTCCACCCCACTTCCAGCACCGCGCAAGCCCACCACCAGCACAAACCAAGTGGGGCGGAGTGGGGGACAGCACAGGGTTCCGGGCCGCAACAACAGACCGAAAGATCACCGCACAGCACAAAGCCCCGCCGAAACGGGGCCAGGGGAGGGGAGGGGACGTGTCAGGGCGAAGTCTCGATGTGCTCGCGGAACTCCGCGTACCAGTCGGTGAAGACCTCGTTGCCCGGCTCCAGCGGGTCTTTGTGGCGAATCCGCTGAACGAGTGCATCCAGTGCGGCCCGGTCCTTCTGCGCCTGCTCGAAGGCTGCCGGTGTCACGACGTAGGCACGACGCTCGCCGCGCTCCTTGAAGGCGGCTACGCCGCGGCCGTAGCGGACGCCACGGATCAGTTCCGTCAGGTGAGCACGTGCGGACGTCATGGACACCTCGGCGACGCCGTCCTTGGCGGTCTCGATCCCCTGGTCAGCAGCCATGGCAAGAGTGTAAGTCATTTCCAATCCTTCCTATCTGGCCAATCTTTAAAGTAGTATGGCAGTGCGACCGCATCACTGCCAAGACGCCGTTCGGTCCCATCCCTGCACGCCCGAAAGAAGATCCCGATGACGTGGGCAAAGCTCGACGACCGCTTCCCCTCGCACCGCAAGGTCGCGCTCCTGTCCGACCGCGCCTTCCGGCTGCACGTCTCCGCGATCTGCTGGAGTGCGGAGAACCTCACCGATGGCCACATCGGCGACCGCGAGCTCCCGCTCATCACCCGCATCCGCGGCGTGAAGACCACCGCCCAGGAACTCGAAACCGCCGGCCTCTGGGACCGGGGCGACGACGGCTGGGTCATCCATGACTACCTCGACTACAACCCGTCCCGCGAGCAGGTGCTCCTGGAGCGGAAGAAGAACGCCGAACGACAGGAGCGCTTCCGGCGGCGCAAGAACGGCAAGCCCACCCCGCCCGGTAACGGCAGCAGTAACGGCGTTACTCGTCTCGGCGAAAAGCACGACGGCGACACGAACGCTGCACGACGGCGACACGACGGCGACACGACGGCGCCTCGTAACCGTCACGAAGAACCAGAAGACCCGCAGGTCAGCAGATCCCGTGACGGCGTTACTAACGGTGCCCCGACCCGACCCGACCCGACCCCAACTACATCTATGGCTGAGGTAGGAGGGGAAAGCGCAGGAAGTAAGGGCTCCGGGGGGCAGCGGCCTGACGGCCTCCACCTCATCCCCGACGACTTTCACCTGAACGACACCATGCGCCGCTGGGTTCTCGCGACGTACCCCAGTCTCGACCCGGACTTCGAGACGGAGCAGTTCATCCGCTACTGGCGCTCCGAAGGCCGGCGCAAGCGCAACTGGCACGACGCCTGGCAGAAGTGGATCGCCGACTCCTACCAGCGCGCCCGCGAGCGTCAGCAGCGCAGCAACGTCGTGCCCTTCCAGCCCGGCCAGCGCCCGTCCGCCATCCGCGGCCCGCTCCCCACCGCCGACGAAATCAACAACCTGACCATCGAGGACGTCCTGTGACCGACACCTACGACCCCTACGACGACAACGCCCACCGGGAGGAAGCCCGCACCCTCGCCCGCAAGGAAGCCATCTACCGCCGGCTTCAGATCCTCGCCGTCCGCCGCCCGCCCGCGTTCGACACCCCCGGCGAGCTCCACCCCTCCGTGAACGCCTGGGTCGACCAGTACCTCGCCGGCGCCCGCGGCTCCCTCGCCCTCATCGGGGAGATCGGCACAGGGAAAACCTGGACCCTGTGGAAGATCGCGGAAACCCTGGTGCGGGCGAACTGGCGGGGCCGCCTGGAGATCGCCGCGGCCTACGAGGTGAAAGCCGCCACCGACCGGCCCGGCAACCGGGAGCTGGTCGACCTGTGGAAGCGCGCCGACCTGTTCGCGATCGATGACCTGGGTGTGCAGCGCGTCAACGACTGGGACGCCGAACACCTCCACGCCCTCATCGACACCCGGTGGCAGCACCGCCGCCCCACCATCCTCGCGTCGAACGTCAAGGACCTCGCGGCCGTGGTCGGGCCCCGTGCCGCATCCCGGCTCGCCGACGGCGCCACCCTCATCAAGTTCACCGGCTCGGACCGCCGGAGGGCCGCGTGAGCGACTACCACGCCGACCCGGAGCCGGAGCGCACCCCACCATCCGACATGTCCGCCGAACAGGCCGTCCTCGGATCGATGATGTCCGCCCGGTACGTCATCCCCGACGTCATCGAAGTGCTCCGCGACGAGACGGACTTCCTCCGCGAACCCCACCAGGTGATCTACCAGTCGATCCTCGACCTGTACGGGGCCGGCCAGCCCGTCGACCCCATCACCGTCACCGACCACCTCCGCGAACGGGGAGAGCTCGGTCGTATCGGCGGGCCCGTCTACCTCAGCGTGTGCGTGCAGGCCGTTCCCGTCCCCGCCAGCGCCGGCCACTACGCCACGATCGTCCGCGGCACCGCCGACCTGAGGCGAGTCCTCGACGCCACCGGCCGCATCGAGCAGATCGCGTACAGCGGCAAAGCCGACGCCGCCGCCATCATCGACGACGCCCAAGGCGTCCTCGCCGCGATCATCAGCCACGGCGGCACCCACACCGACACCCACGTCTCCGCCGACGACGAGGAGTACCTCGACCGCCTGGAGCACTTCCAGCGCGACGGGAAATCCATCGGCGTCCCCACCGGGTTCATCGACCTCGACGCCCTCACCGGCGGGCTCCTCCCCGGGCAGGTCGTCATCGTCGCCGCCCGCCCCGCCATGGGAAAGTCCACGTTCGCCCTCGACATCCTCCGGTCCTGCGCCATCCAGCACGGGCTGCCCGCGGTGCTGTTCTCCCTCGAAATGAGCCGCGACGAGATCAAGAACCGCCTGTACTCCGCGCAGGCCCGCATCCCCCTGCACCACCTGCGGCAGCAAGGCGGCATGACCGACGACGACTGGGCCCGCTTCGCCAAGACCATGCCCCGCGTGTCCGACGCGCCCCTGCACATCGACACCGACCCCAACAAGACCGTCGCCCGCATCCAGGCCCGCTGCCGGGCCCTCCAGCAGACCACCGGGCTCCGCCTCGTCGTCATCGACTACCTGCAGCTCATGACGTCCGGCACCACCCGCCGCGACGGGAACCGGCAGCAGGAAGTCTCCGACATGACCCGTGCCCTCAAGGTGCTGGCCATGGAGCTCGGGGTGCCTGTGGTGGTCCTGTCGCAGCTCAACCGCGGCCCGGAGCAGCGCGCTGACAAGAAGCCCGTCATGTCCGACCTCCGGGAGTCCGGGGCGATCGAGCAGGACGCCGACATCGTGATCCTGCTCCACCGTGAGGACGCCTACGACAAGGAGTCCCCGCGGGCCGGCGAAGCCGACCTGATCGTGGAGAAGAACCGCAACGGGCCCACCGCGGTCGTGACAGTCGCCGCGCAGCTGTACCTGAGTCGTTTCGTGGACATGGCACAGACCTGATGGCCGCCGACCTCACCCCCGACGACCTGGCCGCCGCCAAAGAGCAGGGCGACCTCGTCGACATGCTCCTCGCCACCACCGGCCGCACCCGCAAGAAGACCCGGGCCGCCGAAGCGGAGGCCCCCCAGTCGGGTCCGCCCGACTACGGGCCCCTCCACCGCCCCGGCACCTGGCCCTTCGGGCTCGGCAACCCCGGCCCCAACACCTGCCACCCCGACTGCGGATGCGCCATCACACCCAAGCCGCCCGACGGGAGCACGCCGTGACCGACAACTGCCCCGAGTGCTGCACCGGCCCCAACGACCCGGTCGCCAGCCGCACCTACGGCCAGCAGCGCACCGACACCTACCGGTGCCCCCATTGCGGACACGGCTGGACCACCCGCCGCGACAAGGCCGCCTACACCCCCACCGCCGCCCCCGCCCACCAGACCGCCGCCTGAAAGGACCACCACCATGACCCGCAAGCAGCCCCAGACACACACCGCCCCGCACTTCAACGCCACCCACAACGGGCCATTCGAGTCCTGCACCCAATACCCGTGCGCACCCAGCCGCCAGGCCACCGCATTCCTGCGCGAGAACGACCCCCTCACCCCCATCGAAAAGATCGCATGGGCGGCCATCCAGGAGCGCCGCTGGATCCTCTGGCACGCCAACGACATCGCCCGCGGCGTCCTCACCGTCCTGTCCCGCGCCGGGCTCCTCCGCGACACCCAGCACGAGCAGCAGCAGGCCCAAGCCGACACCTACTGGGCCGGCATCGCCCAGCAGAACCGCCGCGCCGACGCCCGCGCCATCACCAACCTCAACCAGCTCGCCAACCAGGCCGCGGACCGGCTCAACGCCGGCGACAACCCCCAGGTGGTCGCCGCATGGCTCCGCACCACCCAGGAAGCCATCAGCAAACAGCGCGACACCGAACGCGCCGCCACCGCCCTGGATGCGGCGTCGCACGAGACGACCGCTGCCGCCGCGTAGCCCTGTCACCTGCACCAACACCCCGCGCACCGGCCGAACGCGGCCCAGCAGAACCACCCCGACCACCAAGGAGACCCGTGATCATCGACCTGTTCGCCGGACCCGGCGGACTCGACCTGGCCGCCCGGCAACTCGGCGTACCCAGCATCGGTATCGAGTACGACCCGGACGCCTGCGACACCCGACGGGCGGCGGGGCTGGCCACAGTGGAGGGCGACGTCCGCGCCTACGGGCCCGCGGACTTCCCCGACGCCGACGTGCTCGCCGGCGGGCCGCCCTGCCAGACGTTCACCGTCGCCGGCAGCGGGGCCGGGCGCCGGGCCCTCGACACCGTGCTCGGCCTGGCGAAGCGGCGCGCCGCCCGCGAGGACGTCGCAGCCGAGCTGGCCGGTATCGGCGACGAGCGCACCGGCCTCGTGTTGGAGCCTCTGCGCTGGGCGCTGGAGGCCGCAGACGCCGAACGCCCGTACCGAGCGATCATCCTGGAGCAGGTGCCGCAGGTGCCGCAGGTGCTGCCGGTGTGGGAGCTGTACGTCGACCTGCTGCGCGCCGAGGGCTACAAGGCTGCGTGCGGGGTCGTGCGGGCCGAGGAGTACGGCGCGCCGCAGACCCGGCGCCGCGCAGTCCTGCTGGCCCGGCGGGACGGCCTGGTCGGGATGCCCGCCCGGACGCACCGGCCGTGGGGGCGGACCCTGTCCGACGCCGAGTACGGCTTGCGGCCGACCGTCGTCATGGGCGACGCCCTGCCGGGGCGCGGGGGGTTCACCGTGATCAGCAACTACGGCACCGGCGGTGACCCGAAGAAGCGCGGGCGCCGGCACAACAGCGAGCCGGCCGCCACAGTGACCGGTCGGATCAACCGAAACCGGCTGGTGGCCGACGACGGACGCGAGCTGCCCCGGTTGACTCCCGCGGAGGCTGGCGCGCTCCAGGGCTTCCCCGCCGACTACCCGTGGTCCGGACGCGACCCCTGGCAGCAGATCGGCAACGCCGTTCCCGTACCGCTCGGCGTCGCCTGCCTCACCGCGGCCCTCGGCGTGACCGCCGCGCGCATCGCCCCCGCCGCGTGACCTCGCTTGGACCGGCCCTGCCTGCGGCTAACAGGCAGGGCCGGCACCCCCGATCCCACCACACCCACACCCGGAGGACCACATGACCACACCCACCCGCCACCCGCTGCGTGTGCGCCTGTACGGCGGTCGTGCCACCCACGCTGCTCGCGAGCTGCTCGGCGGAGCCCACGAGACGGCCTGCGAGTACTACCTCGCCGACGGAGCGGAGAACCACTGGCTGCCGCCAACGGCCGACGTGTCCTGCGGTCGGTGCCTGCGGGCGCTACGGCGTGCGGGCGCAGAGATCGCCCACGCGCCCGCCTGAGGCCATGGCTTGCCGGACGGTGTCTGCCAAACAGGCCCGAGACGGCCCTGGTGGCCCCTCTCGCGGCCTCGCAGCCGTCCGGCGTCCCCGGCGCCCTACGACCCGCACAGCGCCAGCGAGGCGCACAACCACCCGCACAACACCAAGGAGACCGCAATGCCCGAACACCGCCGTGGTAAGTGCCGCGTCTGCGGACGTACCTACCAGCTCACCGCCAACGGCCTCATCCGCCGCCACTGGGCCCGCTCCGATGACGGCACCGCCTCCCCCGGCCTCGCCGACTGCTCCGGATCCCAGCGCGAGCCCGCGGACGGGGCTGCCTGATGCCCGAGCGGATCCAGCGCAAGCGCCAGGCCGGCTGGCGGAAGCCCGAAGGCGCGGTGTACGTCGGCCGCGGCAGCAAGTGGGGCAACCCGTGGGCCATCGCTGAGACCGACACCCTCAGCGGTTGGACCGTGAAGTGGACTGGACCCGGCAGAACCCCGGTAGGCCTCCGGCGTGAGATCCCCGCCCACAACCAGCGGGACGCTCATGCACTCGCCGTCGAATGCTTCGAGGTGTGGGTATATGCGCAGCCTGAGCTGCTGGAAGCCGCCCGCTGTGACCTCGCGGGTCGGGACCTCATGTGCTGGTGCGCCGACTCCATGCCGTGCCACGCCGACGTCCTGCTCGCCATCGCCAACCCCACCCCCTGACGCCCCGCCGGGCCGCCGGGCCGCCACCCGCGGCCGGGCACGGAAGGACCAACATGACCACCGACCCCTGCCCGTTCTGCGAGATCGTCGCCGGTCGGGCGCCCGCCACCGTCGTCGCGGAGTGGCCCGAAGCCCTCGCGATCGAACCGCTCAACCCCGTCACGCGCGGCCATCTCCTCGTGATCCCCCGCCAGCACGTGCGGGACTTCGTGGAGAACCCCCAAGTGTCCGCCGCCACGATGCTCTGCGCTGCCGAGTTCCTCACGGGAATGGGCTCCTACAACCTGATCACCAGCAAGGGCCGCCCCGCCACCCAGTCCGTCTTCCACCTGCACCTCCACCTGATCCCGCGCGCCGAGGACGACGGGCTGGCACTGCCCTGGTACAGCGGCAAGTCCAGCAAGCCGAGAGAGCGCTGACATGACCACACCCGCCGACGA
The DNA here is from genome assembly GCF_044333485.1 of Streptomyces sp. NPDC020983. Taxonomy (NCBI): domain Bacteria; kingdom Bacillati; phylum Actinomycetota; class Actinomycetes; order Kitasatosporales; family Streptomycetaceae; genus Streptomyces; species Streptomyces sp. NPDC020983. Next base: position 149,402 of record NZ_JBIRRA010000015.1, on the reverse strand, counting down.
ACTCCTCGCGACCATCGCCAAGGCGATCCACCGCTACGACCACGAGCACGACCTGTCCCGAAACGACATCCCCAGCGACCACCACCGCGGGGAAGCTGCCGCTGTTCTGGCCGCCATCCAGGGCCTGTACGTGCCGCCCCCGCCCGGCTCCGACCGCGACGCGCTCCCCGAACACCTGAGGCGGCTCATCGCCCCGCAAATGCGCTCGTACACGTCTACTGCGTGCGAAACCGCCCGAGCCTGCTTCCTGGCGAGCCAGGTCTTCACCGATCACGCTGCCGAACTGGGGGAGTGGGAGCGCCGGGAGCACGCAAGCTGCCGACTCACCCGCAAGCAGGACATGGCCGAGTGCACCTGCGACTGTCACGGCGGGGCCGCCACCGAGACGTGAGCAAACCGCTGTCGTAACAGATCTACTACCTGCGAGAGCCGCCGACCGGCTGACCTGCGGCGGAACAAGTCGTTGTCACATCCGGGGCAGATTTCCAACATAACGACGATAGAGGCACCCGCCGGTTCGCCTCGCCCCGCAAGCACTCCACTCGCTAGACCCACCATGAAAGCCGCAGCGCCCCGGCCGCACCCGCGCGCCGGCCAGTGCGGCGCCACCCGCCAGGCCGCCGACCAGCGGCGATGAAGTCGCTGTCACTTCCGGGCCGAAATCCCCCATTACGAAGGCAGAGCCCAGCCGTCCCCGCGTGGGCAATCCGCCCGCTCAGCGCCCCGGCACCACCGCCGGGGCGCTTCCGTATGCCCGGCCGAAGGAGCCTTGTGGATCACTGCCCCGTCTGCACGCCGTAACCATCCCGCTCTAGGCAGAGCAGGGAAGACGGCGGCCGCCCGAAGTGCGTTCGACTCCCTAGGCCCATTTGGCGGGCCCCGTAAGCGCCCGCACCCACCCCAAGCGCCACGGCAGGACACAAGCCGCGGCGCTTGCTTGTGTACGCCCCGACACGACCACCCAGCACCAACGAAAGGAACCCACATGGACCGCGACGACTACCTGTACCTGCTCCACGTCCTCGCCGCCATCACGGCGATCGGTCGGAACCTCATCATGCGCCCGAACCGCAGGCGGTGAGCACCGGGCCCTGTCGCCGGTCGAAGACAGGCCGGCGGCAGGGCGGCGCGGTTCCTCGAGTTGGCTCTAACCCCGGATAACTTGTCTTATCGGCGGTAAGATTGGGGGATGAGCGACCACAACGAGCCGCCCCTCGAGCGCCACCTTCCGGTGCCGCGCGACGAAGCTGCACCCCTCATCCACACCGAGCGAGACCACGAAGTCTCCGACGAAGCGCGCCGCGCCCTCGAGGAGTCCATCCCCGATAACACCAAGCGCGCATACGGTCGCCAGTGGGACGCATTCCTCAAGTGGTGCGCTGAGCAAGGCCGTGTCCCCCTCCCGGCAACCGACCGAACCCTGTGGGAGTACGTCACCCACCTGACCCTCACCCCCTCGAGCACAGGGCGACCCCTGGCGCCCTCGAGCATCGAACAGGCCATCGCCGTCATCCGAACCGCCCACAAGACAGCCGGCCATCCCCGTCAGCCCGAGACGGACCAAGCCCGCCGCGTCCTCAAGGGCTACCGGAAGAAGCGCGCAGAAGGGGGCGCCCGCAAACGCAAGGCTCCCGCCATCGGCCTGGCCAAGCTGCGCCTGCTACTCGAGGACTGCGACCTCGAGACACTGGCCGGGCTCCGAGACCGCGTCATCTTCATCCTCGGATTCGCCATGATGGCCCGCCGCTCCGAACTCGCGGGACTCCATCTCGAGGACATCACCGAAGACGACGAAGGCGACCTCACCATCCTCATCCGGTCCTCCAAGACCGACCAGGAAGGGGAAGGCGCCGAAGTCGTCGTCCCTCGAGGAGTCCACAACGACACCGATCCCGTCCGCGTCGTCCGCGCCTACCGCCAAGCACTTCTCGAACGCGGCATCGCTACCGGGCGCCTGCTCCGCACCATCAACCGATGGGACGTCATCACAGGCGACACCATGTCCGGGGACGCGATCAACGAGATGGTCCAGCGCCGCGCTGCTCGAGTCCTACCGGATGACGAACTCATCTACACCGCCCACGGCTTTCGGGCCGGCGGTGCCGTCGAGGCGTACAAGAAGCGCGCGCCGATCTCAGCGATCCGCGCGCAAGGCCGCTGGGCCGAAGGATCACCGCAGGTGCTCGAGTACATCCGCGCCGTGGACGCCCATGAGGAGAACCCGATGAGGGGGATCGGACTGTGAGCACGTGCGTCGCAACCACCACGTCCGGCGCGCGCTGTAGGCAACAGGCCAGCAAGTGGCCCCGAGACGTCGAAGGCAACCCACAGCTCTGCGGGACACACCTACCTGTGGCCCTCCGCGAGATCCGAGATGCTGGCTTTGCAGCGCAAGATGAGCAGCGCCTCCAGCGCTTCAATGCTCGAGTTCCCGAATGCTGGTCATGGAAGCCAGCAGCCGTCAGCCCCAGTGATGATCCGGCGGCTCTTCGAAGGGCGCTTCACGACTGGCAGGCGGGTCGATGTGCGGTCTGCGGCTTCCGGGCCATCCGCATGGTGCTCGACCACGACCATGAAACGGGCCTCGTTAGAGGCTTGCTGTGTCGAAGCTGCAACCTCATTGAGCCTCACGACGATGGGCTGTTCGAGCGCTATCGAGAACGCCCGCCTGCGAAGATCCTTCACCTCGAGCTTCGGTACTTCGACTCGCGAAATGGGTGGGCTCAGCCAACCTCGAGCCGCCAGCTCGACAACCACCCCGCCTACGCCCTCGCCGCCAAGCTCGGCGAGCGACTGGCAAAGGACGACGCGTGACGGACCTCCCCGACCCCGCCCCGCTGTCCGGTCTCACCGCGGACGAGGAACCGGCGGGGCGTGCGGTGGTCCGGTGCGGGATGTGCGGCCGGCCCCTCACGTCGCGGGAGGCGCGACGGTACGGGGCGGGGGAGGGATGCCGGCGCAAGCTCGGCGGGGATCCCGCCGTCCGCCGGCCCGGACGGTTCGAGGTGGAGCAGGAGACCCTGCCCGGGGCGTGACGCAAACGGCGCCGAACGGGTGATACCCCGGCGGGCCTTCCGCCGGGGTGCACAGATCACTCACAGGCTGGGCGCCATGTCGATTCACCACGTACCCGCACCACAGCCCCGAGGTTGGATTCGCCTGCCGGACCGGGCAGGCACGGTCCGCGGAACGATCACGCGGATCGAAGGGCGTCCCGATGGCAGCGTGTGGGTGGGCATCTCCACGCCACAGTGGGTGCGCACAGAGGAAAACCTGATCGCCGGGCACGTAGTCATGTGGGCACCTCTCGACTCGGTGCAGGTCCAGGAGGGCGACAACCTGGAGAAGACACTGCTGCTCGTTCGGAGCGTCACCCAGTCGGCCTAATCCGACAGATGGAAGGCGGCAAGACCCCCGCCAAGAAGACGACGGCCAAGCGGGGCGGGAAGCGCGCCGGCTGACTATGACACCGCGGGCAGTGCTGCCGCAGCTTGCGGGTCCGGTGTTGTCGCGCGGCCCACCCACTTGGGCTGCCCCGGCATCTGCTGCGGCAGGGTCGCCCACTCAAGCCCCAGGATGTCTACGAGCTGCTGCAGGGCTGTGCGTACCTCAGCCTCCGACCCGCCAACCACCGCATACGTCACCACCATGAGCCCATGGTGCCCGTGAGGCGGGTGCGGGCGCAGGGGAACGCGCGGACGGCCCCGTGTCGGACGCCGGGCGCACACTGGCGGCATGAGCGAGTTGTGGGACCGAATCGTCACCGAGTTGGCGTTCCTGGACGTGGTACGTGAGGAGTCGAGGCGGACGATCCTCTGCGAGCCGCACCGCGAGCAGCAGATCCGGGCGGCCGTCGACCAGGCTGGTGCCGCCGACATCTTCGCCGTAAAGCCCAGCCCGACCTGCCCGCCAGGGAAACTGCTGGTGCTCGACGAGAGAGCGCTGGCCGCAGCTCACGCGGAGCTTGTGCAAAAACTGACGCGGAAGCCCTGGATGCTCGGTTGGATGTTCGATGGGTCACCTGACGACGAGAACTGACCCGCGGATTGACACCCCGGGCGGTGTCAGGCGACCCCCGCACAATGGGTGGAAAGAAGAGGGGCGCCCTGGTCTGGCCGGACGAAAGGGCGCCCCTCTGGAAACGGTGCGATCAGCGTACTGCCCCAGCGCACCACGGAGCCTGCGATGACCAGCACCACAACCCACGCCGCCGCTTGTGGCCACACCAGCGACATCCCCGCCCAGCTTTGCGCCCCCTGCACCAACCGGCTGCGGGACCGCCTGCAGCGCCTGCCCCAGTTGCACACCGCCCTCGCCGCCTGGCTGCCGCCCGGGTCCCGCCGCCCAGAGTTCGGGCGCGCATCATCCGCCGAAGCCCCCCTGCCGCTGCGGGAAACCGTCCTCGACCTCCGCGGGCCCGGCGGCATCGTCGGCGTCCTGGAGGACTGGCAGGCTGCCGTGCACGCCGACCGCGGCTTCACCGGCCCGATCCGGGCCGGTGGCATACCCGCCCGCATCCGCCGCGCAGCCCACGGCCTCCAAGCGCACCTCACCTGGGTCAGCATCCAGTGGGAGCTGGCCACCGACCTCGCCAGGGAACTCGCCGCCCTCGAAGGCCGCTGCCTCACGGTCATCAACCCCGCCGACCGGTCCACACCCATCGGGCAGTGCCCCACCCAGGACACGGACGGCAGCATCTGCGGCGCCACCATCCGCGTGCCCGCCGGGACCACCGACGTGTACTGCCACCGGTGCGGCACCCGCTTCCCGCCCGACGCGTGGCTCAACCTCCGGCGCTGGATGGACCACGACCAGGCAGAGAGGACACTGGTCGCATGACCGAGTACCGGGGAACCACCGCCGCTCACATCGCAGAGGCCGCCGTATCGCCTGAGTTCCGGCGAGTCGTGGCTGGCGCTGGGGTGACTGCGGCCGAAGCTGGTGAACGTCTGATCTCCGCGTGGCAGGCCGTCGACTGGTCCAAGTCGATGACGTGGAAGCCGACGCCAGGCATCCAGGTAGGGCCCATGCACGCACCCCCGCTACGGCTGAGGGACATCGCGGCGCGGTTGGGATGGCGTCGATGACCGAGGACCTCATCGCGTTTCTTAACGCCCGGCTCAACGAAGACCAGCAGGCTGCCCAACACGTCGCCGCGGAGTACGGGGAAACGTGGAGGGATGACGACGACTGGGTGCGAGGCAGCAACGGCGCCGACGTAGTCGACGAGCCCGGCGCGCCAGTCGCCCACATCGCCCGCCACGACCCGGCGTTCGTGCTCGCCGACATCGACGCGAAGCGGCGGATCATGGAATGCCACGAACCCTGGGTCGCGGAGAACGGCGACACCATCTGCGGGCGGTGCGGGCGAGAACACATCGACGGCCGACCCGGCGGGCACTTCCCGTGTCAGACACTCCGCCTGCTCGCCCTGCCCTACGCCGACCACCCCGACTACCGACCGGAGTGGGCGCCATGAGCGAGCCGGTCATCACGCTGTTCAGCAGCAGCCTGCTGTCGAAGTGGGGCTTCAACGACGGCAACGACCCCGACGAGTGGTGGGACTACTGCGAGACCAACGGCCTCGACCTCGACTTCCCGCTCGAAGAAGTCGTGCGCCGCTACCTCGTGCCACGGCTGGAGCAGGACATCACCGTCGTCCACATCGAGACCATCCACAACCCCATCCGGGCCGAAACCGTCAACGGGGTGGACGTCACCGAGGCCTGGCTCGGGCGCGCCACCGGCCCGACACTCGCGCCGGAGTATGTCGACGTGCCGCTGAGCGAAGTACTCAAGATCGCACGGGAGGTGGCGGCATGAGATTCGGCCGCAACCGTCGTAAGGAACGGCCCGCACCCGTCCCGGTTGCGAACCCAACCCGGATCGCCGTCCTCGAACACGACCTCCTCGGGGTCGCACCTGAGCCGGGGACCGCAGCCGCAGCCGTCATCGCCCTGCGCAGTATTGGTACCTGCATGGCGCACAGCCCTGTCGACGTCAGCACAATCGGGCAGATCCCGGGGACGTCCGTCATCTGCACCCTCTGCGGCAACCACCTCGTGGACGACGGCGAGCGCGGCTGGCGAATCGCCGGAGAGGAGTAACCGTGGTACTCGCAGACTCCTACGCCGCGTCCGTCGCCACGGACGTCAAGCCCGCCACAATGCGTAAGTGGATCCAGCGCGGGAAGCTCACCCGCCACGGCTACGACGCAGATGGGCGCGTCCTCGTCGACCTCCACGAAGTGGAAAGTCTCAAGTCCTCCTTGACAGTTCGGTGACCGGGTGTCACAGTGACCCCGTGCTCGGCATGCCCGAACACCAGACGAACAGGCCCCGCGCACACCGTGCCGGGGCCTTCGTCATGCCGCCGCACCACGTGCGGCCCGCGGGGGTGCCAGAAGGCCGAACCGCCGCCGCGCGCCCCGCTGCGGGGCAGGGCGCGCGGCCACTCCACCACCCAGGAGGCGCCGTGCTTGAGCTGATCTGTTACCTGATCGCCGTGGTACTCCTCGGCCTCGCAGCCCTCCTGCCCGCGCTGCCGTACCGCGACCGCATCGCCTATGCCGGGCTCTGCGCCTTCGCCATCCCCGCGTTCGTGCACGCCGTACAACACCACTGACGCCCGCCGCTGATCCCGGCGGGAAGGACGCCCCGGAACCTCCAGGCCCGGGGCGTCCGCACACCTGGAGGAACCATGGCCGAACTCTCCGGCGACCGCCGTGAGGAACTCTGCACCTGGCTGCGAGCCAACGGCATCGACCCCAACAACGTGCCGCTCGACGCCGACATGACCATCGAGAGCGACGCCACCGCGCAGCGCTGGATACGCACCGAGATCTACGCCATCAACGCCAACGGCGACCGGTTCATGAACGCCTACGGCACCAACGCGGCACGAGACCGCATCATGACCCCGCTCAAGGCCGAACCGCCCCACTGGTGGGAGCCCCGCGAGAAGCCCACGCGAGACCAGCTTCAGCAGCAACTCACGGCCGTGTACCGCGAACGAGCCCACCTCGTCGCGCATCTCGCCAGCCTGTACCCGTCCACCATGGTTGAAGATCCACAGGACATCGACTGGCGCATCGTCTACCTCGACACCCCGGTAGGCCAGTGGTCCTGGCACATCAGCGTTGACGACATCGACCTGTTCGCCCACGTACCCGCAGGCGCGGCAGAGTGGGACGGACACACCACCGCCGAGAAGTACCAGCGGATGCGGGAGCTGACTGAGCTGCGGAGCGGGGAGACCCCTTCATGAGCGGCCGCTACGAAGGCGACGAGTACGAGGACGACGACCAGGTGCAGTGCTGGCACATCGAACCCGGCACACCCTGCGACTGGAACATCTGCCGCCAACCCGAACGCCTCGCCCGCGGCGACTACGGCACCGACCCCGCCCTCGGACTCGCAACACCCAACATCGACCGGATCCGGCAACAGCCGGCCTGACCAGGTGGAGGCGGTCATGGCCTACAGCCCCGGCCGCTCCGGCACGGCATGGACCAAGCTCAGGGCGCAGGTCTTCGCCGAAGAGACGCACTGCTGGTGGTGCCGCAAGTGGGTCGACCAGTCCCTCGACAGGCGGCACCCAATGTCCCGCACCGTGGATCACATCGTTGAACTGTGGCAAGGCGGCGACCCGCTCGACCGGGCGAACTGTCGGCTAGCCCACCGCAAGTGCAACAGTAGAAAGTCGCAGAAGCAGCGGCACCGCGAGCGCCCACCCGGCCTGACCGTCGATGCCTCGAACCTCTGACGTGTCAGCGAGCCCCGATAAAATCGGGTATGGCCAAGAAGCCCGACACCCCGTGCGCCGGATGCGGCAAGTTGCTGTGGAGCGGCGGTAGTTCACTGCCCCCCGGTGAACGACGATGCCGTGAGTGCCGACGGATTGCAGCACACTGTGCACTCGGGCACCAACCGTGCAGCCGATGCCAGGTTGTATTGCCAATCAGCTGCTTCAGCCCGTCAGCACACGGCGTGCTAGGGAGCCACTGCCGCGACTGCCAGGCTGCGTACAGTCGGGATCACCGGCAGCCCATCGAGGCGGCGCCATGCGATGACTGCGAGACTCCTACGAAGCGCCCTCGCACCAAGTACGGCCGGTTCTGCGACCAGTGCGTGCTCGCACGGAAGCGATCTCGGAACCTGCGGAAGAACCATGCGCGACGCGCGCCGCAGCGCGTCTCTGACGTCACCCCCGAATATGAGCGAAACCTACGGCGCGACGCGCATCGCTGCTCGCTCTGCCAGGTCGCGATGACCGGCGAGGCCGGCCACCCCAACAGCAAGCAACTTGACCACATCGTGCCCATCGGCATAGGTGGCACCCACACCATTGGCAATGTCCGGATCATCTGCCGGACGTGCAATCTCTCTCGCCCCAAGGACGGCTCCGACCTCCAGGACCACCAGCCCACGCTGTGGGCGCAAGATCCAGCGCTTGCCATGGCAGTGGCGATCAGTCGCCACCGACGTCAGTGCCGGGACTGCGGTGACACGCTACGAGGTGGGCGCTGTTGGACGTGCAGTCCGTCGCGTGCCCGTGTTGCCATCTCAGTAGAGGTGGGGCACGAAGCCGCGCGCATGCGTGCCGGAGGGCGGAAATGGCAGGACATCAGCGATGACCTGGGCTTGAGCGGGGCGGGTGCGGCCTACAACATCGCACTCAAGCATGGTGATTCCGACGACGTGGAGCAATGGCCGCGTCCATGGCGCTAGTCTGCATATTTAGCAAAACGGACATTTTTGACATGAGGGATCAATTGACCCCGCCCACAGTGATTTCTCTATCCCCCCGCGCAAAAAATCAAAGGGACCCCATGATCTTCATGGGGTCCCGGTGGAGAGCTTTGGGGCTTCGGTCGGGTCTGTCAGCGGGGACCTCGCTTGGCGGGTCTACCTCAGTCCTGACTACCTCTGACCTGGTGTTTTGATTCTAGCGGAGGCTGGCTGCGGTGGCTACGGATTCAGCTGACCCGCCTCATGGTCTTTCTGCGCGGGGCCGTCGCATGTGGGCCGACTCGGTGGAGGCGTGGTCGCTGACGCCGGCGCACCTGGTGCTGCTGGAGGAAGCCTGCAGGACTGCGGACCGGTGCGGGCTGCTCGACGACATGATTCGCCGCCTCGTGGACGGCTCTGGCGACGAGGAGGACGGATCCGCAGGAATCACGCAGCTTCTTGCCGAGGCTCGGGCGCAGCAGGTGGCCCTCAAGGGGATCATCTCCGAGCTGCGGCAGGGGCAGCGTCAGGCGGCCGGCAAGACGGGGGCGCAGCCCGAGATGAGTGCGGGAGGTTCGGGTGTCGCTGACCTCACCGCCCGCATTGCTGGTCGGCGCGCGCAGGCCAAGAGTTGAGCTTGCTCCGCCGTCGGCGTACACGCTGGGGCCGGAGGCGTGCGAACTTGCGGAGCGGGCGGGCCTTATCGCGGATCCATGGCAGTCCGATGCGATCGACCTGATGCTGGCGTGCCGGAACGATGGCAAGTGGGCGTGCTACGAGTACGGCGAGATCGTTGCCCGGCAGAACGGCAAGGGCAGCATCCTGGAGATCCGGGTGCTCGCCGGCTTCCTGTTGTTGGGCGAGCAGCTCATCATGTGGTCGGCGCACGAGTACAAGACGTCGATGGAGGCGTTCCGCCGGATGCGGACGCTGTTCCGCCGCCTGGGCAAGCAGGTGTCGCCGACGAACGAGAACCTGTGGGACGTCGGTGGGGTCCTGATCAAGTTCGTCAACACGAACGGCGAAGAGGGCTTCGAGCGGCTCGACACTGAGGCGCGTATTAAGTTCGTCGCGCGGTCGAAGGGCTCGGGCCGCGGCTTCTCCGGTGACCTGGTCATTATCGACGAGTCGTTTGCGTACACGATGGAGCAGCAGGATGCGCTGATGCCTGCGATGGCGGCCCGGCCGAACGCGCAGATCATCTACACGTCATCGCCGCCCCTATCGGGAGAGACCGGCGAGGTCATGTTCGCGCTGAAAGCCCGCGCTGACGCCGGCGGCGATGACAGTCTCGGGTGGCGGGACTGGGGTATTGCCGGGGATCTCGATCACCTGGACGACATCGACCTCGACGACCGCAGACTGTGGGCGGCGTCGAATCCGGCGCTGGGCCGGCGGCTGACGGAGGAGACGATCCTCCGTGAGCGCCGGTCGATGGGCGCGGCGGGTTTCGCTCGGGAGCGGTTGTGTGTGTGGCCGCAGATCGCCCGCGGGAACCTGGTCATTGACCCGGCGGCGTGGGCGCGGATGGCAGACAGCGAGTCGCGGCGTGACGGCCAGGTCGCTGTCGCTGTGGACTTGTCGCCGCTTCGGGACTACGCGGCGGTCGCCGTGTACGGCACCCGCGCGGACGACCTGGGGCACGTGCAGTTGGCGGACTACCGGCCGGGCACGAAGTGGGTCGTGGACCGGCTGGTGGAGCTTCGGGGCGCGCTCGGGCCAGTGAGTGTGGCGATGGGCCGGGGCACGTTCGCGTTCCTCGAAGTGGAACTGTCGAAGGCCGGTTTCCAGCGGCCGGATGACGCGGAGAATCCCGACTCGGGGGATCTCGCGGTGACCGGCCCGGTGGAGATGGCTGCGGCGACCGGTCAGATGCTGGAGGCGGTGCGGGAGGAGTCCTTCCGGTACGTGCCGGCCCGACCCTTGGATTTGGCGGTGGCTGGGGCGAAGACGAGGCAGACCGGGGACACGATCGCGTGGACCCCGAAGGGTGCGGAGGTCGACACGAGTCCGCTGGTGGCGATGTCACTGGCCCGCTGGTCCTACGTCACCCGGCAGCACCTCCTTGAAGGCGCCGACTACGACCTGCTGGGGAGTGTCTTCTGATGAAATGGCGACGGGCTTCACGTGGGCATCCCCCGGACGCAGCCGACGGTGCCCCGGTGCTGGTGGGCGATACGTGGATGGACGCTCGCATGGTGCCCGCGCAGCGGTCGTGGCGGGCTTCGGCGGCGGCTGTGTGGCGGCGGCGCCTCGGGCGCATCGGTGGCGGTGCCCGCCGGGTCGGCGGCTGGGTTCTCGGTGTGGAGTCCCGGGGCGGGACGGAAAAGCGGTCGATCTCGTCGTTGCCGTGGGTGGCCGGTGGCGAGGGGCCCGCGACTGCGGTGTCGCCTGAGCGGGCGATGCGGTTGGCGGCCATGTGGGGCAGTGCGCGGATCCTCAGTACGAACCTGGCGTCGGTGCCGGTCCGGCAGTACCGGTCCGTGGGCGACGCCCAGCGGGGCATGCCGCTGGCATCGTTGTTCACGAAGCCGAGCGTGCAGGGGACGTTGCACGACTGGATCCAGCGGGCCGTGATGAGCATGGTCCTGCACGGCAACGCAGTCGGCTACATCACCAACCGCGACTACTTGGGCTATCCGACACAGATCGAGTGGCTGCCCCGATCGTGGGTGCAGGTGCTGGACACGAATCCGTCTGGGCCGGGCAGCTACGTCAACCCGATCTGGATGATCCTAGGCCGGCAGGTACCGTCCGAGGACATCGTTCATATCCCGTGGATCGCGGTGGCGGGCCGCGTGTGGGGCTTGTCGCCGATGGCCGCGTTCGCGACGAGCGTGTCCACGGGGCTGTCAGCCCAGGAGTACACCGACACCTGGTTCAACTCGGGCGGTGCGCCGCCGGGGGCGTTCAAGAACGTGAACCAGGTCGTGGACCAGAAGGATGCGCAGGTCATCAAGGACCGCCTGGTTGCGGCCATTCGGACGCGGCAGCCGATCGTGTACGGCAAGGACTGGGAGTTCGACACCATCCAGCTCCCGGCATCCGAGGTGTCGTTCGTAGAGACGATGCGGATGACCGCCTCACAGATCGCGGCGATCTACGGCGTGCCGCCGGAACTGGTCGGCGGTGAGACCGGCGGGTCGATGTCGTACTCAAGCCCGCAGGGCAGGGAGATCGAGCTGATCCAGCTCACCCTCCTGCCGTGGATCTCGAAGCTGGAGGAGCACCTGTCGGCCCTGCTTCCCCGAGGGCAGTACGTGTGCTTCGACGCGGACAGCCTGGTCCGGTTGGACCCGGTGGCCCGGTGGACGATGTACGAGAAGCAGCGTCTCATCGGCGCCACGAACATCGACGAGATCCGAGACAAGGAGCACATGGCCCCGCTCCCGGACGGCAAGGGGCAGGACTACACGCCGCTGCCCATTGCGGCCGGCGCGTCGATCAGCCCGCCTGCGATCCGAAACGAAGGCGAAGGCCGCCTGAGGGTTGTCGGCGACCAGTGACCTACGAGCACCGCCGGCATTCCGGCGGATCCTATCCACCTGATCCCCGACGCCTTGGAGGCAGCACCGTGGAGATCGAGCGCCGGTTCACCTCCGGCGATACTGGCAAGGCCGAACTGCGCGCGCTGGAGGGCGACAGGGCGACCATCGGCGGGTACGCGGCGGTGTTCAACCGCAACAGCAAGAACCTCGGCGGGTTCATCGAGGTCGTCGACCCGATCGCGTTCAATCAGTCCCGGGGAGACGGCTGGCCCGACGTGATCGCCCGTTACAACCACGACGACAACCAGCTCCTCGGAACGACCGCAGCTGGCACCCTGCGCATGGGCCTTGACGCCTACGGCCTGTCCTACGACGTGGACCCCCCGAGGGCCATGGAGTACGTCACCGAACTGGTGCAGCGCGGCGATGTCCGCAAGTCGAGCTTCGCGTTCCGCACGATCGACGACGACTGGTCGATGACGGAGCAGGGCTACCCGCTGCGCCGCCTGACGGCCGTACAGCTCGTGGACGTGGCTCCGGTGAACGTCCCGGCGTACAACGACACCAGCGCCGGCCTGCGCTCCCTCGCCACGAAGTTCGACGCCCCTCTCGACGAGGTGCGGTCCATGGCGGAGCACGACGAGCTGAGGAAGTTCTTCGTTGCGACCAGCACCGGCGGCTCCAAGCCGAAGCCGGTCAAGCGCACCTTCGGGCCCGCCGCGGCGGCGGCGCTCCTGGCCCGCAAGGAAGACCCCTACATCTGACCTGCCACGCTCACGCAGGCACGTCGCACCTAAAGCCCCCCGCGCACTGCGGGGGCGGCACGCCAGTCCTGGACCGCGTAGCCGCATCGTCACGGCGCCGACTTGGGTTACCCCCGGTCGACGACCGCCCTGGATGCGGTGAAGCACACAACGGGCTGTCATGTGGCACGTGGAAGCGATCAGCGGACCGCCGGTAGCGCATAGGCGCCGGCCACCGACACCTGACGGGTGTGGGACCGCGAGGGCTCCCGTTCGAAATCACTTCTTCTTCGAACGGACGGGAGTCCACCCATGTCTGAGATGGTCAAGACCCTGCGTGAGCGTCGTGCGAACGTGTGGGAGCAGGCGAAGGCGATCGCCGACGCCGCGTCGGACGCGAACCGCAACTTCAGCGCAGAAGAGCAGGGCAAGTGGGACGTCCTCAACGAGGAGATCAACCAGCTCGACCAGCGCATCAAGTCGGCGCTCGACACCGAGGCGCGCGCGAAGGAGGCCGACGACGCCTTCAACCGCCTCCACACCAGCCAGGGCAAAAACAAGGGCGCCCAGGGGGGCGCCGCGAACCGCCACGTCACCGCGGAGCGTGACGCCGGGGACGGCGGCGACGAGCTGCGCGCGTGGATGCGCGGCGAGACCCGCAGCCGCTTCTTCGAAGTACTGCCGGAAGGCCCGGTCGACTGGCGGAAGGTGCAGTCCCGTGCGCTGACCGTCGGCACCACCACGGCGGGCGGCGACACGGTCCCGACGAACTTCTACGACCGCCTCGTCGAGCACCTGATCCAGAACTCGGCCATCATGCAGTCGGGCGCGACGATCCTCAACACCGCCGGCGGCGAGACCATCCAGATCCCCAAGACCACGGCGCACAGCACCGCCGCCCTGGTCACCGAGGGCAGCACCATCGGCACGAGCGAGCCGACGTTCGGGCAGGTCGAACTGGGCGCCTACAAGTACGGCGCGCTCATCCAGATCAGCCGCGAGCTCCTCGACGACACCGGCGTCGACCTGGAGGGCTACCTCGCCATGCAGGCCGGCCGCGCCCTCGGCAACGCCTTCGGTGCCCACGCCATCACCGGTGACGGCAGCGGCAAGCCCGACGGTGTCGTCCACGGAGCGAGCCTCGGCAAGACCGGTGGGACCGGCGTCGGCGGCGCGTTCAGCTCCGACGACCTGATCGACCTGTTCTTCTCGGTCATCGCCCCGTACCGAAAGTCCTCGGCGGCGACGTGGATGATGGCCGACTCGTCGATCGCGAACGCCCGCAAGCTCAAGGACACCACCGGCCAGTACATCTGGCAGCCGGGTCTGCAGGCGGGCGTCCCGGACACCATCCTCGGCAAGCCGGTCCTGACCGAGCCGAACATGGCTGCGGTTGCCACCAGCGCGAAGTCGGTGCTGTTCGGCGACATGAGCCAGTACTTCGTGCGGCTCGCCGGCGGCATCCGCTTCGAGCGGTCCGACGACTTCGCGTTCGACACGGACCTGGTGACGTTCCGGGCGCTGATGCGCGCGGACGGCGCCCTGGTCGACCTGACCGGAGCCGTGAAGTACTACGCCGGTGGCGCCAGCTGATGTCCGCCCGGGCCGGGGCGGCAGCAGGGTCGTCCCGGCCCACACACCCCCAGGAGGGATCATGGCCAAGGGCAAGCAGGTACTGAATAAGGATCTTTCGCTGGCGAATTCCGCCGCGCTCACCGACCTGACGAGTGCAACCGGGACCGCTGGGGCGGGCACGGCGGATGTCACCGCGACCCCGACGCAGACCACCATCAACAACAACTTCGCGACGCTCGTGACACGGCTGAACGCGCTCACCCAGGCGCTCCGTGACGCGAACATCATCGCGAGCTGACCCGCACTCTGAGGAGGCCACACCGTGAAGGTCCGCATGAAGGTCGAAGTCTCCGGCAACCGGGACGGCCAGTCGTGGCCGTCCCGCGGAGGCACCATCGACCTGCCGAAGAGTGAGGCCATGCAGCTCTGCAGCAACGGCATGGCAGTGCCGGTCGACAGCAGCGACGACGACGTTGAGACCGCGGTGCAGCCCGCGGCCGAGGAGAAGCGTGGAACGC
Source organism: Streptomyces sp. NPDC020983 (assembly GCF_044333485.1). Taxonomy (NCBI): domain Bacteria; kingdom Bacillati; phylum Actinomycetota; class Actinomycetes; order Kitasatosporales; family Streptomycetaceae; genus Streptomyces; species Streptomyces sp. NPDC020983. Next base: position 134,349 of record NZ_JBIRRA010000015.1, on the reverse strand, counting down.
TGACGACCGAGTCCGCGTCGGCCGTGACGCCTGGCGCGTCACCTGAGAAGGCGGAGGCTCCGGCCGTAAAGCACGACGCAGCACCGGAGAAGCCTGCTGCGCGCCGTGGCCCGGGCCGGCCGCGGAAGTCCACGGAGGCGGCTCCCACCGAGAAGAAGTAGGGGGTTGATATGGCGCTGATCGACACGACGATGGCGCGGCGCCATCTCGACGGGCTCTCTTCGTCCACGTCGGATGAGGAGTTGCAGCTGTGGGTGGATGCGGCGACATCAGCGGTGGAGAAGGCTCGGGGTGAGGCGGTCGACGAGCGTGAGTTCGTCGATGAGGTAGCGGTAGTTGGCCGTACCGTGACGCTCGCGCACATTCCCGTGGTGTCGCTGTTGTCGGTGGTGGCTGTGGACACGGACGCGACGTGGGATGTGGGGGTCTTGCGGGTCTCACCGTCCGGCGTGGTGACCGCGATTTCGGGCCCGGCACTGCAGGGCACGGTGCTGGTGACATATACGGCGGGACAGGCGGATCCGCCCGCGCCATACAAGGTCGCCGGGCTGATCATCTTGCAGCATCTGTGGGAGACCCGGCGGGGCACGATGGGTCCGCGGCATGGCGGTGACGACGAGATGTACGTGCCGCAGCTCGGCTATGCGGTTCCGCGCCGGGCTGTGGAGTTGCTGGGGCTGAGCCTGCCCGGGGTGGCGTGATGGGCTGGTCGTCGCGGGTCCCGGACATCTTGTCCCGGCTGGTGGAGATCGCCCAGTCGGCGCCGGAGCTGGTCGGTGTTGTCGTGCGTGACGGGCCGATGATGGAGCAGGGCACGGACCTGCGGGTGCTGTACATCGGGTGGGGCGGCGGCACCGAGGACACCGACGTGGAGACGCAGGTGTCGGAGAACGACCTCAACGGGTCGCCGTCTCAGGAGACAACGACGATCCGGTGCACGGCGTGGGCGGCATCGGGGGACACGGATGTGCCCTCGGTGCGGGCCCAGGCGTATGCGATGGTGTCGGGCCTGGGTGCGGCGATCGACCGTGACCGGCGGCTGGGCGGCGCGGTGATGCGGGCGATGATCGGTGGTCACGCCTTGACGCAGCAGCAGACCTCGCGGGGTGCGCAGGCGGCGCTCACGTTCGAGGTGACGACGAGCGGCTTCACCGGCCGGTAGCGCGCCTTTTGTACGCGCCTACGACAGCGCAAACACCGAGGACCAGTGCGCCTCCGTGGAGGCTGTTGTACCAGTCGGGTTGGCCGTTGCCCCAGGTGGCGAGGCCGATGATCTCCATTCCGCCGACGGTTATGACGAGGAAGGCCCAGGCTCCTCGGACGGATATTCCTGCGCTGGGGTTCGCGGGTGGCGTGTCGGCGTTGGCCGTGTTGGTTCGCGCCGTGGCTCGTGCGGCTTTTTCGGTTTTGCGGAGCCGGTCGATCTCTTCCAGTCGCTGGCGTGGGGTCCAGTCGGGGTGCTCCCGGTCGACCCGGTCCTTGATTTCTCTGAGGCTCATCGTCTCCCCCTGTGGGTGCGTGGCGTGGGCCGCACCTTCTCATGCCTGCTGCGGCTTCGTGGCGGCTTCTTACCGATTCGTGAGGTGGTGGGGCCGGTGGCGGCTCTGGTGGCGAGTGTGGTCCCGCTGACGGGGCTGCAACTGGATGGTGCGCTGTCCGCGGCGACATCGGGTGGCGACGACGCCCCGACGGGCGCGGGCGTGCTGCTGGTGGTGAAGAACGCCGACAGCGGGTCGCACACGGTGACGCTGGCGACGCCGGGCACCGTGAACGGCTTGGCGATCGCGGATCGCGCGGTCAGTGTGGCGGCGGGCAAGACGGAGCTGATCCCTCTGGGGGCGGACTACCGGAACCCGACGACAGGCCGGGCGAGCATCACCTACGACGGTGTGACCTCAGTCAGCGTGGGCGTGGTCCGGGTGAGCACCTCATGAGGGTGTGGATCGAGCACCCGGAGCTGCCGGGGCGGCGGGTGCAGGTGGCGGACCAGGCGGTGCCGCACTACCGGGCCAGTGGCTGGGTGGTGACGGACGCACCTCCGAAGCCGAAGAAGCTGCCGGACGACGAGAAGTCGCCCGCGGCGAAGCGCACCCCGGCAGCGGGCGAAGCGCCGTCGGAGAACAAGACCGAAAACGAGCCCGAGTCGCCGAAGCCGCGGCGCCGGACAACGAAGGAGGACTGACATGGCCGCGACTCCCATCACGACGTCGGACCGGTACTACGTCCAGGGCGTCAGCAAGGTGATCTGGGTGCCGACGCTGGCGAATCCCGCGTCGCCGACCCGTAGCGAGATCAACGCCGGCACGGACCTGTCCGACGAGATCGCCGCGGTGAACGGGTGGGAGGTCACCGGCAACACGGAGGACACCCCGGCGCTCGGCAGCGTCTTCATCGGTAAGGTCCCGTCGACGACCACCGCTGACGACTCCAGTCTGTCCTTCTACGCGGACAGCACCTCCACGGATGTGCGGACCCTGCTGTCGCGCGGGTCGTCCGGTTACGTCATCTGGATGGACGAGGGTGATGTAGCGGACTATCTGATGGACGTGTTCCCGGTGCGGGTGACGTCGGCGACTCCGCAGCGCGACATCAGCTCCGTCGCTCAGATCATGGTCAACTTCGCGATCATGCGGGAGCCCAGCCAGAACGTCGCCATCCCGGCCTGAGTCATGGCGCGCGGGGCTGAGCTGCGGCACGGCCGAGACCTGACCCGGATTGTCCGCGAGCTGCGGCGGATGGACGACAAGGAGCTCCTCAAGCGCTTCCGGAAAGAGCTGCGTGCTGCCGGGAAGCCGCTTGTGCCACTGGTGCGGGCGTCGATTCGGCGGATCCCGTCGTCGCGCCCGTACTCGGCGCAGGGCCTGCGTGGGCAGCTCTCCAGGGCGACTGGCCTGGAGGTGAAGACCGTGGGCCGGCAGGCGTCTGCGGCGATCCGGGTGGACGGCCGGAAGATGCCGAACAAGGCCAGGTCGGTGCAGGCGTATATGGAGGGCACCAAGCCGAGGTGGAGGCATCCCGTGTTCGGCAACACCGTGTGGGTGCAGCAGCCCGCCCACCCCTATTTCTTCAAGGTTGTGGCCCCGGCAGCCGGGCCGCGTGCGCGTGCCGCGGTGAACCGGGTCATGGACTCCGTCAGCAAAGACATCACCTGAGAGAGAGATCAGCATGGCCCTGTCCCGCGACGAGATCCTCGCCATGGACGACATCAAGACCGTGCCCGTGACCGTCCCGGAGTGGGGCGGGAAGGTCGTGCTCGTGCGCGGCCTGTCCGGCGCACAGCGGGACGAGTTCGAGGCAACGAACCGGCGCAACGGCGAGCAGAACCTCACGAACATCAGGGCCCGGTTCCTGGTGCGGTGCATCGTCAACGAGGAGGGCACCAGGATCTTCGCCGACCAGGATGCCGCGGCCCTCGGTAAGAAGTCCAGCGCGGCGATCGATCGGATATGGGGTGTCGCCACCGACCTCAGCGGCAGCTCCGACGAGGCGCAGGAGGAGATGGAGGGAAATTCCGGGGCGCCGACGGAGGGTGGCGCCGACTCGTCTTCACCATCGCCCGCGATCTCGGCGGAATGACCGTCGCCGAGCTGCTTGCCCGGATGAGCAGCTACGAGATCGAGGAGTGGGGGGCCCTGTACCGGGTCGAAGCAGAAGAACGGAAGACCGCCGAGGCGGAACAGCAGTAGAGGGCACCTGAGCTGTTGCTCAGCCGTCGTGGATGCGGGGTGGCGGCGTGGCGCTCAGGACGACTGGTGTGCGGTACGACCTCATCGCCCGGGACAGCGCGTCGAGGACGTTCAATGGGGTGGGGAAGTCGGCGTCCCGACTGGAGAGGGGTCTCGGGAGGCTCGGGAAGGCAGCTCTGGTTGCGGGTGCTGCTCTGACGGCTGGTGTGGCTGTCGGGCTGGCGGAGTCGGCGAAGAAGGCCGTCGAGTTCCAGTCGTCGATGTTGAAGATCCAGACGCAGGCGGGTGCGTCCGCGAAGGACGTCAAGGTGCTGTCCTCGCAGGTGCTGGAGCTCGGCAAAACCGCCCAGCAGGGCCCGCAGAAGCTGTCCGAGGCCTTGTACCACCTGAAGTCCGTGGGCATGGACAACGTCCAGGCCATGTCCGCCCTGAAGACCGCATCTGACCTTGCAGCTGTTGGCGGCGCCGATCTGGAAGACACTGCGAACGCCTTGGCCGGCGCGTGGCGGACCGGCATCAAGGGCGCCACGTCCTTCGCTGATTCGGCGAAGACTGTGAACGCGGTCATCGGTGCGGGCAACATGACGATGCAGGACATGGTCGCCGCGTTGGGCACTGGCATCCTCCCCACTGCGAAGACCTTCGGCTTGACGTTTTCGCAGGTGGGTGCCGCTTTGGCGCTGTTCACCGATGAGGGTGTGGATTCCGCGAGTGCGGCGACCCGGCTGCGCATGTCGATCTCGCTGCTGGCGGCCCCAAGCCGGGCCGCAGAGAAGCAGCTCAAGGGGATCGGCTTGACTGGCACCATGCTGGGCCAGGCGATGCGGTCCAAGGACGGCCTCATCGGTGCGATCAAGCTGCTGTCCGTTCACCTGGACCAGTCGGGGCTGGACGCCACCCATCAGGCCGCCCTCCTCAGCCGCGCGTTCGGTGGCGGCAAGTCGTCCTCGGCAATTCTGTCCATGGTCAACAACCTGGATGTGCTTGAGCAGAAGCAGAAGCAGGTCAACTCCAGCATGGGCAAGTACGGGCCTGCGGTGGAGGCCCAGCGGAAGACCGCGGCAGCACAGCTCAAAATCATCCGGTCGAACCTCGAAGTGTTCGCGATCAAGACCGGCAACGTATTGCTGCCGCCGCTGACCGGCTTCGTCACGTACATCACGAAGACGGCGCTACCTGCGGTCGACCGGTTCGGGCACGAGCTGGTGACCAAGTTCGTGCCGGTCGACCAGATCAAGAGCAGCTTCACGACGGCGAGTGGCCTGGTGTCGGACTTCTTCGACGGGCTCACCCCGAAGAAGGCACCTAGGATGCCGTCTCCGCAGATCAAGGCAACGACGATCCCGAGCATGATTGCGCGTCCGAAGTCGGATGCGAAGCAGTTCGGCGAGCAACTGCGCACCCTGATCTCCGGCGGCATCGGTGACGCCGTGAAGGGCGTCGACTGGGGCAAGCTCGGGCAACAGATCGGCGCCGGCCTCGGGACCGCCATCGGCTGGGTCGGCGAGCACCTGTCGGATCTCACCACGCGAGTCATCAAGGCTCTCAGCAAGCTGGACTACGTCAAGATCGGCAAGTCTTTCGGGAAGATGGCGATCCCGCTGTCCATCGGCGTCATCGAGTCCCTCTTCGACCCACTGTTCAGTCTCGACTTCTGGCAGAAGCACTGGCTTGACACGATCGAGGCAGTGCTGACCCTGATCCCCGTGGGCAAGATCGCTGGCCCGCTGGCGAAGGTCTTCGAGAAGATCCCCGTGCTCAAGTTGGCCGCGCCTCTGCTCAAGGCTGTCTCGAAGCTCGGTGACCTGGTAGGCAAGGGCGCTGGTGGCGTCGCGAAGTTCTTCGGTAAGAGCCTGTGGAAGGGGCTCGCGGAGGTCTTCCCGACGGCTGCGGGAGTCCTGGAGCGTGAGAGTGGGCTGCTTACGACACGCCTGGGTGTCTGGGCGCTGGAGCTTCAGCGGCTTGGGCTGAAGGCTGTGCGCGGTCTCGGTGACGGCATCAAGGGCGGGTTCGGTTGGGCATTCGCTCAAGTCGGTAAGGGCATCGGGTACCTGCTCAAGCCGTTCACGAAGTCGGGCACGTGGCTGGTGGCTGCGGGTGCCGCGCTCGTCAACGGGTTGCTGTCCGGGGTGGGTGCGAGCCTGCTCGGTATCGGTCAGTGGCTGAAGGGCCACGTCATCGACCCCATCGTCAACGCGGTGAAGTCCCTGTTCGGGATCCACAGCCCCTCCACGGTGTTCGCTTCGATTGGTCGGGACCTGGTGGCGGGCCTGCTCTCGGGGATCGGGGCGGCGGCCGCGGGCATCGGCAGGTGGCTGTACGGGCACCTCGTCTCCCCGATCCTCAATGCTTTCAGTGGGGCCGGGAGCTGGCTGTATGGGCGTGGTCAGGCGGTCGTGTCCGGGCTGCTGGGCGGCTTGTCGTCGTCGGTGAAGGGCATCGGCGGATGGGTCGGCGACCATCTGGCCTCCCCGATCAAGGGCGCCTTCAAGGGCGCCGGGGACTGGTTGTACGGGCGAGGCAAGGACGTCATGTCCGGCCTTCTGAGCGGCCTGAAAGCCGGCTTCAAGGGCGTCAAGGATTTCCTCGGCACCGTGAAGCGGGCGACCGGCAGCGCTGGCAGCAGTGGTGGTGCTCTCGGTGGGAAGGTCGCCGGCTTCGCGTCCGGCGGTGTGGCCCGCCCTGGAACCTTGGCATGGGTGGGTGAGAAGGGCCCGGAGCTGATGCGGGTCGGCTCGACCGGCACCCGCATCTACAACCACGCCGACTCCATGGCACTGGCCAGCACCACGGGCACGAAGCTGCCCGGGTACGCGAGCGGCACCTCGAAGTCCAGCACGATCGCGCGGGACCTGGCAGCAGCGGTGCGCGGCGCCTTGTCGAATGGGTTCTTGAAGTCGCTGGAGACCGGCACCGCGTCGGGCGTCGCGTCGGCGATCAAGTCGATGAACACCAAGCTCCAGCGGGCCGGCGGCGGGGGCCTCGTCGCGGGCAACCTTCGGACGTCCACGCGGCTGCAGGGCCTGGCCAACCGGCGGGCGTCGATCGCGTCGCAGATCACGGCGGCGAAGCAGGCTGTGACGGATCAGGCGCAGAGCCTGGCTGACCTGCTGAGTGTCACGGATACGTCGGCGACCAGCATCAGCGGTCTCATCGCCCAGATGCGGCAGGGGCAGGCCGGGGCGTCCGCGTTCGCGAAGGAAGCCTCGACCCTGTCGAAGCGCGGGCTGAACAAGAACCTCCTCGCGCAGCTCGGGGAAGCGGGGCCGGGCAGTCAGCTCGCGAAGATCCTCGCGGGTGCCTCGTCCAGCGACATCAAGGCCCTGAACAAGCTGGCGGCCTCGCAGAACACACTCACGACCAGCTTCGGCAAGACGATGGCCGACGCGATGTACGACTCAGGCGCCCAGGCCGGGAAGGGCTTCCTCACCGGGCTCCAGGCGCAGGAGAAGGCGCTCCAGGCAGAGATGAACCGCCTCGCGTCCGGCATGGTGTCGACCATCAAGAAGCGGCTGGGGATCCACAGCCCGTCCCGGGTGTTCCGGGACGAGGTGGGTGCGCAGATTGTCCACGGTGTTGCTGCGGGTGTGGACCTGCACGGCCCGCGGGCGGCTGCGGCCGTGCAGCGGATGGCGGACACCGCCGCCGCGGTGCGGGCCCGGAACGTCGCCGCGGCGGGCAGTGGGGTACCCGTGGCGGACTCCGGCCACGTCGCTGCCCTGAAGGCGCTCGCGGCGGCACTGGCGGAGGCCGGGGCGCCGGAGGTGCACATCCACGTCAACGACCCGGCGCTGAAGGACCTGATCGACGTGCGGGTGAAGCACGCCGACCGGCGGTCGGCGTTCCGGGCGAAGGTGGGGACGTCGTGACGATCTCGTACAGCGCGGCGGGCGCGCTGAGCTCGGCGGCGTCCACCATCACGCCTGCGTACCCGGCCACCCCGACCGTGGGACAGCTGCTTGTACTGGTCGTCACGTCGGGGCACACGGACGATCCGACGCCGTCCACCCCGTCCGGGTGGACGCTCGTGGACTCCACCTCCGGCGGCGGCGGAACCTTCGGGGCCGGTACGGGCCCGCGGCGCCTGACGTGGTTCGTGCGCGTCGCGGTCGGCGGGGACGCTGCGCCGACGACGGCGATCCCGTCCGGGTCGTCTGGGTCGGTCGTCTCAGGCCGCATCCACGTCCTGGCCCGCAGTGCGGGCACGGGGTGGCGGTGGGCGGTCAGTGTCGGCGCGGACACGTCCAGTGGCACCGGATTCTCCGCTGTGGGGGGTAGTGCGCTTACTTGGGCGGCGGGGGACATGGCCCTGCTCGGGTATGCCCTCAACGCGTCCACGGCGTCCCTCACAGCGGAGGCTGTGGCGGCGACGGGCATCACCTACGGCACTGTCACCGAGCGGGCTGACGACGCGGTAGCGACGGGTGACGCGGCCCGGCGTGCCCTCGCCACCTGCGCAGTGTCGTCTGGTGCGGGCACGCAGACGCCGACGATCACGGCAACCCTCGCGGCCGCGGCCACCGGTGTTGCCGGGGTGCTGCGGGTCCGGGAGGCGTCCGCGACAATCTCGGCGGCCGCGCAGACGACGTTCCCGCCCCGCAACCTCGTCACCGTGTCGGGTCTTTCGGCGGACGACATCGTCACCGCGAGCATCTACCAAGTCGTCGGCGACACCCGCACCGCGGTGCGGGCCGGGACCAGCGTGGACGTCGGCGGGCACGATGTGGTCCTCCGCGTCGACGCCGAACAGCCCCTCGGAGTGCCGATCGCCTACGCCGCGGACCTGGTCGACGTCAACGGCGACGTGTGGACCGTCACCACCACCAGCTCGATCACCTCGACGGTCGGCGGTGACGTCATCTCCGACGCCGTGCAGGGCATCGGGGCGCTGTGCGTCATCGAGGCCGGATGGGAGAAGACCAGATCCCGGGACGCCTCCACGTCGAACATCGCCGGGCGGCTGATCACGGTCAGCCGCCGCCGAGGCGGCGCCACCGCCACCATCACCGTGCGGACCGAATCCGACGCCGAATCCGACGCCATGCACCAGGTGCTGCAGGGCGCGACCGAGGGCGTGCTGCAGATCCGCAAGCAGGTCACCATGTCGCGGGTCGACGGCTACTACGCCATCACCGACGACACCGAGCGGCCCCACTGGTACGACGAGTACACCTGGTGGGACCTGACCACGGCCGAGTCGACGTCGTGGCCGGCGGGGCTGGAGGCCACCGGGTTCACCCTCGCCGATCTGGCGGCAGTGTTCCCCGGCACGCTCGGGGACCTGGCGGCCGCGTTCTCCGGCCAGACGCTGCTCGACCTCGCCCAGTACGACTTCGGCGCGTAAGGGGGCACCGTGCTGGACATGTCCACCGAGGCCCTGGAGGTCGTCACCGGGTCGTACACGATGGAGATGCGGGTGTCGTCGTGGCTGGGTGACGAGCTCCTCGCGGATGACATCCCTATCGCGGACGGCACCGAGACCCGCGACCGGTCCCTGGCCGTCCCAGAGCAGCTCACCCTGTCCGTGCCCCGCCGCGACACCGGGGTGTCGTGGGAACCGGTGCAGCCCACCGACCCGCTCGCCGCCTACGGGCAGCAGCTGCATGTGGACTACGGGGTGGACGTCGGCGGCCACTTCGAGTGGATCCGCCGCGGAGTCTTTCTGATCACCGACTCGTCCGCAGACGACATGACCGTCTCGGTGACGTGCGAAGGGCTGCTGTCGCTGATCAACGAGGCCCGCTTGGCGGCCCCGTTCCAGCCGTCCGGGACCCTGGTCAGCACCGTCCGCGCCCTCGTCGAGCCCGCCCTGACCGTGCAGGTAGACGGGGCTCTCACCGACCGCACCGTGCCACTGGGCCTGGAATGGGACGACGACCGCATGGCCGCGCTGCAGGAGGTCCTGACGGCGTGGCCGGCCGCCGCCCGGGTCACCGAGGACGGGCTGCTGCTTGTCGAGCCGGTCACGGACGGCACGCCCGGCTCCCCGGTCCTGGCGCTGACGGACGGCGTGGGCGGCACCGTGATCCGCTGGTCCGGCGCCACCACCCGTGACGGCGCATTCAACGCGGTCGTCGCCCAGGGCGAGGACGCGACTGGTGCCCAGATCACCGGGGTCGCCTACGACACGGACGGCAACAGCCCGTACCGGATCGGCGGCCCTTACAGCCCTCTGATGGTGCCGTACTTCTACAGCTCCAGCCTGCTGACTACCGTGGCCCAGTGCCGGGCGGCCGCAGCCACCCGGCTGACGACGCTGCGGCGCACCGCGTCACGCACCCTGGACGTGACCTGCCACCCGCACCCGGGGCTGGTACCCGGCGACATCGTCTCCGTCACCAGCGCCGACAACGGCCTCACGGGGGCGCTCGCGAGCATCGAGACGCTGGAGCTGCCCTACAGCCCCGGCCAGATGAGCATGACGGTCCGCATGCTGGCGGGGGGCTGAAATGGCCGACTGGCGCGACCGCAAAGTGCGCCTGGCCGGGCGTGGGGCCCTGATGGGCATGGCCGGTGGCCCGGTCGCCTCCGGGGCAGTCCCGGTGTACGTGTCCGGAGTCCTCATCACGGCCCGCGCGGTCGCGGGGCTGTCGGGTGTGGCGGTGGGGACACCGCTGATGCTGCAGCGTGTTGGGTCGTCGTGGTGGGCGGTCGCCGCCGCGGCGGCCGCCCCGAGCGTGCCTCCGGCGACGGCCACCCCGCCGGACGGCGATTCCGGGGACGCGGCGCCGCCGCCGAAACCGGTCACCACCACAGGCTCCCTGGTGGTCGCGCCGGTCGCTACCAGTTCCTACCGCGACGGGCACTGGCGCACCGACATCGGCCCGTCCACATCCGCGGACACCATCCAGGGGCGCTACTCCGGCAGCAGCTACGGGTCCTCCAGCGGGTACGCGTTCTACGGCAGCAAGCCCCACACCTTGAGCGGCGCGACCTGCACGAAAGCCACAGTGAAGCTCCGGCGCCTAAGCTCTGGCGACTACGGGCTGCGGGCCCCCACCCTCCGCCTCGTCACCCAGACCACCAGACCGTCCGGCGCCCCGACCCTGAACGAGAGCACGTCCGGACCAAGCCTCGGCGTCCAAGGCCAGGTGTCCCCGTCGGAGACGACGTTCACGCTGCCCACGTCATGGGGCCAGGCCCTGATCGACGGCACACGCGGCGGCATCGGCATGGTCATCAGCGGCGACACCCCGTACATCCGCCTCGCCGGGCGCGGCTCCTGGTCCGCTGCCTGGACCCTCACCCTCTACTGGCGCCGCTCCTGAGGAGAGCCCGTGACACAGACCACCCCCAACGGGATCCCGTACCCGGAGGAGACCGACAGCACGAGGCTCTGGGAGCACTTCGAGTCCCTCGCCAACGCCATCGACCCCCAGCTCGGCGCACCCAGCAGGCAGATCTTCACCAGCTCGGGCAGTTGGTCGATGCCCGCGAACGCCAAGTGGCTGCGCGTGCAGGTGCAGGCCGGAGGCGGCGCCGGACACGTGGCGGCGGCGACCAGCACCAGCCAGACCTCGTGCGGCGGCGGCGGGCAAGGCGGCGGATACGGCGAGTCCCTGCTGCTCGCATCCTCCGTCAGCAGCACCGTGTCCGTCACCGTCGGCGCCGGGGGCGTGGCGGGCGGCGGCGCCGGCGGCGACAGCAGCTTCGGCAGCTACGTGACAGCGGGCGGGGGCGCTGGTGGCGCCACGAGCGGCGCGGACGGTACCGCCACCGCGGTCGCCGGGGGTGGGGCCACGCAGACGATCGTCGGCGACATCGCCCACCAGGGCCAAGGCGGCGGCGCCGGGGTGAAGTTCGGCGCGGCCGGCGCGGCGGGTGGCCACGGCGGCGCCAGCCACATGGGCGGCGGTGCCCGCGGTGTCGCCACCAACGGCGTCGGCGTCGCCGGCGGCACCTACGGCGGCGGCGGATCCGGCGCCGCCAACACCGCCAGCCAGGCCCAGCGGTCCGGTGGCAACGGCGCCGCGGGCATCGTCATCGTCACCACCTATTTCTGATGACGACCCCACCGGACAACAGCGCCGACAACGTCGTCGAGCTGCGAGACGCGACCATGACCCAGCAGTGGGACATCACCACCCGCACCTACCGCTGCTACGAGAACGGCACCCTGCTCGAAGAGCGGCCCTTCACCGACGCTGAGAACGCTGACGTGACCGCCGCCATCACCCAGCAGACACGGGACACCAACGAAGCGACCCTGCTCACCCAGGCCCGCAATGCCTACGCCACCAACACCACGTACCTCGCCGCCGTCAACGCCGGCACGGCGACAACCGCCACGCACATCGCCCAGGTGCCAGCCCTGACGAGGCAGATGCAGGGGATCATCCGGCTCATCGTCGGCTCCGATTTCCTCGACGGCACCAACTGATCTTTATCCGCCCCGCGCCGCAGGCCCGGGGCTTTCCCACGCCCAGGAGCGCCATGTACCGCAAGCTCGGGAAGCTACCCGCGCAGCCGGCCCGCCCACACCTCAAGCTCAGCCCGCTGTTGCGGGAGCGGTTGGCCGCGCCGCCCGCTTCGGTGGACTGGCAGGACGACCGGATCGTGTGGCCGATGTACGCCAACGACACCATCGGGGACTGCACGTGCGCCGGCGTCGGCCACATGGTCAACCAGCTCACCTATTACGGCCGTGGGGCCGAGGTGGAGCCGACAACGGAGCATGTCGTCGGGATGTACTCGGCGATCACCGGCTACAACCCGAAGCGCCCGTCCTCGGACACGGGGGCGTACTGCCAGGACGTGCTGGGGTACTGGCGGAAGACGGGCCTGGAGGGTCACAAGATCGTGGCCTATGCGGCTCTGGACCCGTCGAACCTGACGGAGATCAAGCAGGCCATCGCCACGTTCGGGACTGTGTACGTGGGCCTGAACTTCCCTGACACGGCGATGGACCAGTTCGATGCGGGCGAGCCGTGGGATGTGGTGCGTGGCGCCCGGGTGGAGGGCGGTCACTGCGTCATCGTCGGCGCTTACGGCGGCGGCAAGTTCGGGCTGGTCACGTGGGGTGCCGAGACGGAGATGACCGAGGCGTTCTGGAAGAAGTACGTGGACGAGGCGTGGGTGGTCATCGACCAGGATGGCCTGTCGATGGCGGGCTCGTACTTCGCCGGGGCCCCGAGCTTCTACGCCCTCGGCGAGCAGTTCGCGGCGCTGACAGGTGAGGCGAACCCGATACCCCAGCCGACGCCGCCCACCCCGGTTCCGGTGCCGTCCCCTCCTCCGTCGCCCGCTCCTTCTCCGACTCCTGTCCCTGATCCTCGGCTGGTTCAGGCGCGGGCGCTGATGGACGAGTGGGCGCACGACAACGGTGTGAACTGAGGAGCTGACATGGCCCGATACCGCAAGAAGCCCGTCGAGGTCGAGGCGGTCCAGTTCACCGACATGGACTCCTACCTCGCCATCGTCGCCTGGTGGAAGACCTGGAAGACCGAGACGCTCGACGCCGACGAGAAGTTCGAGTTCCGCGGCGGCCCGAAACCGCTGATGCTCGTCAACACCCTCGAAGGGTGGATGACCGCATCACCCGGCGACTGGATCATCCGCGGGGTGCAGGCCGAGACGTACTCCTGCCGCGACGACATCTTCCGCGCCACCTACGAGGAGGTGTCATGAGTGTCGAGGGTGTGGATTACGCCTGGTCGCACCCGGGGGGTGCTGCGTTGCAGAGGGCTGGCATGAAGTTCGCGTGCCGGTACGCCAGCAACGACCCGGCGAAGGACATCTCGCGCACGGAGGCCGACGACCTGGCGGCGCACAGCGTGTGGTCGGTGGTGGTGTTCGAGTCGACCGCCACTCGGGCCCGGGCCGGGCGCGCGGCTGGTGTCACGGACGCGAAGAAGGCGCAGGCGCGCGCATCGGCGGCGGGCATGCCGTCGGGCCGCCCGCTGTACTTCGCGATCGACTACGACGCCCCCGAGGCGGACCAGCCTGCGATCAACGCGTACTTCGAGGGCGTGGCAAGCGTGATCGGCCTGGCCCGGACTGGGGCCTACGGCGGGTACTGGCCGCTGTCCCGGCTCAAGGCCGCGGGCGTGGCCAAGTGGTTCTGGCAGACGGACGCCTGGTCCGGCTCGAACGTGCTGGGCGGGAGGCACATTCACCAGCACGCCGCGACGGTCACGATCAACAAGGTGTCGTGCGACAAGAACACGGCGCTCACCCCGGACTTCGGGCAGTGGATGCCCGGCAAGACCCCGACCCCCGCACCCGCACCGACCCCGGACGTCCAGGAGGACGACATGGCCATCTCGGACGCTGACGCAGCGAAGGTCGCGCACGCGGTCGCGGCGTACTCCCACGGCGACAAGCCGGACGTGCATCAGACGTGGCTGACGGCCGCGGAGCAGGCAACCGCAGCGGCGGCTACCGCGAAGGCGCTGATGGCGAAGGCCAGCACGCCGACGCTGGACGCGGGCCAGGTGCAGGCGCTCGCGGCGGCTCTCGGCGGCAACCCGGCGTTCGTGCAGGCGCTCGCCACGGCGATCGGCAAAGACCTCGCCGCGCGGATGCAGGCGTAATCCCTACCAGCAGAAACGGTACCTCTCATGAAGATCTTCGGCCGCGAACCGGTCTACTACCTGACCACCGTCGCGATCATCCTGAAGCTCGTCGCGGCCTACGGCATCGACGTGTCCGACAACCAGCAGGCCGTCATCAACGCCGCCCTGGCGGCCGCGGTGGGCGTGGCCTCGGCGGTCGTCCTGAAGACGGGGGCGGTCGCGGCGGCGATCCTGAACTTCGCGCAGGCTGGCCTGGCGCTGTTCGTCGCGTTCGGCCTGAACATGGACGCGCACCAGCAGGGTCTGATCATGTCCGGCGTGGCGGCGGTCCTGGCGCTGGTGCTGCACGAGCAGGTGACGGCGCCGGTGGCGGTGGTGCGCCTCGAACAGGCGAGCCCGGTGAAGCCGCCGGTGCGCGCGGCGTGACACCCGGGGCGGCGCGGCAGCTGTAGCTGGATCGGTTCGTGACGCCGGGAGGTGCGTGTGGGCGGCGAGGTTCTCGGCGTGGATGTGACACAGGGCGGGGCCGTTGCCCTGCTGGCGCTGGTCGTACTGATGGTGCTGACCGGGCGGTTGATTCCGCGCCGCACCTACGACGACTTGCGGGAGGAGCGAAACCTGTGGCGGTCGGCGGCGCACGACGCGGAGGCGTTGGCCCGCCGCCAGCAGGAGCAGATCGACGAGATGTTGGAACTGTCCCGCACGGCGGGGCACGTGCTGACGTCTCTCCCTGGACGGGGGGTGGGCGGTGATCCGATGGATCATGCGCGTGCTCCGCAGGGGTAACGGGGGTGGGCGGACGCCGGGGCAGCGGGCTGCTGTCGCGGCGTCCGCAAGGATCGGGCGGGCACAGGAGGAGGCGGAGCGCAGGCAGCCGGAGGTGACGCGGACCGCCGGGGTGTTGCGGCGGGCACAGCAACAGAACCACTTCCGTGAAATGTTCGAGAACGCGTTGCGGGGTGGGCACGGATGATGTGGGCGCAGACCACGAATGCTGCGGCGTCGGCGGTGGTTGCGTTGGCTGCCGGGGGCTTTGTGGTGACGTATTGGGTGCGGGCCCGGTGGTGGGAGTCCGCGGCTGGCCGGCACGTGATGACGTTTTCCGCCGCGGTGGGCGCGCTGGGGTTGTACACGGTGGCGGTGACGTTGTGGCCGGACGGTTTGGTGGCGACGGTTCTGCGGGTGGTGCGGGTGGTGCTTTTGCTGGGTTTGGCGGGGCTGCTGGTGCAGCGGACGTGGATGGTGATCAAAGCTCAGCGGACAAAGTGAGAGCACGACGATGGGCCCCCGTCCTCCCGAAGGAGGACGGGGGCCCATCGTTTGTTACGGCATGTGCTTGAAGACGGCCATGACCAGCGCTCCGACGCCGCCCCTGACCAAGCCGAGCTTTGCCTCCTTCGCCACCTCAGCGGCCGTGATGGCGCCCGCGGGGGGCGTGGCCGCCGGCGCGGGCGCGGGCACGCGCGGCGGGTCCGGGTTGTCGTGCTCCGTGCCGTCATGGTTCGATGACACTGGTCCTCCTGTATCTCGCGGTTCGGGTACGACCACGCAGGGGGCCCACCCGTTGAAGCCGGCTAAGCGGTGACGGGGACGGGTCCCGCTGCGTGTTTCACGAGATTAATGGCCGAGGCGGGCCGATTTGACCGCCGGAGCGGGGCGATTGGCCTCTCTTTGGCGCGCATAGGAGACACTCGCAGGCGCTCGACCAGGGGCTTTCGCTGACGGCCTACCAACAATTCCTGGAGTAGGCGTGTGCTCCGGTTGGGAATTCCTTCTTTAAGAAACCGTGACCTTTCTGGCCTCCAGGTAGCGCTGAGCCCCGCACCTATTGGTGCGGGGCCCTCGTCGTGATCAGCGCGATGCAGGCGGGGCGGAAGCGGGCTACGTCGACACGGGGCCGCGGTATACCCACAGCAGGGGATCCCCGCCCTCGTCCGGTTCGTAGTCGGCCCGGTCCTCCCAACCGTCCACGATCTCGTACACGCCCGTGCGGACGGACTCGTCTGACCAGTCCGTGACGTCCAAGGTCTTGCCGTCGAGCGGGCCACCCACGTAGCGGACGGTGCGCTTCTCGGCGGACTTTCGTATGTCGGTGCGCGCGCCGCGGCCGGGCCTGTTGGCGGCCGCCTCGCGGACCTGCGCGGCGTCGTAGCGGGCCTCGGCGCGACCGGTGGGCCCGCGTTCGTATCCGGCGGCCTGGACGCCCCAGCGCGAGAGGGTGCCGCGGGCGCTGCCCGGCTGGATCCCGAGGTGCTCCGCTACCTGAGCAACGGACCACAGTTCGGGCGCGCTCACAGGTCCAGCGCCCGCTGTACGTCCGCGCGGTCGGCGGCCCGGCGGCGCTCGGCCTGCTCCTCACGAACCCCGGGGTGGGCGGCGTCGAACTCCGCCAGGGCCTCTGCGGCAGCGTGCTCCCGTGCGGCGTCCTCGACGGCCTGCCCGCTGGACAGGTAGCTGGCGAGGCCTTCGCCGTCGCTGGCCGTCGACCGGGCCGCGCTGATCTCGTTGCGGGCGTCGGACAGGGTGTTGACGAGCAGAGTGCGCTGCGTGTCGAGAGGGGCAGTCTCAGCGGAGGCGGACGCTACGGCGGCGGTGATCTGCGCGACGTGGTCGGGGGTGAGGAGGAGAGTGCCGATGTGGTGGGTGCGGTCGGCGCCGTGGTCGCCGAGCTGCTCGCGGAGGTAGGCGTTGATGGGGCGGGGGGCGTCGATGGCCGTGCCGAGCTGGGTGTCGCCGCGGTGTGCGGTGATGCGGACGGGGCCGGCGGCGGTCCGGTGGATGTGGATGTCCACGGGGCCGCCGTCCATGCTGAGCGTGATGATCATCGTGATCCCCTCAGGCGGCGTAGGTGGCGGCGAACGCCTCGCGGATGCTGTCGGCGGCGGCGTCGGTGATCTCCACCCAGTAGTAGACGTCCAGGTCGCGGGGGTTGTGCTTCAGGAGGCCGGGCTCAATGGGCGTCCGGCTGACTTCCACGTCGTCGCCGAGCCCGTCGAGGTCGTCGAGGAACTGGTGGATCGCGTCGTGGGTCTCGCGGCGGGTGAGCCCGTAGCGGTCCTGGAGTTCGTCCAGGAGGTCGTAGTTGTGGATGGCGCGGCCGTGGTTCTGGCTGGCGATGGTGGTGGTCATCGGGGGTTCCCTCCCTGGTGTCGTCCTGACACCCACAACTATGCATCACGTGATGCAAGGTGTCAACTCTCCGGACCCGGTTGCACACCGACCGTGCCACATGCCACCATCGACACCTGCTCGGGAGACCAGGCATAGTCCCCGCACAAGCGGGGCTGACCCTTAGGTACAGTCCGGCCAGGGCTCACCTTTGGTAGTGCTCCCCGCCCTCGCGGGGCTGGCCCTTGGATGTGAAGCGGGCCCATCCACGGATTTGCCGCGCTCCCCGCACATGCGGGGATGAACCAGTGGACTCCTCCGCCCGCCCCACCGGTTGTTCCCCGCCCCTGCGGGGGTGAGCCTGATTACAAGGCTCCGACAACCTGCTCCCCGCACATGCGGGGAAACATAGAGCCCCCGCCACCGGAAGGTGGCGGGGGCTCCGTGTCGTACCCGGGGTCAGTCGTGGTGCTGGACCACAACCACCGTCACATCGTCCCGGTACCCGGTCTCATCCTCACCGGGCGCGGCCACCAGAACATCGGCGAGGGCCTGCGGGTCAGACCCGTGGTTCGCGACCATCGAGGCCAACTCCTCGGGGTAGACGTCGTCGAGACCATCCGTGGCGAGGATGACGAGCGGGGCCCGCGTGTCGATGTGCAAGACGGTGGCGGGGGTGGCGTTCGAGAGGGAGGTCGTGAGGATGTGGTCGGCGAGCTTGGACGTCTCCACGTCCACATCGAACCGGGTACGGAGCTGCTCACCCCACGTGTGCGGGGTCGTGAGCCGGGTCAGGGCCGCCCCGTCCCAGGCGTAGGCGTGCGAGTCGCCGATCCAGGCGATGCGCGTGAGCCCGTCCAAGCGCGCCCACGCGGCAACCCCCACCCCGTCCGGCTCGGGCTCGTCCTGGGCCCCGGCATCGGCGACGAGCAAGCCGGCCGTCAGGAGTGCAGCCAGGGTGCCGCGCTGGGGCGCGATCCGGGCAGCAGTCTCGGCGAGGAGACGAGCGGTGAACGGTGCGCGCGGGTCGTGACCGGCGATGTCGACGAGGCCAGCGCCGACGTCCCCGCGCTCGGAGGCGAAGACGACTGCGGCGTCCGCAAGGTTGGCGCCAGTGCCCTGGCGAGTGGCGATGGCGGTGGTGATGGTCATGCGGTTCCTCCTGCTGTTGCGACGGCCGCGGCGATGGCGAGCCATGCCTTGTGCCAGGCCTGGTCCATCAGGTACCCGGCGCCCGGGTCTCGTTGGAGCCACCCGCGGTGCCCCGTGACTGCGGCCCACCGGACGACGCCGCGCGGCGGATCGTCCTGCCAGTGGCCGCCCTGCCGGTCCGCCAGGTAGTGGGTGACCGCGGAGATCGCGAGGGCAGCAGCGGCGCGGCCCGGCTTGAGCCGGAGCCCGAGGGTGCGCTGCCCGGCGTACAGAGCGAGCGCCTGGGTGGCGGTGTATGTGGCGACGTGCTTGGCGCAGGCGACGGCGCCTTCGCGGCCCGGCTGGCCCTTGGCGACAGCCTGGGAGTCGACCTGCACCCAGTGGTCGGCGAACTCGTGGGAGGCGGTGAGCGGAAACCCGACGGCGGCGAATCGTGCAGCGGTGCTCATGGGGTGATCCTTCCGGGTTGGGTGTGGTTTGTCAGGTGAAAGCCCGCGGCGGTTGATCCGCCGCGGGCCTGGTACTAGAGATCAGCTGGTGTGCGTGTGGTAGCGGGTGGCGTGGTCGCACAGGCACGCGGGGACGAAGGCCACGGTCAGCCCCCCTGCTGCTGGCCGTAGAAACCGGAGCGGGGGTCGGTGGTGTGCGACCTGTGGATTCGGTGCCCGTCGAGGTTCTTGACGAGCGGGTCCCGGGCGGTGCCGCCGTGACCGCAGGCCGTGCAGATGTTCCGCAGGCCGCTGTGATCGCGGGTCTGCTGGAGGCGGTCGATGTAGCCGGCCATGGCGGTCACACGTCTTTCGCGAGGTGCCGGAATCGCTTGGGCAGCTTCTTCCCGACAGCGATGACGGCGTCGTTGAGGCGGTGGTACTCGGGGGTTTCTCCGGTGATCCCGGAGCGGGCTTCGCGGGCGGTGTGGGCGTAGAGGTCGGCCTGTGCGCGGCGGAAGGCGGCGAGTGCTTCGTTCTCGGCGGCGTACTCGGCGAACTGGTCGGGTGTGGGCATGACGGTCCTTTCGCTCTGGGCTGGGGTTGGTGGTTCAGCGGCTGGGCTTGCGGTTGATGCCGGGGCATCCGTTGCGGGCGTGGTCCTCGCAGGGCGGGCACGGGTCGTTGACCCGTCCGATGCCGAGCCAGTTGCCGGAGTGCAGGCGTGCGTGCTCCACGCACTGGGTACAGTCGCGGGCCATCAGCGCACGCTCCACGTTCCGCCGCTGCACCGGATGTCGACGCCGGGGATGATCAGGTTGCCCATGGCGGGGTGGCCGCCGAGGTCCCGGATCTGGTTGAGGAGCGTGGCGACCTGCTGGGCGATCTGCCGGGCGCGCTGCTCGCGTTCGCGGAGTTCGGCGGGGGTTCCGGTGTGCACGGTCAGGCTCCCGTCAGTTCGTCGGCGGTGCAGGCGATGACGCCGAGGATGGCTTCGCGGAGGCGCCCGTCGACACCCCGGAGTTCGTACATGCCGTCGAGGCCGATCCGGCTGATGGTGCCGGTCTTGCCGCGGTACTTGGTGTTCTCGGGGTGGGGGTTGGTGATGGTGACGCGGTCACCGATCTTGTAGGGCATGGTCGGTCCTTTCGATCTTGGTTGGGGTGGTCCGGGGTCGATCCGACCCCGAAGTCGTTATGTGAGGTTCATTACGATTTATGAGGCGGGCAGCTGCCGGATATGCCTGTTATGCCCGGCGGTCTGGGGTCGGACGAGGGGTGGACGCGTCCAACCTCCCCCGCTAGCCGTCCGCCCCCCTGTCCGGGTCGCTGACCTGCGGGTTTGTCGAGCCGTCCACCCCTGATCCAGGCCGATTCAGGCGACTGCGGCCCGGTCGAGGAGGCGGATGAGGTCGGCCTTCCGGTAGCCGTTGACACGGCCCCGCTCCGGGTGGTTGATCTTCACCGTGGAGCCGGCGCCCGCCCTCCGCAGCAGCTCACCGAGACGCTCCGTGGGCATCTCCAACTCCGAAGCCATCTCCTCGACCTGCGCGTCCCGTCCGAGGCGCTTCATCACCTCAACCGCATCCGCCAGTGCCTCGTAAGCGGCGACGGCCTGCGGGTCCAGCAGGTGCAGCATCCGTCCCGGCACCCCGTCGCGGTTGGGGCCGCCGGCCGCAGACGACAGGCCCGTGCGCTCCGCCAGGGCCCGCTCGACCGGGTCGTCCCACTGCCCGACCAGCCGACCCGCAGCCTCCCGCCACCCGGCGGCCCGCTCCATCAGCGTGGTGATCTCACCGCGCACGTCCTGGTCCAAGTCGAAGCTGCGGGCCAGATCGGTGATGCCGACGAACGGGTTGACGAGCCAGCCCAGGCCCGGGCGAGGCGGGTCGAACCGGGAGGCGTCCGGGCCACCAGCCCCAGCGGACCCCCCACCGAGGATGGTGTTGGACTGCTGTGCGGTGTCGACACGCATCGCCCATTTCGTCAGGCAGTTCATGGCGAGACGGCTCGGCACCACATCGACCTGCGGCAACTGGGTGGCCAGGACGAGGAGGATGCCCGCACCCGTGGCGACCGCGGCGAGCTTCATGAGGTTCTCGGCGAGCTGCTCGCGGTCCGGGTGGGAGCCCTGTGCGGTGTAGGTGGCGAGCTCGTCGATGACGACGAGCTCTATGCCGCCGAGCTCCATGATGGTCTCGGGGGTCATCTTCGACTTCCCGAGCCGGCCGAGGATGGCGTTCCGCCGGTCCATCTCCTCCAGCAGCACCTCGGTCAGCGCCAACAGCCGGGCCGGGTTCGGCTTGAAGTACGTCGCGGCGACACCGGCCTTGGCGTAGGCGTCAAACTCGCCGTTGACCTTGCCGGGGACGATCCGCAGGTTGACCCGGGGGTCCATGGCGGCGGCGGTGATGAAGTTGGCCATGCCGACGCCCTTCCCGGAGCGGGTGGTGCCGCCGATCAGGACGTGACTGTCACGGATGGGCAGGCGGACCACGTTGCCACGCTTCCCCCAGGCGACGGGCGCCCCATTGGCCCAGGTGTCCAGCGGGGTGCGCTGCTCCATGAGCGGCGACGGGCGGGTCGCCTCGAACGGGTCGGCCGCTGACACCCAGACCGCGGCCTGGTTGGCGTGCCGGGCCTTCTGGATGTCGACCATGGTGACGTCGCGACCGAGCGCCCCGGCCAGCTCCTCGACCTTGTTGCGGATCGAGGTGACGGTGAAGTTCGGCGGGAGGTCGACGATGGTCACGGACGTGCCGTCGGGGCCGGGCTGGTGGGCGACGACGCGGGATCCGTCGGGGACCTTGATGGCGGCCAGCGCGTCGAGCAGCGACTGCCCACCGGTGACGACCTCCCCCTCCAGTGGGCCGCCGATCGCCGGATGCCCGGGTGCGGCCTCGATGGCGGCTAGTCCGCGCTGCCCGTGCCACGCCGCGGCGCCGACACCGAACCCGGCGAGGAGCAGGTCGAGCCAGCCACCGACAGCCGCCCCGCCAATGGCGAGGGTGCCGCCGGTGGCGAGGGCGCCGACGCTGGTGTAGCCCAGGTGCTGGATGCGGTGCTTGCGGTGCTCGCGGCGGTACTCCTTCACCTTGGCCTTGGCGGCGTCGGCCTCCGCGGTGCCCTCGGCCGCTTTCCGCTCGTTCTTTGCGAGGCGGATCTCGTGGGGGTAGTTGTCGTGGTAGAGCTCGACCCACTGGCGTCCGCTGCGGGCGACGCCGGTGACGACCCAGCGGGTGCTGGTGCCGAGGCTCCGCCCGGCCGCTTTGGCGACGACCATGGCGGCGGACGGGCGTGCCGGCTGGGGTTTGACGGGGGTGTAGCCGGGGTCGGTGTACGGGCTCTGCGCGGGCACCGGCGGAGTGTCGGTGTTGCGCTCCGTCACCGCGACCGCCGGGGTGCGCTTCGCCAGTTCGGTCGTTTCCCATGTGGTGCTCACTTCGCGTCTCCCTGCTGTCGGCGGTTCCGCAGGGCGGCCCGCAGCGTTTCCTGGGTCAAGATCTGGGGGTTCACTTCGCTGTCCCGCCCTCCGCCTGGACGGCCTTCCGGAGTCGCACGAGGTAGTCGTTGGCGCCTCCGCCGACGGCCTTCTTCACGTTGCTGTGGGTCAAGTTGTGCGCACCGCCAAGGGCGGAGGCGAGGGCGCGAACCTTCTCCAGGTCGGCGGGAATCAGGGGCCTCTCGGGGGTCTTCGGGGCGCTCCGCCCAGAACCGCGCTTCCCTTTCCGCCCTAGGGAAAATCGGCCCCGTGAGCCCTCCGTGGGACCCTCCGGGCTTTCGACGCCAACCGGTCCCTGCGGGCCCCCCTGCGGGCTGTCCGGAAGGGTTGTCACGGGTGTTCCGCCGTCACCGTCGCCCGGCCCGAACGCCTCCGCGAGGAACAGTTCGACGGCCACCGCTTCCGGCGCCAGCTCCTTCGTCTCCGGAACGCTGGGGGTCGCCTGGGCGAGTGACGCGGCCAACGCCTGCCGGGCTCGGACCGCCTGGAGGTACAGCGTCGGGGTCATGCCCGGCTGCCGGATTCCGGTGCTGATCTCCCACGCAGTACGGAAAGCCTCTTCGTTACCGAGCGTGCCGAACGGTGCGGCGCTGATGAGCCGATCGGCTGTGCGAACGATGTTCTTGTGGTCGCGACGCCGCTTCTTCTCGTGCCGCTTCCGCGCCTTTTCCTCCGCCCGCTGCTTCCGCGCTCGGGGGTCGGCGGAGAGGGTGAGCACCCACTGGCGGATCTCGAAGAGCACCGGCCCGCCGAGGGTGACCGCGGCCAGCCCGAGACCGGCGGTGTGCTGCTGGGAGTCCGTCAACCCGCCCAGGGTGGTGCCGTACCCGTAGTTGATCGAGGCCGCGTACCCGGCGGCGGCCAGCGTGAGACCGCGCAGCAGCCACCGCACCCACGCGGACAGGCCCTTGGAGTCGGCATAGGCGACGCCGGCGGCCATCACCCATGCGGCCCCTTCGAGGGCGAACGGAACAGGCAGCAGCATCGAGGAGATCTCGACGAAGTGCACGACCTGCGCGGGCAGGGACGCCATCGCGGATGCGGTGACCAGCAGCAGCGTGCCCTTGCCGTAGATGTTGCCCGGGGTGAGGCTCTTCTCCCGGCGGCTGGCGCGTGCTTGGCGGCGGCGCTGCCGGTCGAGGCGCTTGCGGGCCCGCTCGGTGCGCGCTTCCTCACGGTCGAGTTTGCGCTGTTCACGGCGCCGCTTGTCCTCGAACTCTTCGTTCTTGCGGCGCCGGTCGTCGGCGGCAGCCTGGTCGCGCCGGCGCTCCTCGCTCCAGGTGCTCATGGGGTGGGCATCCTTTCGTGCGATCGGGGGGTGGTGGCGTGCGGTCAGTACACGCGGCTTAGGGCCGCGGCGGAGGTGCGGGCGGCCTGCGCAACATCCATGGCGTCGCAAGCCATCTGCCGAAGGCGGCAGGCCAGGTCGACCTGCCCCCTCCTTTCCGCGTCGCGAACTTGCGGCCACAAGCTCGCGGCTACCTGATCGTGTTCGGCGGCGATCTCGCCGCGCTCGTCGTCGGTGAAGTCCATGACGGTCCTTCCTGGTCAGCGGGTCTGGTGGTACGCGGCGAGGAATTCGTCGGTGAACGCCGCAGCCAGGGCGGCGATGCCGGTCTGAGACAGGGGCCGGCGCCCGGTGCGAACGGCGAGCTGCTGCTCAACCGCCCCCGTCGTGGCGACGGCGAGGGTCAGGACAGCCCGGCTGGTGCGGAGGGCCAGGACCAGCAGGCCGAGGGCGGTCTGTGCAACCAGCAGCAGCACGGTCACCGGAACCTGCCGCCACCGCGGAGCCGTGCGGGTGAGCAGCACGCGCATCACGTCACCCCCGCGGCTTCCCGGACCACGGCGATGACCTGGCCCGGGGTGGTGGTGGCCCAGTCGTTCCACTGCCAGTACGGGGCGGTAATCCCGCGTCGGGCGAGAGTGCCCTGAATCCGGCGCGCCCCTTCGTAGAGGGTGTGCTCGGTGCCGTACCCGAGGCGGTACAGGGCGTACTGGGCGCCGCGGGGGCACCGTGCCCCGCTGATCGTGCGGTTGTGCCGCCCGGGCTGGGCCCAGCCCCACTCCTCCAGCACGCGGGCGGTCAGCTCCAGGTGGGCGGGGACGGTGACCCGGAGCCGGTCCGCGCGCTCCGCCCGTCGCCCGGGGTGCAGGGCCAGCAGACGGTCCGGGACGACCCGCCACAGCCCGCCCGGCAGCACCGAGCCCGTCGCCGGGGCGGCCGACTGGGTACCGAGGGCCTCCGCCACCAGGGCCGCGGTCGGCACGGACACCAGGCGGTGCGCGGTACGGGCCGGGTCGTGCAACCAGCCCTCGACCTCGTCCGCGAGGCCCGCACCCAGCTCGGCGCCGACCAGCTCCTCGAACACGGCCATGTCGACGGTCATCACGACCACCGCCACGGCGTACCGGCGCCGGCTGCCGCGTCCGCCGCGGCGGCCACGTCGCGGGCGAACCGGCCCCAGTCCGCGGGCATCTTCGGGTGGGTGGCGGCCGCCAGAAGCGCGACACCGATCCGGTGCGCATCCCAGGGTGCGATCTCGAACGGGCCGTCCGCACGCTTCACCCGGTCGAACAGCACCCGGGCCGTGCGCCACAACCCTGACGGCAGCACGTGCGCCACCTGCCGGGCCAGGTTCTCGAACTGCAACGCGGACCGGGTCGGGCCGCCATAGGACCAGCCCATGTCACACCCCCGCCGGGACGAGGTCGAGCATGAGCTGAAACTCGGGGGCGCCCACACCGGCACGCCGACCTGCCTCCGCGAACGTCAGCAGACCCGCGGGCCGGTCCTCGTGCAGCGGACCGTAGCCCAGCCACGCCCCCGCGGCGGTCAGGTGCCCGCACCGGGCCTCCTGCCCGATCCACCGGCCCGGCCGGCTGAACCGCCACTCCATGAGGAGCCGCGCGGGGGCGCCGGGGTGCCGGGCGTGGTTTTCGACGATGCTGTAGTAGGTGTGGCCGGGCTTCACCTTCAGGGCGAACTGGGCGGCTTCCTTGTGGGCGTTGCGGCGGGCCCGGGCAGCGGGGGAAACGAAGTCGAGCGGGTTCACGGGTACTCCAAAGGCAGACGTGGTGGTGGGGTGGGGTGCTGAGTGATTTCCACACCGCCCGGGCGCAAGGACCAGGCGGTGTGGGCTACCTCCAGCGGGTCAGACCTCGTCGAGCGGCACGCGCACGGTGCCGGGCTAGCCGTAGATGTTGAGCCGGTCGATGGTGTGGCCGCGGGCCTCGTGGTCGGCCCGGACGGCCGCCTCGGCGGCTTCGCGCGTCGGGGCGGTGACGGTTCCGGAGCCGACCAGCTCCTCCCTCTTGCCGCCGTTGGACGGGCCGTGACCGGTGATGGTGAACGTGTACTTCGGCATGAGACTCCTCAGATGAATGCGGACGATGTGTGGGTTGGGTGCCGGGCCTGCCGGTAGGGGGTGTCGCCGTACAGGCCCGGCGGTCTAGTCGCTCTCTTCGCGGACCGGCGTCGGGGTGGGGTAGGTCGGGGGTTCGGGGGTCGGGGGAGGGTTCGTCGCCCCGTCGTGCGTGCCGGTCACGACCCGTTCCGGATCTGCTCGGCCAGCTCGTGCGCGGCCTCGGCCTTCTCGCCCGCGTCGGTCGCGGACGCCAGGTGCTGCTGCGTCTGCTCCTGCAGCACCTCGTGCGCCGCATCCGACAGCCACCCGTCGTCGGCGCTCACCGGACCGGCCCCGGCACGACCCGGCACGTCCTGGCGTGCCGCTGGGCGTGGTAGCGGGCGGTGTGGGTGGCACCCCGCCGGTCCACGACACCCCGACCGGACACGTCGTCCAAGGACGACCGCGACCACGGGCACGCCCGGCAGACCGCGGTGACACGATCCGTGCCCGGGACAACATCCACGGTGGCCCCGCTGGCCGTCACGTACTGGGCGATCACACCCACCGGGGTACTCACCGCACACCCCCCGGCACCGGGTCCGTCTCGCAGGTCGCCGCGTGGTCCTGGGCCCAGTCACGGACCTCCGCCAACACCACCGCCGGCTCACGGGACTCGGTGCCACACGGGGCGCCCTCCACGACCAGCGACCGGTAGTAGTGGCCCACACACCGCGCCGCACAGCCCGTACAGGCCGCGATCACCCCGATCGGGTCGTCCGACAGCTCCACGACCAGGTACATCGACAGGTCGACGGTGGCGCCGCCCGCGGTCGGGTACCGGGCGACCACACCCGCCGGCCACATCGCGGCGGTCACCGCGCACCACCCGGCTTGGGCACAGCCCGGCAGGTGGCGGCGTGGTCCTGTGCCCACTCACCGGCCCGCTCGGTTGACCGTTCGCGGTTGGGGAGGTCGACGAGTGTCGGGTCGTCGTAGGAGGTCCACTCCGAGCGGGGGCAGGCGAAGCATTTGGCCAGGACGCTCCTGTCCTGCTCGATCAGGTCGACGAACCCTCCGCCGACCGTCACGTACCGGCCGATGACACCCTCGGGCCACGTCGCGGCGCTCACGCGGCACTGCCCAGGTAGTCGCGGACCTCGGTGCGGTACTCGTCGGCCCGCTCGATGTACGCCAGCTCGACCTGGTCCTCGATGGCCCGCCGCTTGTCGTACTCGACGGCCGCGACCGCGCTCGTCGAACGGCGGAGGGCCCGGCGGTACGCCTCGTCCATGTCCGGGTCGGAGTCGCCCGGGTTGGAGGCGGCGGGGAACCAGCCCCCGGTGCGGGCGGTCAGCCGCCGCACACCGCCCCTCGCGGCGACCTGCGCGGCCTCGTCGGCCGAGGACAGGGGGTACGACGGGCCGATACGGCCCGGGCGGTCGGCGCGCGAGCGCACGCCGGTAGAGTTGGCGGAAGCCATCAGGGTCTCCTCGTTAGAACCTGGTTGGTGAGGGCCGGCCCGCGAGGTGAGAGTCGCGGTGTCCGGCCCGTTTTTTGTTGTGCTGCTCGCGGACTGGGTCCGGTGAGAGTGAGCAGCCGCGGGCTTCAAGCAGCGCTTGAAGCGAGTGCTGAGACTGACAGTAGAGGCCGTCTGACTCTTCGTCAAGCGTGCGCTTGTAGAGTCCTGGAAAGGCCCCTACTCTCATTCCATGACCGCCCTCGACGACGCCGTAGACGCCCTGATCACTGCGCTGAGACGCATCGCAGATCCCGTCAAGCGGTACGAGGCGGCCAAGGATCTCGAAAGCCGCGTCGTGGCCGACGTCAAGCAGGTCAAGGCGGAAGTCGCCCAAGAGCTCCACCCGCAGCACACCTGGAAAGAAGTCGGCGAACTGCTCGGGGTCACCGGCTCCCGAGCCGAGCAGATCTCCCGGGCATCCCGATGAGTTCGACATGCCATCGAGTCAACGCCGACCGCGCCCACCGCACGATGAGCGTCAACTGCACCCGCAGTGCGGCGCCAGTGCACCACGCGCGGTCGTAGTGCAGTAGCAGTGCAACACCCCGCCTAGCGGCACCGAGGGGGCCCAAGATGGACGTCGTAAGCACGTGGACTGGACGGTCGGCGTGCGCGTTGCAAGAGGCCCTGCGGGACACGAACGAGGCGTTCGCGGCAAGACTCGGGGTGGCCACACGCACAGTCGCCGGCTGGCACGCAGACGAGGGAATCGTCCCTCGCGCGGAGATGCAGGCGGCACTGGACACGGCATACGAGAGGGCGGGTGACGCGGTGCAGCGACGATTCACGCTCCTGTCCCGTCCCACCGTGGCCCCGGAAGTCCAGGCGCTACGGGTGGCCATCGCCATCGTGGTGCGGGGCGCTGAGGTGCTGCTGGTGTGCCGCCGCGGGGAGGACTCGCTGCGCTGGCAGTTCCCGGCCGGCGTCGTCAAGCCCGGCGCCTCGTCGGAGGCGGTGGCGGTCTCGGAGACCTTGGGGGAGACCGGGGTGCATGCCGCGGTACTCCGCCAGCTCGGGAGCCGCTTGCACCCGACCACGGGCGTGATGGCCGACTACTACCTCTGCGACTACCTGGCCGGCGACGCGACGAACCGGGATGCGGTCGAGAACCTCGACGTCGCCTGGGTGCCGCTCGCTGCGCTGTCCCGCTTCATCCCGACCGACACGATTTACCCGCCGATCCTGACCGCCCTGGAGGCAGCATGACCACCACCGCACAGCCCGTCGTCTCCATGGCGATCATCGCCCACAACGGGGCGGTCCTGATGATCCGCCGCCGCCAGAAGGAGGGCGAGCTGCTGTGGGCGTTCCCCGGCGGCGCGGTCGAGGAGGGCGAGACCCCGGAGCAGGCCGCGGTCCGCGAGGTCGCCGAAGAGGTCGGCCTGACCGTCGTCGCCGAGAAGGTGCTCGGTGACCGCGTCCACCCGAAGACCGGCCGGGCCATGGTGTACACCGCCTGCACCGTCGAGGGCGGGGAACTGGCCGTCCTCGACGAGGACGAAATCGCCGAGGTCGCATGGGTGCGGCACGACGAAATCCCGGCCCACGTGCCCTACGGGCTGTTCGAGCCGGTGCAGGAGTACCTCGATGGAGTGCTCGTCAACGCGTGAGGCGAGGGCGTCAGATAGCGCCCTGCCGTCGCCCCCTCGCTCCTGCGAGGGGGCGGTTTTGTGTGTGCGTCGGCTAGATGCAATCGGTGGCGTCGCGGAGACTGCTGTGGGCTCGGGCCAGGTCTTGGCTGTAGGCAGAGATCCCGCGGGGGTCAGGCCCGGGGTCGAGGTAGGCGTCGATGGCTTCGCGCAGCACCGGCCCGGAGATGAGCTTCGGGTTGCTGTGCGCGTAGGCGGCGTACCAGTCACGCTCCCACGGCTCACTCCGGGTGCCGACCAGGTCAGAGATCTCCGCCGGGGTCAGGTGCTCGCGGACGAGGGCGATCAATCGCACCCACCGGTCAGTGCCGTAGCCAGCTGGCTGGTAGGTCACGCCGCCTCCCCGAGGATGCGCTGGGCGACCCGGAGCGGGTGCCCGTCGACGACGGCGTCCTGTGTACCGCCAGCGCATTCCTGCCGAACGGCGACCATGGCGATCTCGTTGAACCAGTCCGCCAAGTCGACCGCCAACTCCGGGGACAGCAGCCCGCAGAACACGCCCACCGGGCCGCCCAGGTAGCCGTCCAGGTCATAGGCCCAGTGCGCATCGGTGCGGCCGCCTTCGGCCTGCCGGTCGCGCGCAGCCTCCGCCGCACGCCGCAGCCGGTCCGCCGCCATGTGCAGCGTCAAGGCCGGAGACGGAGGCGGGAGAAGGACGGGGGCGGTCATGATTCTCCCCCGGCGCCCGCGAAGGGCGCACGCCCTGTGTAATCGTCAACGCGCACCCACCCATCAGGGTCGCCAGCCCACGCCCAGTGCGCGGCGTCCTGGTCGGAGGCATACGACAAGCCGTCGACCGTCCACACGTAATACCCGCGGGGCCGGTCGGACCGCACCAACTCGGCAACGGTCAGTGCCGCGGCGAGGTCTTCCACATGGTGTGCGCAGAAACCGGAGTCCTTCCAACCCGCCGGGTCGGGACGCCCACGGCCGAGGAACTCCCGTGATCCGTCCGGGTCATGGATGACCGGCAGGATCTCCCCCGGGATGAACGGCCAGTCCTGCTGTTCCGACTGGTGCGGGGTGTACGCGCCGGTGATAACGGCGAACCGGATCGCGTCAAGGGGTACGGTGCGGAGTTCGTTGAGGACGAACAGCACCTCCTCCGCGGTCGTCCCGCGCCGGGACACCAGGTCATCCATTGCCGCTCTCCTCGGTTGTCGGGGTAGTCGTCATGGTCACTCTTTCCTCAGATGCTGGCGTAGTCATGCGGCGGCCCTCCGGGCGAGCATGCGGCCCTTGGTCTGCTCGGGGGTAGGGGCGGTCCACTGGTGCCAGCCGGCGAGGTCGGTGTACTGGCGACCGTGCAGGTGCTCGGTGAGGTGGCAGTGCTGGCAGGACCCGACGACGGCGCGCGGCACGTTCTTCTCGGGGCAGGACAGGCATGTGTTGCAGACACAGGCACCCCCGGGGGCGATGGCGTGCCCGGCGTGGTTCGTGTCGAACGTCCCCGGGGCGTACCAGTACGGCAGGGCGTAGGTGGGGTTGTTGCCGACCCCATTGACGTCGATGCGGTCGATGATCAGGCGGAGCGCGTCGAGGGCAATGACCTCGTTGACGGGGTCGGCGTGGCTGATGACCTTGCCGCCGATGAACGTCTTGACGCAGCCAAGCGTCGCCGACTTGAGGATCTTAAGTTCGCGACCTCTGTAGGTGGTTTTGATCACGGTATCTCCCGTTATCAGATGGTTCATTCTCCCGCTGATGGGCGACGATCGGAAGGCGCCTGCGGGACCTTGCTGACGAGTCAGTCGATGAACCGGAAGGCCGCGAAGGCGGTCTCGCGGGGGTAACCGGTGGCCTCGCAAATGCGGTCGGCCTCGTCGAGATCTCCGCGGTTGACGGCGTCGGCAACACGCCTGGCGGCGTCCCAGTCGATGGGGTTACTGAGGTCGATCGGCTTGATGGGCTCGGGCTGGGGACTGCGGCGGAACAGGGACATGCGGGTCTCCTAGGAATTAGGGGCGTAGTAGCCGCGGACTCGGTACCTGCGGGGCATGGCCGGCTTGGACCCCTGACCGGTGACGGTGAGGGCGTGGTCGGGGAAGGCGTAGTACCCGCGGAGGACCCAGCCGGTGCCGGTGAGGATGTTCATGCCGTTGTCGTGATCGCCGACGGTGGCGGCCCGCCCGATCAGGTGCCGGTGTCGATGGGGCTTGGGCAAGTGATCGACGGAGCAGATAGTGACTTCCGTGCCTACGGGCAGCATGTGGCGCTCCTTGGTGAGCGTGACGGGGTGTGCGGTGTGTCGGCGTCTCGTCGATACGCTTCGTTGCGGACTCGACGCCTCGCGTAAGTGCAGGCAGGTCTGGCCCCGGTCGGCTTGCAGTCGGTCCGGGGCCGTTTTGCTGGCCCGTGAAGACCATAGCGAACTTCCTTGCTTAATTACAAGGAAGTTGAGAGGATGGATATGCACAGCCCCGAGGGGGATGACGAGCAAACACAGGGAGGTCCGGACTTGATCACCTTTGGGCAGATGCCCAAGCGCCTCGAAGCCGCGGGGCTACCCAAGCTGTCCCATCAGCGCTGCCGTCAACTCGCCGAGGAAGACCCCGACTGGCCGATCCCCATGGATCAGGCCATCAGGGTCGGCCGCATGCGGCTGTTCGACTGGAAGGTGCTGGAGCCGTACTTCGCCAACCGGACGAAGCGGCAAGGGCGGCGAACCGACCTTCAGGTCAAGCCGGATCAGGGAGGCGACGAGTAGTCAGACACGACAAAGGCCGGACGGTTGCACCCGCCCGGCCGATGACCTGCGGGTTGCACCCCGCTGATCCACAGAACCGCCAGTCTTCCGAGAGAGGCGCTCCGTGTCCTTGAGCGTACACAAAGCCATGTCGCCCCTGCCAGGGGGCCGGCTCGCGTTCGAGCGCGCCATACGTCGCAGCGGGCTGCCCGCCCCGGCGCGGCATGTCGCGCTGACGATCGCGACGTGGGCGGACATCAGCTCGGGTGTGATTCCGGAGCGGTTCCAGCCGTCGATCAGCACGATCGCCGAGGCGACTGGGATGAGCACGGCCACCGTGAAGCGGCACCTCGGGGTGCTGGAGGTCGAGGGCTGGCTGGTGCGTGATCGGCCGGAGATCTCGCGGGCTCGTAGGGAGCACGCGCGGACCAAGTACGAGTTGGCCCTGCCGGAGTCGGCGCGGGAGCTTGGCTCAGAGAGAGCTAAGCCCATGGCTCACACTGAGCCAAGCCATAGCTCAGAGGGAGCCCAGGCATGGCCCACAGTGAGCCACAAGAGTTCCTGTAGTTCCGATGAAGTTCCAGATAGTCCCACCTCCTCCCCAGCTGAGCCTGTCGAGCCTGATCCGCAGCCAGCCCCTGAGCCCACTGATGGCGGTGGCGGTGGCAGCGATCTTCGATCTTTGGCCATCCACATCGCTGCGTCCCTCGACTACCAGGGGAAGCCCCCGACGAGGAAGCAGCGGCAGCTCATCGAGGACCGACTCGTGGTCTGGTTGGAGGCCGGCTGGTCGATGGACGGGTTGGCGGTGATCCTCGACATTGCGGGGCAGGGGGTGCGGCACGCGCCGACGGTGTACGCGCTGCGGCTGGACCCGGAGCAGATGCCCGCCCCGGAGTCCGCGGTTCCTGCCACTGCTCGTGGTGGTGTCCGGGGCCCCGTGCCGTCTGCTGCTGAGCTTGATGCCCTGACGGCGGAGCAGTTCTTCGGCGGGCAGCCGGCCGGGGCCGCCACGACGTGGGGTGAGGCGTCGTCCCGGGCGGCCCGCCGCATGGCCGCAGGTGCCGCCCTTGAGGGCACGGATGACCGTGTGGCGGGCTGGCGGGCGGTCGGCGCCCAGTTGGCTGCCCGTGAGGCCCACAGGCCGTACAGGAACCCCCAGGATGACTCGGTGTACGACGAGCCCTGGACGTACTCCACGCCGCCGAAGCCGCCGTGGTGCGGGAACCCGGAGTGTAACGAGACCGACCGGATGCGGGACGGCCTGGACGCCAGCGGGCTGCCGTTCGTGTACGAGTGCCCGGACTGCCACCCGAACCGGGCGCAGGCTGCGTGACCTGCGGAATCAGCCCCGCGGAGAACGTCAACGCCCTGGCCAATAGGGCCAGTTCGCGAGACAATGAACCCACGCAAACCAGGAGAAAATGACCATGGAGAATGATTCCCGGCCGACTGCGGGCGTTATCACCGATGCCCAACTCGACGACCTCTACGCCGACCGTGATCGAGCCCACGCTGCCCTCCGGCGCATTGCCGACCTCCGCCGCGAGGAACGCCCGCTGGACATCTTGGGTGTTCGCCGCTACTCCGAACCCGGCCAGACCACGCCCATCGCCATAGACGGCCGCGACTCATGCGGCACCTTCTCAGACCACGTTCGCGCCGAGTGCATCGGCCTGTCGTACACGGACCGCCGGGGTGGCTACGGGCTCATCCACCTCACCGCGCAGGATGCCTTGCGCCTTGCTGACTTGCTGCGGGCCATGGCGTCGCCAGAAAGCGACCTGGCAACCACGGGCCACAGCGCCTGCTATGGGTGCGAGACGTGCGGATTCCACTGGCACGGGCGCACTCCCAGCGAGGTCGTACCCATGCATGACGGGCAGCCGGTCTGCCCCCGCTGTGAACTCGACCGCATCGAACGGGAGGCGTCGTGACCGCCCCCAACCCCGACGCCTCCCGCGCGGACCGTCTCCTCGACGAGGTACTGGCCACGCCAGCGCCCGAGCCCGATGCCTGCGAATGCGGTGACCCGTTCTGCATCTTCGCCGAGCCCGCCGAGGAGGCGTCGTGACGGCCCCCGCCCCCGTGATCCGCCGCCGTTCTCCGTGGGCGGAGGAGCTGATCGCCGACCACTGGTTCCGGGCGGGCCCGCCAAGCTGGGACGGGGCGGACGGTTACTGGATCTGCGGCCTGTGCAGTGGCCACCGCGGGCGGCACGTCCAGGCTGAGGGCGACTGGCGGAAGGCCCTGCACGCGTTCGTCCCGCAGCGGCATGCACCGTCTCACTGCAAGCCGTGCGGGCGCCGGCGACGGCACACCACGCACGCCCCGCTGTGGTGGGACGAACTGACCCGGGGCGGCTGACCTGATCTGTCCGGTTTTCGTCTCGCAGCCTGCCCGCTGGTTCGGGCAGGCTGTTGACTTTCCGGGCGAAGGGGGTCGGGGTGGACGGGGTGTGCCCGTTGTGCAAGCGCGAGGACCAGGTGTTGTCGCTGGCGGGCTACTGGGGCGGTCTGCCGCCGTCGTCGGAAAACTACCCGAAGCTGAGGCAGCCCGATGGGGCCACGATCAACTACCTGTACGCGGTCGGTGTTGCGATCGTCGGGGTGCTGTTGATGGTGGCCGGCGGCTGGGTTCTCGGGCTTCTGGTGATCTTGGCGGGGGCCGGCTGGGGGTTCGTGATGAACCGGCAGGTCACTGCCGCGGAGCACAAGCGGACCATCTGGCAGCGGTCGAAGTGGTGCGGGCGATGCGCTCACGTCTTCGACCCGAAGGCGTTCTGATCAGCCGAGGTAGCTGATTTGCAGGACGGTGATCCGCTTCAGGGTGTCGCCGATCATGATGACGGCGAGGACGTGGTCGGTGATGACCATGCGGATGATCTGGTCGTCTTCGCCGTAGGGGATGCTGTGCCCGAACGGGTCGTCGCATACGTCGGCGAGGACGAGGGTGGGTTGTTCGCTGGCCTCGGGGGGCATCGCGTCGTGGACGGCGGTGGCGGCGAGGTCGTAGTGGAGGCGGTAGGTCACGGGGTTCCTCGGCAGTTCGGGGGTGCGGAGGTGTCACCCTGTGTCGCCTGGGGGTAGCCCGTTTAGCGTAGCGGAGTGGCTGCTGTGCGTGAGGTGATTGTGGGGGATTAGGCGGCGCCGCGGGCCCGGGCCCGCTCGGCGTCGGCGCGCACCTGGTCGGTGCGGTCGATCCACTGGCCGGGGAGGGGCTGGCCGCTGGCCGCGTAGGGGGCGAGGTCGCGGGCGCGGGCGGCGGCGGCGGAGACGTCTTCGGCGATGCGCTGCCACTTCGCGAACACGGTGAGGAGTTCGTGGGCCGGCGCCCGGTTGATCTCGGCGAGGAAGCGGCTCACGACGATCGGGTTGCCGAGGGCGTCGCGGATGCTTTCGATGGTCCACGGCTCGGTCATGGTGCCTCCAACATTCCTTGGTGTTTCGAGGCTACCGGCGGGGCGGAGGGATCAACCACCTACCAAAGCTGTGGCATATGCCAAATTCTCCGTAGGTGGTCCCGCACCCGAACGCACGGCCGCCCCGCCTGCCGGGGTTCGGCGGGACGGGGCGGCGGTCAGGCGTTGCGGAGGATCTGGTACCGCAACTCCGCCTCTGGTGAGCGAGGCAGGAGCCATCCTTCGCCGTGCTGCGAGCAGTACCGGGAGTCGTCCTCCGATCCTGGGCGGAGCCAGCACCAGTCCTGCTCGTTGACGCGGGGACAACAGCCGCAGGTGGCCTCGCAGCACTCATCCTCGGGTGTGCAGTCCTCGCACCGGTCACCCGTGCAGTAAGGGGCGCTGCGGGCGGCGTCCTCGGCCAGGGCCTCCTCGTGGAGCCGGGCCAGGACTTCGGCGGTGACATCTCGGCGGGCGGTCACGGGGTCTCCTCGGGTTTCTGTCCGGCGCCGCGGCAGTTCTGCCCGTAGCGGGGGTGGCTCCGGGCGGTGATGCCGTTGCCGTGGTTCCAGATCGTGCCGTTCTTGCGGATGCGGAGCCCGTCCCGGTGGCAGACCGGGCAGGTGCCGGTGGCGGGTGCGTTGGTCACCGCGACACCCCCTCGGCGAGTTCGGCGCAGTACAGGGCGTACTTGGTGGTGTAGTCGGAGTGGCCGACCGCCTGCTGCTCGACGCGGAGGATGTCGGTGAGGAGCGCGGGGCCAAGTCCGGCCTCGGCGCGGGCGGCGTTGACCTCGGCCCACATGGCGTCACGCTCGTAGCGCACCCACTCGGGCTCGTCGCCGATCATGGCCTGCCGCTTCGGGCGCTCCTTCTGGGC
Organism: Streptomyces sp. NPDC020983; assembly: GCF_044333485.1. Taxonomy (NCBI): domain Bacteria; kingdom Bacillati; phylum Actinomycetota; class Actinomycetes; order Kitasatosporales; family Streptomycetaceae; genus Streptomyces; species Streptomyces sp. NPDC020983. Next base: position 98,477 of record NZ_JBIRRA010000015.1, on the reverse strand, counting down.
GGCGGTCAGGGCCGCGTACATGCGGTCGTACATCGGGCGGGTCATCGGGTCTCCTTCGGGTCGATGCGCTTGGCGGCTTCCTGGGCGCTGTAGCCGTCACGGGACAGGTCCCGCACGGTCTCCGCGTCGTGGTGGCGGACGGCGGCGATGAGGTGGGCGATGCTGGCGCGGTTGCTGTCCCAGAGGACCGCTTCGGCGGCTTCCTCAACGGCCCGGGCGGCGTCGGACAGGGCGGTCACGGGGTCTCCTGGGTGGCGGCGAGTTCGCTGGTGAACAGCTCGGCGGTGTCGCGGGTGGCGTCGTAGCGGATGGCGCGGATGAGGAACTGCTGTACGTCCTGCGCGAGCCGGGTGTGGGCGCCGATGGCGATGCCCCGCTCGATGTCCTCGGCGATGCGGGCGGCATCCTCGGCGATCGTTTTTGCTTCCCGGGTCAGGCGCTCCCGGTCGCGGGCGATGCTGTTGGCGGTCATGCGGGTGGCGCTCGGGGCGGCGGTCACGGGGTCTCCTTCGTGGTGGTCGATCGGGGCGGAGTCAGGGGGTGCCGAGGTGGCGGGCTGCGGCGCCGGCAAGGCCTACCGCCAGGTCGTCGCGGATGCTGTCGAGGTCGAGGTCGGGGATGCCGGCGAGACGTACCTCCAGGACCATTCCGATCGCGTCCCGGATCTGGGGGCGGGTTGCGGCGAGGAACGCGGCGGCGTACCGCATGTCCTGCCGGAACAGTGCCCGCTCCGCGGCGGCCTGGGTGGACCACTCGTCGGGCTCCTGGTACCGGATCTCGACGCTGTCGTCTGTGATGTGGTGGGTGCCGGTGGCGGGTGCCCAGTGGTAGCCGTCGCCGCCGTCCATGCTGCACAGCGGGATCGGCACGTGCACCGGGGTGTGGTCGGGGACGGAAGCGAGGGCGGCACGCAGGGCCCCGGCCGTGAGCTGCTCCATCAGATCTCCAGGCTGGTCAGTGGAAGTCGCGGCGGGAGAACGAGTGGCCGCCGGAGGTGACGTACTCGCTCGGAGTGTCGTGCCAGAACCGCGGGCGGAGTGGGGCGCTCTGGTAGCCGGTGGTCTCGGTCATCGTCTGGCGCATCTCCTCGACGCTGATGTCGCGGCCGTACTCGTCCTGGATGGAGACGTCGGCGCGGCTGATGAACGCGTCCCAGTCGGCGAGCGTGGTGATGCCGCGGTCGACGTGGGCGTGGAAGAGGAACCGCCACCCGGCCGCGGACTGGCCGATGTGCAGGCCCTCGGGGTCTGTGATGCCAGGGCCGAACGCGTAGTAGTTGGTGGACACGGGGGCGCCTCCTCAGGCGGGGGTTTCGGTGCGGGCGGCGTACAGGGCCTCGCGGTGGGCGAACAATGCCTCGTTGCGGCTGTCGGACCGGATGTTCGTCTTGTCGATGACGTAGGGCCCGTAGGTGACGCCCTCCGACTCGTGGGCGGGCAGCACCTTCCCGGTGTACGGCTTGTTGTCGCTCTCATCGAAGATCACAGTGTCGTAGTAGCCGCGGGCGATCCTGACGGTCGACACCAGCAGGTGCACGTCCCCGTCCAGTACCGGGGTCTGGCGGACGATCTCGGTCATGGGTGCCTCCTCGGGCGGGTTGGGTGTCTGGTCGCCTCCTGGGGTGCACGTGCGGGACGTGCACCCGGGCGGCGATCAGCCCTGGAAGCAGGCGAAGTCGAAGGTGATGTCGTGGCCGCGGCGGTCGAGTACGGCGATGTTGTAGAAGCGCTCCTCGGGCTGCCGCAGGAGCATCGTCCCGATGCGCTCGACCTCGGCGGCGGTGAGCGCGGTCCGCTTGGCCTCGCGCTCGGGCTTGCCGGGGAGGGTGTAGTCGTAGCGGAGGGTGAAGGTGGGGATGTAGCGGCCGCGGGCGTCACGGCGGGCGGTGGTGGCCATGTCGGGTGGTCCTTCCTGGTCAGGCGGGGCGGTTGAGGGTGCGGCGCCACTGCTGGCGTTCGCCGCGCTTGCGGGCCCGGCGGGCGGTCTTCCGGTCGCGGCCGGGTGCCTGGCCGCAGCACGGGCAGTCACGGCCCCCGGGACCGTCGGGGCAGCGCCGGCCGATCATCGGGGCGGAGTTGGTGCGGGTCACGGGTGATCCCTTCACGATGGGCGATACGGGGCTGATCGGTCGGTCAGCAGTACGCGGCGCCGTGGTTGGCGCCGCCGCAGGAGCAGTCGCAGGTGGCGCGCTTGGCGTTGGTGCAGCGTCCGTCGCACGCCTTCTCGGGGTTGTGCGTCACCTTGAGCGGTTCCACTCGCATCGGGCCGTGGTCGTTGCACCACAGGCCGCGGCTGCGCATGAGGTCGTCGGTGGCGGGCGTCCGGAAGTAGGCGGTGTTGTACAGGTTCACCGGGATGCGGTCGGCGGTGTGGGCCATGGGCTTGCCGTCGCTGGTGGGCGCGAGGAAAGGCTGGCGTGCCTTGCAGCCCTTGTGCTCGCAGTAGCCGAAGAATCGCGCCGCCATGCCCCTCTCCCTTGCTCGCCGCTCTCGCGTGGCCTCGCTCTCTATGCCTTATAGATTAGGCCTAACGCGTGAGGCGTGTCAAGTGGACTGGGCCTAACGCGTGAGGCATACTCAATCCATGTTGACCAAGGAGGACATGAAGCAGGTCCGCAAGGACCACGACGACGCCTACGCCGAAGCGGACCGACAGCGCGCCCTCGCCTTCGCCCAGGCCGACGCCGAAGGACTCGCACAGAAGGACGTCATCGACGCCACCGGCTATAGCCGCGAGACCGTCCGCCGCATCACCCGCGAAGGACAGCGACTACTCGCCGAACAAGCCCCCGCCGAAAAGGGGCCCGCCGAGTGACCACCCACGCCGACGTCCTGGCCCGTGCCGTGACCACCCTGGACGGCCCGTGGGACACCACCCGGGCAGTCGCCGTGCTCCGTGACGCCGGCGTGCCGGTCGGGGCGGGGGACCGGGCGGCGGACAAGCAGGCCCGGAAGGCGTTGCGGGAGCTGCGAGACCGCGGCCTGCTGGTGGTCGTGCCCAGCCCAGGGGGCACTGTCGTGTACCGCCGCCCCTGATCGATCTACGCATTTATGCGCATGGCCCTGCCGCCTGCCCGGGCGCAGTCTTGCCCCTACCCCCGTGGTGCCCCGCCGGATTGCCCCGGGCCCCCCAACCTGCCGGCGGGGCACCGTCACGTCAGGGCTGCGGGTCGCAGGTGGTGCATGGGGTGGTGTCGTCGAAGGCTAGGAGTCCGCGGGCCTGCTCGGCGTTCTCGATGGGGGTGAGGCGGAGGGTGCTGGTCTCTGCGCGGGGGATGGTCCAGCAGTTGGCGCGGTGCATCTCCGCCTTGGGCTTCTCGCCGGGTGGGACTTTGGGGGCGACGATCACGTATTCGGCGGCGGGCCCGGCCGGCTCGCGCGGTACCTGGCTGTAGTCCTCGCCTTGGACTTGCTGCACGGTGTCGGCGGGGGTGTAGAGGGTGACCTCCGCCCACCACTTGCCGGTCTTGTCTTGCCGCCACCGGTGCAGTCGTGCGGGCGTGTCGCCGGGGAGGCGGACACGGACACGGGGCAGCTCGGACGGGTCGGACATGTGTTCGATCGTAGCTTGTCGGCGCGCGGCCTGCCCCTTCGGGCAACCCAAGGATGCAACTCTTGACTTACACTCTTGGGTTGCTACCTTGGATACATGACGACAGAGAAGCCCCGCCTCATCCCCAACGGCACGTGCTGGTGCGGTTGTCGGCGCGAGGTTGGCCTCGGAAAGTTCTTCGCCCAAGGCCACGACAAGATCGCCGAAGCCGCCTACATGGCCGTCCACCACGAAGCATCCGTCGCCCGACTCCTTGCTGACACCGGATTTGCGCCCGGCGACAAGGAGACGATCCGGGACGCTGCCCTGGACCGCGGCGGCTGGGAAGAGTGCCCGCTCGGCTGCGGCTACGCCGGAGCCCCCGCCAGCATCGCCAACCACGTTAAGAAGCCCCACAAGGAGAGGACATGACCCGCCAGACGACCGCACCGCTGGAGCACCTGAGCCTGAACGCTTCTGACCGTCAGGCACGCGAGATCGTCCGCACCTTCACCGAGGTGCTGGGAATCGAACTCAGGCCGCCCTACCAGCGCGGACAGGCGTGGACCGAAGACCAGCAGATCGCGCTCATCCGTTCGTGGCTCACCGGTACACCGACCGGCGTTGTCATCCTCAACGACCGCACCAGCCTGGAGTGGAAGGAAGCGAACGGCTACGACCCGACCGAGCGCGACGAGCCCACCTACGCGTGCATCGACGGGCAGCAGCGCATCACGGCGGCATGTGCCTGGTTCGGCAATGAGCTGGCCGTGCCCGCGTCCTGGTTCCGAGCCGAGGACGTGACTGCCACCGAGGACACCGACGACGGCCCTTACGTTCGCTGGGGCGGGCTGACCCTGCCCCGGCAGCGGCACTTCGCGAACCGCGCCCACCTCACCGTGGCCAGCGCCCGTGTCGCCACCGTCCAGGAGGAGGCCGCCATCTACTTGCTGGTCAACGGCGGCGGCACACCGCAGACCGACGCCGACATGGCAAACGCAGCGGACGTCGCCAACAGCTAGAGAGGCAGCGAGGCCCGCCCAGTGCAAGTGGGCGGGCCTCCGTCGTGAGCGTACCTACTCCGCGTCGCCCCGTGCCGCAGCCCGGATGTCCCGCTCGGTGTCCCAGGTGCTGGGGATCCCCGCGTCCTGCATGGCGTCGCGTCGCGCGTTGGCAGCCTGGACCACGGCGGCGTGCAACTCGGCGAACCGCGCGGACTCCTCGTCGGTCCACGGCCGGAGCTCGGGGGACCGGTGCCGCTCCGTCGGCGGCACCGCGGTCTTCCGCCGGTCAGCATCCACCCCCTTGCGGTACGCCTCCAGGTCCGCCCACGCCTTGTCGGCGGCGGCTTGAGCTGCAACAACAGGTGCCGGGATGTCCATGCGCGCGAGCATACGACCCGGGTCGGACACCCGTGCGACCGGGCAGGACGTGTCGCAGGCCTTCACGCACCAGGGGGCCGCCCGGCTGATGTCCCTGCCCGCGCTGCGACGGGCAGGGGCATCGTGCTGTCAGCGGCCCGTGCCACACTGCTGATGGCGACGCCCGTCTGCTACAGGGAAACCGTGGCATCCGAGAACGAGTCGGCTCAAGCCGGGCGAGCCACGTCTGCCGGGATCAGCCGGGACCGTGGGAACGGACCCTGCCGCAAGCGGTTCCCGAAACAGCGGGGCCCCAACCGCGCGGTGACGGAGTGGCCCCCGGAGACGCGAACGCCCCCGCCGGCTGAGAGTCGGCGGGGGCGGTCGCGCGTCTCGGGGTCAGCGCATCATGCGCAAAGCGACCGGGCGGGACACGGCGCCGTCCACGAGCCGGGCCAGCGCGTTCGCGCCGTGCCCAGCCGCCCGGGCCTGGGTCAACGCTTCCTCCAGTCGCGCGTCGGCAATGAGATCCAGGCGACGGGCGTAAAGCTTGGCGTCGCGCGCGGCCTCGACGGCGGCGATCTCCGGGGAGGGCTCAGCCAGGTCGTCGGAGGTGATCGTGGCGACCGCGTCGTGGCTGCTGCGGGTTTCTGCGTCCTCGAAGTGGACGAGCACCCGCAGGTGCGGGTTGCCGTACTCGTCGGTGACTTTGTCGACCTGTTCGTCGTCGATCCAGTTGCGCAGGACCTCGCGGCCGTAGTCGGCGCCGGTGCCGTCGTAGTCATCGGGCTGGTCGCCCTGGATCACGACGTACCAGATCGGGTCTTCGGCGTTGTCGCAGGCCTCGATGGTGTGGTCGAAGCGCATGGTGGTCCCCCTCGGTATGTGCCGGTTTCGACACTCAGACACTACCGGTCAATGCATTGACCGGTCAATGGGTTTACCGATTACGCCGCGAGTCCCAACTCCCGCTCCTGCTCGACCGCCCGCTGCCACTCCTCGCGCAGCCGGGCGAGCTCCGCCAGGGCCTCCGGCGACCAGTGCACCCGGCCCCCGCTCAACGCCCGTATGGCCGCGTTCACCACAGCAGCAGACCGCGCACCGTCAGCGGGCGGGGGAGTGGTGGGCATGCGCACAGGCTAACCGCCAGCACCGTCAGACCGCCCCGCCACAAACGTCCCCCGCTGCGGCACCACGATCACATCGCCCTCATCCCGCAACACCGCGATCGCCCGCCGCACCGTCGTCCGCGCCAACCCGTACTGCTGCACCAAATCCGTCTCCGACGCCATCCGCCGGCCCGGCGCCCAATCACCCCGGGCAATCCGCGCACGCAGAATCCCCACGAGCTGCCGGTACGGGGTCACCGGACCATCGTGATCAATCGTGGCGTCAGGGTCAGCGTCCATGCGATCGACGCTAGGTGTGCACCCACGAGGCGGCATTTCGAGCTACGTGCAGAGACGTCGCGATACAAGCCGCTACATTGGCCGAAGAGAAACCCCCGCGGCCGCTGACACGACCCGGGGGAATGGCCGCACGACAGGAGCGTGGCGACATGACCGAGGCTACCGGCGGACGCTGGCTCGACACAGGCAATGGACCCAAACCGCTGATGGTCGCAGCCGGCCACATCGCACAAAACGGCGAACGCACCGCCTACCAGGCCTACCTGGACCACCGGCCCGGCTGTGCGGATTGCGCAAGCATCGAGAGTGCCCTGGAGTGCCCGGAGGCTGCGCGCCTGTGGGACGCCTACCGGGCGGCCCGCACCACCTGACCGCCTGCGCGGCCCGTGCTCCCCCGTGCCGGGCCGCGCAGGTGCCCGAGGAAAATGCGGAGCGCCAATTCCGCCTGCACTCTTGCCCCCACTATGCGCGTAGCGGCACCCTGGGAGACGCCCTCCCCCCACCGCGTCAGCGCCATACCACCCGCCAACGGTCCCGAGGGAGGATGAGATCAGCAGTCTCCACCGGACGCCCGCTGTCATCCAGTCGGGTCCGCACCACTCGCAACGCCACCGTGTCCACCGGAAGCCGCAGTGCCGCAGCCTGCTCCCGGGACACCAGTACCGCGTCCACGGTGGCCGTATACGAGGCGTGGGCGCGTCGTTGTCCACGCCACCACGAGGTGACATGGATGGCCGACCGGCCGGCCGCGTCTGCGCGCTCCTCGGTCTCCCTGTTCAGCCGCAGACCCGGGTTGATGTCCAGGCGCAGTGCGAGCTCGTCGGTTGCGATGATCTGCCCGTGGCGCGTGGTCTCCACCTGCTGGCGGGGCCAGGGCGCATCGGCGTCGGCGAGGGTGAATTCGCGCACTACGACAGCGTGCGCCACCTCGACCCGCCGCCGCTCGCCTTGGGATTCGAGTACACCGCGGCGCTGCAGCAGGAGTACGGCCAGCCGGATGGTCTGTTCGTGGACCTTGTACTCGCGGCCGAGTGCCACACGGGAGGGCAGTTGGTCGCCGGGGAGCCATTCGCCGGTGGCGATGCGCTGCTCCAGGTCGGCTGCGATGCGCCGGTGGCGGGCGACATCGGACGGCATCGATTACCTCAGGCGGCAAGATCACGAGTTGGGCGGCCAGGGTAGGAACCTTGGGTGAGGCTCGATATATCGAGTCATTGCGCGCGTAATGGCTTGCCGCCCGCGGGAACGCATCCGACTCGCGGAGTCACCAACCGTCAGGTAGTGGCCAAGATTCACCCGTTCGAGTGAACTTCCCCAGGTTGGGAGGCTCGTTGGACACGGTGGCTGGCCCCGGATCAACCGCCCCCAAGTGGTGATCCGGGGTCAGTCTCCGTACAACCATCGCAGGTTACGAACTTGTTACACGTTGAACCGTGACCTTTCCTGCACATCCCCCTCACAACCCCGGTCATCCCGTGGCAGGATCGATCCACCACTTGGGGGCACTCCCGGAGAACAGCTCGAACGGGGAGGGCTCATGGAGAAACTGTTCATTGCGGATCTAGGTCCCGGTGTCGACGGATGGGCCGCTACGGTCGACGGCGACATCGTCTGCCTCGCCTCACCGCGAGTAGAAGACGACCTGGCCGCCCGGCGGAGCGTGCGCGAACTCGTCACACGGGCCGGGGGAAACTGCGCCGCATGCCGCGGCTGCATCATCGCCCGCGACGACAACTAGAACACGGTGCGCAAGGGCCGGCGCGAGGGGGTCGCCGGCCCGCGCCCGTCCAGGAGGCTCCTGTGCCGTACATCGAGGCCCGTGGTGGCAGCATCCGCGTCAGGTGGTGGAACGGCGCCTACAAGCTCGACGCCGACGGCCGGCCGACCAGCACCAAGCTGTACGACTCCGCGTCGGGCCCCGAGCGAGGCACGAAGTTCAAGGACGAGCAGGAAGCCTGGAACTACGGACTCGACCGCGAGCACGAGGTGCGGCACGGCAAGTACATCCCCAAGATCGACGGCAAGGTCCTCATGCGGGACTACTGCCGCAAGTGGATCGAAGCCCTCGACTTGCGCCACAACTCTGTGCGGAACTACCGGTCGCGGATCAACGTCTGGATCGTGACGTACTGGGGTAACCACGCCGTTGCGGAGATCAACTCCTGGGAGTACGAAGCGTGGAGGCGATCACTCCGGGCGAAAGTGGCCCGCGGCGAGATGGGTGACGTTCACTGCTCGCAGGTGCTCGGCCTGTTCAGCATGCTCATGGACGACGCCGTGAAGTTCAAGCTGCGATCCGAAAGCCCCGTGCTACCTCAGCGTCGCCGGGGCCGGTACGCGAAGAAGAATCGCGAGAAGAAGCGCCCCTTCCAGATGGAGACGCTCCACGCCCTCGCGACGAACGCCCACGCCGTCTGGGGCTACACCGGCTGGGTGTGGATCTGGACCATCGCGTTCACCGGCATGCGCCCCCCTGGGGAGATGGCCGGCCTGCGCCGTGAGTACGCATCACCGACGTGGCCCTCCTCGGATCCGGAGACCGATCCCGACCTCCGCGCCGAGGCTGCGGAGCGCTACGGGACCATGCCGGCCCTGCGTGTGCAGTGGCAGGTCCAGTACGACGGCAACAAGCGGCAGCTCGTGGAGCCGAAGTACCAGTCGATGCGGACCCTCGTAGTTCCGCCGTTTCTCCACGAGATGCACTCCGTGCTCGCCGCGTCGCACGCATCGCCCTGGGTGTTCCCGGGCCTGCGTGGCGGGGAGGTCGGCAACCACTTCAACAAGACCTACTGGGCGCCGATCCGCGACGGGGCCCCTGCGCGGACTTCCCAGTACGCGCGCGCGGAGATCCTGCCCGTGGAGGCGATGGCGGGCAAGCGGCAGTACCTGATCCGGCACTGGCACAAGGAGATGCTGTCCGAGGACAAGCACCCGAGGGTCGCGCAGGAGGCCCGCATGGGCCACGAGGTGGCCGGCGTCGAGGGTCTGTACGACAACGTCACGCCGAAGATGGAGCAGGACATCGCGGACGCGCTGCAGGCTCGGTGGGACGCGTTCATGGGTCCGGAGCATGGCCGGTGGCGACCGGACTTTCCCAAACCTCTCCCATTTCCGCCGCCGCCGAGTAGCGGTGAAGCCGACTGAGCACCTGGTACCCGGGGCGCGATGCCTTATCGTCGCACGTCATGCGGGGTGTAGGCGCCCACTGCGTCTCTGTGCGAGGAGGGGGCGATGTGGGCGCCCAGGCTGTTCCACTGATTTGATCGTGAAATCGGTCGAGAGATCGGGATTGCGCATCGGGTCTTCCTTTCACAAGGACGCGTTCCGGCGGACGGGCGCGGAGCGCGGTCGGTCCCCCCTGTGACGAGCCCGGTGCGGGAAATGTGACGGGCCGCGCCCCCCGTGGTCGGGGGGGCGCGGCCCGGTGGTTCGCGGCCGGATCAGCCGGCGCTTCGGCCGTAGCGCCGGCGGAAGCGCTCGACGCGTCCCGCGGTGTCGAGTTCGCGGGCACGGCCGGTGTAGAAGGGGTGGCTCGCCGAGGAGATCTCCACGTCGACGACGGGGTAGCTGCGCCCGTCCGTCCACACGACGGTGCGGTCGGCGGTCGCCGTGGACCTGGTGAGGAAGGCGAGGTCGCCGGCCTTGTCGCGGAAGACCACGGGGCGGGACTCGGGGTGGATGCCGTGCTTCATGGGTGTCCTCTCGCGGTGGGGTCGGGGGCCGGTGTGCGTGCCGGTGCGGGCGGTCAGCGCTCCTCGCGGAAGAGCACGTGCGCCCGGGCGACGGGGTCGTACTTCAGCAGCGTCAGCCGGTCGGGGTTGTTGCGGCGGTTCTTGCGGGTCACGTAGCTGTGCCCCGTCCCGGCGGTGGAGCGCAGGGTGACCACCGGGCGCTGTTCGCTGCGGGCCATGGGACCACTTCCTCTCCGGCTCTTGTCCGGCATGGTTGTCGTTTTCGTCTTGCGGTGGCGTCAACGCAGCCGGCCGCCCGGGCATTCCCCGGCCGGCTGCGCGGGCCGGGCGGCGGCCCTTCGGCCGTGCGGTCCCGCGTAGGCTGGGGCGGATGCGGAACGGCGACCCGGCGGAGGCTTCGGTGGCGGCCACGGACACGGGGCGGGACCCGGCGGGCTCCCGCGCGGCGGGCAGGTCCCGCACGGCGCGCGGAAGTGCCGACGGCCGGGTCGCGCGCGGCAACGAGACCCGGCGTCTGGTGCTGCGCCACGCCGTCGCCGTGGCGTCGGTGGAGGGCCTGGACGGGCTGACGGTCGGGCGGCTGGCCGGTGACCTGGGGCTCAGCAAGAGCGGCGTCTTCGCGCTCTTCGGCTCCAAGGAGGACCTCCAGCTGGCGACCGTGCGCTTCGCGATCCGCGTCTTCCTGGAGCACGTCGTGCACCCGGCGGACGAGCTGCCGCACGGCATCGACCGGCTGTGGCGGCTGTGCACGGGCTGGCTGGCGTACTCGCAGCGCCGGATCTTCCCCGGCGGCTGCTTCTTCTACGCCGTCGCCGCCGAGTACGACGCCCGGCCGGGGCGGCTGCACGACACGATCGCGGCGGCGCGGCGGAACTGGTTCTCCTTCCTGGAGCAGGCGCTGCGCGAGGCCCAGCGGACGGGCCAGGCCCGGGCCGACGTCGACGGGGCGCAGCTCGTCTTCGAGCTCTGCGCACTGATGGAGCTGGCCAACGGGGAGTCCGTCCTCCACGGCGACGACACCGGCTACCGGCTGGCGGCCCGCGGCATCCTCACGCGCCTGCGCGCCGCGGCGGCGGACCCGTCCCTCCTGCCCTCGGAGGCCTGAGCCGCGCCCCCCCGCGCGGGGCCTCTCCGGGGGCCCTGGCGACCGCGCGACCGGCCCCCGCGGCGGGAAGGCCGGCCGTGCACCGCGAGAGGCCCGAGGCCCGGCGCCGTTGCGCCGCAGGAGGGGCGGCGCGGTGGGTTTTCGGCGCGGCGGAGGGGACAGACGCTGCGCATGGCGTAGGAGTGGCCGCCGGGCGCCAGCCCGGAAGGCGCCGGAGCGGGAGGAGGCGGAGCGGGAGGAGGCGGGGAAGTGCGCAGCACGAACCACGCGCTCGCCTCGGCCGTCACCGTCGTGGCGTGGGCGGCCCTGCTGCTCGTCCTCTACGTCGTCCTCATCTCGGCGGTGACCCCGCTGGAGTGGGCCGTCGGCGGCGGCCTCGCCCTCCTGGGCGGCTGCGCCGCGGACGCCGTGCGCCGCGCGGAGCGGCCCGCAATCCGGGCGGACCGCCGGACCGCCGCGGCGCTCGCCGCCCTACCGGCCGCCCTGCTGCGCGAGACGGCGGAGCTGGCCGGCGCCGTCGCCCGCGCCCTGGTCCGCCGCGGAGGCGGGCCCGCCGACGACCGACCGGTCACCGTGCGCGTCCCAGCGGGCGGCGACCCCGCCGTCGTCGCGGTACTGCTGTCGGCGACCCCCGGCGCCTGCGTCGTCGACGTCGCCCCCGGCCGCGCCCGGGGGAGCGCAACGGAACTGACCGTCCATCTGCTCGCCGGCCCCGCCCGGGGGGCCTCGCCCGTCGAGCGCGCCCTCGGCCTCCGGCGGCTGCCGTGAACGCCTGGCTGCTCGCGGCCTGCGTGCTGCTGCCCGCCGGGGTCGGCCCGTGCGTGTGGCGGGCGTCCCGGGGGGCGCCCGCGCAGCGGCTCGCCGCGACCTCGCTCGCGGGCACCATGGCCGTCGCCGTCTTCCTGCTCGCCGCCCGCGGGCTGCACCGCACCTCGTACGTGGACGTCGCCCTCGTGGCGGCGGTGCTCGCGCCGACGTCCACGCTGGTCTACGCCCGCTGCCTCGCGGGAGGCGCGGGCCCCGCGGGGCGGCGGGAGGAGACGGAGGACACCGGATGAGCGCCACCCACGTCCTCGCCCTCGTGCTGCTGTGGTGCGGCGCCGCCGCGCTGCTGCTGGCCGCCGCGGCCCTCGCGGTGCTGCCCACCCCGTACGGCAGGCTGCACGCGCTCGCGCCCGCGACCGGCCTCGGCGTCCCGCTGGTGTGCCTGGGGCTGGCGGTGGACGCGGGCGCCGGCCGGGCGGCGGTGAAGCTGCTGGTCGTCGGCGCGCTCACCGCCGTGTCCGGACCGGTGACCACGGTCGTCGTCGGCCGCACGATGATCCGTACCGGAGCGGCGCCCGGGCCCGGGGCGGGCACGGAGCCGGAAGGGGAGCCGCCGGCGTGAACACCCCCGCCGCGGCCGGCGATTTCCTCGTCGCCGCCGCACTCGTCCTGGTGGTGGCCGCCGCGACCGCGGCCGCGCTCACCCGCGACCCGGTGCGCCAGTCGGTGCTGCTGTCGGTGCTCGGTGTGTGCCTGGCGCTGCTGTTCCTGCTGGTGCAGGCACCCGACGTGGCCCTGTCGCAGCTCGCGGTGGGCAGCGCGATCACCCCGCTGCTGGTCCTGCTGACGGTCCGCAAGGTCCGCCGCAGCGCGCGCGGCCGCCCGGAGGACGCCGCGCAGGACGGCGGCGCGGCCGAGGACCGGCGGGGAGGCGGCCGGTGAGCCGGCGGGCCCGCGGCATCGTGTTCCTGCTGGCCGCCGCCGTCTTCGCGGTCTTCTTCGCGCTCGCCTGCACCGGTCTGCCGCACTTCGGCACCGCCGTCCACCCGTACGGGAGCAGGGCGGTGACGGCGGCGGTGCGGCAGCACACCGCGAACGTCATCTCGTCCGTCAACTTCGACCAGCGCGCCCTGGACACCCTCGGCGAGGAGTCGATCCTGTTCGCCGCCGTCCTCGGCTCCGTCGTCCTGCTGCGCCGGGCGCGCGACGAGGACCGCGCCGAGCCCGCGCCCCAGCCCGTCCTGCCCTCCACACTGCTGCTCGGCGCGGGCCTGCTGCCGGTCACCGTGCTGGTGGGCGGCTACGTCGTGGCCCACGGCCAGCTCAGCCCGGGCGGCGGCTTCCAGGGCGGGGTGATGCTCGCGACGGGGCTGCACCTGGCGTACGTGGCGGCCGACTACCGGGTGCTGCGCCGGGTGCGCCCGCTCGCCGTCTTCGCCGCGCTGGACGCGGTCGGCGCCGGGGCGTTCACCGCGGTCGGCTTCGCCGGGCTGATCGCGGGCGGCGCCTTCCTGGAGAACGTGCTGCCGCTCGGCACCTTCAACCAGCTGGCCTCCGGCGGCCTGGTGCCGCTGGTGAACGCCGCCGTGGGGCTGGAGGTCGCCTCCGGGGTGATCGTGCTCGTCGCGCAGTTCCTGGACCAGGCCGTCGAGATCGACGAGCACGCCGAAGGAGGAGAAGAACGGTGAGCGTCCTGCCCTTCCTCGCCGCCGGCTGGATCTTCCTGGCCGGCGTCTACGGCATGGTGACCAGCCGCAACCTGGTGCACACCGTCGGCAGCCTGGCGGTGGCGCAGTCCTCGACGTACGTGCTGCTGCTCGGCATCGGCTACCGGCGCGGCGGCACCGCCCCGGTCTTCTCGGACATCCCCGTCGGGACGCCCGTCGTCGACCCCGTGGTGCAGGCCCTGGTCCTCACCGACGTGGTGGTGGGGGCGACCGTGACCGCGCTGCTGCTGAGCCTGGTCATCCAGATCCGCAAGCGCACCGGGACGGTGGACCCGGAAGCGCTCACCGACCTGAAGGGCTGAGGGCTTCCCGCGTGCTGCCCACCGGGCGGGGGACCGCCGACCTGCTGCCGCTCGCCGTCGCGCTCCCGCTGCTGGGCGCGGCGGTGCTGGTCCTGGCCGGGCGGGTGCTGCCGCGTACGGCCACGGACGCGCTCGCCACCGCCTTCGCCGCCGGGACCGTCGCGGAGACCGCCCTGCTGTGGGCGCGGATCGGGGACGCCGGCGGGCGGGCGGTGTCCTGGGCCGGGGGCTGGACGCCGCACGGCGGGCACAGCGTCGGCATCGTCCTGGTCGCCGACCGGCTCGGCGCCGGGCTCGCACTGCTCGTCGCCCTGCTGATCGCGGCCGTGCTCGTCTACTCCTGGCGCTACTTCGACGAGCCGCCCGCCCGGCACCGCGGCACCTTCCCCGCGCTGCTGCTGCTCTTCGAGGCGGGCATGTGCGGCTTCGCGCTGACCGGCGACCTCTTCGACGCGTTCGTCTTCTTCGAGCTGATGGGCGTCGTCGCCTACGCCCTGACGGGCTTCCGCATCGAGGACCCGCGCCCGCTGCACGGCGCCCTCACCTTCGGCGTCGTCAACTCGCTGGCCGCGTACTGCTCGCTGCTCGGTATCGGCCTGCTCTACGCGCGCACCGGTGAGCTGGGCATGGCCCAGATCGGCGCCGCCCTGGCCGGCCACCGCACCGACGCGCTCACCGTCACCGCCTTCGTGCTCGTCATGGCCGGCCTGCTGGTGAAGGCCGCGATCGTGCCCTTCCACTTCTGGCTGCCGGACGCGCACGCGGTGGCGCCCACACCGGTGTGCATGCTCATGTCCGGTGTCATGGTCGAGCTGGGCCTGTACGGTGCCGCGCGCGTCCAGCTCACGGTCTTCTCGGGCCCGGGCGGCATCCCGCCGGAGGCCCTCACCCGCACCCTGGGCACGCTCGGAGCGCTGACCGCCCTCACCGGCGCCGTGATGTGCTGGCAGCAGCGGCACCTCAAGCGGATGCTGGCCTTCTCCACCATCGCGCACTCGGGGCTGTGGCTGCTGGGCCTGAGCCTGCACGCGGGCGCCGCGACCGCCGGCACCGCGCTCTACGTCGCCGGGCACGCCGGGGTCAAGGCGGCGCTCTTCGGCCTGACCGGCGTCCTGCTCGACCGGCACGGCTCGGTCGACGAGCACGGCCTGTACGGCACCGAGCGCGGCTCGCCGTACACCGGCGCGCTCTTCCTCACCGGGGCCCTCGCGCTCGCCGGGCTGCCGCCCTTCGGCACCGCGCTGGGCAAGGGGGTGGCCGAGCACGCCGCCGGGGAGCACCTGCCGGTGCTGCCCGCGCTCTACGTCCTGGTGTCCGCGCTGACCGGCGGCGCCGTGCTGCGCGCGGGCCTGCGGATCTTCCGCGGCGCCGGCCCGCGGCCCGAGCCGAGCCACTCCGACGTCGAGACCAGTGGTGCGGGGGAGGAGCCCGAGGTGCGCGACCCGCAGCGCAGGGTGCCGCGCGCCATGACCGCCGTGCCCGCCGCGCTGCTGCTGGGCGCCCTCGCGCTCGGCCTGTGGCCCGCGGCCGGGCGGGCGCTCGCCGGCGCGGCCGCGGCCTTCGGCGACCGCGCCGGGTACCTGGCCCAGGTCCGCGGCGCCGCCGTCCCGCTGCCGCCCACCGCCCCGGATGCCGCGTGGACCGCCTCCGGCGTGCTGCTCGGGCTGCTCTCGGCCGCGGCCGCGGTGGCCGTGGCGCTGCTGGCGCTCCATCCGGCGGGCCGCCCGCTGCGTGCCGCGGCGCGGTCGGCCGAGCGGCGGCTGGTGGTGCCGCTGCGCCGCCTGCACTCCGGTCACATCGCCGACTACGTGGCCTGGCTGATGGTGGGCCTGGCCGGCCTGCTGGTGGCGCTCACGGCGCAGCTCTGACCGGCCGTCACCGGCGGGCGCCCGTGCCGGACAGGCGGCAGGTGGGCCAGGAAAAGACCGCGGGAATGGGCCTGATCAGCGGCCCGCCCGAGCCGTAGCGTCACGGGTGTGACGACCCGACCGCAGCACCGCCTCGCGCTCGCCCAGCTCGCCAACTCCGTCGGCGACGGCGCCTTCTACACCACGTCGGCGCTCTACTTCACCCGTGCCCTCGGCCTGTCCGCCGGCCGTACGGGGCTCGGGCTGACCGTCGCCTGGGCCGCCGGCTCGCTCGCCGGCGTACCGCTCGGCCGGCTCGCCGACCGGCGCGGACCGCGCGGCACCTCGGTGCTGCTGGCCCTGGCCACCTCGGCGGCGGTGGGCGGCTTCCTGCTGGTGCGCGGCTTCGCCGCCTTCGTCGCCGTGGCGTGCGTCTACACCGCGGCCCAGTCCGGTCTGGCCGCGTCGCGGCAGGCGCTGCTGGCCCGCCTGGTCCCGGCCGCCGAGCGCACCCGGCTGCTGGCGCGGCTCCAGGCGATCCTCAACAGCGGCCTCGCCGCGGGCGCCGCGGCCGGCGGGCTCGCGCTCGCCGCCGGGACGGCCGCCGCCTACCGGGCGGCGCTGGGCCTGGACGCGCTGTGCTTCCTCGGCTGCGCGCTGCTCCTGCTGCGGCTGCCCGCGGCGGCACGGGCGGGGGACGCGTCGCCGGCCGCGGGGGCGTCCGGGCACCAGGGGGTCCTGTGCGACCGCCCCTACGTGCTGGTGGCGCTGCTCAACACCGTCCTGATGCTGAGGCTGCCCCTGCTCAGCCTGGCGCTGCCGCTGTGGATCACCGAGCGCACCGGGGCACCGGCGTGGCTGGCGTCCGGGCTGTTCGTCCTCAACACCGCCGCGGTCGCGCTCTTCCAGGTGCGGAGCGCGCGCGCCGTCACCGGGCTCGGCAGCGCGGTGCGGGCGGTGCGGGTGTCGGGCCTGGTGATGTTCGCCTGCTGCGCGGTCTTCGCACTGTCGGCCGGGCGCTCCGCGGGGCCCGCGACAGCCGTCCTGCTCGCCGGGGCCGTACTCCAGGTCGTCGCCGAGATGCAGCAGTCCGCGGGGTCCTGGCAGCTGTCCTTCGACCTGGCTCCGGCGGGCCGGATCGGCGAGTACCAGGGCTTCTTCGGGACCGGGGTGACCGTCGCCCGCACGCTGGGCCCGCTGGTGCTGACCACCCTGCTGCTGGACTGGGGCCCCCCGGGCTGGCTGCTGCTCGGCGCCCTGACGGCGGCCGCGGCCCACGCCACCGGGCCCGCCGCCCGCTGGGCCGCACGCGGTGGTGCGGCCCGGGACGGGGGCGGCGCCGTGCCGGACGCAGGGCCCCTGGAGCCGGCCGTCCGGTGACGGGCCTGCGCCGGGAGCGGCGGCGGGCCGGGCGATGCGGGCACGCCCACCGCCCGGTGCCGTGCGCCGCGGGGCGGCTCAGCCCTCCCGGTAGCGCTCGGCGTCCGGACCGCGCAGCTCCATCCCGTGGCCCGGCGAGCCGCCGGCGCCGGGGCGGACCGTGCCGCCCGAGGGGTCGAGGGCGCCGGTGAAGAGCGTCCGCTCGATCCTGACGTGGTCGTGGAACCACTCCAGGTGGCGGAGGTTGGGCACGGCCGCGGCGGCGTGCGCGTGCAGGTGGGGGGCGCAGTGGCCGGAGATCTGGAGCCCGCGCGCCTCGGCGAGGGCCGCCGCCCGCAGCCAGACGGTGACGCCCCCGCAGCGGGTGACGTCGGCCTGGAGGCAGTCCACGGCGCCGGCCGCGAGCATCTGCTCGAAGTACGCGAGCGTGTAGCCGTACTCGCCCGCCGTCACGTCCTGGCGCACCGCGTCGCGGATCCGGGCCAGGCCCGGCAGGTCGTCGGAGGAGACGGGCTCCTCGAACCACGTCACGTCCTCCGCGTCGAGATGGGCGGCGAGGCGCACGGCCTGCTTGGCGGTGCAGCCGCCGTTCGCGTCGACGTACAGCTCGGCCGAGCCCACCGAGCGCCGGGCCGCGCTGATCCGCCGCCGGTCGCGGTCCCCGGCGGTGCCCCACGACTCGCCGATCTTGATCTTCACCCGCGGGATGCCGAGGTCCTCGGTCCAGCCGCGCAGCTGGCGGTCCTGCCGGGTGTCGTCGTAGGTGGTGAAGCCGCCACTGCCGTAGACCGGCACCTCCTCGCGGGCCGCGCCGAGCAGGGACACCAGCGGCAGGCCGAGCAGCCGCGCCTTGAGGTCCCACAGGGCGATGTCGACCGCGGACACCGCGTGCCCCGCGATGCCGGGGCGGGCGGCGTTGCGCACCGCCCGCGTCATCGCCTCGTTGGCGGCCGGCACGTCCCACACCGGGCGGCCGGTGACGGCCGGCGCGAGGTGCGCGTCGACCACGGCCGCGGCGGCGGGGGAGCCGTAGGTCCAGCCGAGGCCGGTGGCCCCGGCGGCCTCGGCGTGGACGGTCACCAGGGTGGTGGCCGTCCACGCCGCGGTGCCGTCGGCCTCGGGCACCTCGGTCGGCACGGTGTAGACCGCCGTCCGCAGCGCCTCGATCCGCGGCTGCCCCCCGTCCGCACCGGAGGGGCCGCTCACACCTCGTCCCCGGCACCGGGACGGTCCTCGCGGTGCCTGCGGCCCGGCAGCATCTCCTGGATCTTGGCCTTCACGCCCTGCCGGACGATCGAGGCGCTGTCGCTGTCGCCGTGGAGCACGGCCGAGGCGGCCGCCTCGATCTGGTCCCACGTGGCGTGCGGCGGGATGGGCGGGACGGCCGGGTCGGTGCGGAAGTCGATGACGAAGGGCCGGTCCGCGGCCAGTGCCCGCTGCCAGGCGTCCCGCACCCCGCCGGGCTCCTCGACGCGGACGCCGTCCAGCCCGAGGGAGCGCGCGAAGTCGGCGTAGCGGACGTCCGGGATGGACTGCGAGGGCAGGAACTGGGGGGCGCCCTCCATCGCGCGCATCTCCCACGTCACCTGGTTGAGGTCCTGGTTGTTCAGCACCGCGACGACCAGCCGCGGGTCCGCCCAGTCACGCCAGTACTTGGACGCGGTGATCAGCTCGGCCATGCCGTTCATCTGCATGGCGCCGTCGCCGACGATGGCCAGCGCGGGCCTCTCGGGGTGCGCGAACTTCGCACCGATGACGTACGGCACGCCCGGGCCCATCGTGGCGAGCGTGCCGGACAGGGACCCGCGCATCGCGCCGCGCATCCGCAGGTGCCGGGCGTACCAGTTGGCGGCCGAGCCGGAGTCGGCGGCCAGGATGACGTTGTCGGGCAGCAGCTCGTCGAGTGCGTGCACCACGTACTCGGGGTTGACCGGGTCGGCGTCCACGCTCGCGCGCCGCTGCATGACGTCCCACCAGCGCTCGGTGTTCTTCTCGATCGTCTTGCGCCACTTGCCGTGCTTCTTCGCCTTCAGCTGCGGCAGCAGCCGCTTGAGGGTGCCGGCCGCGTCGCCGACGAGGTTGACCTCGAAGGGGTAGCGCAGGCCGATCATGAACGGGTCGACGTCGATCTGCACCGCCCGCGCCTGCCCGAACTCCGGCAGGAACTGCGTGTAGGGGAAGCTCGACCCGACGACCAGCAGGGTGTCGCAGTCGCGCATCATCTCGTACGACGGCCGCGTGCCCAGCAGGCCGACGGACCCCGTGACGAACGGCAGCTCGTCGGAGAGCACGTCCTTGCCCAGCAGCGCCTTGGCGACGCCGGCGCCCAGCACGTCCGCGGCGTGCTCGACCTCGGCGCGCGCGCCCCGGGCGCCCTGCCCGACCAGGATCGCCACCTTCTCGCCCGCGTTCAGCACCTCGGCGGCGCGGTGCAGGTCCTCGTCGGACGGGACCGGCGCGTAGTCCGCGACACCCAGGCTGGACGGGACCATCTTGAAGGCGTGCGTGGGGGCGCTGTACTCCAGCTCCTGCACGTCGGCCGGGATGATCACGGCGGTGACGGTGTGCCGGGAGTACGCCGTGCGCAGCGCGCGGTCCAGCACGTTCGGCAGCTGCTCGGGAACGGTGACGGTCTCGCAGAAGTCGCCGGCGACGTCCTTGTAGAGGTTCGCCAGGTCCACCTCCTGCTGGTAGCTGCCGCCCATGGCGCTGCGGTTGGTCTGGCCGACGATCGCGACGACCGGCACGTGGTCGAGCTTGGCGTCGTACAGCCCGTTGAGCAGGTGGATGGCGCCGGGCCCCGACGTGGCCGCGCACACCCCGACCCTGCCGGAGAACTTCGCGTAGCCGACCGCCTCGAAGGCGGCCATCTCCTCGTGCCGCGCCTGGACGAAGCGCGGCTTGTCGCCGGCCCGCCCCCAGGCGGCGAGCAGGCCGTTGATGCCGTCGCCCGCGTAGGCGAAGACATGGTCGACATCCCATTCGCGCAGGCGGTGCAGTACGTAGTCCGAGACTTTCATCGACACAGGGGGTTTCCTCTCGTCGTCACGCCGTGCAGACAGGGGGGCGGGGGGTACGGCCGGGCTCAGCGCCGCAGCCGGCGCAGCAGGGCGTAGAGCCCGCCGGCCCCGCCGCCGGCGGCCAGCACGGCCGCCGTGGTCGCGAGCCGGGCGCGGGCCGCGCCCGGCGGGGCGGGCCGGTCGACGGCCTTCTCCGGGTGGTCGGCGGGCACCGCACCGTCCAGGCCCATCGCCAGTGCCTCGGCCAGGTGCAGGGCGCCCCGGCCGGTGCCGCCCTGCTCGATCTGGGTGCGGCAGCTGAAGCCGTCGGCGACGACGAAGGCGCCGGGCGCGGCGGCCCGCACCGCGGGCAGCACGCCCAGCTCGGCGATCGCCGTGGACAGCTCGCCGTGGCCGCGCTCGAAGCCGAAGTTGCCGGCCAGACCGCAGCAGCCCTCGTCGAGGACGTCGGCGTCCAGGCCGCAGCGGCGCATCAGCTCGCGGTCGGCGTCGAAGCCGGTGACGGCGTGCTGGTGGCAGTGCGTCTGCACGGTCGCGGCGCGGGTCAGCACCGGGGGCTTCCAGTCCTCGGGCGCGCGCTGGAGCAGCAGCTCGGAGAGCGTCAGGAACTGCCCGGCCAGCCGCTGCACGTCCTGGTCGTCCGGCATCAGCTCGGGCGCGTCCGCGCGGAAGACCGCGGTGCACGACGGCTCCAGGCCCACCACCGGGGTGCCCGCCTCGATCCACGGCCCGAGCACCCCCACCGTCCGCCTCAGCACCCGCCCGGCCGTCCCGAGCTGCCCGGTGGAGATCCACGTCAGGCCGCAGCACACGGCCTCGCGCGGCACCGCCACCCGGAACCCGGCGTCCTCCAGCACGCGCACCGCGGACCGGGCGACCGCCGGGTGGAAGTACGTGCTGAAGGTGTCGGGCCACAGCACCACGGCCCGCGGGTCGCCGGGCTCCGGCTCGGGCGTGCCGCGCTCGCGCCACCACTCCAGGAAGGACCGTTCCGCGAAGAGCGGGGCGTCCCGGTCGGCGACCCCGGCCAGCCGCTTGCCGAGCGCCGAGACCCCCGGTGCGCGCAGCAGCGCGTTCACCGCGCCCGGTGCGACCTGGGCGGCGCGGGCCCACAACGGCAGCCAGCCCAGCGCGTAGTGCGCGGCCGGGCGCAGCCGTCCGCGGTAGTGGTGGGACAGGAACTCCGCCTTGTACGTGGCCATGTCGACGCCCACCGGGCAGTCCGACTTGCAGCCCTTGCAGGCCAGGCACAGGTCGAGGGCGTCCTTCACCTCCGGCGAGCGCCACCCGCCGGTGACCGGGGAGTCGTCGTGGCCGCCGATCATCTCGAACAGCAGCCGGGCCCGGCCGCGGGTGGAGTGCTCCTCCTCGCCCGTCGCGCGGTACGAGGGGCACATCACCCCGCCCTCGTGGCTGCGGCAGTTGCCGATGCCGACGCAGCGCATGACGGCCTGGTTGAAGGAGCCGCCGTCCTCCGGGTAGCCGAAGACGGCGTCCGAGTCGTCGCGCGGCCGCCAGTCCGCGCCCAGCCGGAGGTCGGCGTCGGCCGGGTGCGGGTCGACGACCTTGCCGGGGTTCATCCGGTTGTCCGGGTCGAACAGCGCCTTGAGCTCGCCGAAGGCGCCCACCAGCCGTTCGCCGTACATGATGCGCAGCAGCTCGCCGCGGGCCTGCCCGTCGCCGTGCTCCCCGGACAGCGAGCCGCCGTAGGAGACGACCAGCTCGGCGGCGGCCCGCAGGAAGTCGTGGAAGCGCGCCACCCCTTCGGCGGTGCGCAGGCCGAAGGGGATGCGGGTGTGCACGCAGCCCTGGCCGAAGTGCCCGTAGAGGGAGGGGTGGTCGTAGTCGAAGCGGTCGAACAGCTTCTTGAGGTCCCGCAGGTAGTCGCCGAGCCGGTCGGGCGGCACCGCGGAGTCCTCCCAGCCCTCCCACGTCTCGCGCTCGTCCGGCGGGCGGGCGGTGACGCCGAGGCCCGCCTCGCGCGCCTTGAGCATGCGCTGCTCGCGCGCGGTGTCGTCGGAGAGGGCCACCGACGGGTCGTCGCGGTCGCGGCCGACGGCCCGCAGCAGCTCGTCGGCCTGCCGGTCGGCCTCCTCCTGGCTGTCGCCGGTGAACTGGAGCAGCAGCCAGCTGCCGCCCTCCGGGAAGGTCTCCAGCGACGCCAGGTGGCTGCCCTCCTCGCGCATCAGCTGCGCCATGCGGTCGTCGAGCGCCTCCAGCTGGGAGGGCGAGCTGTTCTCCAGGATGCGCGGCACGTCGTCGGCGGCCTCGCAGATGTCGGGGTAGCCGAGGATGAGCATCGCGTCCGCCGCGGGCACCGGCACGAGGTCCAGTTCGGCGTGCAGCACCGTCACGAGCGTGCCCTCGCTGCCGACCAGGGCGCGGGCGACGTCGAAACCGTTCTCCGGCAGCAGGTCGTCGAGGTTGTAGCCGGAGACCCGGCGCGGGATCTTCGGGTAGCCCCGGCGGATGTCGGCGAGGTACCGGTCGCCGAGGGCGCGCAGGCCCGCGTACAGCTCCGCGCGCCGGTCGCCCTGGGCGGTGACGGCCTCGAACTCCTCGGGCGAGGTGCGTCCGACCCAGCAGCGCGTCCCGTCGTAGGTGAGGATCTCCAGCCGCCGCACGTTGTCGGCGGTCTTGCCGTACGCCTGGGCGGAGGCCCCGCAGGAGTTGTTGCCGATCATGCCGCCGAGGGCGCAGTGGCTGTGCGTGGACGGCTTGGGGCCGAACATCAGGCCGCAGGCCGCCAGCTGCCGGTTGAGGTCGTCCAGCACGATGCCCGGCTCGACGACGCAGGTGCGGGCCCGGGGGTCGACCGAGACCAGGCCGTCGCAGTACTTGGTCCAGTCGATGACGACCGCGGTGTTGGTGCACTGCCCCGCCAGGCTCGTACCGCCGCCCCGCGACAGCAGCGGCGCGCCGAACCGGGCGCAGACCGCGACCGCCGCCGCCCCCGCCTCGACGCTGCGCGGGACGACGACGCCGAGCGGCACCTGCCGGTAGTTGGAGCCGTCGGTCGCGTACGCGCCGCGGCTGCCCGCGTCGAAACGCACCTCGCCGTCGACCTCGTCCCGCAGGGCGGACTCCAGCGCGGCGACATCGAGGGCGGATGCGGTGGTGGACCGTTCGACAGTGCTCATACGTGGCCTTCCGGGTGCCTGGCCGTGGCCCGCGGGCCGTTCCCGGCCGTCGCGGCGCCTGGAGGCGCCGCACGGCGGCCCGGGCCCGGGGCTGCCTGCCCCGCTGTGGCAACGGGTTCCCGCTCCCCGGCGGGCTATGCCACAGGGGGCCGCACCGCCCCCCGCCCGGCCCCGCGGCGCCCCCCGCCCGGCCCCGCGGCGCCAGGCATGCCGCCGTCGCTACCGGGCACCCGCCAAGGAGCACCCGAGGAGGCACCATGACGCGTTACGGCTACTTCCTGTCCAGCGAGGAGTTCACCCCGCGCGAGCTGCTCGACCAGGCACGTATGGCCGAGCAGGCGGGCTTCGAGGCGCTGGCGATCTCCGACCACTTCCATCCGTGGAACGACCAGCAGGGTGAGAGCGGCTTCGTCTGGTCGGTGATCGGCGCGCTGTCCCAGGTCACCTCGCTGCCCGTGACCACGCTCGTGACCTGCCCGACCGTGCGGATGCACCCGGTGGTCAACGCGCAGGCCGCGGCCACCTCCGCGACGCTGCTGGACGGCGGCTTCCGCTTCGGCGTCGGCACGGGCGAGGCCCTGAACGAGCACGTCACCGGCGGTGCCTGGCCGGACGCCCCGGCCCGCATGCACATGCTGGAGGAGGCGCTCCAGATCATCCGCAAGCTCTTCACCGGCGAGCGCGTCACCCACCGCGGGCCCCACTACACGGTGGAGAACGCCCGCCTCTACACGCTGCCCGGCGAGCCGCCGCCGCTGTACGTGTCCGGTTTTGGCCCGCAGGCGGCGGCGCTGGCCGGGCGCATCGGCGACGGCTTCGTCACCATGCAGCCGGACGCCGACCTGGTCGCCGGCTTCCGGCGCGGCGGCGGGGGCGACAAGCCGGTGCTCGGCGGCCTCAAGGTCTGCTGGGACACCGACCGGGAGCGCGCGATCGACACCGTGCACCGCCTGTGGCCCAACGAGCAGCTGCCCGGCGAGCTGGCCCAGGTGCTGCCCACGCCCGAGCACATCGAGCAGGCCTCCAGCCTCGTCCGCCGGGAGACCGTCGCTGCGGCCGGCACCTTCGGCGACGACCCGGAGGAGCACGTCCGGGCGATCCGGGCGTACGCCGAGGCGGACTTCGACGAGGTCTACGTGGCCCAGATCGGCCCTGACCAGCAGCAGTTCTTCGACGCCTACCGCAGCAAGGTGCTGCCCGCCCTCCAGGGCGCGGCCTGAGCGGACGGCGGCACGCAGGGAGGGGGGCGCCGCCGGCGCCCCCCCTCCCTGCGTGCCACGCGGTCACGACCTGCGGCGCCCCGCCACGGCCACACCCACCGCGACCCCCGCCGCCGCCACGGCAGCCAGCGCCGTACCGGGGTGCCGGGCCACGCCCGCCTGCGGCGAGCGCTCGTGCGCCCGCTCGTCGAAGGCGCCGTGCGCGCCGAAGTCCCGGCCGCCGCTGCGGTCCAGCGGCTCCCACAGGTTGCCCTGCCGGGAGTCGGGGGAGCCGGGCTCCTCCGTCTGCTGGGAGCCGTAGCCGGTACGGGCCAGGTAGCGGTCCAGCAGCCCCGCCGCGACGCGGTTCCCCAGCACCGTGGCCACGGTGGACGCGCCCACGTAGAACTGCTTGCGCCGCGGGTGCGCCGCGGCGTACACCACGGCCCGCGCCGCCACCTCCGGCTGGTAGATCGGCGGGACGGGCTGCGGATGGTGCGGCAGCCGCGAGAGCACCCAGGAGAACTGCGGGGTGTTGACCGCGGGCATCTGCACCACGGTGATCCGCACGCCGCTGCCGCGGTGCATCAGCTCCGTCCGCACCGACGAGGTGAAGCCGTTGACGGCGTGCTTGGCACCGCAGTAGGCCGACTGGAGCGGGATGGACCGCTCCCCGAGCGCCGAGCCGACCTGCACCACCGTGCCGCGGTCGCGCGGCAGCATGCGCGACAGCGCCTCGCGCGTGCCGTTGACGTAGCCGAGGTAGCTGACCTCCGTCACCCGCCGGTACTCCTCCGGCGAGATGTCGGTGAACTGCGCGAAGACCGAGGCGAAGGCGACGTTCACCCACACGTCCAGCGGTCCGAAGGCTCGCTCCACCGCATCCGCGGCCGCCGTGACGGCCGCCGGGTCGGCGACGTCCGCCGGGGCCACCAGCGCCTCCCCGCCCAGCTCCCGTACCTCCCGCGCCGCCGCCTCCAGGCCGTCCCGGCCGCGAGCGACCAGACCGATCCTCGCGCCGCGGCGCGCGAACTCCCGTACCGTCGCCCGCCCGATGCCGCCGCTGGCACCGGTGACGACCACTGTCCTGCCCGTCAGATCGGCCCGCACGCCGTCCCCACCTCCTGATCGATTCCTCGTCACTCGCGCTCCTCGGCGCCCGCTGTTCCCTCGGGGTCGTCCGTCACGTGCACCGCCGCCTCCTCCGCGCCGGCCGCGGCGCCGTCCACGCCGACGTCCTCGGCCGTCACCGGGTCGCGGGTCCCCCGCTCCATGCCCTGGTCGGCCGCGACGAGCCGGCCGGCGCGCACGTCGCCCGCCTCCGGGTCCACCGGCTCACCCGCGGTGTCGGAGGCGTCGCCGATGCCGTCGCCGCGGTCCGGCGTCACGTCCGGCGTCTCCTGGGCCAGCCGCTGGTCCAGCGACTCGCCCTCGCGCTGCTCCTCGGCCGTGGTGCCCGGGCCGTCCACGGCGTAGGGCCGTTCGGGGGGCGAGTAGCCCTTGTCCAGCTCGGCGTCGTAGTCGTCCTCGCCGAGCGCGTCCTCCATGTCCAGCGGGTCGGCCTGCTCGTCCTCGTCACCGGTCGGCTGGTAGACCTCGTCGCCCATCGTCTCGTCGCTCATGGCGGCGCTCCTTCCGCAAAGCGGTGTGGCCTGCGGCTGCCCGCTGCGCGTCCCGCCATGCATGCGGCCCCCCGCGCCCGCGGTCCGGGGAAGGGCACGCGTACGGTCCCGCGGCCCGGGGCATGCGCCCGCCATGGACCATTCCGAGGCACCGGTACTCGACGCACTCGCCGCCTACCACGCCGAAGGGCAGCTGCCCTTCACCCCGCCCGGCCACAAACAGGGACGCGGCGCCGATCCCCGGGTGCGCGAGGTGCTGGGGGACGCGGTGTTCGCCGCCGACGTCCTCGCGGTCGCCGGGCTCGACGACCGGCTCTCCAGGGGCCAGGTGCTGGAGCGGGCCCAGGAGCTGATGGCCGACGCGGTCGGGGCCGAGCACACCTTCTTCTCCACCTGCGGCAGCTCGCTGTCGGTCAAGGCCGCGATGCTCTCCGTGGCCGGGCCGCACGAGAAGCTGCTGGTCGGGCGGGACGCGCACAAGTCGGTGGTCGCCGGGCTCATCCTGGCCGGCATCCGCCCCGTCTGGGTCGAGCCGCAGTGGGACCCCGAGCGGCACCTGGCCCACCCGCCGAGCCCGGAGTCGGTGGCCGCGTGCCTGGACGAGCACCCGGACGCGCGCGGCATGCTCGTCACCAGCCCGACCCCGTACGGCACCTGCGCCGACCTCGCCGGCATCGCGGAGGTCTGCCACGCGCGCGACCTGCCCTGCATCGTGGACGAGGCGTGGGGCGCCCATCTGCCCTTCCACCCCGACCTGCCGGCCTGGGCCATGGACGCCGGGGCCGACGTCTGCGTGACCTCCGTGCACAAGATGGGCTCCGGCCTGGAGCAGGGCTCCGTCTTCCACCTCCAGGGCGACCGCGTCACCCCGGAGGTCCTGGCCTCGCGCGCCGACCTGCTCGGCAGCACCAGCCCCTCGGTCCTCCTGTACGCGGGCCTCGACGGCTGGCGGCGGCAGATGGTCGAGCACGGCCGGGCGCTGTTCGACGCCGCCCTCGCCCTCGCGCACCGCACGAGGGCGGACATCGACGCCATCGACGGCCTGCACGTCAACGGCCGCGACGACTTCTGCGGCCCGGACCGCGCCGCAGACATGGATCCGCTCCAGGTCTTCGTCGACCTCGGCGCGCTGGGCACCGGCGGCTACGCGGCCGCCGACTGGCTGCGCACCCACCACCGCATCAACGCGCACGTGTCCGACCACCGCCGGGTCAGCGCCCAGCTCACCCACGCCGACGACGACGCGAGCGCCGGGGGCCTGGTGCGCGCGCTGCGCGACCTCGCCGGCCACGCGGGCGAGCTGCGGCCCGCGCCCCGGGTGGACGTACCGGACCCCGCCGACCTGCGGCTGGAGCAGGTCGTGCTGCCCCGCGACGCCTTCTTCGGGCGGATCGAACAGGTGCCCTGCGACAAGGCGGTCGGGCGCGTCGCGGCGGAGATGCTCACCCCCTACCCGCCGGGCGTCCCGGCGGCGCTGCCGGGGGAGCGGCTGAACGCGGCCGTCGTGGACTACCTGCGGTCGGGCGTCGAGGCGGGGATGTCCGTCCCGGACGCCTCGGACACCACGGTGGGCACCGTCCGCGTCCTGGCCGAGGACGGGTGACACGCCGCAGGGATGTTTCGCGGAGCGGTCCGGGGATATCCGCGAGGTATGACCGAGCAGGACGAATTGCGGGCACTTGCCCTGGTATGCACGCTCAAGCCGAGCCCCTCGCGTTCCAGCTCCCAGCTGCTGGCCGAGCAGGTGCTGGAGGCGCTCGGCGGCCACGGCGTCACCGGTGAGACGGTGCGCATCGCCGACCACGACGTGCGACCGGGCGTGACGGCGGACGCGGGGGACGGCGACGCCTGGCCCCGGATCCGCGCGCGGATGCTCGCCGCCGACATCCTCGTCCTGGCCACGCCCATCTGGCTCGGCCATCCGTGCAGCGTCGCCCAGCGGGTGCTGGAGCGCCTCGACGCGGAGCTGTCGGAGACCGACGGCGAGGGCCGGATGCTCACGTACGGCAAGGCCGCCGCGGTCGCCGTGGTGGGCAACGAGGACGGCGCCCACAAGGTGAGCGCCGACCTCTACCAGGGCCTCAACGACGTCGGCTTCTCCCTCGCGCCGAACGCCGTCACCTACTGGGTGGGCGAGGCCATGCACGGCACCGACTACCAGGACCTGGACGAGACGCCCGACAGCGTCAGGACCACCACCGCGACGCTCGCGGCCAACACCGCGCACCTCGCGCGCGTGCTGCGCGGCGCACCCTACCCGCCGGTCTGACACCCCCGACCGGATCCGGGCGGCCGTCCGCCCCCGATTGACAGGAGCCGCCGTGCCGAACCAGGTCAGCGCCCCCGCCGCCGCAACCGTTCCCGACGCCCCGCCCGTGCTGGACCGGGTGTGGCGCCTGCCCGGTGTCTACCGCCCGCAGGCCGACACCGCCCTGCTCGCCGCCGCACTCCACCACGAGGTGGTGCCCGGCAGCGACGTCCTCGACGTCGGCACCGGCAGCGGCGCCCTGGCGCTCTACGCCTCGCGGCTCGGCGCCCGCGTCGAGGCCGTCGACGTCTCGTGGCGCGCGCTCGCCGCGACCCGGGTCAACGCCCTGCGCGCCGGCCGCCGCATCGAGGTGCACCGCCGCGACATCCGGCGCCTCGCCGGCCGCACCGGCGGACGCGCCTACGACCTCGTGCTCAGCAACCCGCCGTACGTCCCCGCGCCGCCCGGCGGGCCGCCCACCGCGCACCGCGCGGCCCGCGCGTGGGACGCGGGCCCCGACGGGCGGCAGGTGGTGGACGCGCTGTGCACCGCCTCCGCCGGGCTGCTGCGCCCCCACGGGGTGCTGCTCATGGTGCACTCGGCGCTGTGCGGACCGGAGCGCACCGTCGACCGGCTGACCGGCCTCGGCCTGTCCGCCGAGATCCGCACGCGCGCCCGGGTCCCGTTCGGGCCCGTGCTGCGCTCCCGGCTGCCCTGGCTGCGGGCCGGCGGTCTGCTGGCAGGGCAGGACGAGCAGGAGGAGCTGGTGGTGATCCGTGCCGAACGCCGATGAGCCGCGCTCCCGCGAGCCGGCGCCGCGCCGGGTGAGCGTCGAGCAGGACGGGCCCGTCGTGGTGGAGGGGCCCGTCGAGGTCGTCGCCGACGACGGCACCGTGGCGGTCTCCGACCGCTTCGCCGTCGCGATCTGCACCTGCCGCCGCAGCGCCAGCTACCCCTGGTGCGACACCAGCCACCGCGCGCACGAGCGCCGCAGGAAGGACCGCACGTGACCACGACGACCCGCCCGCACGCCCCCGCCCTGCCCTCGGCCCGCGGGCCGCTCTCGCACGGTGTGATCCGGGCGCTGCACACCGGGCACGTCCCCGACCCCGGGCTGCGGGCGCTCGCCGCCGGCGCCGAGCCGTACGGCGACGACCTCCACCTCGCCCTCTACGTGCTCTACGAGCTGCACTACCGCGGCTTCGCGGGAGTCGCCGACGACCGCGAGTGGGACGCGGACCTGCTGGACGTCCGGCGTGCGCTGGAGGACCGCTTCCTCGCCGCCCTGCGCCGCGACGTGCCCGGCCCGCGCGATCCCGCCGAGGTCCTCGCCGAGCTGCTCGTCGAGCCCGCCGACACCTCCGGCTCCGTCTCCCACCACCTGCGCCGCCACGGAGACCTGGACACTTTCCGGGAGTACGCCGCCCTGCGCTCCCTCTACCACCTCAAGGAGGCCGACCCGCACGCCTGGGTGCTGCCCAGGCTGGACGGCCGGGCGAAGGCGGCCATGGCGGCGATCGAGTACGACGAGTTCGGCGCCGGCCGCGCCGACCAGGTGCACGCCCGGCTCTTCGCCGACCTCATGGCCGATCTCGGCCTCGACCCCTCGTACGGCCGCTACCTCGACCGCGCCCCCGCGCCGATGCTCGCCGTGGTGAACGTGATGTCGCTGTTCGGCCTGCACCGGGCCCTGCGCGGCGCGCTGGTCGGCCACTTCGCCTGGGTCGAGGTGACCTCCTCGCCCGGCTCCCGGCGGCTCGCCTCCGGTCTGCGCCGGGCGGGAGCGGGCCCGGCCGCGCAGCGCTTCTACGACGAGCACGTCGAGGCCGACGCGGTCCACGAGCAGGTGGTGCGCCACCAGGTCGTCGAGGGGCTGCTCGCGGCGGAACCGGACCTTGCCGCGGACGTGGCCTTCGGGGCGGACGCCACCACCTTCCTGGAGGACCGCTTTGCCGAGCACCTGCTGGCGGCCTGGCGTTCCGGGCGCTCGGCGCTGCGCTGCTGACCGCCGCCCGGGAGCCGCCCGGGGTCAGCCGGTACGCACCACGGCGGCGGCACCCCGCAGAGCAGGAAGCGCCACGTCCCGGCCCCGCCGCGCTGCCGTGCCTTCCCGCCGGTCCCGGCCGGGAAGGCACGGCACGGCACGCCCTCAGGCGGGATTCCCGGCCGCCCCGTGCGGCGGGTTGCGGCGCTGGTTCAGCCGGGCGGACGCCCGGTCGTTGAGGGCGCTGCCCCAGGCGCGCAGCCTGCGCAGCACGGGCGGCAGGGCGCGGTCAGCCGCCGCCTCCACCTGCCGGCCGGGCACCGGTGAGGCCGGCTCCCCGTCCGGCGGGGCCGCGGGCAGCGCCCGGGCGGCGAGCGAGGTGAGCCTGACGGTCAGGGCCGGTGCCAGGCCGTGCCCCAGGTCCGCCGCCTTGGCGGCGGGGGTCAGGACGATCCGCGTCCGGCGCCGTTCCAGCGCGGAGACGACACGCCCGGCGGCCCGTCCGGCGTCCATCGACACCAGCGGGCTGCCCGCCACCGCGGAGAACCAGCCGAACTCGCGCTCCGCCTGCCCGCCGAACTCCGCGGCCAGGTGCGACCCGGTCCGCATCAGCCCCGGGTGCACCGCCGTGACGCTCACGCTGCTGCCCGCCAGCTCGGCGTGCAGCCCCTCGGCGAGCGCCGAGACCGCCGACTTGGCGCAGGAGTACGGCAGCAGGTGCGGGGCGGCGACCAGGCCGCCGACCGAGCCGATCAGTGCCAGCCGCCCGCCCGCGGGGCTGCGCCGCAGCCACGGCAGCGCCTCCAGCGCGGTGTGCACCGATCCCATGAAGATCGTGTCGGTCGCCGCCGCGAAGTCCTGCGTGCCGAGGGAGTCCAGCGGCGCGACCTGGATGATCCCCGCGTTCGCCACGACGACGTCGACACCGCCGTGCGCGTCCGCCGCCTGCCGCATGAGGGCGGCCACCTGGCCGCGGTCGGTGACATCGCAGCGCACGGTCCGCACGGCGGCGCCGGGGTGGTCGCGCAGCAGCAGCCCGCGCGCCCGCTCCAGTTCCCCGGCGTCGCGCGCCGCGATCGTCACGGCGCAGCCGCGGGCCAGCAGCCGGTCGGCGATGCGCAGGCCCAGCC
Organism: Streptomyces sp. NPDC020983; assembly: GCF_044333485.1. NCBI lineage: Bacteria > Bacillati > Actinomycetota > Actinomycetes > Kitasatosporales > Streptomycetaceae > Streptomyces > Streptomyces sp. NPDC020983. Next base: position 67,015 of record NZ_JBIRRA010000015.1, on the reverse strand, counting down.
CGCGCGAGCCGCCGGTCACCACCGCGGACAGTCCCGTCAGTCCCTGCTTGCCGCCCGGGTCGAACAGGCCCTTCATGGCGGCCTCCTTCCCCTGCGCGTTTCATGGTGCCCCGGGTCGTCCACCCGGGGTGGGGCCCGCCGCGCTCACACGCGGGCCGGCTCCTCGGCCACGGCCCGCCGCACCTGCTCGCAGGTCGTCGACAGCAGCCGGGAGACGTGCATCTGGGAGATCCCGAGCGCATCGGCGATCTCGGCCTGCTTCATGTCCTGGAAGAAGCGCATGAACAGGATCCGCCGCTCGCGCGGCGGCAGCGCGGTCACCTCGGGGCGGACGGCCTCGCGGTCCACGACCGTCTGGAAGGCGTCGTCCTCGCGCCCGAGCGCGTCCTCCAGGACGCCGTCGGCGCCCGGCCCGAGCGGCGCGTCGAGCGACAGCGCCGCGTAGCCCTGGAGGGCGCCGAGCCCGGCGCGCACGTCGTCGTGCGAGAGCCCCGTGCGCTCGGCGATGACCTCGACGGGGGCGCGGTCGCCGATCTCCTGGCACACCGCGCGCACCTTGGCGCGCGCCTCCTGCACGCCGCGCGGCACGTGCACGCTCCACGAGCAGTCCCGGAAGTGGCGCTTCAGCTCGCCGTCGATGGTGGGCACCGCGTAGGTGGCGAAAGCCTTGCCCTGGCCGGGGTCGAAGCGGTGGACCGCCTTCACCAGCCCGAGCGCGGCGACCTGCCGCAGGTCGTCGAGCGACTCGCCGCGGTCGCGGTAGCGGCGGGCGAGGCGTTCGGCCATCGGGAGCCAGGCCAGGACCAGCCGCTCGGACAGGTCGTGCCGCTCCCGCGGGCACCTGGCCGAGTGGAGCCGCAGGAAGAGCGCGTCGGTGCCGTCCGGCTCGTCGTGCCTGCGGGTACGGCGGGCCGGGGGAGCGGCATGGGCGCCGGGGGGTGGGAGTGTCGAGCACATGGCACTCGCTTCGCCGGAGAACTGAGGGGAGGCCGGCGCCGTGCACGCGGCCCGGGGCGCAAGAAGGAAAGCAGCCCCATGCGTACCTGCTGTCCCAAGCACAGTCCGACGCCTGCCCCACCTCCGCCCCCGCAAACCGCACCAGCCGTCTCTCCACCCGGATGCACTAGCGATGCCCCCGCGACCCGCCGTGACCTGCACGGATCGGGGCGGCGCGAGGCCGCGGCGGCGCCGGGCCCGGTTTGGCCCCGGCGGCAGCGGTTATCCGCCCCCCGAACACCGCCGTCCCCCGACGGGGCGGCGGGAGAGGGAGGAGCCGACGATGAGTTCTGCCACAGCCGAACGGACCCAGGCGGCCCGGCTGCCCGACGGGGACGTGATCGCGGTGCTGCTGAGCCAGCACGCCCGGATCCGGGACCTGTTCGAGACCGTCCGCAACACCCGCGGGGAGCGCCGCAAGGAGGCGTTCGACGAGCTGCGGGCGCTGCTGGCCGTCCACGAGGTGGCCGAGGAGGTGGTCGTGCGCCCGGTCGCCAAGGACTCGGCGGGCGAGCGCGAGGCGGCGGCCCGCGACGACGAGGAGGCGGAGGCCGCCAAGGTGCTCAAGCGGCTGGAGGGGATGGACGTCGACAGCGCCGAGTTCACCGCCCTCTTCGCCGAGTTCGAGCGGGCGGTCGGCGACCACGCCGACCACGAGGAGGCCGAGGAGTTCCCCGCGCTGATGCGCGACTGCACGGAGGAGCGCCGCAAGGCCATGGGCGAGCGGCTGCGCGCGATCGAGCGCCTGGCGCCCACGCACCCGCACCCCAAGGCCGCGGGCAAGCCGGCCGCGCTGGTCCTGACCGGCCCCTTCGCGGCCATGATGGACAAGGTCCGGGACGCGGTGGGCCACTGAGCCGCCGGACGCGGCACCGGAGTGCGGGCGGGGCGGGGAAGCCGGGGAGGCTTCCCCGCCCCGCCCGCGATAGTCGCGCCCGCAGCGGGTACCCGCTCCAGTGCCCGCCCGCGGGCCGTGCCTGCGGCCCGGCGGGACGCGAGCGCGCAGGGAGGTGCCATGCAGCACAACGAGATGATCGGGAAGGTCCAGGAGATCGCCGGGCTGCCCGACCGCGCATCCGCCGAACGAGCCACCGGCGCGGTGCTGCGCACGCTCGGGGAGCGGATCGCCCCCGGGCTCGCCGAGCACGTCGCCGCCCAGCTGCCGCCCGATCTGGGCGAGCACCTGCGGGCGGCCGCCAGGGACGCCGGGCGCGACGGGCGCGGCCGGGCGGCGGGGGAGCGGTTCGACCTGACCGTGTTCGCAGGACGCGTCTCCGGCCGCGCCGGGGTGCCGGACGGGGCGGCCGTACGGGACAGCGCCGCCGTCCTGGAAGTGCTGGACGGGGCGCTGTCGCCGGAGCTGATGGGCAAGGTCGCCGCCGACCTGTCGGCGGACCTCGGCGAGCTGCTGCCGTCCGGCCGGGCGCGCGGGTAGGCCGCGACCCGGCCGGAAGGCGTCGTCTCAGGGGCGGCGCCAGTCGTCCGAGGCCAAATGGGAGCCCGCCATCGGCCCCATCCGCAGCATCCCGCCGTCCACCGCCCAGGACGCGCCCGTGACGTACGACGCGGCGGGCGACGCCAGGAAGGCGATCACCGCGGCGACCTCCCGGGCGTCCCCGGGGCGCCGCAGCGGGATGCCGGGCCGCTCCGTGCCCCGCACGTCGCTGTCCTCCTGCCCGGTCATCGGGGTCGCGATCTCGCCCGGCGCCACCGCGTTGACGGTGATCCCGTGCCCGGCCAGTTCCAGGGCCATCACCTGGGTCAGCAGCCCGAGCCCGCCCTTGGCGGCGCAGTACGGGCCCGCGCCCACCCGGGGCTGGTGCTCGTGCACGGAGGTGATGTTCACGATCCGGCCGCCGCCGCCCTGCGCGATCATGCGCCGGGCGGCCCGCTGGCACAGCAGGAAGGGGCCGCTCAGGTCGACGTCCAGCACGTGCCGGAAGGTGTCCAGGCCGATGTCCAGGAAGGGCGTCGAGGTGCCGGTGCCCGATCCGTTGACCAGGACGTCCAGCCGGCCGAGCCGTTCGGCCACCGCGTCGGCGACGTCCGCCGCGGCGGGCAGGTCGCCCAGGTCCAGGTGCTCGGTCACCGCGCGGACGCCGTGCTCGCGTGCCTCGGCCGCGGTGCTCTCGGCGCCCTCCCGGTCGCTGTGCCAGGTGACCGCGACGTCCAGCCCGTCGGCGGCCAGGCGTACCGCGGCCGCCCGCCCGATGCCGGAGTCGCCGCCCGTCACCAGGGCCGTCCGCCGCTCCTGCGGATCCCGAAGTGTCCCGCTCACGTCCGTCGCCTCCTCCGTGTCGCCTTCCCCGCCGGGGGATCACCGGCGGCGGGTACCCGCACGGCGGCGGCTCATGCGCGGCGGGCGCGGGCACCGGGGAGGCACGGGTCCGTCCGGGTGATCGAGCGGGCCCGCGGTGGTTGGCGGCCGCGATCCGGGGCACCCGTCACCCGCCGGTCCTCTGCGACCGGCCGGTCCGCACCCCACCCGGCTGCCAGGGCGCGGGGTGGCGACCTGCGCCCCTGCGGCCCGGCACCCCTCCGGGGGCCGCGGGGGCAGCCCTGCGTCCGCAACGTGAGGAGAGCCTGCCGTGAGCGGCACCGACCACCAGCGCAACGAGATCCCCGGAGCCCCCGCCCCCGAGCCGCCCCCGGTGGACGAGCCCACGTCGCCCCGCGAACCGCTGCCGCCCAAGCCCGACCAGCGCGGACCCGAGACCGTCAGCCCCACCGGGCAGCCGACCGGCGCCGACCCGGCCGACGTCGCCCAGCGCGGCGCGTACCTGACGACCGCCCAGGGCGCGCGGCTGCACGACACGGACCACTCGCTCAAGGCGGGCCCGCGCGGCCCGGTGCTGCTCCAGGACCACCACCTGCGGGAGAAGATCACCCACTTCGACCACGAGCGCATCCCCGAGCGCGTGGTGCACGCGCGGGGAGCCGCCGCGCACGGCGTCTTCGAGTCCTACGGAACGGCCGCCCGCATCACCCGCGCGGCCTTCCTCGCCGAGGGCGCCCGCACCCCGGTCTTCGTGCGCTTCTCCACCGTGCTGGGCTCGCGCGGCTCCGCCGACACCGTGCGCGACACCCGCGGCTTCGCCACGAAGTTCTACACCGACGAGGGCGTGTTCGACCTGGTCGGCAACAACATCCCGGTGTTCTTCATCCAGGACGCGATCAAGTTCCCCGACGTCGTGCACGCCGCCAAGCCCCACCCGGACCGGGAGATCCCCCAGGCGCAGAGCGCCCACGACACCTTCTGGGACTTCGTCACCCTGCACACCGAGGCGACCTTCCACACCCTCTGGAACATGTCCGACCGGGGCATCCCGCGCTCGTACCGGATGATGGAGGGCTTCGGCGTCCACACCTTCCGGCTGGTGGACGCCGAGGGCGCGACCACGCTGGTGAAGTTCCACTGGAAGCCGCGGCTCGGTGTGCACTCCATGGTGTGGGAGGAGGCGCAGATCACCTCGGGCGTCGACCCCGACTTCCACCGCCGGGACCTCGCCGACGCCATCGAGGCCGGCGCGCACCCGCAGTGGGAGCTGGGCGTGCAGACCTTCCCGGACACCGAGGAGCAGATGTTCGAGGGCATCGACCTGCTCGACCCGACCAAGATCGTGCCCGAGGAGCTGGCCCCCGTGCAGCCGGTCGGGCTGCTCACGCTGAACGCGAACCCGTCGAACTACTTCGCCGAGACCGAGCAGGTCGCCTTCCACGTCGGCAACCTCGTCCCCGGCATCGACGTCACCAACGACGCGCTCATGCAGGGCCGGCTGTTCTCGTACGTCGACACGCAGATCACCCGGCTGGGCGGTCCGAACTTCCCGCAGCTGCCGATCAACCGCACCCACGCCCCCGTCAACGACATGCTGCGGGACGGCATGCACCAGACCGCCGTGCACCGTGGCGTCGCGCCCTACCGGCCGAACTCCCTCGACGGCGGCTGCCCCTTCACCGCGGGCGCCGCCACGGGGGCGTACATCGAGGCGCCGGTGGAGGTGCCCGCGTCCCGCAAGGTGCGGGACGCCGCCGCGTCCTTCGACGACCACTTCAGCCAGGCCCGGCTGTTCTGGCGCAGCATGACGGCGCCCGAGCGCGAGCACATCGCCGCCGCGTACGGTTTCGAGCTCGGCAAGTGCTACGAGACCGCGATCAAGGAGCGCGGCCTGAAGGTGCTGGCCAACATCGACGGCGAGCTGTGCAGCACCGTGGCCGCGGCCCTCGGCCTGCCGGTGCCCGAGCCGACCGTCGAGCTGGCCGACCCCGAGCCGAGCCCCGCGCTGTCGCAGATCGGCCAGGAGTGGCCGGTGGACGGCCGGGTCGTCGGCATCGTCGTCGGCGACCCCGCGCAGGACGTCACCGAGGCGCGGCAGGCGGCGCTCGGCGCGGGCATGGTGCCGCTGGTCATCGCCCCGACGGGCGGCGAGGGCGTCCAGCGCACGTTCGCCACCGCGCGCTCCGTCGAGTACGACGCCCTCGTGCTGGCCGCGGCGCCGCAGCCCGCCGCCGACGCGCACGGGGCCCGCGACGCCAAGGCGTCCGAGGACGCCGCGGCCGTCACGGACGTCGACCCCCGCGTCCTGCTGCTGCTCACCGAGGCCTACCGGCACGGCAAGGCGGTCGCCGTGTACGGCGGCGGCGAGGCGGTGCTCGACGCGGTCGGCCTGACCGTCTCCGAGCCCGGCGTCCTCGCGGCGTCCGGGGGCGGCGACGCGCTCCAGCAGCTCGTCCCGCTGCTGCGCGCCCACCGCGTCTGGGACCGCTTCCCGACCGTCCTGGGCGGCTGACCCGCCGGACACCCCACGCGCCCCCGCCACCGGCCCCGCGCCGGCGGCGGGGGCGCTTCGGACGCTCCGGACCGCTCCGGACCGGGGGCGCCGCGGTCGACTGCGCAGGCAGCTTCCGGACGGCCCCGCGTGCGTACCCCGCGCGCCCCGCCGGCCCTGCCGGTGGGGCGCCCGGCGCCGCACAGGAGCGAACCCTCGACCTCAGGTGAAGGGTGAGGTCGAGGGTTCGCTCCGGTGGCGCAGCGCGCGGGCCGCGCTCAGTCCGTGGACAGCGCCTGCAGCAGCTCGCCCACCTTCGGATTCGGCAGCGAGCGCGCCACGTCCGCCTGCGCGACCATGCCCACCAGCCGGTGGCCGTCGATCACCGGCAGCCGGCGGGTCTTGTGCGAGGACATGGTGCGCAGAATCTCCTCCGCGTCGTCGTCCGCGCCGATCGTCACCGCCTTGCCCTGGGCCAGCTCGCGCGTCCTGGTGCTCGCCGGGTCCTTGCCGCGGCCCAGTACCTTCACGACGATGTCGCGGTCGGTGACCACGCCCTTGAGGCGGTCGTCGTTGCCGCAGATCGGCAGCGCGCCCACCCCGAGATCGGTCATGGTGCGCGCGGCGTCCAGGACGGTCTCGTCCTCGCCGACGCACTGGGCGCCCGGCGTCATGATCTCCCGTGCGGTCGTCATCTTCGTCCTTCCCCCGGCCGTCGGCCGGTGTGCCGAGTACGCCCGCCCGCGCACCGCGCGGCCGGGTACGTCCGCGCCGGTACCCGGTCCCGGGCACCGGCCGTACCGGGTACCCGTCCCGCGGCGGCACTCACACGTGCGGGGGCACGGTCCCGCGCGGCGCCCGCCCGGGTGCCTCAGCCGGGCGGGCCCTCCTGCGCCAGCCGCGCCGACGCCTCCAGCATCAGGGCGTGCACGAAGGCCTGGGGGAGGTTGCCGCGCATCTCCCGCTGCGCCGTGTCGTACTCCTCGGCGTACAGCCCGGCCGGACCGCACGCCGCGCGGTTGCGCTCGAACCAGCGGTAGGCCGAGCCGGTCCGCCCGCGCTGGTGCTCGGCCATGGCGACCGCGAAGCCGCACATCACGAACGCGCCCTCGGCGTGCGCGAGCGGGCGGTCGTCGTGGCGGAAGCGGTAGGCGAAGTGGTCCTCGGCCAGCTCCGCCAGGTACGCGTCGAGCGTCGCCGTGCTGCGCGGGTCGCCGGCGGGAAGGGCGCCGCGCAGCGCGGGGAAGAGCAGTGCGGCGTCGGGGCGGGGGTCGTCGGGGGCGCGCTGCCAGCGGCCGGACGGGTGCCGGCCGTCGTCGTCCGCCGCCGCGACGACGGTGTCCGCGAGCGCCCGCCAGTGCGCCGCCTGCCGGGCGGGCACCCCGGCGCCGGCGAGGGCCCGCAGCCCCGCGGCGCAGATCAGCCGGCTGTGCGTCCAGTGCCGGGGCGCCAGCTCCCAGATCCCGGCGTCCGGCTCCCGCCAGCGCTTCTCGACCGCCTCCGCGGCCGCCAGCGCGGCCCGCCACCCGTCGCCGTCCAGCCGGTCGTGCCGGGCCGCGGCGGCGAGCAGCAGCAGGCACTCGCCGAAGGCGTCCAGCTGGAACTGCCCGCTGACCTGGTTGCCGACCAGGTCGAAGCCGCCGGGGTAGCCCGGCAGGTCCAGCCGCCGCTGGTCGGGGATGGGCCGCCCGTCCACGGTGTACGCGGGCCGCAGTCCGGCCCCGTCCTCGGCCAGTCGGGCGGTGACGAAGCGCACGGCGTCGTCGAGCAGTGGGTGGGCCCCCGCGGCGGCCACCGCCTGACCGGCGTAGCACTGGTCGCGGATCCACACGTAGCGGTAGTCGTAGTTGCGGCCTTCCTCGGCGCGCTCGGGCAGGCTGGTGGTCGCCGCGGCGACCATGCCGGCCGGGCCGGTCAGGCCGCGCATCACCGCGTACGCGTGCCGCGCGTCGCGCGGCGCCAGCACGCCGTCCAGCACGGGCACCGCGGACCGCCACGCCTCGCGGGTGGCCCGCCAGGCCTGCTCTGGGTCGGGCGGGGCGCCGTCCAGCGGCCGGTCGGCGATCTCCAGCACCAGGTCGTACGACCGCCCGGGCTCGGCGGTCAGGTCGAGTTCGAGGCGGCGGCCCGCGGCCGGCCGGGCGTCGCCGACCGCCCCCGACCAGCGCAGCCACAGGCCGCCCGCGCGGCCCTGCCAGCAGCCGTGCGCGTCGCGCTCCAGACCGCGCAGCGCGTGCTCGCCGAAGTCCGCCGCGGGTTCCAGCACGGCCCGCAGCGCGACGGGCCGCTCCGGCGGCAGCACGCGGCGCAGCAGCACGGCCCGGTGCGGCTCACCGGGGAAGGCCAGGGCCTCGCGGCACTCCACCACGCCGTCGTCCCGGGTGATCCAGCGGCTGCGCCAGACCAGCGAGCGGTCCTCGTAGTAGCCGCCCCACACGAACCGCCCGGCGGGGGCCAGCGCGTAGCCGCCGCGGCCCCCGATCAGCGAGGCGAAGACGGCGCCCGAGTCCCAGCGGGGCGCGCACATCCACACGTACTCCCCGAGCGGCCCCAGCAGAGCGCCGCGCTCGCCGTCCGCGACGAGGGCGTAGTCGCGCAGCGAGCGCGGCGGGAAGGCGTCACCGCCGTGCGGGGCCTCCCGCCCGGCCGCGCCCTCCCTGCTCCCCGGCCCGTCCGCCTCGCCGTTCGCGTCCGGTCCGGCGTTCCTGCCACCGCTCACCGCGTTTCCTCCACCCGGTCCGTGCCGTTCATCGTCCGTGCTCCTTCTTCCGCAGTGCGTCCAGCCGCCGCCGGGCGGCCCCCAGGGAGCGGCCGCGCGGGGCGCCGCGCCAGGGGTCCGCCGCGGCGAGCCGGTCCGCGTCGGCGAGTGTCCAGCGGCGGGCCGTCGTCTCCGGGTCGTCCACGTCGTCCCAGGCCAGCGGTGCCGCGACGGGTGCGCCGGGGAGGGAGCGGACGGAGTAGGGGGCCACCGACGTCTGGCCGTAGCCGTTGCGCTGCACGTCCAGGTAGAGGCGGCCGCGGCGGGCGGCCTTGCGGGGCTCGGCGGTGAGGCTGTCCGGGTGGCGGGCCACCAGCAGCTCCGCGGCGTCCCGCGCGAAGGCCCGCACCTCGTCCACGGGCGCCCTGGCGTCGAGCGCGACCAGCACGTGCAGGCCGCGCGAGCCGGTCGTCATCACCGTGGACGGCAGCTCCAGCTCGTCCAGCAGGCCGCGCACCCGCCGGGCCGCCTCCCGCACCGGTGCGAAGTCCGCGTCCGGCGGGTCGAGGTCGAAGACCAGCCGGTCGGGACGGTCGGCGTGCTCGGCGCGGGAGAGGAAGCGGTGCAGCGTCACGCACGCCTGGTCGGCGAGGTAGACCAGGGTGGCGGTGTCGTCGCAGACGGTGTAGGTGACCGTGCCGCCCTCCTTGGGCAGCACGGCGCGGTGCACCCAGTCCGGCACGTGGCCGGGCGTGTCCTTCTGCACGAAGCCGTGGTCGGCGATGCCGCCCGGGCGCCGCTCCAGCATGAGGGGGCGACCGCGCAGCTGCGGCAGCATCCGCGGGGCGACGGTCCTGTAGTACGCGGCGAGATCCGCCTTCGTGACGCCGTCGTCGGGGAAGAGCACCTTGTCCGGGCGGCTGATCCGCACCGAGCGGCGCCCGGCCCGCACCGTCTCCTGCGGCGTTCGCGGCATCGTCAGCGCCTCCCTGCCGGCTTCTCGCGGACCACCTCGGCGGGGTCCTTGTCGTCGCGCAGGCCGAGGAAGCGCGGGTGGCGCAGCCGGCCGTCGCGCGTCCACTCGGTGAAGGCGACCTGGGCGACCAGTTCCGGGCGCGCCCAGTGCGCGGTGCGCTCGCGCACCGGGTCGGCGAAGGGCGAGCGGCCGGTCCCCAGCGCGTCCAGCCGCTCGCGCAGGGCGCGCAGCGTCCGCGTGTCGTAGCCCGTGCCGACCTTGCCCGCGTAGCGCAGCCGGCCGTCCTCGTGGTAGCCGACCAGCAGGGCGCCGAAGCCCACCCGGCTGCCGGCCGGCTCGGTGAAGCCGCCGATCACCAGTTCCTGTCCGGCGGCGCATTTGAGCTTGAGCCAGTTCGGCGAGCGGCGGTGGGCGTACGGCGCCGACGCGCGTTTGGCGATCAGCCCCTCCCAGCCCCAGCCGCAGGCCCGGTCCAGCAGCTCCTGACCGCCCCGGTTGCGGTGCGGGGTGAAGCGCAGCGGCGCGCGGAAGTCCAGCGCGTCCCGCAGCAGCGCCTTGCGGACCCGCTGCGGGAGCCCGGTGGTGTCGATCCCGCCGAGCCGCAGCAGGTCGAAGAGGTAGTACGTGACGGTGACCCGGCTGGCGCGCACGGCGGCCGGATCGGTGAGGCCGCTGCGCTGCTGGAGCAGGGCGAAGTCGGTGCGGCCCCGGTGCAGCGCCACGATCTCGCCGTCCACGACGAAGTCCTCGCAGGCCTGCCCCGCGAGCGCCGCGGCGGCCTCCGGGTAGGTGGCGTTCAGCCGCTGCCCGGTGCGGGACCACAGCTCCACGCGTCCCTCCCGGTCGCGCGAGGCCAGCAGGCGGATGCCGTCCAGTTTCCGCTCGAAGATCCAGCCCTCGCCGAACTCCCGCACGTCGCTGAGCTGCGCCAGCATCGGGGTGCCCGGGCCGTCCCCGGCGGGCCGCAGCATGCCGCGCTCCCGCTCGCTCAGCCGGTCCAGCAGCCGCGGGCTCACGAGGACGCCCTGTCGCTGCTCCAGGTGTCCGCCTCGCCCGCCTGCGCCGCCTCGCGGATCTGCGCCAGGGTGCGGCCGCTGAGGGCCGAACGGGCCCGCCGCGGGTCGGGCGTGGGGTGCCGGGAGGCCCGCGTGCCGGCGCGCTTGACCAGCAGCCACGCCTCCCGGTCGCCCTCGGAGCCGCGGATCCGGGTCAGCGAGTAGCCGCCGTGCAGCTTGTGGCCCGCCAGGCGGAAGGACACGTGCCCGCGCTCCACGCCCTCGGCGAGCGGTACGGGGCGGCCCCGCCGGTCCCGCGTCACGTTCTCGTACGTGCCCTCGTCCCAGACGATCACCGCGCCCGCGCCGTACTCGCCCTCGGCGATGGTGCCCTCGAAGTCCCGGTAGTCCAGCGGGTGGTCCTCCGTCGGCATCGCCAGCCGCTTGTCGTGCGGGTCGTCCGAGGGCCCCTTCGGCACCGCCCACGACTTCAGCACGCCGTCGGCCTCCAGCCGGAAGTCGAAGTGCATGCTGGACGCGTCGTGGATCTGCACCACGAAGGACGGCTCGCCGCCGTGCCCGGCGCCCTTCGCGCCGCGCCCCGCAGGCTCGCGGGTCCTGGTGAAGTCGCGCCGCCGGCGGTACTCGCCCAGCGTGTCCCTGTCGGCCATGGAAGACCCTCCTCCCGCCTCGCTCACCTGGCGCGTACCCGGCCGGGGGAGGGCTATCCGCACCGGGCCAGCGCTCAGCGCGCGGGCTGCTGCGCCGCCCTCCCGCGGATCGGCCGGCAGGCCCGTGCGGACCCGCGGCCCTCGGCCCGCAGCACCGCGGAAGGGTGGACCGCCGGTACGGCCCGCGCGGCCACCGGGGCCTCCCGCGCCGTCCCGGGACCACCGTGCCTCCCCGCTCACGGTCGTCCCGCGTACCGTGCCCCCGGTCCTTCGCGGCACGGAAGTCCCCCGGGCAGCGCCCGCCCCGCCGTGGCGCCCGGCGCCACCACGACCCGCGGGCGCACCAGCCGCCGCCCGGCCGCGAGCCGCGGGCGGGACGCGGACATCTCGGGGAGCGTCGCCGGCCTGCGGACGCGCCGCTTGCCGCCCGCCTGGCGGTGGGAACGCGAAGTGCTCGACGGCGTGGGTGGGGCGGACGGGCCCGTCGGCGAGCCCGCCTCCTCGCGCGCCCGGTCCGGCAGCCGCCCGGCGGTCCGAGGAAGGGCTCGCCCTCCCGTCCTCGCCGGGCTGCTGCCCGGCCCCGACGGGACGGGCCTGCGGGCTGCCCGGGCCGAGGACCGTCCGCGTGGCGTCGGCGTCGAACGGCAGCCCCGGCAGCCCGCGGCGGCATGAGCCGGGCCGGGCAGCAGCCCGCGCCGGCAGGACGGCGTGGCGCCGCAGCCCGCGCCGGGCGTCCCGTCGCTCGCCGTGTGCGCCACCCGACGCTCCCTCGGCCGCCCTCGCGGGGGACGGGTCCCCCGGACGGCGCAAACCCGCCGCCTCGGGGGGCGGAGCAGGAATGCGGCGTTCCGGATCGGGTAGCCGCCGCAGCAGGGAGCGGCGGGCCGCGGTGCGGCCCGGACCGCCACCACACCCCATCCGCAGGGAGGCGTGTATGACGGGCAGCGGGCAGGACGGCGGCGCCGCGGCCGCGCTCTTCGACGTCGACGGCACGCTGATGGACACCGTGCAGCTGCACACCGTCGCGTGGTGGGAGGCGCTGCGCCAGAGCGGCCGGACCGTCGCCATGACCGACGTCCAGCGGGCCGTCGGGATGGACGGTACGCACCTGCTGGACGCCCTGGTGGGCGAGGACCGCGACCGCGAGGGCGACAAAGGCCTGAAGGCGGCGCACGACGCCCTCTACGCGCAGTTCTGGTCGCGCCTGGTCCCGCTGGAGGGCGCCGCCGACCTGCTGCGGGCGTGCGCCGCGCGCGGGCTGCGGGTCGTCCTGGCCTCCTCGGCGTCGGCCAGGGAGGCGGAGGTGATGCTCCGCGCCCTGGACGCCGGGGACGCGATCCACGCCGTGACCACGTCCGACGACGTGGAGGCCGGCAAACCCGCGCCCGACGTGGTGCAGCAGGCGCTCGAACGGGCGGACGTCGGCCCCGGCCGGGCCGTCTTCGTCGGCGACGCGGTGTGGGACCTGCGGTCCGCCGGAAAGGCCGGCGTCACCGGCCTCGGCGTCCTCACCGGCGGCGGTTACTCCCGCGAGGAGCTGCTGGCGGCGGGCGCGGCCGCCGTCTACCGCTCTCCCGCCGAGCTGCTCGACCGGCTCGACGGCAGCCCGATCGGCGCGCTGGCCCGGGGGAGGAGCCCCGGCTGAGCCGCCGCGCCGCCACGCCCCCCGAAACCCCCGACGAGAGGAGCGGCACGATGCCCGCCGGATCCAGCAGCAAGCGCGAACGGCAGTACGAGCACATCAAGGACAGCGCGCAGAAGCGCGGCGCGTCCGCGGGACGCGCCAAGGAGATCGCCGCCCGCACCGTGAACAAGGAGCGGGCCCGCTCCGGCGAGTCGCGCTCGGCGAGCAGGACGTCGACCGGTGACCCCAAGTCGGCCTCCCAGCGCGGCGGCCAGCGCTCGCACAGCGGCGCCCAGGGGCCGACCAGGGACCAGCTCTACGAGGAGGCCAGGAAGAAGAACGTCGAGGGCCGCTCGCAGATGAACAAGGAGCAGCTGCGCCGGGCCGTCGGGCGCTGAGCACCCGGAGGACCGGCCGCCGTCACGCCTCGCGCGTGGCGGCGGCCCGCGCGTGCAGCAGTTCCAGGGCGTCGAGCAGCACGGTGCGCCGGTACCACGACAGCCAGCGGGCGGTGTCGGCCGCCAGGGCGCCCAGCGCCGCGTGGAGGCCCGGCGGCGGCGTCCGGCCGGGCCCGGCCTGCTGCACGGACAGCGCGCCCGTGCACGCGGAGCCCGGCGCCACGACGGGTACGGCGTGCACGGTGTGCGCGCCCGCGATGTGCGCACGCTCCTCGCCCGGATGCGCCGGGACGGTCTCGGTGCCGGTGACCGGGCGCCCGCTGTCGTGCGCGCGGGCGGCGGCGGTGGCGGCGCTCACCACGTGCGCGTAGGCGTCGCAGTACTCCGCGGTGTGTCCGCGGTGGGCCTCGAGGACCAGCGCCCCGCCCTGCCCGCGGTCCGCGAGGTGCAGTGCCGCGGCGTCCGCGCCCGTGCGCTCCACGGCGCCGGCGACGACGGCCTGCAGCACCCGCCCGCGCTCGGCGGGATGCCCGCCGAGCGCGGCGAGCAGCGGCACGTCGGGCGGCGGTACGCGCCGCCGGCCCGCGAACCACGGCCCCGAGCGCGGGGGCGGGGGAGCGGACACCAGTGCCGAGGCGAGCACCCTCAGCGGCACGTTGCGGGCCTGCGACACGTCGCGCAGGAGGGCGAAGGCGGCCTGCGGCTCCGCCAGGCCGTAGCGGGCCAGCACCATGCCCTGCGCGACGCCGATCAGGCCGCGCGACCGCGCCCTGGCCCGCAGCCCGTACAGCTCCGCGCGCAATCCGGCCACGCTCCCGCCGGCGGGAGCCGCGCCCGCCGCCCCGGGCGCCTCCGGCAGGGGGGCCGCCGTGGGACCGGCCGCGAGGGCCGCGAGCGCGTCGGTGACGGACGCGTGCACTCCCACCCCGGGCAGCAGCGCCCGGACCAGCGCCTGCCGGGTCCGCGGGTCCGGGGTGACCGCCGCGACAACGCCCCCGTCGTACTGCCGGGTCGCCGCGTCGAGCGCCGCGACCGCGGCCTCGCCGAGCAGTGTGACGTCGGCGAGGTCCAGCACCAGCGGCTGCCCGAGCGTACGGGCGGCCGCCACGTGGCGGGCCATGCGCCCGGCGAGTGCCGCGGCGCGGGAGGCGTCCAGCACGCCTGCCAGGCGTACGACCTGCACGCCCCGCACGTCGGGACCGGTGGCGGCGGGCAGGACGCCGCCGGACGCTGCACGACGCGGATCCACCGCACACCCCGGCCCTCGGTCGGACTCCGGCCGCTGCCTGACCGCTTTCGCCTACCCCGCCACTCTTGCCGCCGGCCGCCGGGAGCCGCAAGCGCGCCCGGCGCCCGGTTGACCCGCCTCGGCCGGCCGCCCGCGGCGGACACGCCCCGCCGGGACAGCCCGGAGCCCCGGAGGCCGTTGGGCCGTCCGGGGCTCCGGGCGCCGTCGCCGCGCCTGCCTCGCGTGCCGTCAGGTCCGCGGGTCGCCGTCGTGCGAGCGGGCCGAGTGGTGCGTCTCGTCCTCCCGGGGCTCGTGCCATCCGGGACCCTCGCTCCCGGCCTCGCCGTGCGAGCGCATCGTGTGGTGGGTCTCGCCCTCCTGCGGTTCGTGCCACGACCCGGCCCGGGGCTGCGGCTCGCGCACGGGGCCGCGCCGGCGCTGCAGCGCACGGGCGCCCCACCAGAAGGCGAGGATGAGCACGCCCACGATGATGACGCCGAAGATCACGGCCCACGCGGTGACGCTCGACGACGCCAGCTCGGTGGTCTGCCGTACCGCTGTGATCACGGAAATCCGCCTCCCTTGCAAGTCCGGTCCGCGCGCGAGGCGGATCCGCTTCCGGTCATGGCCGGAAGAGCATCTTGATGGCGCCGTCTTCCTTCTTCTGGAAGGTCGCGTACGCGTCCGGCGCCTCGTCCAGTGGCACGTGGTGCGTGGCGAAGCCGTCGACGCCCAGCGGGTCGTCGTCGGTGAGCAGCGGCAGGATGTCGTCCGTCCAGCGGCGGACGTTGGCCTGCCCCATGCGCAACTGGATCTGCTTGTCGAACATGGTGAGCAGCGGCACCGGGTCGGCCGCGCCGCCGTAGACGCCGCTGACCGAGATCGTGCCGCCGCGCCGTACGAGCGCGATGGCCAGGTCCAGCGCGGCCATCCGGTCCACCCCCGCGACCTGCATCAGCTTCTCCGCCCAGGCCGACGGGAGCATGCCCGCCGCGGTCTGGGCGAGCCGGGCGGCCTGGCTGCCGTGCGCCTCGGTGCCGACGGCGTCGACGACCGCGTCCGGGCCGCGCCCGTCCGTGAGGTCCTTGACGGCGTCGACCAGCTCGTCCCGCGAGTCGTACTCGCGCAGGTCGAGGACCTTCACGCCGTCCGCCCTGGCCCGCTCCAGGCGCTCGGGC
Organism: Streptomyces sp. NPDC020983; assembly: GCF_044333485.1. Lineage (NCBI taxonomy): Bacteria > Bacillati > Actinomycetota > Actinomycetes > Kitasatosporales > Streptomycetaceae > Streptomyces > Streptomyces sp. NPDC020983. The sequence continues at coordinate 51,482 of NZ_JBIRRA010000015.1, read as the reverse complement.
ACGAGGTCGACGCCGATGACCGTCCCGGCACCGCGGTGCCGGGCGATCCGGCAGGACATCGCGCCGATCGGGCCGAGGCCCAGCACCGCGATGCTGCCGCCGTCCGGCACGTCGGCGTACGCGACCGCCTGCCAGGCGGTGGGGAGCACGTCGGAGAGGTAGACGAAGCGGTCGTCGTCCGGTCCGTGCGGCACCTTGATCGGGCCGAACTGCGCCTGCGGGACGCGCAGGTACTCCGCCTGGGCGCCCGGCACCGCGCCGTACAGCTTGGTGTAGCCGAACAGCCGCGCGCCCATGCCGTGCTCGGTGACCTGGGTGGTCTCGCACTGCGTGAACAGGCCGCGGGAGCACATCCAGCACGTGCCGCAGGCGATCTGGAAGGGGACGACGACGCGGTCGCCCGGCTTGAGGTTCCGCACCGCGGGGCCCGTCTCCTCCACGATGCCCATCGGCTCGTGCCCGAGGATGTCGCCGGGTGTCATGAACGGTGTCAGGACCTCGTACAGGTGCAGGTCGGAACCGCACAGTCCGGACGAGGTGACGCGGATGACGGCGTCGGTGTCCTCCTCGATCCGTGGATCGGGGACGTGCTCCACCCGGACGTCCCGCTTGCCGTGCCACACGGTGGCGCGCATACGTCTCCACCTTCCTTCGGACGTGCCCGCTGCGGACTCTTCCGGCCGCGTCCGGTCCTCACCGGCCCGGACGGCCACAGGTGCGCGTGCCCCGATTGTCCGCCGCGAAACGAGTCCGCGCGTGGTGTTTTGCGACGCTACGGACGGAAATGCGCGTCTATGAGATCCCCCGACGACGAGGACGGAAGGCGGAGACCGGCATGGGCAGGAACACGCAGGCCAACGACGCGCGGCGCAGCCGCCGCGGCGCCTCCGCGGAGGAGTCGGCGCGCGGCAGGGCGGGCACGGACCGGAAGACCGGGCCGGGCGGACCGGACACCCGCGCGCACGGCACCGACAAGGGCGGCCGCGGCGGCGGCCGCGGCGGGGGAGTGCCCCCGGAGCAGCACCCCGACCACCCGTGACCGCCGGGGCGGCCCGGACGCCCGCCGCGTCCGTGCCGCCCCGCGTCCCGCACCCCAGGAGGCCGCACATGGCCGTACGCCACCAACTCGTCAGGCGCCCCCGCGAGGACGTGTGGGAGGTGCTCGCCGACCGGGACGCCTACGCCGACTGGGTCGCCGGGACGTCCGCGTCCCACGGCGGCAGCGGCGACTGGCCCCGGGAGGGCGCGAGCCTGGAGTACGACGTCAAGCTCGGGCCCTGGTCGCTGACCGGCAGCACGGTGGTCCGCGAGGAGCACCGGCCGTCGCGGCTCGCGCTGGAGATCGACAGCGGCGCCCTCGGCACCGCGCGCGTCGACATCGAGGTCCGCCCGTGGGGCGGCGACAGCCTGGTCATCCTGGACGAGCACCCGCTGACCGGCTTCGGCGGCGGCGCCCACAACGGGGCTCTGGACGCGGTGCTCCACCTGCGGCACCGCCGCATGCTGGCGCGCCTCGCGCAGGTCGTCGAAGGCAGGGCGCGCAAGGCGCCGGGAGACGGGGACGGCGGCCCCCGTGCCTGACGCCGTGGTCATCGGCGCCGGGCCCAACGGCCTGGTCGCCGCGAACGTGCTGGCCGACGCGGGCTGGAGCGTGGAGGTCCTGGAGGCGCAGGACGAGCCGGGCGGCGCGGTCCGCAGCGACCGGGGCGTGGACCCCGGCTTCGTCAGCGACGTCTTCAGCGCCTTCTATCCCATGGCCGCTGCCTCGCCCGCCCTGCACGCACTGGAACTGGAGAAGGAGGGGCTGCGCTGGAGCCACGCGCCCGCCGTCCTCGCCCACCCCCTCCCCGACGGACGGTGCGCGGTCCTGTCCCGCGACCCGGACGCCACCGCGGGAAGCGTCGGCTCCTTCGCCGCCGGCGACGGCGAGGCCTGGCACGAGTGGTACGCCCTCTGGCAGCGCGTCGGCGGTCCCCTGCTCGACTCCCTCTTCACCCCCTTCCCGCCGCTGCGGGCCGGAGCCCGGCTGGCGGCGCGGCTGCGGGCGGCCGGCGGGCTGCGCTTCGCGCGGATGATGCTGCTGCCCGCCCGCCGGCTGGCCGAGGAGCAGTTCGCGGGGGAGGGCGGCCGGCTGCTGCTCGCGGGCAACGCCCTGCACGCCGACCTCGCACCCGAGAGCGCGGGCGGCGGGGCCTTCGGCTGGCTGATGTCGATGCTCGCCCAGGACGTCGGCTTCCCCGTACCCGTCGGCGGCGCGGGCGCGCTCTCCGCCGCGCTGGCCGCCCGGCTGGAGCGGCGCGGGGGCACGGTCCGCTGCGGCGAGCGCGTCACCGGCGTCGTGGTGCGCTCCGGACGCGCGGTGGCGGTGCGCACGGCCCGCGGCGAGGCGGTGCCCGCCCGGCGCGCGGTGCTGGCCGCGGTGCCGGCGCCGCTGCTGTACGGGAGCATGCTGCGCCCGGCGGACCTGCCCGCCGGACTGCTGCGCCTGCTGCGGAAGTTCCAGTGGGACCTCTCGACCTTCAAGGTCGACTGGGCGCTCGGCGGACCGGTGCCCTGGACGGCCGTGCCCGCGCGCGGCGCGGGCACGCTCCACCTCGCCGACGGCGTGGACGACCTGACGCGCTTCGCGGCCCAGCTGGCCACCCGCCGCGTGCCGGACCACCCCTTCGCCCTCTTCGGCCAGATGACCACCGCCGACCCGACCCGCTCGCCGCCCGGCACCGAGTCCGCGTGGGCGTACACGCACCTACCGCAGAACGTCGCGGGGGACGCGGGCGGGGACGGCATCACCGGCCGCTGGGACGAGCGCGAGCAGAACGCGATGGCCGACCGGATCGAGCGCCACGTCGAGCGCTACGCACCGGGCTTCCGCGCCCTCGTCCGCGCCCGCCGGATCCTGGCGCCGCCGACGCTCCAGCACCTGGACGCCTCCCTGCAGGGCGGTGCCGTCAACGGCGGCACCACCGCGCTCCACCAGCAGCTGGTCTTCCGCCCCGTCCCCGGCCTGGGCCGCCCGGAGACACCCGTCCGCGGCCTCTTCCTGGCCTCGTCCTCGGCCCATCCCGGCGGCGCGGTACACGGCGCCCCCGGAGCGAACGCCGCCCGCGCGGCCCTGGCGCGGCCACCGGTGAACGCCCTCGTGAGCCGGGCCCAGCGCCGCCTCGCGGACGGATGACCGGCACTTTTCTGCTCCGGCGCCCAGCGAGTACCCGGAACGCTCATGCGCCCAGCGGGTACCCGGAACCGGAGAGCCGGGGACCCACGACCGCGGAGGAGATCCGGCATGCCCACCACCGTCACCACCGCTGCGGAGGGATCCGGGCCCTCCACCGTCCCGCCCTCCCGTGCGGCCCCGCCGCCGCCACCGGTGAACGGGGAGGAGGGCGTGCCGGGCACGGATCGCTCCGGCGGCACGCACCTGACCCCCCACCTCCCGCCGCGGGTGGGCAACCCCGACCTCGCGGGCCAGGGCGGCCCGCGCCCGGAGGAGGACCGCGGCGGACGCGGTGACCCCGCCGCCCGCGACCCCGCGGCCGCACGGCCGCGGGCCGGGCGCGGGCACAGGAAGGCCCCGCGGCACCCCGTCCGGTGACGGGAGCGCGGGGCCCTCTGACAAAGGTCACCATCGATACCAGCGGCGGCGTCCGCCGCCTTCGGCGGCCCGGAAGACGAAACCGAGCAGCCAGACGACGAGGACCACGGCGGCGACCCACCACAGGACCTTCAGGGCGAAGCCGAGCCCGAAGAGAACCACGGCCAGCAACAGGACGAGAAGCAATGCAGCCATTGTTAACACCTCCGCCGGGCCGTCTGCCCCGCCTCACGCCGTCGATGCCCTCGGCGTCGCAACTTCCCCGGACGGCCGCATCCCGGTGTTTCACCCGGTCGGCGGGCGGTGCCACGAGGGCGGCGGCGGTGGACGGGCCGCCGCGGCGGTCGTGTGCGACGGTCGGAGCGGACAGCCGGAAAGGGGCGACCGATGAAGCTCGGGAAGGCGACGACGGCGGCGGAGCTGCTCCGCCGCGCACTGCCGGATCCGGAGGGCCCCGGACGGGTGCTCGCGCTGATGGGCCGTGTCGAGCGGGCCGAGGTGCTGGACGGGCCCGCCGGGATACTGCGGCGCGTCGTGCGGTCGGTTCCGCTCGGTGGCTGCCGGGACGTGCTGCACGGCCGCTGGCTGGGCCATCCGCTGCACCCCGTCACAGTGCAGCTGCCGGTGGGCGCGTGGACGTCCGCGGCGCTGCTGGACTGCACGCCCGGCGGGCGGCGCCCCGCCGCGCTGCTCGTCGCGGTGGGACTGTGCGGCGCGGCCCCCGCCGCCGTGGCGGGCCTCGTCGACTGGGCCGAGCTGGAGCCCGAGCAGGCCCGGGTCGGACTGCTGCACGCCACGCTCAACTGCGTGGCCGTGGGCTGGTACGCGGCCTCGCTCGCCGCGCGCCTGTCCGGCCACCGGCTGCGCGGGCGGGCCTACGCCCTCGCCGGGCTGTGCTCGGTGGGGCTCGCCGCGGCCGCGGGCGGCCACATGGCCTACCGCCAGGCGTCGGGCGCCAACCACGCCGAGGCCGTGGCCCGCCGGGTGCCGCCCGGCTGGCACTCCGTCGGGCCGGTCGACGGCATCCCGCACGGGCGGCCCGTGCGTCGCACGGTGGGCGACGTGGCGCTCGCCGTGGTGTGCGACGGCGACGGGTCGTGGACCGCGCTCGCCGACCTGTGCAGCCACGACGGCGGCCCGCTGTCGGAGGGCCGCGTCGAGGACGGCTGCCTGCGCTGCCCCTGGCACGGCAGTGCCTTCCGGCTCAGCGACGGCTGGAACGCCGCGGGGCCGGCCACCGCGCCGCAGCCCGCCTTCGACACCCGGGTCAGGGACGGCGAACTGCACGTACGGCTGCGCACCCGGCCCCCCGGCGCCGACTGACACGGGTCCGCCGCCGGACCGGCGCATCGCGGCGGCGCCGCGGCCCGGCGCCGGCGGGGCCGGCACGGCACGGCACGAGAGCAGGTGCCGGACATGGACGACGGAACGGACCGCGCCCTCCGCGACGTGCTCGACCGGCCGGCGCTGCTGTCCGCGGCCACCACGGCACTGGCCGGCACGCTGGACGCGGACGCCGGGACGCGCCGCCTGGCCCGCACGCCGGTGCCGCGGCTGGCGGGCCGGTGCGTGGTGCACGCCGTCCCCGGCAGGACGGTCCGCGAGGTCGCGGTGGTGCACCGCGACCCCGCCCGGCCCGCCGACGCCGGCGTCGCCTCGCACGCGGTGGCCGTCCCCGCGCCCTCCGGCGACGGCCCACTTGCCCGCGCGCTGCGGGGCGAAGGTCCGCTGCTGCCGCCGCGGGCGGCGTTCCCGGCTCCCGCGGCGCCCGGCGTCAGCGTCGGGATCGACCCCACCGAGGACCGCACCCTGCTGCCCGCCGGCGCCATCCTGCTGCTCCACACCGACAGCCTCGTCGAGCGCCGCGGCGAGGTGCTCGACCGCGGCACGACCCGGCTGCGCCGCGAGGCCGCCTCCCGCGCGGGCGAGCCGGTGGACGCCCTCGTCGAGCACCTGCCGCGCGGCACGGGCGCCGACACCGACGACGACACCGCCCTGCTCGCCGTACGGGTGCCCTGGCCGTCCCGGCGCGCGGGCGGTGCCCCCCGGGTGGGCCACGTGCACATGCGGATCCCGCAGCACCCCCCGAGGCTGAGGGCATGGCAGAAGAACGCTCCCGGCCGCCCAAGGCCGCAGCCCGCCGCACCGGTACACGCACCGCATCCGTCAAGGGCGCGGAGGACGCCGCCCTGCGGGCCGCCGACAGCCTCAGCCGGCTGATCGGCCACGCCAGCGACGGCTGTTCGGGAGTCACCCCTGCCGACGACGGCTGGCGCGTGTGCGTGGACGTCGTGGAGGTTCCCCGCATCCCCGACACCACGAGCCTGCTGGCGACCTACGAGGTGGACCTCGACGGCGACGGCACGCTCCGTGCGTACCGCAGGGTGCGCCGTTACCGCCGCGGCGCCGCCGACCAGTGAGGCGACCGCCCCCGGCCCGACCCGAGACCCCGAGCCAAGGAAGAAGCGTGCCGTCATGACCGTCATCGCCGAAGACGTCGTCTGCGCCCCCCGCGCAGGCACCCTCTACGACGTCCTGGACCTCATCCTCGACCGTGGCATGGTCATCGACGTCTTCCTGCGGGTGTCCCTGGTCGGGATCGAGATCCTCAAGGTCGACGCCCGCATCGTGGTGGCCAGCGTCGACACCTACCTGCGCTTCGCCGAGATCTGCAACCGGCTCGACCTGGACCACGACTCCACGAGCCGGACCGTCCCGGAGCTCTTCGGCGGCGCGAGCGGGGCGATGACCCGGGCCGGCACCAAGAAGGCCGCGCACTCGGTGGGCGACAAGGTCAAGGACGCGCTCGGCATGGGGGACGGGCACGACGAGGACGGGGACGACGACGAGCGCGAGGACGAGCGCGAGGAGAGGGGCGGCGGCAAGAAGCGTGCCCGGTCCCGCACCGCCGCGCACAGCGGCTCGGGCAGCCGCAGCAGCCGCACCCGGCGCCGCGACGAGGAGGACTGACCACCCGTGAGCATCTACCTCTACGGAGTGACCCGCGCCGGCGTGCAGCTCCCGCCCGGCATCCGCGGCGTCGGCGACCCGCCCGGACGGGTGCGCACCATCCCCGCCGGGGACCTGGCCGCCGTCGTCGGCGCCGCCCCCGACGGGCTGCGCGCCCGCCGCCGGGACCTGAAGGCGCATCAGGACGTGCTGCTCGCGGTGGGCGCCGCCGGCCCGCTGCTGCCCACCCGCTTCGGTGTCGTGGCCGCCGACGAGGACGCCGTGACCGGGCGGCTGCTCGCCGACGCCGGCGGCTACGCGGCCGCCCTCGACCGGGTGGCGGGCCACTGCGAGGTGAACCTCAAGGCGTCACCGGTGGAGGACGGCCTCGCCGGCCTCCTGCGCGAGGACCCGCAGCTGCGCCGGCTCCGCCAGGAGACCCGGCAGCGCCCCGGCTACGACATGAGCGTCCGCCTCGGCGAGGCCGTCGTCGGCGGGCTGCGGCGCAGGGCCGCCGAGGCGGCACGGGAGGTCGCCGACGCGCTCGGCGCCCTCGCCGCCGAGGCGCAGCCGGGCCCCGAGGTGCCCGGGTGCGTGCTCAACGTCTCCTTCCTCGTCGCCGCGGAGCGCGCCGCCGCGTGCCGCGCCCTCTTCGACGGCATGGCGGAGCAGCTCGCCGACCGCGCAGAACTGCGGCTCACCGGCCCGCTGCCCTGCTACAGCTTCTCCGCGCTGCCCGCCCCCGCAGGTGCCTGACATGGGCCTGGTCTCGGGACTGCTGCTGCTCCCGCTCGCCCCCGCCCGCGGCGTCTGCTGGATCGCCGGCGTGATGCAGGACGCGGCGGTCTCCGAGCTGTACGACCCCGGGGTCCTGCGGTCCCGGCTGGCTGCTCTGCACCGCGCCTACGACGAGGGGGAGATCGACGAGGAGCGGTTCGAAGCGGAGGAGGAACGGCTGCTGGACCTGCTCGACCGGTCCGCCCCCGCGCGTCGGTAGACGCCTCACCCCCCCGAAAGTCCCGAAAGGTGCTCGCACATGAACAGCACATGCAGGACCGCCGTCGCCGCGGCGGTGGCGGGCGGGTACGTCCTCGGACGCACCCGGAAGGCGAAGGTGGCCTTCGCCGTCGGAACCTTCCTCGCCGGCCGCCGGTTCGGGCTCACGCCGACGGCGCTGGCCGCCGAAGGGCTGCGCCAGCTCCGCGAGAGCCCCCAGCTGGCCGGGCTGCGCGACCAGATCGGCGGCGACCTCCTCGCCGCCGCCCGCGCCGCCGCCTCGACCTCCGCCGACCGCCGGTTCGCCGCCTTCGCCGAGACGCTCCGGGACCGGGTGAAGGAGGACATCGCGGACGGCGGGCCGGAGGACGACGCCGGCGAGGAGGAGGACGAAAACGAGGCCGAGGCCGAGGACGAGGCCGAGGAGGAGGCCGAGGAGGAGCCGGAGCGCGAGGCCCCCCGCCACGGCTCCGGCCGTGAGCGCCGGAATCCCCCCGCCCAGCGCGCGGTGGACACCGCGAGGAAGCGCGCCGCCGCGGGGAGGCCCGGACCGTCGAAGAAGAGCGCGGCCAAGAAGACGGCGGCCAAGAAGACGGCGGCGAAGAAGACCGCGGCGAAGAAGACCGCGGCGAAGAAGACGGCGGCGAACCGGTCGCGGTCCACGGCGAGCCGGCAGGGGAGGTAACGGGAGATGGCCAGGCAGAAGGAGCAGGAGAAGGAGTCCGGCACCGGACTGGACAACCTGCGCGAGGAATTCCAGCACCTCCTGGGCGACTTGACGCAGGGCTGGATCGACAAGGCGAGCGGCAGGGTCGCCGATCTCACCGACCGGCTCAGCGACGTCGCCGAGGGCAACGGCGGTGGCGACGGCGGCGGCGGCATGCTCGGCATCGGCAGCCGCATGCTGCACGGCGACTCGCCGCTCAAGGCGGCGGTCGGGCAGAAGACGAAGGACGCCAAGGACAAGGTCGTCGGGAAGGTGAAGGACGTGGTCGGAGGCGGCGGCGGCGCGGGCAAGGGCGGCAACGTCAAGGCCGTCAACATCGTGGAGTCGCTGGACGTCGGGGTGGCGCGGCGCACGGCCTACGACCAGTGGACGCAGTTCGAGGACTTCAGCGACTTCATGAAGGGCGTCCGGGGCGTGTCCCAGGAGGACGACACCACGACCACCTGGCACGCCAAGATCGGCCCCTCCAGCCGCAGCTGGAAGGCGACCATCCAGGAGCAGATCCCCGACGAGCGGATCGTCTGGACCTCCGAGGGCGCCAAGGGCAGCACGACCGGCTGCGTGAGCTTCCACGAACTGGGCCCGAGCCTGACCCGGATCCTGGTCGTGGTCGAGTACAGCCCGGCCGGGTTCTTCGAGAAGACCGCCAACCTCTGGCGCGCCCAGGGCCGCCGCCTGCGCCTCGACCTGAAGCACTTCGGCCGTCACATCACCCTGCACGTGGACGAGGAGCTGGAGGGCTGGCGCGGCGAGGTCCGCGACGGCGAGGTCGTGCGCTCCCACGAGGAGGGCCTGGAGGACGACGAGGCCGAGGAAGGCGAGAACGGCGAGGAGGCGGAGGGCGCCGAGGACGCGGAGGGTGCCGAGGACGCGGAGGGTGCCGAGGACGCGGAGGGTGCCGAGGAGGACGAGGACTTCGACGAGGACGAGGACGTCTACGACGAGGACGAGGAGCCGGCCGACGACGAGGAGCCGGCCGACGAGTACGACGAGGACGAGGAGGACGGCGAGGAGGAGGACGAGGAGGACGAGGAGCCGGAGAAGGCGCCCCGGAGGCGCGGAGGCGGTCGCCGATGACCTCGCTCGGGTTGCCGGAGACGGCCGTCCCCTACGGCTACGACCCGACGCCGTCCACCTCGAACCTCGCCGACATCCTGGAACGCATCCTGGACAAGGGCATCGTGATCGCCGGGGACATCAAGATCGACCTCCTCGACATCGAGCTGCTCACCATCCGGCTGCGGCTGTTCATCTCCTCCGTCGAGACGGCCAGGAAGGCCGGGATCGACTGGTGGGAGACCGACCCGGCCCTCTCCTCCCGCGCCGCCGAGAACGCCCTCGCCCGGGAGAACCGGGAACTGCGCGACCGTCTCGCGGAGCTGGAGGGCGGCGGCCGGACGCGTACGCCCAAGCGCGACCGGGTGAAGGGGGAGGCATGATCCCGCCCCCGCCCCCGCCGGCCGATGCCGCCGTCACCGTCGCCTTCGCGGTGCGGCGGCGCGGTGCGGGCGGAGGGGCGCCGCAGGCACCGGGTCACGCGGGCGGTGGCCCGCTGCGGCTGCTGGCGCTCCCCGGCACCGGCCTCGCGGCCGTCGTCCAGTCGCTGCCCGCCGCCGGTTTCACCGAGGAGGCGCTGCGCAGCAGGCTCGCGGACGCCGGCGAACTCGAGAGCTGCGCCCGCGCCCACCACGCCGTGGTCACCGCGGCGGCCGCGCACGGCCCGGTCGTACCGCTGCCCCTGGCCACGCTGTTCACCGGCGACGGCAGTGCCGCCGCCGCCCTCGCGGTGCAGGAGGCGCGCTTCCTCGCGGCACTGGACCGGGTGACCGGGCGCGCGGAGTGGTCCGTCAAGGTGTACGTGGGCCAGGACGCCGCCGCCGGCGGCGGCGGCCCCGGGCCGGGCGGCGGGGGAGGGGGCGGCGCGGCCTACCTGGAGAGGGTGCGCGGCCGCGAGCGCGAGCGGCAGGCCCGGCAGGAGGCCGTCGGGCAGGTGGTCCGCCGCGTCCACGAGACCGCCGCCGCCTTCGCGGTGGCGGCGGTGCGCCGCACGCCGCACGGCCCCGCCGTCACCGGCCGGGAAAGGCGCCAGGTGCTCAACGGCGCCTACCTCGTCGAGGAGGGCAGGGCGGCGGACCTGGCCGCCGCCGTCCGGGCGCTCGCCGGTCCGCACGACGGCTTCGCGGTGCACGTCGACGTGTCGGGCCCGTGGGTGCCGTACTCCTTCACCGGCGAACCCGCGGCCGGCCCCGTCGACGGGACCCGGGAGCCCGCGCTGTGAACGCCGCCGACGACGTCGTCCCCTGGCTCGGTCCCGACAGCGGCGCGCCGCTCGGCGTGCCGCTCGTCGACCTGCTCGACCGGGTCCTCGCCACCGGCGTCGTCATCAGCGGCGACCTGGTCATCGCGATCGCCGACGTCCCGCTGGTGCGGCTCTCGCTGCACGCCCTGCTCGCCTCCGTCAGCGAGCGCGTTCCCGCCCCGTGGAGCGACGGAGGCCCGCTGTGACCGGCGCCCGGGTGGACCTCGATCCGGACAACGCCGCCCGCGACCTGGTGTCCCTCGTCCTCACCCTGGTCGAGCTGGTCCGCCAGCTCCTCGAACGCCAGGCGGTCCGCCGTCTCGACCGGGCCGAACTCACCCCGGAGCAGGAGGAGCGCCTCGGCACGGCCCTGATGCACCTGGACGGCGCGATGAACGACCTCTGCGCCCACCACGGCCTGCGCCGCGAGGACCTCAACCTCCACCTCGGCCCGCTCGGGCCGCTGCTGGCGGAGCCCTGGTAGGGCGAGGGCTACCGCCCCGCCGCCCCGCCGCCGAGGCGGTCCTCGACGTGGACGACGTGCAGCTCCGTGCCGTCGTCGTGCCGCTTCGAGCGCCCGAACAGGCCGACGGAGAACGTGCCGTGGTCGTCCAGCTCCTCCGGCGACACGTACGTCAGGACGTCCTGGTGACGACCCGTCACCACCCACCCGGGTGCGTCGGCGAGGTCGATGACGTCGAAGTCCGCCGCGGGCGTGCCGACGTGCACGGGGCCGAACTCCCGCAGGATCCCGGCCGCCTGCGCGGCGAGATCCCCCTCGGGCGCCGCGAGCACCACGCAGGTGCCGTGCTCGAAGAGCACCCAGGACCTGTGGGGGTCGCCGAGCAGGCGGCGCCAGACGCCGGCGAGTACGTCGGGGTTCACACCCGCCATCATGCCGCAGCCGCGGGCCGGTAGGCTCGCGGGATGACCGACCGAGCGCACGGCGCCGCCGACGGCCGCCCCACCGGGACGGCATGAGCGTACGCACCCGGGTCTCCGCCTATGCCGTCGCGCTGCGCGACGGCCGGCTGCTGCTGGCCCGGCTCGCCCCCGCCTCGCCCGTCTTCGCCCCGGGCCTGTGGCACCTGCCCGGCGGCGGCGTCGACCCGGGCGAGCAGCCGGTCGAGGCCCTCACCCGCGAACTCCACGAGGAGACCGGACTGCCCCTCACCCGGGCCCGCCTCCTCGACGCCCGCACCTACACGGCCGGCAGGCACGGCGTGGACTGGCACCTGACCGCGCTCTTCTACGCCGTCGAACTGGGCGGCGCCGCCCCGGAGGTCACCGAGACCGGCGGCAGCACCGAAGCGGCGGCCTGGATCCCGCTGGCGGACCTGCGCGAGCCGGACCTCTCCCCGCCCGCCGCCGACGCGGTACGGATGCTCGGCACCGGTGCCTCCCCGGCGCCCCCTCAGGTCCGTGCGCCCGCCGGCCCCGCTCCCGATGGGCTGTGAGAGCGGCGGGGCCTCCCGCCCGCGGGTGTTCCCCGGCGCCGCGCCGCCGCCCGGCCGGGAGGACCGCTGCCCGTCCGGTGGGTCGGGCGGCGGTCCGCGGGTACGGCGGGCGGCCCGCCCGTGACGTCCGGCCGCTGGAGCACCCACGGCATCGAGATCGCCGCGGACCGCGTGACGAAGCGCTTCCTGCCCGGCAGCCGCGAGCGGGCCGCACGCGAGTGGCGGGCGCTGACGCTGCTGTCGGCCCACGCCCCGGGGCTCGCGCCGGAGCCGCTCGCCGCCGAACTCGCCGCGGAGCGGCCCGTCGTGGTGATGTCCCGGCTGCCCGGCACCCCGCTGCGGGACGCCGCACCCGCGGCGGAGCAGCTCGACGCCCTCGCCGCGGCCCTGACCGCGCTGCACTCCGCCGTGCCGCCCGCGGTGCTGGACACGGTGCCGCCGCGGGCCGGCCGTCCCAGCGCGCTGCGGCCGTACCTCGACCGGTGGGCGGCCGAGGTGCGGCCGCGGGCCGCCGGCACCGTGCGCCGGGCCATGGAGGCGGGAGTGGGCTGGCTCGCCCGCTCGGGTCCGGACGACGCGGAGCGGGCGGGCGTGCCCGCCGTCCTCGGGCCCGGTGACGGCAACCTGGCCAACTACCTGTGGGACGGCTCCCGGGTCCGGGCCGTCGACTTCGAGGAGTCCGGCCGCAGCGACCGCGCCTTCGAACTCGCCGAGATCACCGAGCACGTGGGCGCCTGGGCCGGCCGGCCGCTGGACGTCCCGGGCCTGCTCGCCCGTCTCGACCTCACGCGCGCCGAGGCCGCCCGGCTGCGTGCGTGCCGCCGGCTGCTCGCCCTGGTGTGGCTCTTCCTGCTCGCCCAGGACGACCCGGCGAACCCCCGCAATCCGCCCGGCACCGCCGTGCGGCAGGCGGTCCGTGTGCTGGAGCTGCTGGGCTGAGGGTACGTCCCCGGGCGCGGACGGCGCCCGCGGGTGGCTGCGCGTGCCGTCGGAGGCGGCAGGCCGGCCGCGCGGACGCGCGCGGCGGCGGGGAGCCGGCGGCGAGGGCGGACCCGGCGTCCGCCGACGGTCAGATCTCCGGGTCGTCCATGATCTCCCGGACCTCCTGCGCGCAGCGGCACGAGGCGGCGATCCTGGCGGCCCAGCGCAGCGCCTCCTCGCGCGAGGGGACGTCGACGACCGAGAAGCCGCCGAGTACGGCCTTGGTCTCCGGGAACGGGCCCTCCCCGACCGTCCCGTCGGGGGCCACGACACTCGCGCGCTGCGTGTGCAGCCCTCCGCCGAAGACCCACACCCCCGCCTCCTGCGCCTCCCGCACCACGGCGTGCGCGGCCTCCGCCACCGCGGGCAGATCCTCCTCGGGGAAGTCCATCGCGCCGTCGTCGAACGAGATCAGATACCGCGTCATCCCTGGCTCCCTCGGCGTCGGTCCCTCCGCTGCGGTTCACCTTACGGCGGACAGCACCCCGGGGGACGGGCACACGCCCGACCTTCCCGGGGCACGGCGGCGGGCGGCGGAGTGGTACGTACCTTCCGGGCCCGATGCATTGACAGCGCCGGACGTTCGCAGTTCGCTGCCGGTGGCACCTGTTGCTTTCAGGACCCCCCTCCCCGTTGACAACGTTGTCTGCCGGACCGGAACCCGCGGCGGACGGACGGTGTCGACCAGACCTGGAAGGCCGTCATGCGCCTGCACCCCATGCGTTCCCCGCTGACCGCCCTGGCGGCGGCCCTCGCCGCGCTGCTGCTCGGCGCCCCGGGCGTCCGGGCGGCGAGTCCCGCCGTGTCCGCCGGCACGGCGGGCCTCGCCGCCGCCGTCTGCAACGCCTACTGCGACGCCCGCGACCCGGCACTGAGCCCCCAGGACCGGCAGCCCGTCACCGCGGGCATCTTCTCCCGCACCCTCACCCTGCACGTCGACGACGCCGACGCGATGGGCTGGGCGTCCGTCGACAACGGCAACCCCGGCGACGAGGTGTGGCTCGACCGGTCCTTCGACGGCGGGCGGACGTGGAGCTCGGGCAGCAAGCTCGGCGACACCACCGTCCCCGCGGGACAGCGCGGCCGGCGCACCCTCATGTACAACGTCGACGACTGGAACACCGAGGGCGTCGGTGCCCTGCGCGCGTGCGGCAAGGCCGGCGACCGCCCGGACATCGCCTGCACGCAGTGGGCGCGGACCACCTGGAACGCCTGGGACCGGCGGACGGCCGCCGCGACCGCGCTCATGACGTCCTTCGACCGCGGCACCAAGCTCTTCGGCGGCAACGGCTGGTGGACCGGCGCGAACGCGCTCACCGCGATCATCGACAACATCCGGGTGTCCGGCATGCCCAGCTACCGCTACGCGATCGCGGAGACGTACGACGCCAATATCGGCGCCCAGCAGGGCAACTTCACCAACGAGTACCTGGACGACACCGGCTGGTGGGGCCTGGCCTGGGTCGACGCCTACGACCTGACCGGCGACAGCCGCTACCTGGCCACCGCCCGGGCCGACGCCGACCACATGACGGCCTACTGGGACGGCACGTGCGGCGGCGGGGTGTGGTGGAGCCAGGCCCGGACGTACAAGAACGCCATCACCAACGAGCTCTACCTCCAGCTCACGGCGGCCCTGCACGACCGGATCGCCGGCGACACCGCCTACCTCGGCCGTGCCCAGGCCGAATGGGCCTGGTTCCGGGGCAGCGGGATGATCAACGGCGACCACATGGTCAACGACGGCCTCACGAGCGGTTGTGCCAACAACGGCCAGACCACCTGGACGTACAACCAGGGCGTGGTCCTCGGCGCGCTCACCGAACTCTCCCGCGCCACCGGAGACACGGGGCTGCTGGCCACGGCCCGCACCCTCGCCGACGCCTCCACCGTCCGGCTCGCGCAGGACGGGGTGCTGCGGGAGCCCGGCGAGGGCGACTCCTGCACCGGCGACGGCCCCAGCTTCAAGGGCGCCTACGTCCGGGGCCTGGGCAGGCTCGACGCGGCGCTTGCGGACCGTCCCTACAGCGGCGTGCTGAACACCTGGGCCGGCTCCGCCTACGCCCACGACCGCAACGCCCTCGACCAGTACGGCCCGCACTGGGCCGGGGGTGCGGGGAGCAGCGACTACGGCTGCCAGCAGAGCGTGCTGGACCTGCTGAACGCGGCCGGCTGACCGGCCTTCCGCTCCGGCCGGGCCCGGCTCGCCCGGCCGGAGCCGGACGCGCCGGGGCCGTGGGTCAGCCGACCGGGATGCCGGGGTTGACCAGGCCGTTGCCGCCGGTCACCGTGTTGTCCGCGGCGACGGTCACGGGACAGGTGGCGGCGTCGTAGTTCGTGACGTGGACGGCGTAGCGGTCCGGGCCGGTCGCGCCGGTCAGGTCCGAGGCGTTGCCGCGGAAGACGGTGCCGCAGCCCCAGCCGTCGTACTGGCTGTGCGTCTGGAAGCCGTCGTTCGTGGTGCGGCTGCCGCGGTTGCCGGTGACCGTGTAGCCGTTGCCCTTGACGTCCACCCACGAGTCGTCGTAATTGGCGCCCGTCAGCCCACTGCCGTCGAAGGTGTTGCCGGAGATCACACCGCCCGTGGTGCCCTCCTTGACGTCGACGTTCTCGCCGCCGATGTTCGGGCCGATGACGTTGTCGCTGATGCGCACGTGGTCGCTGGTGTCGGTCAGGGTGTTGGCGGTGCCGACGTAGACGCCCTCGCCCTTGCCGTCGCCCGCGGTGCCGGTGTCGTGGATGAAGGAGTTCTGCACCACGCCGTAGCTGCTGGAGGTGCGGAAGTGGACCCCCTCCATCGTGGTGCCGTACACCTGCACGCCGTCCACGGTCACGTGGTCGGAGGAGTCGATCATGATGCCCTTCTGGGCGTGCGTGAGCGTGACACCCCGGATCGTCCAGTACGGGGAGGAGGTCAGCTGGACGACGTTGCCGCCGCCGGTGGAGGTGGTCAGGACGGCGCCGCGCGAGCCGGTGAGGACGATGGGCGCGGCCGCGGTGCCCGCCGCGGCGATCTTGAAGTTGCCGGTGTAGGTGCCGTCCGCGAGGGAGATGGTCTGTCCGGGCCGCGCCGCGGCGAGCGCCGCCTTGAGCGACGTGCTGTCCGTCACCTGCACGAGCTGCCCGGCGGTGGGGGTTCCGGTGGGCGTCGCGGTGGCGGTCGGGGGCGCGGTGGTGCTCCCGGCGGAGCTGTCGGCGGCGGCGGCGCCCGGAAGCAGGGCGAGCGCCGCCGCGGTGAGGAGGGCGGCCGCGGCGGCGGCGGAGCGGCGTGGGGGGAGGGGCATGACGGGTGCCTCCAGGGGCGGTGGGGGGACACGGCCGCGGCCGTGCCCGTACCCGTGCGCCACGCCGCGGCGGCTGCGACAAGGGGATAGCGGCGCCCGCCCGGGCGCGTCAAGAGGCCGGGACGAGATGAGGACTAGACCAATCCGGCCCGGTGGTCCCCGCGTTCCGGCCGGTCCCGGGGTGCCCGCGCCGCGGCGCCCGCCCCTCAGTCGGTCATCGGCGCGCCGGGCGCCTCCGCCGTGCTGACCCGCGGCAGCGCGTACGGGTGCTCGTCCCGCAGCCACGCGACCAGCTGCTCGCGCACCACGCAGCGCAGGTCGAACAGGTCGCCCGCGTCCTTGGCGGTGAGCAGGGCGCGCAGCTGGAGGGTCGTCGGGGTGGTGTCGATCACCACCAGGTTCCACGCCCGGTGGTCCCACTCGGGGGCCTGCTCCAGGATCTCGTGCAGCCGCTTGCGCATGGCGTCGACGGGCGTCGCGTGGTCGACGTGGAAGAGGACCGTGCCCGTCATCCGCGGGTCGCCGCGCGTCCAGTTCTCGAACGGCCGGCCGGTGAAGTAGGACACCGGCATCGTGATGCGCCGCTCGTCCCACGTCCGCACGATGAGGTAGGTCAGGGTGATCTCCTCGACCGTCCCCCACTCGCCGTCCACCACGACGTTGTCGCCGATCCGCACCATGTCGCCGAAGGCGATCTGCAGGCCCGCGAAGAGGTTGCCCAGCGTGGACTGGGCGGCGACGCCCGCCACGATGCCGATGATGCCCGCGGACGCCAGCATCGAGGCACCGAGCGTGCGCATGGCCGGAAAGGTGAAGAGCATCGAGGCGACCGCGATCACGCCCACGGCGGCGGTGAACGCCCGCTGGATGAGCGTCGACTGGGTGCGCAGCCGGCTGATCTTCGCGACGTCCCGGGAGACGGCCGCGTAGCGCGCGTACGCCGAGTCCGTGACGGCGGTCGCGACCCGCACGGTGAGCCACGCCGTGGCGGCGATCAGCGTCAGCGTCAGCACCTCGCCGGTGGCCGTGACGCGTGGCCCGCGCAGCACGTGTGCGGCGCGGTAGCCGCCGCGCAGGATCGCCGCGCAGATGAGCACCTGGAGCGGCAGCCGGCAGCGCCGCAGCAGGTGCCACAGCGGCGTCTCGGGGTGCCGCGCGTCCACCGCGCACAGCGCTCTGTCCACGGCGTATCCCACGGCCAGCGTCACCCCCAGCGCCGTCCCCACCACCAGCACCGGTCGCAGTGCGCCTTCCATGCTCACTCCTGTCCCTCCACGTCGCCCCCGTCGTCCGACGGCACCCGGTACGCGTACCCGCCGGGCGCCGCCGAACCCTGTGAGGCGCGTCCCTTCGCGCTGCGTGCGCGCGCGGCAGCGGACCGGAGGCGGCACTCCGGAGGGCTCAGAGGGTGACGACGAGCTTGCGCGCCGACACCCCCGCCCGCAGGCGGCGCAGCGCGTCCGGGACGCGTTCGAGGCCGTGGCCGACGACCTCCGCGTCCGGCGCCGCCCGGTAGGCGCCCGAGGCGAGCGCGGCCGGCAGGAAGCCCGCGTAGATCGCCGGCCCGACCTCGTTGTCCCGGAGCGTGCCGCCCCAGATGCCGCTGACCCGGACACCGCGCAGCCGGGCGCGCCAGGCGGCGAGGCGTACGGCCGGCGCGGGCTGGGCCGCCGCGACCCGCCGGGCGCCCCCGGCGCGGGCGGCGATCGCGACGCACCTGCGCAGCGACCCGGCGCCGATCGCGAGGGCGCCGGCGAGCGGTTCGCCGCCGATCAGGTCCAGGACCTCCGCGACGGCGCCGCGGCCGCGCCGGTCGACCGTCCCGGCGGCGCCCAGCGACCGCAGGTAGCCGAAGTTGTGCGGGGACGCGGTGGCCAGGACGCGGTAGCCGGCGTTGCGGGCGAGCTGGACGGCGTTGCTCCCGACGCTCGTCGAGGCGCCCCACACGAGCACCGTCTCCCCGCGGTCGGCGGGGTCCGGGCCGGGCAGCGCCAGCCCGAGGTGGTCGGTCTGGAAGAGCCCGGTGGCGGCGGTCGACAGCCCCAGCGGCAGCACGGCCGCCTGCGCGAAGGGCAGGGTGTCGGGGATGCCGGCGACCATGTGCTCCAGCAGCACCGCGTAGTGCTGGAAGGCGCCCTCGGCCGCGCGGTTGCGCGTCCTGTCGACCCCGGCGGCGTGCCCGAGGACCCGGTCGCCCGGCCGCAGCCGCGTCACGCCCGGGCCGGTCGCGACGACCTCGCCCGCGACGTCGGAGCCGATGACGGCGGGGAAGTCCAGCCAGGGGAGGGCCACCCGGTAGAGGAGGCCGGGCAGCCCGTCCACCGGGTTCACCGCGACCGCCCGCACCCGGACGACGACCTCCCCCGCCCCGGGCGGCGTGCTGGGCGCGGGCCCCGTCTCGAAGGGCCTGCCGGGCCGGGGCAGCCACAGCGCGGTGTTGGGTTCGGTCATCGCGGGATCCTCTTCGCCGGCGGACGGTCCGGGTCCGGTGGCGGCCGGCGGCCGCGGACCCGCAGCGGCAGAGTAGGCAGTGTCTAGAAAGTAGTCAATGTCTAGTCGCCGGTAGCATGGGTCCATGGCCCACCGCCCCTTCCACCACGGCAACCTGCGGGCCGTGCTGCTCGACCGGGCGGAGGCCGTGCTCCGCGAGCGCGGTCTCGACGCGCTCTCGCTGCGTGAGCTCGCCCGTGAGGCGGGCGTGAGCCACGGCGCCCCGCGCAGCCACTTCGCCGACCGCAGGGCCCTGCTCGACGCCCTCGCCGAGCGCGGTTTCGCGCGGCTCGCCGACGAGCTGCGGGAGGCCGCCGCGCGGGAGCCGGCGGACCCCGCGCGCACCCTGCGTGCGGCCTGCTCGGCCTACATCGCCTTCGCGGTACGGGAGCCGGCGCTGCTGGACCTGATGTTCGCGGCGAAGTCCGACACCCCGCCGCAGCCGGTGCGCGAGGCCGCGGAGCGGCTGTTCGCCACGCTGGCCGGAATCATGGGTACCGGTGTCGCGGCGGGTGCGTACGACGCAGCCGACGTCGGGCGGCTGACGCTGCTGCTCTCCGCCACCGTGCAGGGCGCGGCGGCGCTGCGCACCTCCGGGCGGATCACCGAGGAGCAGGGAGAGAGCCTGGTCGACGACGCCGTGGCGGTCTTCCTCGCGGGGCTGCCGTCCCGCCGGTAGGGGCCCCGGCGTTCCCGCCGGGCTGCCGGCGGCGCTCGCGCCGGACGAGCGTCCTACGCGTCGCGGAAAGCCCACGTGGTGTCCGAAAACCTTGCCCGCCAAGGTGGTTGACGGTCCGCCACATCCTTTGACAAGATCCCGATTCTTCGGTGAACGAGATGTGACGACGGGGGTTTCACATGCCGGTGGGAGCGCTCCCATGACGATGCTCAACGATGCGGACGGCCGGTCGCCGTCCGCCGCCGCGGAGGCCGCGGCAGCGGTCAAGGGCTACGTCGACGACCTCACGCTGGCGCTCGCGCAGATCGAGGTCGCGGCGATGGCCGACGTCGTCGAGTGCCTCGTCTCGGCGCTGCGCGACGGACGCCGGGTGCTGGTCGCCGGCAACGGCGGCAGCAGCACGGCCGCGCTCCACATCGCCAGCGACCTGGCCGCGGCCGGGCAGGGGTTCGGCCCGGAGCGGCAGGCCGTGGCCCTGACCGAGAACATCGCCCGGGTCACGGCGATCGCCAACGACTACTCCTACGACGAGATCTTCTCCCGGCAGCTCCCCTCCTGGGCCCGGCCCGGAGACGTCCTGCTGCTGCTGAGCGTCAGCGGCCGCTCGCCCAACCTGGTGCGGGCCGCGGTCACGGGCCGCGAGCTCGGGATGACGGTGCTGGCCGCGCTCGGCGCCCCCGGCGACGTCGCCGCGCTGGCGCACCGCCACGTCGTCCTCGGCCAGGCGGACTACGGCCTCACCGAGGACCTGCACGTCTCGCTCGGCCACATGGCCGTCCGCGTGCTGGGCGGTGGCGCGGCCTGCCGCGTCCCGGCCGCCGGCGGCGCGGGCGGGGGGTGAGCGCGATGAGCCGTTTCACCTCGCGGGTCTTCCTGACCGTCCGCTACCTCGTCGGCCTGTTCGGGCTGACGCTGACGCGTACCTCGACCGAACTGACCAGCTTCCGCATCCACGCGGGCCACGGCCGGCACGACGGCTCCACACCGCCGCCGGCCGAGCTGGCAGCCGTCCTGGACGACCGCAACCCGCAGCTGGAGGAGCTGCGGGCGCGCTACCGCCGGCTGGACTCGCCGTACCGGCCCGGCAGCTTCTGGCGCCGCAGCCGCCGGCTGCGCGACCTGAACCTGACGTTCTTCCGCGGCGACAACGCCTACGTGTGGCAGCTGCGCCAGGTCGGCGACAACGCCCGGCTGAAGTTCTTCCTGCTCGCCCAGTACATCAGCCGGCAGGACACCCACAAGCTGCTGGAGCGCACCCGCGAGGACGGCGCCTTCGGCTGCTGGGCCTTCGACTTCCAGGGCCTGCCGACCGTGAGCCGCGACCTGCTGGACTCCGTCAACGAGATGTACTTCCTGGACCGGCACTGGGACCTGCTGTCCCGCAAGGACTTCACCGTCCTCGACATCGGCGCGGGCTACGGCCGCCTCGCCCACCGCATGGCCGAGTGCGTCCCCGGCCTCGCGCGCTACCTGTGCGTCGACGCGATCCCCGAGTCGACCTTCCTCAGCGAGCACTACCTGCGCCACCGCAAGGTGACCAAGGCGACCGTGATCCCGCTCGACGAGATGGCGGACCGGCTCGCGGACGAGCGGCCGGATCTCGCGGTCAACATCCACAGCTTCTCCGAGATGCCCCTGTCCGCGATCGAGGCGTGGGTCGGGCTGGTCGCCCGGCTGGAGGTGCCCGCCCTGATGATCGTGCCCAACGAGGGGGACAAGCTGCTCAGCCTGGAGAACGACTACCTGCGCACCGACTTCACCCCCGTGCTCGAACGCCACGGCTACGTGCTCGCCGCCCGCGAGCGGACGATCGCCGACCCGGACGTCCGCGAACTCGTCGGCGTCGGCGACTGGTTCATGCTCTTCCGGCGCGAGGGCGCGACGCCGGCCCCGGAGGCGTCGTGACCGGCGGCGCGGCGGCGCCCGGGACCGCACCGGACGTCCGCGAGCGCGTGACGCTGGAGTTCACCGGGCTGGACGGCGGCGCCGCCGAGCTGACGTGGGGCCAGCGCTTCGTCTGGGACATCCTGACCGCCCTGGCCCCGCACAACCACTTCATCAGCCTGCGGCTGCGCGTGCACCTGCCGCCCGACGCCACCCGCGAGCGGGTGCTCGGCGCCCTGCACGCGCTCGTCCGCCGCCACGAGGTGCTGCGCACCCGCTTCCCGCTGGGCCCGGACGGCGAGCCGCGGCAGGAGTGCGACGGCCAGGGCGAGCTGACCGTCGAGATCGCCGACACCACGCCCGGCCGGGTGCGGCGGACCGCGGAGCAGGACGAGGACCGGCTGTGGCACGAGCCCTTCCGGCACGCGCGGGAGTGGCCGCTGCGGGCGAGCGTCGTCACCGCGGACGGCAGGCCGCGGCAGGTCGTGCTCGTCCTGTCCCACCTCGCGGCCGACGCGTGGGGCCTGACCGGGCTGCGCGCGGACTTCCTCGCGCTGCTGCGCGGCGGCGGTGCGGAACAGGCGCCGCTGGCCGGCGTCCAGTCGCGGGCCCGCGCGGCCTACGAGGCGTCGGAACCGGGGCGCCGGACGGGCGAGGCCTCCCTCGCCTACTGGCGGCGGGCCCTCCGGACGGCGCCGCAGACCGTCTTCCCCAACCTGCCCGAGCCGGGGGAGGCCCCGCTCTTCCCCGGCGTCGGCCTCCAGTCGGTCGCGCTGGCCGCCGCCGCGCAGGCCGTCGCCGGCCGGCTGCGGGTGAGCCCCTCGGCGGCGCTGCTGGGCGCGCTGTCGGCGCTCCTGGCCCTGCGCAGCGGGACCGGCGCGGTGCCGCTCGCGCTCGCCACCGGCAACCGCTTCACGCCCGCGGACGCCGCCTCGGTGGGTACGTACTACCAGGTCGCCCCGGTGCTCGTCCCGGTGGACGCCGGGTCGCTGGCCGGCACCGTCCGCTCCGCGCACCGGGCCTCCTCGCTCGCGTACCTGCGCGGCAACGGCGACCCGCGCGAGGTCGCCCGGCTGCTCGCCGCGGAGAAGGTGCGGCGCGGGGTCGCCCTCGGGACGCTGAGCACGGTGAACATCGCCCCCGAGGCGGGCCCCGCCGCACCGCTGCCGGAGCGCACCGCCGCCGAGCTGCGGTCGCTGGCCGCCGACACGGTGGTCACCGACCTCGAAGGCCGCGACGAGGAGCAGCTGAAGCTCTACTTCCACGTCAAGGCGCTGCGCTCGCGGGCGGTCGTCGAGCTGTTCACCGACAGCCGGTACCTGGACGCGGCGACCTCGCGCGCGCTGCTGGCCGGACTGGAGACCGTCCTCACCGAGCTGTTCGAGGCCGGTGACCTGGACCTCGCCCGGGTCGCCGGGCTGACGGGCGTCACCCCGCTCCGGCAGCCCGTGGACGCGGCCGTCGCCGACCACTGCCGGATCTCCCCGCACGCGGTGGGCGCCCTGCTCGCCGCACTGCCGGGAACGTCCGCCGCCCGGGTCTTCACCGAGCCGGCCGGCGAGGGGAGCAGCGGCGTGCGGCTGGTCGGCTACGTCGTGACCGAGCAGCCCACGACACCCGAGCGGCTGCACGCCGCCGTGCTCGACCGGCTCGACGGAGCCCTGACCATGGCGCCGCACCACTACGTGCTGTGCCGCGACGCCCCCGACCGGCCGGAATCCCGCGCCGCGTGGGAGCGGATGCCGGTCGTCCTCCAGGGCAGCGGCCGTCCGGGCGACCCGCCCGCGGCCGCGGGCCCGACACCCACCACCGAAGCTCGCCTGGGGGCATGAGCGTGCTGTCCATCATCATCCCGACCTACAACCAGGTCGACTGCCTGGAGCTGACCCTGCGGGCGCTGACCCGCCAGTCGGCCGGCCGGGACCTCTTCGAGGTCGTCGTGGCCGACGACGCCTCCGTCCAGGACGTCCGCGCGGTGGTCCGCCGCCACGAGGACGCCCTCGACGTGCGCTACGTCCGGCACGAGACCAACCGCGGCCGGTCGGCGGCGCGCAACACCGGCGCCGCGGCGGCCCGCGGCGACCGGCTGCTACTCATGGACGCCGATTCGATAGCCTCCCCCGACCTCGTCGAGCGCCACCTGCGCCGGCCCGGCGACACCGGGCCCGAGGTGGTCTACGGCCGCCGTACCGAACCCAGCTGGGGCACCTTCGCGGCGCTCGCGGCCGGTACCCCGCCCGCCGACGGCACGCTGCTGCCGATGGAGGGCGACCACCGCGACCTGCCGCAGACCGACCCGGACGCCTTCGACGTCTACCGGCGCACGGGGTGGATGTTCGGCTTCACCCACAACCTCTCGCTGCCGCGCGACCTCTACGAGGCCGTGGGCGGGTTCGACGAGTCGTTCGTCCAGTGGGGCTACGAGGACACCGACTTCACCTACCGCATCTACCGGCACTTCGGCCGCGACAGCAGCCGCTTCCGCTACGACCCCGCGGCCGTCTGCCACCACGCCCCGCACTTCAGGGACTGGACGACGGAATGGGAGCGGACCAAGCCCGTCCTGCCCTTCCTCGTCGACAAGTACCGGCACTACGACATCGAGTTCTTCACCCACCCCTCGGACAACCACCGCCGGGTCGCCCGCACGCTGCCCTACTACGAGGACTGCCGGGAGTTCCTCCGCGACCACCCCGGGCGGGTCCCCGCCGACCGGGTGGCCAAGGTGCTCGGCCTGCCGGACTCGGCGAGCAGCCTGTGGATCGGCTTCGGCCTGGCCTCCGCGGCCTCCGCGGGCCGCGCCACCACCGTCGACCACGGCGCGCCCTTCGGACCCGGCAACCCGCACCTGTTCGGGGTGCGCACCCACTACCCGGACGGCGCCTTCGACGCCGCCGTGCACCTCGACCTGTGGCGGATGCTCACGCCCATCGACCTGTCGGCGCTGGTCATGGACAGCCTGCGGATCGCGCGCAGCGCGCTGCTCGTCCAGTCCCGGCGGATCCACCGGGACCCCGCGGACGGCATCGGCATGATCGACGACCTCGGCTACCTCGTGTCGATGCTCGGACCCCGCTACGCGGCCGAGATCCGCCACGAGGACGACGAGGTGGCCGTCCTCGCCCTCGCCCCGCGGGAGGACGCCCGATGACCGCCCCGGCACCGGCACCCGTGGCCGCCGTCGCCTTCGACCTCGACGGCACGCTCGTGGACCTGGAGCACTTCCACCACGCCGCGTGGCTCGCCGCCGCCCGGCAGGCGGGGGTGACCCTCACCCGGGAGGAGGCCCTGCAGCGCCTGCCGCACCTCGTCGGCGGCCCCGACCCGCTGGTCGCGGCCGAGATCGCGGCCCTCTCCCCGTCCGGCGCCCCCGCCGAGGAGATCCTCGCGGCCAAGCACCCGGCCTTCGAGGAACTCATGGGCGGCGTCCCGGAGATCGTGCCGCGCGCCGGTGTCCGCACCGTCCTGGAGCGGCTGCGGGCCCGGGGCCTGCCGCTCGCCGTGGGCACCGCGACCGGACGGGACACCGCGCTGGCCGTCCTGCGCCGGGCGGGCCTGCTGGAACTGTTCGGCGAGGCCCGCGTGGTCGCCGCACAGGACGTGCCGCGGCTCAAGCCCGCGCCGGACGTCTACCTGGCCACCGCGCGGCTGCTGGGCGTACCGGCGGAGCGGCAACTCGTCTTCGAGGACTCCGTCACCGGGGCCGCCGCGGCCCGCGCCGCGGGCAGCCGCGTCGTGGCCGTGCCCACCGTGCGCGACCCCGGCTACCTGCGGCGGTTCGACGAGGCGGGGGCCGCTGCCGTGGCCGGGGACTGGGCCGACCCCGGCCTGGCGTCCCTGCTCGACCGCCTGCTCGGCGGCGGCAGCCGCGGCACGGCCGTGGGGGGCGCGTATGTCCGCGCCTGACCGCGAGCCGCCCGCCGCCGACCGCGGTCCGCTGACCGCGGCGCAGCGCCGCCTGTGGTTCCTGAACAAGCTCGACCCGGACGACGCCGCGTACAACATCTCCGCCGCCGTACGGCTGCGCGGCGACCTCGACACCGCCCGGCTGGTCCGCGCGCTCGACACCGTGATCGCCGGGCACGAGAGCCTGCGCACCCGCTTCACCGACTGCGACGGCGAGCCCGTGCAGGAGGTCCTGGCACCGCGCACCACCCCGGTGCACCGCGCCGACGCCGCGGGGGAGGAGGAGCTGCGGCAGGCCGTGGAGGAGCTGATACGGCGTCCCTTCGACCTGGCCGAGGGGCATCTCGTGCGCGTCGGGCTGCTGCGCGCGGCGCCCGACGACCACGTGCTGTGCGTCGTCACCCACCACATCGTCGGCGACGGCTGGTCGCTCAACCTGCTCTACCGGCAGACGGCCGACACCTACCGCGGCACCGCCCCCGCCCCGCCGGGCCTGCGCTACCTCGACCACGCCCGCGCCCAGCAGCCCCCCGGTGACGCGTCGCTCGCGTTCTGGCGGAGAACCCTGGAGCAGCCGCCCGGGCTGGAGCTCCCGCTGGACCGCCCCCGCCCGGCCCGCCGCACCTCGGCCGGCGTCGCGGTGCTGCGCTCCTTCGACGACGGCACCTGGGAAGAGGTGCAGCGCGTCGCGCGCGAGCTGCGCTGCACGCCCTTCATGGTGCTCATGACGGCCTACCAGCTGATGCTCGGCCAGCTCAGCGGCCAGGACGACCTGTGCGTCGCGACCCCGGTCGCCGGACGGGACGACGTGGCGGCCGAGTCGGTCTTCGGCTACTTCGTGCGGATGCTGGTGCTGCGCGCCGACCTGTCCGGTGACGTGACCGTACGCGACCTGGTCCGGCGCACCCGGACCGCGTGCATGGGCGCCTTCACCCACCAGGAGATCCCCTTCGAGGAGCTGGTCGCCGGCCTGGGCCTGCCCCGCGAGCCGGGCCGCAACCCCTTCTTCCAGGCCGTCTTCACCCTGCACTCCACCATGGACGTGTCGGCCACCGGCTTCGACGGCGCCGAGGGCTTCCCCGGCGTCACGGCCGAGGGGTACGGCGACGGGCCGCGGCACACCCTCACCGACATCGCGGCGGACGTCTTCATCACCCCGACCGCGATCAACGCCCGGGCCGGGCAGGACCGGATGGACGTCCTGCTCACGGCGGGGGCCGACGTCTTCACGCCGGAGACCGCCGAGCGCTTCGCCGACCGCTTCGCCGCCGTCCTGCGCGCCGTCCTGGGCGGCCTGGACACGCCCGTACGCGACCTGCCGCTCGTGGGCGCCGACGCCGAGGCCGAACTGCTCCGGCTCGGCACCGGGCCGGCCGTGCCCGGCGGCCCGCCGCTGCTCGCGGCCGTGGAGGCGGCCGTCGCCGCCGCGCCCGGCGCGGTCGCCGTCCGCAGCGGCGCCGACGAGGTCGGCTACCGGGAGCTGTGGGAGCGTGCCGGGGCACTCGCCGCCGACCTGCGCGCGGCAGGCGTCGAGCCCGGCCACCTGGTCGGGGTGAGCCTGCCGCGCGGGCCCGGGCAGATCGCCGCGCTGCTCGGCGTCTGGCGGGCCGGGGCCGGCTACGTCCCCCTCGACCCCGCGCTGCCGGGGCGCCGCAGGGACGCGATGACCGAGCAGGCCGGCGTGGCCGCCGTCGTGACCGCCACCGGTGTCCGGCCGGGTGTGCGCAGCCCGGTGCGGGCGGCGGACCCGGCCTACGTCCTGTTCACCTCCGGCTCCACCGGTACGCCCAAGCCCGTCCTGGTCGGCCGTGCGGCCCTGCGCGAGCGCGCCGCCTGGATGGCCCGGGCGTACGGGCTGGGCCCCGCCGACCGTGTCGTGCAGTTCGCCGACCTCGGCTTCGACACCCACGCCGAGGAGATCTGGCCGGCGCTGTCGGCCGGCGCCACGCTGGTGCTGCTGCCCGGCGGGACGCGGACGCTGCCCGACGTGCTCGCCGCCGACCCGGACGTCACCGTGCTGGACCTGCCCACCGCCTACTGGCAGGCACTGCTGGACCTCGACCCGGCCTGGCCGCGGGCGCTGCGGCTGGTGATCCTCGGCGGCGAGCAGGCCGACGCCTCCGCGGTCGCCCGCTGGCGTGAGCGGCACGGCGACCGGGTCCGGCTCGTCAACACCTACGGCCCGACCGAGGCCGCGATCATCGCCACCGCGACCGACCTGACGGCCGCGGACGCCGTTCGGCGCCCGCCCGTCGGCTGCCCCGTCGGCGGGGTGCGCGCGTACGTGCTGGACGCCGCCGGGCGCCTCGTGCCGCGCGGCGCCGCGGGCGAACTGCACCTGGCCGGCGGGCTCGCCGACGGCTACCTCGGCCGACCCGACCTCACCGCCGAGCGCTTCGTCCCCGACCCGCGCGGCGGCGGGCTGATGTACCGCACCGGCGACCGCGTCCGCTGGCGCACCGACGAGCCCGTGCTCGAATTCCTCGGCCGCCTCGACCGCCAGCTCAAGGTGCGCGGCGTGCGCATCGAACCCGGCGAGGTCGAGGCCGTGCTGACCGCCCACCCGGCGGTGGGCCAGGCCGTCGTCACCGCCGTGGACCAGCTGCTCGTCGCCCACGTCACCGGCAGCGCCACGGCCGAGGAGGTACGCGCCCACGCCGCCGAACGGCTGCCCGCGCTGCTGGTGCCCGGCGCCGTCACGGTGCTGGACGCGCTGCCGCTCACCGCCAACGGCAAGGTCGACCTCGCGGCGCTGCCCGCCCCGGCCGCGGGCGCCGCCCGCGGCGCCTTCCAGCCGCCCCGTACCGACGCCGAGCGCCTGGTCGCGGAGATCTTCGCGGAGCTGCTGGGGATCGGACGGGTGGGCGTCTTCGACGACTTCTTCGCCCTCGGCGGGCACTCACTGCTGGCGGTGCGGGCCACCGGCCGCCTGCGCGCGTCGGTGGGCCTCGACCTGCCCGTCCGCCTGCTGTTCGAGCAGCCCACCGTCGAGGCCTTCGCGCGGGCGGTGGAGGCCGAACTCGTCGCCGAGATCGAGCGCCTGACGGACGACGAGGCGGTCGCCCAGCTCGCGGACACCGCGGCACCGACCGAGCAGGGGGCGCGATGAGCACGCCACGACCGACGGCGGCCGGCCCCCGCGCGGCCCTCACCGTGCCGCGGCTGCTCGCCGCCCGCGCGGCCGCCCAGCCCGACCACGTCGCCGTGCGCCAGGCCGACGGCACCCTCTCCCTGCGCACCTGGCAGGCCCGTACGCAGGCGATCGCCGCCGGGCTGCGGGCGGCGGGAGTGCGGCCGGGCGACCGGGTCGGGCTGCTCTACGGGGCGCGGGACTGGATCGCCTACGCCTGCTCCTACACCGGCGTGCTCGCCGCCGGAGCCGTCGCGGTGCCGATCTCCACCCGCACCGCGCCGGCGGAGGCCGCCTACATGCTGGAGCACAGCGGGGCGACCGCCCTGCTGCACGGGCCCGGCGCCGAACGCTTCGACATCCCCGTGACGCTCCGCTGGGGCCCGCAGGACGTCGACGCGCTGCCCGACGCCGGGCCGGTCGAGGGGCCGCGCCCCGGCGACCCCGCGCAGATCCTCTACACCTCCGGGACCACCGGGCGGCCCAAGGGCGTGCTCGCCGCGCACGCCAACCTCACGTACGGCATGCGGCTCGACCCGCCGCTGCGGACCCTCGCGCACTCCCGGCTCTTCCTGCACGCCTTCCCGATCGGCACCAACGCCGCCCAGACCATGCTGTTCAACGCGCTCACCGCGCATCCCGGGATGCTGGTCACCGCGCGCTTCGCGCCCGACCCCTTCGCCCGGCTGATCGAGCAGCACCGGGTGGGCAGCGTCTTCGTCGTCCCGGCGATGGCGATCGAGCTGCTGGCCTCCGGTGCGCTGGAACGGCACGACACCTCCGGCGTCGCGCTGTTCGGCTCCACCGCCGCGGCGCTGCCGCCGAGCGTGGCCACCGGTCTCGCGGCCGCGCTGCCCGGCGCGACGATCGTCAACTACTACACCTCCACCGAGGCCGCGCCCACCCAGACCAGCATGATCTTCAGCCCGCAGCGGCCCGCGGCCATCGGCCTGGCCGCGGCGGGCGGCGCACTGCGGGTGTGCGACGAGGAGGGGCGGCCCTGCCCCGCCGGCGTCACCGGCGAGGTGTGGATGCGCAGCGCCGGCGGCGCGCCCCGCTCGTACCTCGACGACCCCGGCGCCACCGCGCAGGTCTTCCGGGGCGGCTGGACGCGGATGGGCGACATCGGCTACCTGGACGCGGACGGCTACCTCTTCCTCGTCGACCGGGAGAGCGACGTCATCAAGAGCGGCGCGGACAAGGTGTCGACCATCGCCGTCGAGGCGGCACTGCACGAGCACCCGGACATCGTCGAGGCGGCCGTCCTCGGCCTGCCCGACCCCGTCCTCGGCCGGGCCCCGGCCGCCGTGCTCGTCGCCACCCGCGAGCTGCGGCTCGCCGAGGTGCGCCGCTTCCTCGCCACCCGGCTGGCCGCCCACGAGCAGCCCAGCCGGATCGCGCACATCGGCGAGCTGCCGCGCAACGCGGGCGGCAAGGTCGTCAAGCACCGGCTGCGGGAGCTGTTCGAGCCCGTGGCCGCAGCACCCGCAGCAACAGGCACGGGTACAGGCACAGGAGAGGAAACGGCGACACATGGCTGAGGCAGCGACCGGCATCCCCATGACCCCCGCCCAGCAGGGTCTGTGGTTCGCCGAGCGGGCCATCGGGGCGTCGGCGGCGTATCTGGTCCCGGCGATCGTGACCGCACCGGACGGCACCGGGGCCGCCGCCCTGGACGCGGCCTGGGCCGCGCTGGCCCGGCGGCACCCGCTGCTCGCCGCGACCGTCACCGAGACGGACGGCGAACCGCTGCTGGTGCCCGGAGCCCCGGCCCCGGTCGCGCACCGCGCCGTCACCGCCGGCCGGCTCACCGCCGAGCTGGCCGCCGAACTCGCCACCGGCTTCGACTTCACGGACACCGGGGCGCCCGCCGGGCCCTTCGCCCGCTGCACCGTGCTGAACGTCGACGACGGGCGCACCGTCGTGATGGCCGTCGCCCACCACCTCGTCCTGGACGGGCTCGGCCGCGACATCCTCGTCGCCGCCCTCGGCGCCGCCGTGCGCGGCCGCGACCTGGGCAGCGGGGACCTCGGCACCTTCGACACCCTCGCCAGGGCGCAGACCCGGCGGGTCGCCGCCGCCCTGCCCGCCGCCCGCGACTTCTGGTCGCGGCGGCCCGTGCCGCCCTCCGACGCCGTCCTGCCGGGGCTCGCCGCCACGCCCGCCGCGGCCGAGCCCGCCACCCACCTCGACCTCGGCTGGACCCCGGAGCTGGACGCCGCCCTCGCCGCGGGCAAGGAGGCGCTCGGCGTCACCCGCTTCGAGGTGCTGCTCGCCGGGATCCACGCGCTGCTCGCCCGCTACGGCAACCCGCTGGTGTCGGTCGCCGTGGACGTGTCCACCCGCACCCCGGAGACCGCGGGCGAGCTGGGCATGTGGGTCAGCGAGCTGCCCGTCACCCTCGCCGCCGCACCGGAGGCCTCCTTCGCCGAGCTGGCCCGCGCGGTGCGTGCCGAGGCGCGCGCCGTCTACGGCCACCGGGAGGTGCCCTTCGGCCGCGCGGTGACGCACCTTCCGCCACGGCTGGCGATGGCGCCGGTGTCCACCAGCTACATCCGGCTCGGCGCGGAGTCGGACGGGCAGGCGTCCTCCCCGGTGGACCGGCTCTTCGCCACCGCGACCGTCCGCGCCGCGATGCACCTGCACTTCATCGACACCCCGGAAGGCCTCACCGGGCGCATCCACATCCCCACCCGGCTGCTGCCCGCCGCCGACGGCGAGCGCGCGATCGCCCACTTCCGCGCGCTGCTCGCCGCGGGCCTCGCCGACCCCGACCGCCCCGTCGGCGACCTCGACCTGCTCCTGCCGGCCGAACGCGCCCTGCTGGCCCGGCTCGACGGCCCCGCCCGGCCGCGCCCGGCCGCCACCGTCCTGGACCGCGTCCGGGACGCCGCCGGGGCCACGCCCGACGCCGTCGCCGTGGAGAGCGGCGGCAGCACCCTGAGCTACCGCGAACTCGTCGCCGCCGCGCACCGGGTGGGCCACGGGCTGCGCCGCCGCGGCATCGGCGCCGGCGACGTCGTCGGCCTGTGCGCCCACCGCGGCACCGAACTCGTCGCCGGGCTGCTCGGCATCCTCGCCGCCGGCGCCGCCTACCTCCCGCTGGACCCCGCCCTGCCCCCGGCCCGGCTGGACTTCCTGGCCGCCGACGCCGGTACGAAGCTGGTCCTCGGCCACGCCGACGCCCTGCCCGGCGTCGCCGCGAGCCCGGCCGAACCGCTGCCGCTGGACGGTCTCGCCGCCTTCGCGGACGAGCCGGAGACCGCGCCCGCCGCCACCGACCCGGACGGCCTCGCCTACGTCATCTACACCTCCGGCTCCACCGGCCGCCCCAAGGGCGTCGAGGTCGGCCACGCGGCCCTCGCGAACCTCGTGGCCGCCGTCGGCGAGCTGACCGGCGCCGGACCGGCCGACCGCTGGCTGCAGCTCACCAGCCTGTCCTTCGACATCAGCGGCCTGGAGCTGTTCGCCCCGCTCACCTCCGGCGGCCGGGTCGTCGTCGCCGGCGACGCGGCCGTCCGCGAGGGCGCGGCGCTCGCCCGGCTGATCGGCGACG
This sequence comes from Streptomyces sp. NPDC020983, assembly GCF_044333485.1. Taxonomy (NCBI): domain Bacteria; kingdom Bacillati; phylum Actinomycetota; class Actinomycetes; order Kitasatosporales; family Streptomycetaceae; genus Streptomyces; species Streptomyces sp. NPDC020983. The sequence goes on along the minus strand of NZ_JBIRRA010000015.1, from coordinate 19,552 downwards.
CCGGGATCACCCATGTGCAGGCCACCCCGTCCGGCTGGCAACTGCTGCTGGACGCCGGCTGGACCGGCGCGCCCGTCACCGCGCTGTGCGGCGGCGAGGCACTGCCGCTGCCGCTCGCCAGGCGGCTGCGCCCGCTCGTCGGGCGCCTCGTCAACGTCTACGGCCCGACCGAGACCACCATCTGGTCCACCGCCGACGACATCCCCGCCGACCCCGACCGGATCACCCTCGGCGGCCCGCTCGCCAACACCGCGCTGCGCGTGCTGGACGACCGGCTCCGCCCCGTGCCGCCCGGCGTCCCCGGCGAGCTGTGCATCGGCGGTGCGGGGCTCGCCCGCGGCTACCGGGGGCGGCCCGACCTCACCGCCGAGCGCTTCGTCACGGGCCCGGACGGCCGCCGCTGGTACCGCACGGGCGACCGCGTCGTCCTCGGGCCGGACGGGCGGCCGGAGTTCCTCGGACGCCGCGACGACCAGATCAAGCTGCGCGGCCACCGCATCGAACTCGGCGAGATCGAGCGGGTCCTGCAGGAGGCGCCCGGCGTCGCGCAGGCCGCGGTCGCCGTCCACGGCGGCGAGCTGGTCGCCTACCTCACCGGCGGCGCCGACCCCGCCGCCGTACGCGCCCGGGCCGCCGAGCGGCTGCCGCGCTACATGGTCCCGCGCGACCTCGTGCCGCTGGACGCGCTGCCGCTCACCTTCAACGGCAAGCTCGACCGGGCCGCACTCCCCGCGCCCGAGGCGCCGGCCGGCGCGCCCGCCGGCCCGGCCCCCGAGGGCGACGCGGACCTGACCGAGGTCGTGGCCGGCATCTGGCGGGAGGTGCTGCGCGTGGACCGGATCGCGCCGGACACCACCCTCTTCGACCTGGGCGGGCACTCGCTGACGATCATGCAGATCACCGCCCGCATCCGCGACCGGCTCGGCGTCGACGTCCCCTTCGACGCCTTCTTCGACACCCCCACCGTCGAGGGGGTCGTCGCCACCGTCGACGAGCTGCTGCAGGAGGAGAGCGCATGACCGCCCCCGCCACCCCGGACTCCGGACTCCACCACGAGCTGGCCGGCCTCGTCGCCGAGGCCAGTGACGGGCTGATCAGCCCCGCCGAGGCGCTGGAGGAGCCCGAGTCGCTGGGTCTGCTGGGCCTGACCTCGCTGGGCTTCGTCCGGCTGATCCAGGCCGTCGAGCTGCGCTACGGCGTCGCCGTCGGCACCGACGACGACCTCACCGCCCTCGACACCGTGCCCGCGCTCGCGGAGTACCTGCGCGCGCAGGGCGCCGCGTGACGCACCGCAGACCGGCGGCGCCCGGACGGCGCGCCGCCGGCCGACCAGCCAGGACAACCGCAAGAAGAGGCAGGCAGTGAAGGACATCGTCGACGCCGTCGTCTCCGGCCGCACCGGGGCCCGGGACATCGCCGCCCTGCGGCTGCCCGGCAGCTACCGGGCAGCGACGCTGCACAAGAGCGAGGCCGGCATGTTCGAGGGCATGGCCACCGCCGACAAGGACCCGCGCAAGTCGATCCACCTGGACGAGGTGCCGGTGCCCGAGGTCGGCCCCGGCGAGGCGCTGGTCGCGGTCATGGCCAGCTCGATCAACTACAACACCGTCTGGTCGGCCATCTTCGAGCCCGTCCCCACCTTCGCGTTCCTGGAGCGCTACGGGCGCCGCGGCGAGCTGGCCCGGCGGCACGACCTGCCCTACCACGTCATCGGCTCCGACCTCGCGGGCGTCGTGCTGCGCACCGGGCCCGGCGTGACGCGGTGGCAGCCCGGCGACGACGTCGTCGCGCACTGCCTGAGCGTGGAGCTGGAGTCCGCGGACGGCCACGGCGACACCATGCTCGACCCGGAGCAGCGCATCTGGGGCTACGAGACCAACTTCGGCGGCCTGGCCGAGATCGCCCTGGTCAAGTCCAACCAGCTGATGCCCAAACCCGGTCACCTGACGTGGGAGGAGGCCGCCGCCCCCGGCCTGGTCAACTCCACCGCCTACCGGCAGCTCGTCTCCCGCAACGGCGCCGCGATGAAGCAGGGCGACAACGTCCTCATCTGGGGCGCCAGCGGCGGACTCGGCTCCTACGCCACCCAGCTCGTCCTCTCGGGGGGCGCGACCCCGATCTGCGTCGTCTCCAGCGAGCACAAGGCGGCGATCTGCCGGGCGATGGGCGCGGAGGCCGTCATCGACCGCAGCGCCGAGGGCTACCGCTTCTGGCGCGACGAGCACACCCAGGACCCGAAGGAGTGGAAGCGCTTCGGCGCCCGCATCCGCGAACTGACCGGCGGCGAGGACGTCGACATCGTCTTCGAGCACCCCGGCCGCGAGACCTTCGGCGCCAGCGTCTACGTCACCCGCAAGGGCGGCACCGTCGTCACCTGCGCCTCCACCTCCGGCTACACCCACGAGTACGACAACCGGTACCTGTGGATGTCCCTCAAGCGCATCGTCGGCACCCACTTCGCCAACTACCGCGAGTCGTGGGAGGCCAACCGGCTGATCGCCAAGGGGAGGATCCACCCCACCCTCTCCCGTGTCCACCCGCTCGCGCAGGCCGGCCAGGCCGCGTACGACGTGCACCGCAACCTCCACCACGGCAAGGTCGGCGTGCTGTGCCTGGCCCCGCGCGAGGGCCTCGGGGTGCGCGACGAGGAGATGCGCGCCCGGCACCTGGACGCCATCAACCGCTTCCGCACCGACCGGTCCCCGGCCGGCTGACCCTCCCCGCCGCCCCTGTTGACCTTCACCCTGGGGGAGGACCCAGCATCGGCGGTGCCGGGCGACAGCGCCCGGTACGAGGAGGGCGGGCATGGAGCTGCTGACCATCGGCGCGTTCGCGCGGGCCTCCCGGCTGTCGCAGAAGGCGCTGCGCCTCTACGACGAGCTGGGCCTGCTGGCCCCCGCACGCGTCGACCCGGCCACCGGCTACCGCTACTACGCGCCCGGGCAGCTGGAGCAGGCCCGGCTCGTCGCGTGGCTGCGGCGGCTCGGCATGCCCCTGGCCCGTATCCGGCACGTGTGCACCCTGGAGACGGGGCAGGCCGCGCAGGAGGTACGCGCCTTCTGGGCCGGGGTCGAAGCCGACACCGCCGCGCGGCGGGACCTCGCCGCCTTCCTCGTCGGCCACCTCTCGGGGAAGGACCCGTCCATGTCCACGACCACCGCACCGCTCGCCATCCGCTACGCCGCCCTCTCCGACCGCGGCCTGGTGCGCGAGCGCAACCAGGACACCGCCTACGCCGGGAGGCGGCTGCTGGCCGTCGCCGACGGCTACGGAGGGGCGGGCGCCGGGGCCAGCGCCGCCGCCGTCGGCGTCTTCGAGCAGCTGGACGCCGCCGCCCTCCCGGCCGGTGAGCTGCTGGGAGCCCTGGAGGACGCCGTCGAGCAGGCCGTACGCGCCGTGGACGGCGCCGCCGAGGCCGCCGACGCCGCCGAATCCGGCACCACGCTCTCCGTGATGCTGTGGACCGGGTCGCAGCTCGCCCTCGTCCACATCGGCGACTCCCGCGTCTACCTGCTGCGCGACGGCGAGCTGTTCCGCATCACGCACGACCACACCGTGGTCCGCGCGATGGTCGACGACGGCCGGCTGAGCCCCGACGAGGCCGCCTCCCACCCCCAGCGTTCGCTGCTGGTCCGCGCGCTCGGCGGCGGCGCCGACGCCACCGCCGACCTGAAACTCCAGGACGCCCGGCGCGGCGACCGCTACCTCCTGTGCTCCGACGGCCTGCCGGCCGCCGTCCCCGCACAGGAGATCCACCGGGTGCTCGCCTCGGTCCCGGAGCCCGAGCCGGCCGTCAGGGAGCTGGTCGCCCTCGCCAACGGCCGCGGCGGCCCCGACAACGTCAGCTGCGTCGTCGCGGACGTGGTGGAGGGCCGGGGGTAACCGCGGCCGGTCCGTCCCGGGCGGCTGCGCGGGAGCCGGTGGGGCGCGTACTGTTGCGGGCGACACGCATCGGCGCCCGCCCCGGCTCTCCTCCCGGGCGGGCCGAGTGGGGGAAGAAGGGTGCGTGCCCGATGGTGATCGGGCTCCTCTCCGCAGTCGCCGCCGTGCTCTACGGCGGCACGGTCTCCGTCCTCGCCTTCACCGCGACCTTCGCGCGGCGCCCCGCGCTGCGCCGCGCGGCCCGCAGCACCCTCGCCGTCCTGGTGAGGGACGCGGCGGAACGAAGGGGGGCCGGCCCGCTCGCCTGATGACGGTGGCACCCCGCGCGGCCCCGGCGGGCGGCGGGACGGGCGCCGGCGGGGTCCGGACGGGGCTCCCGCCGGTCCGGACCTCCCGTCACGCGCCGGGCGCGCGGACTGCGGCGTACGGGCGAGAGCAGGAAGGTTTTCCGGCCGGCCGGGTATCCGCAGGGGACAGCGCGCAGGAGAGGAAGTGACCGACCGGTGCGACCGACGGCAGACCGTATCGCGGACCCGTGGGGGACCAGGACACCCGTCCCGCAGGGCGGCGAGTGGCCCGAACGGGTGGACGTCCAGCTCGCCGACGGCCTCGCGCCCGCGGACGTGGACAAGTGGGTGCGTTCGGCCTCGCTCCTGCACTCCAACGGCGACGCCATGGACATCGCCGTGGCCGGCGGCCGGATCGTGGGGGTGCGCGGCCGGGCCTCCGACCGGGTGAACCGCGGGCGGCTCGGCCCCAAGGACCTCTTCGGCTGGCAGGCGAACAACGCCTCCGACCGGCTGACCCGGCCGCTGGTCCGCGAGAACGGCCGGCTCGTCGAGAGCGACTGGGACACCGCCATGGAGCGGATCGTGAGCCGCTCCAGGGACCTGCTGGCCGCATCCGGTCCCGGCTCGCTCGCCTTCTACACCTCCGGCCAGCTGTTCCTGGAGGAGTACTACACCCTCGCGGTGCTGGCCCGGGCCGGTATCGGCACCAACCACGTCGACGGGAACACCCGGCTGTGCACGGCGACGGCGGCCGAGGCCCTCAAGCAGAGCTTCGGCTGCGACGGGCAGCCCGGCTCCTACGCGGACGTCGAGCACGCCGACACCATCGCCCTGTACGGGCACAACGTGGCGGAGACGCAGCCCGTGCTCTGGATGCGGATGCTGGACCGGCTGGAGGGCGCCGACCCGCCGCGCCTGCTGGTCGTCGACCCCCGCCGCACCCCCGCGGCCGCCCGCGCCGCGGTCCACCTCGCGCTGCGCCCCGGCACCAACCTGGCGCTGATGAACGCGCTGCTCCACGAGATCGTCCGGCGCGGCGCGGTCGACGAGCGGTACGTGGCCGCGCACACCGTCGGTTTCGACGAGCTGGCCGCGCAGGTCGCGGACTGCACCCCGGCGTGGGCCGCCGGCATCTGCGGCGTCCCGGCCGCACGCATCGAGGAGGCGGCGGAGCTGCTGTGCGGCGCCCGCCGCCTGATGTCGACCGTGCTCCAGGGCTTCTACCAGTCGCACCAGGCGACCGCCTCCGCCGTCCAGGTGAACAACGTGCACCTGCTGCGCGGCATGCTCGGCCGCCCCGGCTGCGGCGTCCTGCAGATGAACGGCCAGCCCACCGCGGAGAACACCCGCGAGTGCGGCGCCAACGGCGACCTGCCGGGCTTCCGCAACTGGGACAACGAGGCCCACGTCGCCGACCTGGCACGGGTCTGGAACGTCGAGCCGGAGGCGATCGCCCACTACGGGCCGTCCACGCACGCCCTGCAGATCCTCCGCTACGCCGAGCAGGGCAGCGTGAAGATGCTGTGGATCAGCGGCACCAACCCCGCCGTCTCCCTGCCCGAACTGTCCCGCGTCCGCGCGGTGCTGCAGCGCCCCGGGCTGTTCACCGTGGTGCAGGACATCTTCCGCACCGAGACCGCGGAACTGGCCGACGTGGTGCTGCCCGCGGCCACCTGGGGCGAGAAGACCGGCTGCTTCACCAACGCCGACCGCACCGTCCACCTGTCCGACAAGGCGGTCGAACCGCCCGGTGAGGCGCGCGCCGACCTGGACATCTTCCTGGACTACGCGCGCCGGATGGACTTCCGCGACAAGGACGGCGGCCCGCTGGTCACCTGGCACGACCCGGCCGCGGCCTTCGAGGCGTGGAAGCGGTGCAGTGCCGGCCGCCCCTGCGACTACACGGGCCTGTCCCACGAGCGCCTGCGCGCCGCCCCCGGCGGGATCCAGTGGCCCTGCAACGACGAGCACCCGGACGGCACCGCGCGGCTGCACGGCGACGGCGTGCAGTGGGCGCACCCGGACGTGTGCGAGAGCTACGGCAAGGACCTGGTGACCGGAGCGGAGATCACCGAGGTCGAGTACCGCTCGCTCAACCCCGACGGCAAAGGGCTGCTGCGTGCCGCCGCGTACAGCCCACCGCACGAGGCACCGGGCGGCGCATACCCGTTCTGGCTCACCACGGGCCGCACCCTCTACCACTTCCACACCCGCACCAAGACCGGGCGCGTCCCGCAGCTCGACGCCGCGGCCCCCGAGGTGTGGGTCGAGGTCAGCCCGCCCGACGCCGGGGAACTGGGCCTGGCCGAGGGCGATCTCGCCGAGGTCGCCACCCCGCGCGGCAGCGTGCACGCCCGGGTCCGCGTCAGCGGGGTGCGGCCCGGCGTGCTCTTCCTGCCCTTCCACTACGGCTACTGGGACGTTCCGGGGGTGGGGGAGGACGGCGGCCGGCACCGTGCGGCGAACGAGACCACCGTCACCGACTGGGACCCCGTCTCCAAGCAGCCGCTGTTCAAGTCCTGCGCCGCGCGTATCCGGCTGCTGGAGCGCGGCGACGGCAGCCCCGCCCCCGCCCCCGCGGTCGCCGCCTCGGCCCCCGTGCCCGCCGCGTCCCCGGCCCGTTCCCGGAAAGGAGACCGCCCGTGAGCGGCATCGGCCTCACCCTGCGCGCCCTGCACCACGGCGAGCGCGCCCTCGCGAGGGAGCTGCTGCGCGTGGCCGAGCGGCACCGCACCGACCACGAGGTGCACCACGTCGCCACCGACCTCGCCCGCTGGTCGCAGGAGCACACCGAACGCCTCGCCGGGACGGGGCGGCACCACGGGCTGGACCTCGGCGGCTCCGGCGGCGAGCCCCCGGGCTTCCTGGAGGCCGTACGGGAGAAGGCCGCGCAGGCCGCCGGGCGGCGGCCCGAGCCCGCCCTGCTCCTGCTGCACGACCTGCGCGAGCTGCACCTGGCCGCCGCGGGCAACTCCGTGTACTGGGACATGCTGGGCCAGGCGGCCCAGGCCGCACGCGACCAGCGGCTGCTGGAGCTGGCGGCCGACTGCCACCCGCAGACGCTGCGTCAGATGCGCTGGGCCCTCACGATGGTCAAGCAGCTGTCGCCGCAGGCCCTCCTCGCCGTCTGAGCCCGGCCGGACCGCCCCCGGGCGCCCCTCAGCGCGGCGGCCGCGGGCGCCCGGCGGCGGGTGTGCCCGGCGGGTCGGGGCGGTGGACGTACTGGAAGACCAGGCCCAGGACGCCGGCCAGCAGCACGCCCAGGCCGAGCAGGAAGAGCCACACGCCGAAGACGATCCCGAGCGCGCACAGCGCGGCCCCGGCCCCGACGACGGGCGGAAAGGCGCTGCGGGCCGGGAAGAAGTCCACCGGCCCCGCGCGCTCCGCGATCTCGCCGTCGCGGCGGTCCTCGGGGCGGGCGCCGTCCTCCCGGGCCGTCCGGGTGAAGAAGGCGGCGATCAGCGCGGACATCAGGAAGGCGACGCCCAGCACCGCGCTGCCCGCCGGTTCGCGCGACCAGATCCCGTACCAGAGCCCGGTACCCAGGAAGAAGCCGGACACTCCGCCGAAGAGCCACGCCTCGGTCGTCATCGCTTCGCCTCCCCGTGCGGGTCGGGAGTGGCCTGGCCCGCGGGCGTGCGCGGCACGGGGAGGCCGGACGCCTCCGGGTGGTGCAGGTCGAAGGCGGGGGAGTCGGACCGCACGCGCGGCAGGGTGACGAAGTTGTGCCGCGGGGGCGGGCAGGACGTCGCCCACTCCAGGGAGCGGCCGAAGCCCCAGGGGTCGTCCTCCCCGACCCTGGGCGCACGGCGCGCGGTCCGCCACACGTTGTAGAGGAAGGGCAGCGTGGACAGGCCGAGCAGGAAGGCGCCGACGGACGACACCGTGTTCAGCGTGGTGAAGCCGTCGCTCGCGAGGTAGTCGGCGTAGCGGCGCGGCATCCCCTGCTCGCCGAGCCAGTGCTGCACGAGGAAGGTGGTCTGGAAGCCGGCGAAGAGCGTCCAGAAGTGGATCCGGCCCAGCCGCTCGTCGAGCATCCGCCCGGTCCACTTCGGCCACCAGAAGTAGAAGCCGCCGAACATCGCGAAGACCACCGTGCCGAACAGCACGTAGTGCAGGTGCGCCACCACGAAGTAGCTGTCGGTCACGTGGAAGTCGAGCGGCGGCGAGGCGATCAGCACCCCGCTCAGCCCGCCGAGCAGGAAGGTGGTGAGGAAGCCGACCGCCCACAGCATGGGCGTCTCGAAGGAGAGGCTGCCGTGCCACATCGTGCCGACCCAGTTGAAGAACTTCACCCCGGTCGGCACCGCGATCAGGAACGACATCAGGGAGAAGAACGGCAGCAGCACCATGCCGGTGGCGAACATGTGGTGCGCCCACACCGTGGCCGACAGCATGGTGATCGCGATGGTCGCCCCCACCATGCCGATGTAGCCGAAGACCGGCTTGCGGCTGAAGACCGGCACGATCTCGGTGACGATCCCGAAGAACGGCAGGGCGACGATGTAGACCTCCGGGTGCCCGAAGAACCAGAACAGGTGCTGCCACAGGATCGCCCCGCCGTTGGCCGCGTCGAAGACGTGGGCCCCGAACTTCCGGTCGGCCTCCAGGGCGAGCAGCGCGGCCGTGAGCACGGGGAAGGCCAGCAGGGCCAGGATCGAGGTGAAGAGGATGTTCCAGGTGAAGATCGGCATCCGGAACATCGTCATGCCCGGTGCCCGCAGGCACACGATCGTCGCGACGAAGTTCACCGCGCCCAGTGTCGTGCTCAACCCCGACAGCACCAGGCCCGTCGCCCACAGGTCGCCGCCCGCGCCGGGGGAGTGGACGACGCTGTTCAGCGGGGCGTAGGCGAACCAGCCGAAGGCGGCCGCCCCGCCGGGGACGACGAAGCCCGACACGACGGTCAGCGCGCCGAAGAGGTACAGCCAGTACGTCACCGCGTTCAGCCGCGGGAAGGCGACGTCCGGCGCGCCGATCTGGAGCGGCATCACGGCGTTGGCGAAACCGGCGAACATCGGTGTCGCGAAGAGCAGCATCATGATCGTGCCGTGGATGGTGACCAGCTGGTCGTACTGCGCCGTGCTCCACAACTGGAGTCCCGGCCGGGCGAGTTCCGCGCGCATCCCCATCGCCAGCAGGCCGGCGAAGAGGAAGAAGGCGAACGCCGTCACCATGTACATGTTGCCGACGACCTTGTGGTCGGTCGTCGTCAGGTACCGCAGCAGCCGCTCGCCCAGCCTGCTGCCCCGCACCACCGCCTCCGGCGCGGGCCCGCCCGGCGCGGGCCCGTCCTGCTCCCGCTCCGGCTCCTGCCGGGTACGCGTCATCGCTTCCTCCGCTCGGGCTCGGCCAGTGCTTCCTCGGCGTACCGCCGCTGCTCGGGCGTGGCCCCCACCTCGACCCGCCGCCCGGCGTACCAGCGGCTCAGCGCCACCTGGAGGCGCCGGAGCCGGCCGTCCCCGGCGGCGGCGGTCTGCGGCACGGGCAGGTCGCGCACCACGAAGCGGTACAGCCGCGCCGGGTCGGCGGGCGCGTGCTCGGGCTCCAGCGCCCCGTGGACGCTCTGCCGTACGACGCCGGTCTGCGTACCCTGCGTCAGGACCTCGCGCTCGTGGGCCTGGAGCGCCAGGCACAGCCGCTTGGTGACGGCGAAGGCGACGACCGGGCCGAGGACGAGGCAGACGCGGAAGACCCAGGTGAGGGCGTTGACGGACAGGTGGAAGGCGAAGGCGGCCACGTCGTTCCCGCCGGCGGCGAAGAGCACCCCGTACGCGACGACGCCCGCCACGCCGAACGCGGTGCGCACCGGGCGGTCCCGCGGCCGGTCGCACAGGTGGTGCTCGCGGTCGTCACCGGTCACCCACCGCTCCATGAGCGGACAGCCCAGCAGCAGGACGGACAGCACCCCCGGCAGCACCACCGCCGGCACCAGCACGTTCCACATCACGGTGTGGCCGGCCGCGCTGGTCTCCCAGTCCGGCATCAGCCGCAGCGCCCCCTCCAGGAAACCGAGGTACCAGTCGGGCTGGGCCCCCGTGCTGTCCTGGTCGGGCCGGTAGGGGCCGTACACCCAGACCGGGTTGATCTGGGCGACCGCGGCCAGCACGGCGAGCGTCGCGGTGACGAACAGGAACAGTCCGGTGGACTTCGCGGCGAAGTACGGGAACATCGGGCGTCCCACCACGTTGCGGTTGGTGCGGCCGGGCCCTCCCCACTGGGTGTGCTTGAGGTGGAAGACCAGGATCAGATGGGCCGTCACCAGGGCCAGGAGCAGGGCCGGGACGAAGAGCACGTGCAGCACGAACAGCCGCCCGATCAGCACGTGCCCGGGGAAGGCACCGCCCCACAGCAGGTAGGCGAGGTAGGTTCCCGCCACCGGGACCGACAGGACGATGCTGTGCGCGGTGCGCAGGCCCGTTCCCGACAGCAGGTCGTCGGGCAGCGAGTAGCCGCAGAAGCCCTCCAGCAGCGCCAGGAGGAACAGCAGCACCCCGATCATCCAGTTGATCTCGCGCGGCTTGCGGAAGGCGCCGGTGAAGAAGTTGCGCAGCATGTGCACCGTGAGTGCGGCCACGAACAGCAGCGCGGCCCAGTGGTGCATCTGGCGGACCATCAGCCCGCCGCGCACGTCGAAGCTGATGTGCAGCGTGGAGTCGTACGCCTCGGACACCGGCAGCCCGTCGAGCGGCGTGTAACTGCCGTGGTAGAGGATCTGCCGCGAACCGGAGTCGAAGAAGAGCGCCAGCCACGACCCGGTGAGCAGCAGGACCACGAAACTGTAGAGCGCCAGCTCGCCCAGCAGGAAGCTCCAGTGGTCGGGGAAGGCCTTGCGCAGCACCGCGCGGGCAGCAGCGGCGAGCGGCAGCCGGCGGTCGAGCGCGTCGACGCCCGTCAGCGCCGCTGCGCGCAGCCGCGCCCGGGCACGCTGCCGCCGCCCGCGAAGAATCAGCACCTGCCGACCACCCTCCCTGCACACCCGGACACACCCGGCGGGGGGGCGCGGGCCCCCGCCCCCCCCCCCCCCCCCCGCCCCCCCCCCCGGGCCCCCGCCCCCCCCCCCCCCCCCCCCCCCCCCCCCCCCCCCCCCCCCCCCCCCCGGGGGGGGGGGCGGCCCGCCCCCCCCCCCCCCCCCCCGCGCCGGGTACCCCGGAGCGGCGCCGGCTCACACGGAACCGCCCGTTCGGCCCAACGGCGGATCGGGCGGTTCCGGGCGCGTTCAGCCGCGCGCGGCCTCGCGGACCGCCTCGGGAGCCTTCTTGTCGAGCGAGACGCGCACCAGCGCGGCGGCGAGCACCGCGGGCTCCGCGTCCGCGCCCTCGGCGAGGTCCGCGAGCTTTCCGGGCGAGGCGGGCAGGCCCAGGGCCCGGGCGCCCTGTTCGGCCTTGTCGCCGAAGTAGGGGGCGACCTGCGGCCACACCGCCTGGACCTCGCGCAGGAAGATGTCCGCGCCGGCCGGGCCGACGCCGGGGAACTCGCGCAGCCGTTCGCGCACGCCCGCCGGGTCGCCGTCCGCCGCGTCGCGCAGCCGGCGCAGGTCGCCGCCGTAGCGCTCCTGCGCCAGTTCGGCGCCCTCCCCGAGCCGGGTGGCGGTGCTCTCGTCGTAGCGCCGGTAGCCGCCGCGGCCCAGCGCGTCGACCCGCTCCTGCCAGGTGGCGTCCGCCATCCCGCGCGGATCGCGCATCCCCGCCGCGGACAGCTCCTCGGCCGCGGCGACCGCGATGTCCGCCTTGATCCGGGTGCTCAGCAGGTCCGCGAGCACCAGCAGCCGGTAGAGCGGCTGCGGGGTGTCCTTCAGGCGGATGCCCGCCTGGTCGGCGTACGTGCGGCCGTAGCGGTCCAGGAGCGCGTGCGTGATGTCCTGCCGGTCGGTGCCGGCCATGTGACCCACCTCCCACCGGGTGCGTGGACCCTGCGGGTACCCGCCCCGGAGCGGACGAACCACCGCGCCGGGCGCTCCGCGCGGGCCGCCCGGGGGAACCCGGCCCCGTCCCCCTCCCGGGCCGCCCGCCGGCGTCACCAGCGCATGGTGTCGGTGTCCGTGAGCCGGGCACCCATGTTGCGCTCCATCATGCGCAGCGCCGCGTCCGCCAGGTCGGCGTGGATGTGGGCCACGGCGTCGCGCAGCACCGTCACGTCCAGGTGCCGGATGTGCGCGTCCAGCGCCGAGTAGAGCACGCACTGCTCGGTGGCCTGGCCGCACAGCACGACGTGGCCGACGCGGTGCTGCTGGAGGAGGTATTCCAGGGGCGTCTGGTAAAAGACCGAATGGCGGGCCTTGACGACGAAGAGCGAGTCCTCGTCGGGCACCACGGGCCGCACCAGCTCCGCGTGCGGCCCCTGCAGGGCGGCCGTGACCAGCTCGTCGTGGTGGGAGCGCCAGCGGCCGAAGTTGTCGTTGACGTAGATCACCTCGACACCGTGGCGGCGTGCCCCGGCGATCGCCCGGCTGACGGCGGGCAGTACCTTGCGCACCGACTCGACCAGCAGCTCCGCGTCCGGGTGGTCGTAGGTGTTGATCATGTCGACGACCACGAGCGCGGTCCCCGAGTGCGTGTCCATTCCCCCATCCTGCCCCCGGCTCGCCGGGTACGCCGTGCGCACCGCGATCGGGGAAATGATCCGTTTCACCCGATTGGACGGGTATGTCGCCGGGTAGTCGGTGGACATGAGCGGCTGGAACCGCAGCCACGGCCAGTGAAAGCCGGCGACGCCGGACGGGCCCCTCGGGTGAGGAGAGCGGACGATGGTCCTTTCCCTGCACGAACGACGAGTGATCGCCGACCTCGAACGGCTGCTCACCCGAGACGATCCCCGGCTCTCCAAGACACTCGCGGACTTCGGGCGCACCCACCCGGAGCCGCTGCACCCGACGGCACCCCCCGCACCGGAGGCCGGCCAGGAGCCGGCCGGGCCCCCGGGCGCCGAGCGGGCCCGCCGGGTCACCGTGTGGGCGAGCGTCCTGGCGCTGGTGCTGCTCTTCGCGGCCTTCGCCCTCTCCGCCGCCGGACAGCTGCTCGCCGCGAGCGTGTGCGCGCTCAGCGGGGTGGCGAGCTGGGGGGTCTACCGCGCCGGGCGGCACCGCGGCCCCGACCGGCCACCCGGGCCCGGCGGCTGAGCCGGCCGCCCGCGGGCGCCGCCGCCTCAGCCGGAGAGCGGCTGCTCGGCCCAGATGGTCTTGCCGTGGGTGGTGTAGCGGGTGCCCCAGGTGTCGGCGAGCTGGGCCACCAGGAAGAGCCCGCGCCCGCCCTCGTCCAGGCCGCCTGCGTGGCGCAGGTGGGGTGAGGTGCTGGAGGCGTCGGTGACCTCGCAGACCAGCCGGTCGGTGCGGATCAGCCGCAGCGTCAGCGGCGGGCGGCCGTAGCGGATCGCGTTGGTGACCAGCTCGCTGACGATGAGCTGGGTCGTCGTCGCCTCCTCGGCGGCGTTCCACCGCTTCAGCTGCTCGGCGGCGAGGTCCCGGGCCCGCGACACGGAGGCGGGCTCCGGCGGCACCTCCCACGACACCACGTCGCGCCCGGGCACCGGCCGCGGCCGGGCGAGCATCAGGACGCCGTCCTCCTCGCCGGACCGCACCGGCCGGACGGCCTCGACGGCCCGCGCGGCCATCGTGTCCAGGTCGTCCGCCGGGCGCGCCAGCGCCCGCGCCAGGGTGTCCGGCGCCGGAGCGCCGTCGGGGCCGAGCACCACGCCGCGCGTGTAGAGGGCGAGGACACCGTCCTCGGGCAGGTCGAGATCCACCGACTCGAAGGTGCCGTGCTCGCCGAAGGGCGGCCCCACGGGCATGCGGACCGGCTCCGCCGGCCGGTCCGGCCGGACGAGGAAGGGCGGCGGGTGTCCGGCGCTCGCGGCCTGGCAGCCTCCGGTGACCGGGTCGTAGAAGACCAGCAGGCAGGTCGTGGTGACGCCCGGCGGCTCACCCGAGGCCCTGTTCGTGGCCAGGATCTGCCGCACAAGGTGCTCCAGGTGCGTCAGCAGCTCGTCGGGCGCCAGATCCATGCTGAGCAGCGCCCGTACGGCGGTGCGTGCCCGCCCGGCCCGTGCGACGGCCTGGACGCCGTGCCCGGTGGCGTCGCCCGCGACCAGCGCGACCCGCGCGCTGGACAGCGCGATGACGTCGCACCAGCTGCCGCCCTTGCCCTTGTAGAGCCGCCCGGGCAGATAGCGGCGGGTGTGCTCCATCGAGGGGTGGGCGGGGACGACGTCGCGCAGCAGCGCGTGCCGCAGCGCCTGCCGCGAACGGGCCGAGCGCGCCTCCCTGCGCCCGTTGTCCAGGCACACCGCGCCGTGCGCGGCGAGCGCGGCGGCCAGCTCCAGGTCGCCGGGCGCGAACGGGGGCGCGGCAGGGCCGCGGTAGAGGTGCAGCAGGCCGAGCACGATGCCGTGCGCCGCCAGCGGGAGGGCGGCGAGCGCGTGCGCGGGACGGGCGTCCGGGGCCAGCCACGGCGTGTCCGGTCCGACGCCCGACTCCAGCAGCGGCATCCCGCCGCTCAGGGAGCGCGCGTACGGGCTGCCCGCCGGATAGGCGACGCCGGCGCCCACCGGCACCCCGCCGGGCGCCCCGCCTCCCGCACGGCAGGACGCCGCGCGCCGCAGCCCCGCCGACGCCCCGTCGACCGGGCCGGGGGGCGGGGCGTCGCCGTCCACCACCCCGTCGAGCAGGTCGACGGCGGCGAAGTCGGCGAGGCCGGGCACGGCGGCACGGGCCAGCTCGTCCGCGGTCCGCAGTACCTCAACGGTCGTGCCGACCGAGGTGGCGGCCGCGCGCAGCAGGTCGCTCCCCGCCGCGTGCCGCTCCTCGCGCCTGGCCACGCCCCCAGTGTCGGGGCGAGGCCCGGGCACCGCCACCGCTGGTCCGGCGGGGCGGCCGCACGAGGAGCGTGCCGCGCCGACGAGGACGGCGACCCGTCCCCCCGGGGCAGCCCGGCCCGCGTCCGCGCAGGCCGCGCGGCTGCGGCACGAAGGGGGCCGCCGCGTGGCAGGTGGCCGGCGGGCAGGGGTGTCCCCGGCCCCGTTGCGGGCCGCGGCCCCGCGCCCGGACCCGCTCCGGAGGGAGCGGCCGCGCCCCCACGACGCGGCCGCCCCTGCCCGTGCGGACCCTCCGGCCCCCGGCCCCCCGTCCGTCCGCCGGGAAGTCCCGCGGCCTACGGCGCCCGCGCTGCGGGACATCTCTTGACGGATCCTCTGTGAGCGCTAACAATGACAGCCGACACACAGATCGGAGAGCCATGTCACAGACCGCGCAGACCACCGGCCGGCCACGCCGGGCACCGACCATGGCGGACGTCGCCAAGGTCGCCGGCGTGTCGCACCAGACCGTCTCGCGCGTGCTGAGCAACCACCCCAATGTACGTGACACCACCCGGGCCGAGGTGCTGCGGGCGATCGAGCAGCTCGGCTACCGGCGCAACTCCTCCGCCCGCGCGCTCGTGACCCGCCGCACGCTCACGCTCGGCGTCGTCGCCTGCAACCCCACCCTCTTCGGACCCGCCAGCACCCTCTTCGGGCTGGAGGAGGCCGCGCGCGACGAGGGCTACATGGCCTCGGCGGTCACGCTGCGGCGCTACACCGCCAAGGCGCTGGAGGAGGCGATCGACCACCTCAGCGACTGGGGGGTGGAGGGCATCGTGGTGATCGTGCCGCACCGCGAGGCCGTGGCCGCGCTCGCCGAACTGCGGCTGCCCTTCCCCGTCGTGACCGTGGAGGGCGGGCACTCGCTGCCGATAGCGGGCGTCTCCGTCGACCAGGAGCTCGGCGCGCGGCTGGTCACCGGCCATCTGCTGAACGCCGGGCACCGCACGGTGTGGCACGTGGCAGGCCCGCCGGACTGGCTGGAGGCCGAGGCGCGCGTCAAGGGGTGGCGGGAGACGCTGGAGGAGGCGGGGGCCGAGGTGCCGCCGCCGCTGGTGGGGGACTGGACGCCGCTGTCCGGCTACCGCGCGGGCCAGGAGCTGGCCGGGCGGGTCGCGGCGGGCGGTGCGCGGCGCGGCTCCTCCGGTGTGACCGCGGTCTTCGTGGCCAACGACCAGATGGCGCTGGGCGTGCTGCGGGCCTTCCGCGAGGCGGGCCTGTCCGTGCCGGGCCAGGTGGCGATCGCGGGCTTCGACGACATCCCCGAGGCGGAGTTCTTCGCGCCGCCGCTCACGACCGTACGGCAGGACTTCGCCGCCGTCGGCCAGGCCAGCATCCGGCTGCTGGTCGACCGCCTGGAGGCGGGCGGCGGTCCGGGCACCGCGGGCTCCGAAGGCGACGTCGAGCGCGTGGTGATCGAGCCCCGGCTGATCGTGCGGCGCAGCAGCACGTCGCTGTGACGGCGGCGGCGTCCGCGCGCGGGGCCCGGGCGGGCGCCCCGCGCGCCCGCCGCCCCCCGGTGACCCCCGCCGCCCGCCCCGCACCCCCGTACCGCCGCACCCCCTCGTACCGCCGCACCGCCCGAACGGTCCGCCCCCGCGCGGACACGGCTCCACCCGTACCTCTCGCAGCGCCCCGCACACCTTTCGACCACTCCCGGGAGACCCGCACATGACGCACACCAGCACGACACCGCCGGCCGCCGGCGCCGTTACGGTCGGTATAGATTTCGGGACGCTGTCCGGGCGCGCCCTGGTCGTCGCGGTCGACGACGGCCGTGAACTGGGCAGTGCCGTCCACGAGTACGCGCACGGTGTCGTGGAGTCGGCGCTTCCGGGCGGCGGCCCGGCGCTGCCGCCGGACTGGGCGCTGCAGATTCCGCAGGACTGGCGGGACGTGCTGCGGTTCGCGGTGCCGCGCGCGCTGGAGGCGGCCGGTGTGCGGGCGGACCAGGTCGTCGGTGTGGCGGTGGACTTCACGGCGTGCACGGTGCTGCCGGCGACGGCCGAGGGTACGCCGCTGTGCGAGCTGGCGGCCTTCTCGGCGCGCCCGCACGCCTATCCCAAGCTGTGGAAGCACCACGCGGCCCAGCCCGACGCCGACCTGGTCGTGCGGGTCGCGGAGGAGACCGGGCAGCCGTGGCTGGCCCGCTACGGCGGGAAGATCTCCAGCGAGTGGCAGTACGCCAAGGCGCTGCAGGTGCTGCGTGAGGACCGCGAGGTCTACGACGCCGCGGAGCGCTGGATCGAGGCGGCCGACTGGATCGTGTGGCAGCTCACGGGCGCGGAGAACCGCAACCTGTGCACGGCGGGCTACAAGGGCATGTACCAGGACGGCGGTTACCCCGACGAGGGCTTCCTCGCGGCCCTGCACCCGGATTTCGCCGGGTTCACCGCCAAGGTGGAGCACCCGCTGTCCCAGCTCGGCACCGCCGCGGGCACGGTGACGGAGGCGGCGGCCGAGCTGACGGGGCTGCGGGCGGGCACGGTGGTGGCGGTGGGCAACGTCGACGCGCACGTCACCAGTGCCGCCGCGCAGGCCCTGGAGCCCGGCCACATGCTCGCGATCATGGGCACGTCGACCTGCCACATCATGAACTCCGAGGTCTTCGCCGAGGTGCCGGGGATGTGCGGCGCGGTGCAGGGCGGTGTGGTGCCGGGCCTGTGGGGCTACGAGGCGGGGCAGTCGGGGGTGGGTGACATCCTGGCGTGGGCGGTGCGGACCGTGCTGCCGCACGAGTACGCGGCCGAGGCGCGGCGGCGCGGCATCTCGCCGCACGAGCTGCTCACGCAGAAGGCGGAGGCCCAGCCGGTGGGCGGGCACGGACTCATAGCGCTGGACTGGCACAGCGGCAACCGCTCGGTGCTGGTCGACCACCACCTGTCGGGGCTGATGGTGGGCCTGACGCTGGACACCCGCCCGGAGGACGTCTACCGGGCGCTGATCGAGGCGACCGCGTTCGGCACCCGCACCATCGTGGAGACCTTCGAGCAGTCGGGGGTGCCGGTCGCGGACTTCACCGCGGCGGGCGGGCTGCTGAGGAACGCCTTCCTGATGCAGACGTACGCCGACGTGCTGAACCGCCCGATCAACGTGCTGGCCTCCGAGCAGGGCCCGGCGCTGGGCGCCGCGATCCACGCGGCGGTCGCGGCAGGTGCCTACCCGGGCATCAGGGAGGCGTCGGCGGTCATGGGACGCATCAAGCGCGAGGCGTACACTCCCGACCCCGAGCGGGCCGCCGCCTACGACCTGCTCTACGCCGAGTACCGCACCCTCCACGACCACTTCGGACGCGGCGGCAGCGCCGTCATGCACCGCCTGCGCGCCCTGCGCGCAGCCCGGTGAGACGACGGGCTGCGCAGGGGGACGGGCCCGGTGCGCCGGCCCGGGGACACCGGGCCGGCTCCGTACGCCGCGGGCGGCGTACGGGCGGCACCGGTGCATGTTAGCGATCACTATTTTCCGTGTTAGCGCTCACTCCGAGCAGATTTCAGAGACGAGGTACTCCGCCATGAGCAGCAGCCCTCCTCCGGCGTCCGCGGGCGATCCGCTCGCCCGGCTGCGCCGCGAGGTCAGCGATCTGCACCAGGAGCTGGTGCGTTACCAGCTCGTCGTGTGGACCGCCGGAAACGTCTCCGCGCGCGTTCCCGGGTCCGACCTGTTCGTCATCAAGCCGAGCGGGGTCGACTACGACGCCCTCACCCCGGACAACATGATCGTGTGCGACCTCCAGGGGCGGGTCGTGGAGGGCGCGCTGTCGCCGTCCTCCGACACCGCGGCGCACGCGTACGTCTACCGGCACATGCCGGAGGTCGGGGGAGTCGTCCACACCCACTCCACGTACGCGTGCGCGTGGGCGGCGCGGGGCGAGGCGGTACCCTGCGTCCTGACCGCGATGGCCGACGAGTTCGGCGGCGAGATACCCGTGGGGCCGTTCGCGCTCATCGGTGACGACTCGATCGGGCAGGGGATCGTCGAGACGCTGCGCGGCCACCGCTCGCCGGCGGTGCTCATGCAGAACCACGGCGTCTTCACCATCGGCAAGAACGCCCGCGCGGCGGTCAAGGCCGCGGTGATGTGCGAGGACGTCGCCCGCACGGTGCACATCTCGCGTCAGCTCGGCGCGCCGCTGCCCATCCCCGGCGCCGACGTCGACCGGCTGTACGACCGCTACCAGAACGTGTACGGCCAGCAGCCCGCCGCTCCGGCCGAGCCGACGGCCCGCCCCGCCACCCCCGAGGACACCCGCCCCGCCGACCGAGGAGTCACCGCATGACCACCGCGTCCACGCCGCCGTCCGCCGCCGAGCGCGAGGTCTGGTTCCTCACCGGCAGCCAGGGCCTGTACGGGCCCGGCACGCTCGCCCAGGTCGCCGAGCAGTCCCAGGCCATCGCCGCGCAGCTGGCCGCCATCCCGGGCTCGCCCGTTCGCGTCGTGTGGAAGCCGGTGCTGACGGATGCGGCGGCGATCACGGGTGTGGTGTTGCGGGCGAATGCGGATGAGGGGTGTGTGGGTCTGATTGCGTGGAT
>NZ_JBIRRA010000014.1:57659-243288 GCF_044333485.1 Streptomyces sp. NPDC020983 | reverse complement strand
GTGCGGGTCGAGGCGGTGCATGAACCACAGGCGTTCCTGCGCCGGTGACAGCGGCGGCTGCACCCCCACCGGCCGCGGCACCGGCCCGGAGACGGTGCCGGGCGAAGCGGCTTCGACGAGCCGCGCGAGGTCGGCGACGACCGGGTGCCGGAAGACGTCGCCGACCGGGATCGCCGCCCCGCTGCGGGCGTTGAGCCGTGAGGTGAGCATGGCGGCGCGCAGGGAGTGACCGCCCAGCGCGAAGAAGTCGTCGTCCGCGCAGACCTCTTCGGCGAGGTCGAGGACCTCGGCGTAGATCGCCGCGACGAGCTCCTCCGCCGCGGTCCGCGGCGCGCGGCCCTTCCCCGCCGGGCGCTGCCCGGCGCCGGGGTGGGGGAGGGCTTTGCGGTCGATCTTGCCGTTGGGGGTGAGGGGGAGGGTGGTGAGGGGGAGGTAGTGGGTGGGGATCATGTAGCCGGGCAGGAGGGCGGCCAGGTGGGTCCTCAGCTCGCCGGGTTCGGGTGCCGGCGGGGCGGGGTGGGGGACGTAGTGGGCGGTGAGGTTCTCGTCGTGGACGGTGACGACGGCCTGGCGGATGCCGGGGTGGGTCTCCAGGGCGGCGGCGATCTCGCCGGGCTCGATGCGGTGGCCGCGCAGTTTGAGCTGGTCGTCGGTACGGCCGTGGTATTCCAGGGTGCCGTCGGGCAGCCGCCGCACGATGTCGCCGGTGCGGTAGAGGCGCTGCCCGTGCACGGTGGTGAAGCGCTCGGCGGTCAGGGCGGGACGGCCGTGGTAGCCGTCGGCCAGGCCCGCGCCGCCGATCAGCAGCTCACCGGGCACCCCCACCGGCGCGGGGGCACCGTCGGCGGTCAGCACGCGGACGGTGGTGTTCGCGATCGGCGTGCCGATGGTGACACGCCCGGGCTGCTCGGGAACCTCCCACGCGGTCGACCAGATGGTGGTCTCCGTCGGCCCGTACATGTTCAGCAGCCGGGCCACCCGCGCCCGCAGCCCGGCGGCCAGCGCGGGGGGCAGCGGCTCGCCGCCGCACAGCGCGGTGACCGCGGGCAGGTCACCGGCCAGGAGCAGCCGCCAGCCCGACGGGGTGGCCTGCACATGGGTGACGCCCTCCTCCCGCACCAGCGCGCACAGCGCGGCCGTGTCCCGGGCGGTCGCGGCGTCGGCGACGACCACCCGGCCCCCGGTGACCAGCGGCAGGTACAGCTCCAGCGCACTGATGTCGAACGACAGCGACGTCAGCGCCAGCCACCGGTCCCCGGCCGTCGAGGCGACCAGGGAACGCATCGCCAGCAGGAAGTTGACCAGCGCGCGGTGCGGGACCACCACACCCTTCGGGCGGCCCGTCGACCCGGAGGTGTACAGGACGTAGGCGGTGTCGCACGGCTCCGGACGCGGCAGCCCCACCACCACCCCGTCGGGGTTGTCGGGGTTGTCGAGGACGGTGTCCAGGTCGGCGTCGGTCAGCACCAGCGCGGCCCCGCAGTCCCCGACCACGTAGTCGATCCGCGCCCGCGGGTACTCCGGATCGACCGGTACGTAACCGGCCCCCGACATCGCCACCCCCAGCAGCGCCACCAGCATCTGCGCCCGCCGCGAGCTGACCACCGCCACCCGCGCACCGCGCCCGGCCCCCCGCTCCCGCAGGTCCGCGCCCAGCCGGGACGCCGCCGCCACCAGTTGGCGGTAGGTCAGCACGGTCGTACCGGCCACCACCGCGACCGCGTCCGGTGACGCCTGCGCCTGCGCCAGCACCAGGTCCACCAGCGTCACCGGCGGCAGCTCCACCACCGGACCGTCCCACGACGCCAGCAGCTCCCGCTCCGCCACCGGCAGCAACTCCAGCCCACTCACCGGCAGGTCGGGTGCGCTCGTGGCGGAGTCCAGGAGGCGGAGGAAGCGCGCGGCCATGCGCTCGGCGGTGGAGCCGTCGAAGAGGTCGGTGCTGTGGATGAGGATGCCGGCGATGCTGCCGTCAGGCTGCTCGTAGAGGTCGAGGGTCAGGTCGGTGCGGGCGGCGTGCCAGCCGAAGGGGAAGGGCTCGGCGTCCAGGCCCGGGAGGGGCTCGGCCACCGTGCCGTGCGTGTGCAGGGCGAAGAGCGCCTGGTAGACCGGTGTGCGGCTCAGGTCCCGCGCGACGCCGAGCGCGCCGACGAGCTGCTCGAACGGCACCTCGGGGTGGGCGAGTCCGGACAGGACGCTGCGCCGGGTCGCACGGACCACGTCGGCGAAGGCCGGGTCGCCGCCCAGGTCGCAGCGCAGCACCATCGTCGTCGACAGGTAACCGACGACACCCTCCAGCTCGGGCCGCCCCCGGCCCGCCGCCGGGGTCCCGACGCAGAAGTCGCTCTGCCCGCTGTGCCGCGCGAGCAGCACCTGATACGCCGCCAGCAGCACCATGTACGGCGTGCAGCGCAGCTTCCGGGCCAAGGACCGTACGGCGTCGGCCTGTTCCTTCTCCACCGTGAAGCGGACCTCCGCGCCGTCGGCGCTGCGCTCGGCGGGACGCGGCCGGTCGGTCGGCAGCTCCAGGTCCGGCGCCCCCGCCAGCCGCTCCACCCACCAGGCGGGGTCGGCCGGGGCGCCCGCGGCGGCGACCACGTCGGCGTACTGCAGGGGTGCCGCGGGCAGCGGCTGTCCGGAGTAGTGGGCGGCGACCTCGTCGCGCAGCACGTTGAAGGACCAGCCGTCGCTGTTGATGTGGTGCGTGACCGCGCACAGGACGTGGTCGCCGGGCCCGAGCCGCACCAGGGTGACGCGCAGCGGCGGCCCGGCGGTGAGGTCGAAGGGCGTGTGGGCGCGCGCGGAGACGATGCGCTCGGCGTGCTCGGCCGACTCCGCCGCCGTCACCTCGATGCGCACCGGGCGCGGGTCCTCGACGACCGCCCTCGGCTCACCGCCCTCGCCGGTGAAGCGGGTGCGCAGCGCCCCGTGCCGGGCGACCACCGCGGTGAAGGCCGCCTCCAGCTTCGCAACGTCCAGCGCACCGCGCAGCCGGTAGGCGTAACCGGTGTTGTGCGAAGGGTCCTTCGGGTCGAACTGGTGCAGGAACCACAGTCTCTGCTGCCCGAACGAGAGCGGTCCGGTCTTCACAGGTCTCTCCACGTGCTGTGCGGCGGTGCGTGTACGCGGGCGGGTACGCCGGCAGGGCGGAAGCGGTGCGTGTCCGTGGGGGCAGCTGCGGGGGAGGCCTGCGGGATGGCGGACTCGGGGCGGCTGTGACTGATGCGGCGGCGGTGAATTTCGTAAACTCGGCCGACACATTGTCGAGGGTTGACGGTTCTGGGTGACGATGCCAGGGTGAGGCCCGCTCAGTCAATGAGCGTATTTCGGGGGATGCGCTTCGCCGCACCGCGGCGTCGATCCCGTCAATTGGCCGGGTATGCACCGGTTTTGGCACAGGGGGATCAGCACGTGAGTACGATCCTTTCCGAATTGCTGCGTTCTCGCGCGGCAGCGGAAGCCGATCGTCCGGCAATGAAAGTTGCGGGAGCAGGAAACCTTACTTTCGAAAGCTGGTGGCGCCGCTCCGACGCTGTCGCCGCAGGCCTGCTGCGCCGCGGCATCACCCCCGGGGACCGTGTCGGACTCGTCTTCGGCAACGCCGACTGGCTCGACTACGCGGTCGCCTTCCTCGGCACCCTCAAGGCCCGTGCCGTCGCCGTCCCGCTGTCCGACCAGCTGGGCGCCGCGGACGTCGACGCCCGGCTCGCGCACTGCGGCGCCGCCCTCGTACTGCGCGCCGGTGAACTGCCCGAGGCGGAGCCGGAGCCGGGCACGGACCTCGCACCCCCGGCGCCCGGTGACCTGGCCCAGATCCTCTACACCTCCGGAACGACCGGCCGTCCCAAGGGCGTTGCCGCCAGCCACGCCAACCTCGGCCACGGCTGGGGCGGCCGCCGCAAGCCCTTCACGCACTCCGAGACGCTCGCGCACGCCTTCCCGATCGGCACGCAGGCCGGGCAGTGGATGCTCGCCAACGCCGTCGGCGCGCACCCCACCGTGGTCACCCTCGGCCGCTTCACGCCCGGCCGCTTCGCCCGCATGATCGAGGAGCACCGCGCGGGCACCGTCTTCCTCGTCCCCACCATGGCCATCGAACTGCTCGCCAGCGGCGCCCACCTGAAGGCCGACCTGTCCAGCGTGCTGCTGCTGGGCTCGGCGGCGGCGCCGCTGCCCGCGCGGATCGCCGGCGAGCTCGCCACGGCCTTCCCGCGCGCGACGATCGCCAACTACTACACCTCGACCGAGGCCGCGCCCGCCCAGACGGTGATGCTCTACAACTCCGGCCGCCCCTCCAGCGTCGGCCGCCCGGCCTCCGCCGGGGACGTCCGCGTGGCCACCGCCGAGGGCGAGCCGCTTCCCGCGGGCGAGACCGGCGAGGTGTGGATGCGCTCGCCCACCGCCAGCCGCAGTTACTACGGCGACGCGGCCGCCTCCGCGGGCGTCTTCCGCGACGGCTGGGTGCGCATGGGCGACCTCGGCTACCTCGACGCGGACGGCTACCTCTACCTGGTCGACCGGGAGAGCGACGTCGTCAAGTCCGGTGCGCACAAGGTCTCCACGCTGCACGTCGAGGAGGCCGTCTACGAGCACCCGGACGTCGTCGAGGCCGCCGCCTTCGGGGTGCCGCACCCCGCGCTCGGCACCGCGGTCGCCGTCGCCGTCGTCGGCACCGCCGACCACACCGGTCTGCGCGCCTTCCTCAAGTCCCGGCTGGCGTCCCACGAACAGCCGCACCACCTGATCACGCTCGACGCCCTGCCGCGCAACCACGGCGGCAAGGTGGACAAACGCGCCCTGCGAGAGGTCGTCCGATGAAGCGCCAACTCTCCTTCACCCAGCACGGAATGTGGATCGCCGCGCGCATGGGCGCCGCCACCGCCTACCACATGCCGGTCGTCATCTCCCTGGACGGCGCCGTCGACCGCGGCGCTCTCGCCAAGGCCTGCCACGCGGTCGTCGAACGCCACCCGCTGCTCGGCTGCGCACTGAGCGCCGACGACGGCGACCCGGCGCTCGTCCCGGCCGCGCAGCTGCCCGTGCTGGAGGAGGCCGGCACCGTCACGGAGGCCGTGACGCGCCCCTTCGACCTGCACAACGGCCCGCTGGTGCGCTTCGTGCTGGTCGGCGGTGACACGCTGGTGGTCGTCGCACACCACCTGGTCTTCGACGGGGCCTCCAAGGACGTGCTGGTCGCCGACCTCGCCACGTACTACGAGGGCGGCATCCCGGCCGAGCTGGAACACGCCGACCACGCCGCCGCCCAGCGCGAGCGCGTCGCCGGGCTCCTCCCGCAGGCCGCCGACTTCTGGGCCGGCCGGTGGTACGAGCCCGCCGTCACCGCCGTACCCGGCGGCTCGCTGCGCTCACGCGGCGCCGCCGACGCGGACGTGCTGGAGACGCCGCTGCCGCTGCCCCGCCTCGACGGCCTGACCTCCTTCGAGGTGCTGGTGGCCGCGGTGCACGTGCTGCTGGCCTCGTACGGCAACGCCGAGGTCGTCACCGCCCTCGACCTCACCACCCGGACCGAGGCGGAGGCGGCGCACATCGGCGCGTACGTCAACGAACTCCCGCTGTTCTCGCGGCCCTCCGGGCAGCAGGTCTTCGCGGACTTCGCCGCGGGGCTGCGCGAGGAGCTGCGCGGGATCTACCGCTTCCGCGAGGTGCCGCTCGCCCGCGCGGTGCCGGGCCTGCGGCCGCACGCAGCGCTCGCCCCGGTGTCGATCAGCTACCGGCGGCTGCCGGACACCCGCAGCCCGCTCGGCGACGTGCAGTGGCTCGCCTTCAACCACAGCGTGCGCGGCGCGCTCCAGCTCCAGGTCGCGCACGGTCCGTCGGGCGCGGTCGCGAGCCTGCGCCACGACCCGCTCGAACTGCCCTCCGCCGGGCGGTTCGCGGACGACCTGACGCGGCTGCTCACCGCGGTCGGCCGCGACCCGCGGCAACGGCTCGCCGACCTCGTCGACTTCACCGCCCCGGTCGTGCTGCCCGAGGAGGAGGCGGACGACGCCCCCGCCGCCCTCCGGGACGACGACGGGCCCGCCGCGGGCGATCCGCTGGTCGCGCAGGTCAGGGAGATCTGGGAGCAGGTGCTCGACATGGCGCCGATCGGCCTGCACGACGACATCTTCGACCTCGGCGGCCACTCGCTCACGATCACCCAGATCATCGCCCGCATGCAGCAGCAGCTGGGGGTGGAGATCGGGCTGGACGACTTCTTCGACAACTCCACCGTCGCGGGCGTGGTCGCGGTGATCCGCCGGTGACCGTGTCCAGCGCTCTCTGGGAGCGCTCCCACACGGGGGGTGACCTCCCCTCCGACGACGACCTGACGCAGATGCTCACCATCCGCGCCTTCGAGCTCAAGCTCCTCGACCTCTTCGACCGCGGCATGCTCAACGGCACCACCCACACCTGCCTCGGCCAGGAGTACGTGCCCGTCGCGCTCGACGCGCTGCTCGGACCCGCCGACCACGTCTTCAGCAACCACCGCGGCCACGGCCACTACCTCGCCCGGCACCGCGACCCCGAGGGCCTGCTCGCGGAGATCATGGGCCGCCGCGGCGCGGTGTGCGGGGGAGTCGGCGGCAGCCAGCACATCAGGCGCGACCGCTACCTGTCGACCGGCGTGCAGGGCGAGTCCCTGCCCGTCGCCTGCGGGGTCGCCCTGCACCTGAAGCGCACCGAACCCGGCGCGCTGGCCTGCGTCTACATCGGCGACGGCACCTGGGGCGAGGGCGGGGTCTACGAGGCGCTCAACCTCGCCGCGCTCTGGCAACTGCCGCTGCTCGTCGTCGTCGAGAACAACGGCATCGCCCAGTCCACCCCGACCGTGCGCACCATGGCCGGCACGATCGCCGGGCGCGCCGCGGCCTTCGGCGTCGACCACGTGCGCACCGCCTCCACCGACCTGCACGGGATCCGCGCGCTGCTCGCCCCCGCTGTCGAAGCCGTACGCCAAGGGCGCCCGCTCGTCGCGGAGTTCGTGACCCACCGGCTCGGCCCGCACAGCAAGGGCGACGACACCCGCGGCGCCGACGAGATCGCCGCCGCGCGCGCCGCCGACTGGTACCCGCGGCTCGCCGCCGCCGACCCCGAGCGCTTCGCGCGCCTGGACACCGCGGCCCGCGCCCGTGTCGACGCCGTCGCCGAGGACGTCGCCGGGAGGGAGCCGGCATGAGGGTCGCCGAGAACCTGAACGCCGCGCTGCACGGCCTCATGGAGCGCCGCCCCGAACTCCACGTGCTCGGCGAGGACGTGGCCGACCCGTACGGCGGCGCCTTCAAGATCACCCGGGGGCTGTCCACCCGCTTCCCCGACCGCGTGCTGTCCACGCCCATCAGCGAGAACGCCATCACGGGCGTCGCCGCCGGGCTCGCGCTCGCCGGGGACAGCGCGATCGTCGAGATGATGTTCGGCGACTTCACCGCCCTGGCCTTCGACCAGCTGGTGAACTTCGCCGCCAAGTCGGTGTCCATGTACGGCTCCACGGTGCCCGTGCGGATGGTGCTGCGCTGCCCGGTCGGCGGCGGCCGCGGCTACGGACCGACCCACAGCCAGAGCCTCCAGAAGCACTTCGTGGGCGTTCCGAACCTCGCGCTGTACGAGGCATCGCCCTTCCGCGACAGCGCCGCCGTCCTCGCCGAGATGCTCGAACGCGGCGAGCCCGGCGTGCTGTTCGAGGACAAGGTCCTCTACACGAAGCGGATGTACGAGGTCGAGCCGCCCTTCGTCCTCGCCGAACGCGACGGCGGCACCGCGGAGGTGAGCCTGCCCGGCGAACGCCCCGACTGCGTGGTCATCGCGGGCGGCGGTGTCGCCCACCGCGTGCTGGAGGCCATGCGCACCCTCCTCGTGGAGGAGGACATCGCCTGCACGCTGCTCGTCCCCTCCCGGCTCTACCCCTTCGACGCGGACGACCTCCGGCTCCCCGCCGTCCGGAGGATCTTCGTCGTCGAGGAGGGCACCGCGGGCGGCACGTGGGGGGCCGAGGTCGCGCACGTGCTGCACCGCCGCCTGTGGTCGCGCCTCGACGGGCCCGTCACCCTCGTCCACTCCGCCGACTCCGCCATCCCCACCGCCGCACACCTCGAACGCGCCGTGCTCGTCGGCGCCGCGGGCGTGCACCGCACGATCCTGGAGACGCTGCGTGGCTGAGCTGCTCGTACCCAAGCTCAACAACAACGACACGGAATACGTCCTGACGGACTGGCTCGTGGACGACGGCACCCCCGTCACGGCGGGCGACCCGGTCGCGGTCGTGGAGACCTCCAAGGCCGCGGAGGAACTGGAGGCGACGGCCTCCGGCCCCCTGCGCCACGCCCTCGCGGCCGGCGCGGTGTGCCGTCCGGGCGAGCGGATCGCCGCCATCGACGACGGCACGGAGCCGGCGCCGGCCGTGGCCTCCCCGCAGGGCGCGGACGCCGCCGGGCAGCTCGTCACCCAGCCCGCGCGGCAGCTCATGGACGAGCTGGGCGTCACCGCGGCGGAGGTCGCGGCGCTCGGGCGGGCCGTCGTACGGCGCGAGCACGTCGCGGCGCTGCGGCCCGGCGGCACGGCCGTGAGCGCACCGGCGGCCGCCCCCGTGGCGGCCGGGCGCGGAACGGCGCCACCGCCCGCGGTGGACGACGGGAGCGGCGGGACCCGCGTGGAGTTGCCGCGTGTGCAGCGCGGGGTCGCGCGGGCCGTCGAGCTCTCGCACCGGACGATCCCCGCCGCCTACACCGTCGTGCGGATGGACCTCGGACCCGCGCTCGCCTACGCGAAGCGGGTGACGAGGGAGGTGCGGCGACCGGTCGGGGCGGGCGAGCTGTTCGTCCGCGAGGTGGCGCTGCTGCACGCGGACTTCCCGCGGTTCTTCGCCTCCGTCGAGGGCAGCACGGCGCTGCTCGCGGACGCCCCGCACATCGGCGTGACCGTCGACCTCGGGGAGGGGCTGTTCGTGCCCTGCGTCCGGGACGCCGCCGGGCTGTCGATCGGCGAGATCGCGACGCGGCTCATGAAATTCCGGGTCGCCGCGACCACCGGGTCGTTCCGCGAACACGACCTCACGGGCGCGAACTTCACCGTCACCCTGCACACGGACGCCGACGTGGTGCTCGCCGTCCCGTTCGTCCTGCCCGGCACGGTGTGCGCGCTCGCCGTCACGGCGCCCTCCGACGGCTCGCCCGCGAACATCGGGCTCGCCTACGACCACCGGCTGATCAACGGGCGCGAGGCGACGCTCTTCCTGCACGCGCTCAAGACCTCCATGGAAAGGCTCGCCTGATGACGTCGGCCGTCGAACTCTCCGAGGCGAAGCGGGAACTGCTCAGGCGCAGGCTCAGCGGCAAGCGCGAGGCACAGGGCATCCCCGTGCGGCCCGCGGACGCGCCGCCGCTGCTCGCGCCCGCGCAGGAACCCCTGTGGTTCATGGAGCAGTACATGCCCGGCACGGGCACGTACACGATCGCGCTCGCCGTACGGCTGAGCGGGCCGCTGGACGCCGCGCGGCTGGAGGCGGCGCTCGCCGAACTCCCGCGCCGCCACGACAGCCTGCGGCACCGCTTCCCCGCCGACGACGAGGGCCACCCGGCCGTGCACGTCCTCGACGAGGTGCCCGTGCCGCTCGCCCGCGCGGAGGCGGCGAGCGACGAGCAGACGCTCGCGCTCATCGGCGAGGAGTGCGCCGTCCCCCTGGACCCGGCGGAGGGCCCGCTGCTGCGGGCGCTGCTCGTGGAGCGCCTGGACACGGCGGAGGACGCCGACCCCGAGCACGTCCTCGCCCTGCTCGTGCACCACCTCGTGGCCGACGGGCAGTCCGCCCAGCTGCTCGTGCGCGACCTCGTCGCCCTCTACCGGGGCGAGGCCGCGCCCGCGCCCGCCGTGCGCTTCGGGGACATCGCCGCCTGGCAGCGCGAGCGCACCGTGGAGCGCGACAGCGCGTACTGGCTGCCGCAGCTGGCCGGCCTGCCCCGGCTGGAGCTGACCACCGACCTGCCGCGGCCGGCCCGGCAGCGCTTCGAGGGCGCCTCGACCGTGCGCCTGCTGGACGCCGCACTGACCGCCCGTGTGGACGCGTTGAGCCGCGAGCACGGCGCCACGCGCTTCATGGTCGTGCTCGCCGCCTTCGAGACGCTGCTCGCCCGCTGCACCGGGCAGCGGGAGTTCGGCGTCGGCACCCCCGTGGCCGGACGGACGCGGCCCGAGTTCGAGAACGTCGTCGGCATGTTCGTCAACACCCTCGTGCTGCGCGCGGACATGACCGACGACCCGGCGTTCACCGAACTGGTCACGCGCACCCGCGACGTCGTGATCGACGCCCTCGACCACCAGGAACTCTCCTTCGCCCGGCTGGTCGAGGAGATGAACGTCCCGCGCGACCCGAGCCGCCAGCCGCTCATCGACGCGCTGTTCTCGATGCACGACTTCCCCGCCGCGACCGGCGACGACGCCGGCGCGCAGCTGAGGGTCGCGGACTTCCCGCTCACCCCCGGCTCCTCGCGGCACGACCTGGAGCTGTACGTCGTGCCGTCCGGGGACGGCGGCCTGGCCTGCACCTTCACCTACAAGACGTCCCTGTTCACCGCCGCGACCGTGGAACGGCTGGCCGGGCACCTGGAGACGCTGCTGCGCGCCGCGCTGGACGCGCCGGGCACCTCCGTGAGCCGCCTGCCGATGCTGGACGACGCCGAACGCGAGCTGCTGGACGGCTGGAACGACACCGCCGCCGACTTCCCCGCGGACGCGACCCTGCACGGCCTGGTCGCCGACCAGGTCCGCCGCACCCCGGACGCCCCCGCCGTCACCTTCGGCGACACCACCCTCAGCTACGCCGAGCTCGACGCCCGTGCGCACCGGATCGCGCACCGGCTCGCCGCCGAGGGCGTCGGCCCCGGCTCGCTCGTCGCCGTCTGCGCGGAGCGCTCGCCCGACCTGCCCGCGGCGCTGCTCGGCGTCCTGCGGACCGGCGCCGCGTACGTCCCGCTCGACCCCGAATACCCCGCGGAGCGGCTGGAGTTCATGCTCCAGGACGCCGAGGCACCGGTCGTCCTCACCCAGGCGCGGCTGCTCGACGGCACCGCGCAGGGAGCCCTCGGCGACACCGCGGGCACCGCCGAGGCGCTCGCCGCGAGCAGCGCGACCGTGCTCGTCCTCGACGACCCGGCGGTGTGGCAGGACCAGCCCGGCACGGACTTCCCGGCGGCGGGCGAGCCGGGCGCGGCCGCGTACATGATCTACACCTCGGGCTCCACGGGCCGCCCCAAGGGCGTGCCCAACAGCCACCGCGGCATCGTCAACCGCCTGGACTGGATGCAGAAGCGCTACGGGCTGACGGCCGCCGACAGCGTGCTCCAGAAGACCCCGGCCGGATTCGACGTGTCCGTGTGGGAGTTCTTCTGGCCGCTGATCTCGGGCGCCCGGCTGGTGCTCGCCGAACCCGGCGGCCACCGCGACCCCGGATACCTGCGCACGCTCATCGCCGGACAGGGCATCACCACCGCGCACTTCGTGCCGTCGATGCTCGGCCTCTTCCTCTCCGACGACTCTGTCGCCGAGTGCACGGGGCTGCGCCGCGTCATCTGCTCCGGCGAGGAGCTGCCCGTCGACCTCGCCGCCCGCTGCCTGCGCACCCTGCCGGACGCCGAACTGCACAACCTCTACGGGCCGACCGAGGCCGCGATCGACGTCTCGTCCTGGCAGTGCACGCCGCAGAAGCTGGAGGGCCGCGCCCGCGTCCCCATCGGCAGCCCCATCCAGAACGTGCGCCTGGACATCCTCGACGAGCACGGCGAGCCCGTACCCGTGGGCGTACCGGGCGAGTTGACGATCGGCGGGGTCGCCGTCGCACTCGGCTACCACAAGCGGCCCGAGCTGACCGCCGAGCGCTTCACCGGCGGCCGCTACCGCACCGGCGACGCGGCACGGCGGCTGCCGGACGGCTCCGTCGAATTCCTCGGCCGCCTCGACAACCAGGTCAAGCTGCGCGGCCTGCGCATCGAACTCGGCGAGATCGAGGCCGCCCTGCGCGACAGGGCCGGCGCCCGCGAGGCCGCCGTCGTCGTCAGCCCCGACCAGCGGCTCGTCGCCTATCTCGTCGGCGGCCCCGAGGACCCGGCCGACGCACGCGACGCCGTACGCGGCTACCTGCCCGACTACATGGTGCCCTCGCACGTCGTCGCCCTCGACGCGCTGCCGCTCACCCCGAACGGCAAGCTCGACCGCAAGGCGCTGCCCGAGCCGGAGGTCACCACCGCGGAGTACCGCGAGCCCGCCACCGAGGTGGAGCGGACCATCGCCGCGGTGTGGGCGGAGGTCCTGGAGGCCGAACGTATCGGCCTGGACGACGACTTCTTCGACCTCGGCGGGCACTCGCTGCTCGCCATCCAGGTCGTCGCCAAGCTCCGTACGGCGCTGCCCGCGGGGGGCCGGCCGGTCGGCCTCGTCGACATGTTCTCCCACCGCACCGTCGCCGAACTCGCCGACTTCGCCTCCGAATCCGCCCCCGAGGGCCCGCGCGCCCTGCTCCAGCGCCTCACCCCGCGCCGCAAGAAGACCCGCGTGACGTACGTGTGCGTCCCGTACGGCTCCGGCAGCGCGATCGTCTACCAGCCGCTCGCCGACGAACTCCCCAAGGACGAGGCGCTGTACGCGCTGTCCATTCCCGGCAACGACATCGGGCTCGACGAGGAGCCGATGGAGTTCGACGAGCTGGCCGCCCGGACGACCGAGGAGATCCTCGCCATCGAGGGCCCGCTGGTGATCTACGGGCACTGCGGTGTGGGCGCGGCGCTCGCCGTCGAGCTGTCGCGGCGCGTCGAGGCCGCCGGGCGGGAACTGGAGGCCTGCTACATCGGCGCGATCTTCCCCTTCGCCAAACCGGCGGGCATGTGGCGGCGGCTGGCCCGCCCCGAGTTCTTCGAGCGGCTGCGCAGCAGCCAGAGCGACCTGGACTCCCTCAAGTCCCGCGGCGTGGACCTCGACGAGCTCGACCCGGCCGTCGCCGACCGCATCATCCGCACGATGCGGCACGACTCCAAGGCCGCCGAGGAGTACTTCACCAAGCTCTTCGACCAGCCCGACCGGCGCAGACTCCGCGCCCCCATCGTCTCGCTGATCGGCGAGCGCGACCCCGCCACGCAGATGTACGAGGAGCGCTTCAAGGAGTGGCGCGCCTTCACCGACACCGCGGCGCTCGTCGTCCTCGACGAGGGCGGCCACTTCTTCCTGCGCTACCGCGCCGCGGAGGTCGCCGCCGCGCTGCGCACCCACACCCGGCTGCCCGACCCGCCGCGGCGGGCGGACGGCGACACCTGGTGGGTCGAGGACGTCGCCACCCCGGAGTCCGAGGAGGCCCTGAAGGCCGACGCGGACCGTGTGCGGCCCAGCATGGGCCGCTTCCTCACCATCGCCAGCGGCCAGCAGATCTCCCTCATCGGCTCCGCGCTCACCGGCTGGGCGCTGCCGCTCACCGTGCTCGTGGACAACAAGTCCCTCGCGCAGTTCTCGCTCATCGCCGTGCTCAACCTCGCCGGGCTGATCATCTCGCCGCTCGCGGGCGCGATCGTCGACCGCGGCGACCGGCGGCGCGTCATGCTGTGGGCCGACGCCGCCTCCGGCGCCATCGAGGCGGTCCTGTGGGCGCTCATCCTCACCGACGGCATCCACGTCTGGCAGATCTACCTGCTCGTCACGGCCCTGTCGATCAGTACCACCTTCCAGCGCCTCGCCTACGGCTCCGCCGTGCCGCAGCTCGTGCCCAAGCAGTACCTGGGCCACGCGATCGGCGTCACCCAGATGACCAACGGCGTCGCGCAGCTCGTCGTCCCGCTCGTCGCGGCGGGCCTGCTCAGCGTCATCGGACTGGACGGCATCGTCCTCATCGACGTCATCAGCTACGCGTTCGCCGTCGCCGTCGTCCTCTTCGTCCGCTTCCCGAACACCCTGCCGTGGCGGCCGCGCGAGCCGCTCACCACGGAGATCGCCAAGGGCTTCAGCTACACCTGGAACGACCGCGGCCTGCGCTCCGTCCTGACCTTCTTCGCGGTGCTCAACCTCTTCATGTCGCCGCTGCTGCTGCTCGTCTCGCCGCTGGTGCTCTCCTTCGGCACGCTCGCCGACGTCGGCCGCGTCTCGGTCGTCAGCGGGCTGGGGGTCATGCTCGGCGGCACGACCATGGCCGTGTGGGGCGGGCCGCGCGTCAAGCGCTTCCGCGGGGTGCTGGTCACCACGGTGTGCATGGCCGCCGGCGGCTTCCTCGTCAGCCTGCGGCCGTCGCTGTGGCTCATCGGGGCGGGCGCGTTCGCCCTGACGTTCTTCCTGACGATCATGAACTCCGTCTACACGACGATCGTCCAGCTCAAGGTGCCGTACCGCTACCACGGTCGGGTGTTCGCCCTGAACACGCTGGTCGCGTGGTCCACGCTGCCCATCGGCATGGGCCTCGTCGCGCCGCTCGGCTCCGACCTCTTCAACCGGCTGCTCAGCGAGCACGGGGCCCTCGCGTCCAGCGCGGGCCACATCGTCGGTACGGGACCGGGCCGTGGCGTGGCCTTCATGTTCCTGCTGTGCTCGGCCGGCATGGCGCTGGTCGTCGTCGGCGCGCTGCGGACACGGCGGCTGGCGCGGTTCGACACGGACATGCCGGACGCCCTGCCGGACGACCTGCTGGGGGTGGAGGCGCTGGCGGAGAAGTCGCGGGCGGTCTCCGCGCCGGCCGCTCCGGAGGCGGGTGAGCGCGAGCCCGCACCGGCCGGGTGACCCCGTCCCGCCTGTCGGACCCTCGTGGCACGATGAGGGGGTTCACGGTCGTTAACCGGGAGGCGGTCCGATGGGTGCGCAGGACGACGGGGTGCGGTACGGCGAGTGGGTGCGGGTCGAGCGGCCCGCCCCCCGGGTCGCCGAGCTGGTGCTGGACCGGCCCCGGGCGATGAACGCGGTGTCGTCCGCGATGGCCGAGTCCATCGCGGGGGCGTGCGCGGCGCTCTCCGCCGACACGTCCGTGAGCGTGGTCGTGCTGACGTCGTCGAACGAGAAGGCGTTCTGCGTCGGGGCCGACCTGAAGGAGCGGAATTCCCTCTCGGACGCGGAGCTGCTCGCCCAGCGGCCGATCGCGCGGGGCGCCTACACGGGTGTCCTGGAGCTGCCCGTGCCGACGGTCGCGGCGGTGCACGGGTACGCGCTCGGCGGGGGGTACGAGCTCGCGTTGTCGTGCGACGTCATCGTGGTGGACGGCACGGCGGTGGTCGGCCTCCCCGAGGTCTCGGTGGGCGTCATCCCCGGTGGGGGCGGCACCCAGCTCCTTCCCCGCCGGGTCGGCGCCGCGCGTGCCGCCGAGCTCGTCTTCACGGCGCGCCGGGTGGGCGCTGCCGAGGCGGTGTCCCTCGGCATGGCCGAGATCCTCGCGGAGGAGGGCACGTCCGCGCGGGACGCCGCGCTCTCGCTGGCCGGCCGGATCGCCGCCCATTCGCCGGTGGGGCTGAGGGCGGCCAAGCGGGCGCTGCGGCTGGGCCACGGCCTCGACCTCCGTACGGGACTCGACATCGAGGACGCGGGCTGGCGCACGGTCGCCTTCTCCGGCGACCGGGCGGAGGGGGTGGCGGCGTTCAACGAGAAGCGGCCCCCGCAGTGGCCGGGGGTGTGACGCTCTGAGCTGCCGCTTGCGGTGGGCGTCGCGATCGTCCGTTCGCTGTGGCCGGTCGCGCCGTTCCCCGCGCCCCTGGTGTTACCCGGCGGGGCATCGCGCTTCTGCTTCGGTGGGTGGGGTCGGGTGCCACTCCGGGGGTACCTCCTCGGAATGCGCGTCTGGCCGCTTCCCGGGTTCGGCCCCCGGCGGGGTGCGCATTCCTGCGGGGGCACCCCCGGATCGTCCCCCTCCCGGCGTTGCGTTGGCGGCTGCCTGCCGGTGGGGGTGATGTTTCAGGGACGGCGGGTCAGCCCCCGACGGTGGTGCAGCCCCACAGGTCGACAGAAGTTTTCGCCACCACCTGCACGGATGGTGGGGGTGGGAGACACCCGCGCCGCTGGGCGCGGGCACCCCCCGCGGCGGGAAGCCGCCGACGTGTCCCCAGCCCCCCGCGGGGGGAAGGCAGCCCCCGCCGGGGAGAGGCGGCCCCCGTCGGGGGGAGGCCCGAGGGGTGGGCGGACGGCCGTTCGGAGTATTCGGCGCCCGGAGAGCGCAAAAGCTTTCTAGCCTGGGGAGATGGAGGACGGGACGGCCGACGGACGGCTCGCCGCGGTCGTCGAACTGGCCCAGGCGCTGGCGACGGCGCAGACCCCGCAGGAAGCGGCCCGGGCGGGCGCGCGCGGGGCGCGCCGCGCGATGGGCGGTTCCTTCGCGGCGGTGTCCGCGTGGGAGCGGGAGACGGGGCGCCTGCGGGTGCTGGTGAACGACGGGGAACTCGCACCGGGCGAGGAGCCGGAGCCCGCGGACGAGTCGTATTCGGTGCACGATTTCCCCGAGATCGCCGAGTTCCTGCACGGCAGCTGGGCCCGGGGCGGCGCCCCGCACGCGTGGGTGGAGACGGCGGAGGGGACGGGCGCCTCGCCCGGCGGCAGCTCGTGGGGGAGGGCGGCGGCGCTGCGCCGCCGGGGCCGCGGGAGCTGCGTGGTCGCGCCGCTGGTACTGCACGGCCGGGCCTGGGGCGAGATCTACGTGGCACGCGGCGTGGGGGAGCCGCCCTTCGCGCGGCCGGACGCGGATTTCGCGACGGTGCTGGCCGCGGTGCTGGCCTCGGGCATCGCCCAGACGGAGCGGCTGGCGGAGGTGCAGCGGCTGGCGTTCACCGATCCGCTGACGGGCCTGGGCAACCGGCGGGCGGTGGACGTACGGCTGGACGAGGCGCTGGAGCGGCACCGGGCGGAAGGTGTGCCGGTCAGCCTGGTGGTGTGTGACCTCAACGGCCTGAAGACGGTCAACGACCGCCTGGGGCACGCGGTGGGCGACCGGCTGCTGGAACGGTTCGGCTCGCTGCTGAGCCTGTGCGGCGCGATGCTGCCGGGGAGCCTCGCGGCCCGGCTGGGAGGTGACGAGTTCTGCATCGTGGCGGTGGGCAGCTCCGCGGACGACGTCGTCCACGCGGCGACCGAGCTGTGCCTGCGGGCCGCCAAGCTCGACGTGGGGGAGGGCGTGGCCTGCGGTGTCGCCTCCACGGGTGATCCGATCGGCCCGGTGCGCTCCGCCCGCCGCCTCTTCCGGCTCGCGGACGCGGCGCAGTACCGCGCGAAGGCCCTGCGGGCGGCGTACCCCGTCGTGGCCGGCCGCGAGGGCCCGGAGGATCCGGTCCTCCACCTGGCCGACGCCCCGCCGCCCACCGACCCGACCGAGCGCCGCCACATCCGCGGCCACCACCCGTAGGGGCTCAGCCCCTGCGGGGCAGCCGGAGCGCCGAGACGAGGAAGAAGACGCCGCCGAGGGCCGCGTACCCGGCGAGGGCGGTGAGGGACGGGTCGTCGCCGGCGGCGCTGCGAAGGAAGGACGCCCCGGCCAGGACGGAGATGCCGCCGCTGGCGATCATGGGCCACTGGCCGCCCATCGGTCGGCGGACGACGCCCACGAGGAGCTGGACGAGGCCGGAGACGATCGCCCACGCGGCCCACACGCGCAGGACGGCGGCGACCCCGGAGGTGGTGGCGATCGCGAGACCGGCGGCGGCGAGCGCGCTGACGGCCATGTTCGCGTAGAGGCCCTTGACCGGGCCGGTGCCCCGGGCCGACCGCGCGTCGGCGACGGCGGCGGCGACGTCGAAGGCGGGGTAGACGATCAGCAGCACCTTGGCCGGGGCGCTGAGGCCGGAGCCGGACGCGAGCAGGAGTGCCGCCCAGGCGGCGGCGAAGACGAACCGGGCGGCGTAGAGCCTGCGCAGGGCGGCGGCGGGGCCGGTCGCGGGCGTGGGCGCGGTGGTGGCGGCGGAAGCCATGACGTGCTCCTCGTAGGTAGAACGTTCTCTCTTTTTTTGAGCCTGGCACACTCTCGCCGAGGAAACAAGAGAGAACGTTCTCCCTGCTAAGCTGGGCGGCATGACGAAAGCCACCGGGAGAGTGTCGAAGGCGCGGGAGCGGCTGCTCGCCACGGCCGGGCAGCTCTTCTACGCCGAGGGCATCCACACCGTGGGCGTCGACCGCCTGGTGGCGGAGGCGAAGGTCACCAACGCCACCTTCTACCGCCACTTCCGCAGCAAGGAGGACCTGGCGGTCGCCTACATCGGCAGCGTCGACCACGCGATCCGCACCCAGATCGGCACCCTCACGGCCGCGGAGGCCCCGCCCGACGCGATCCTGCGGGGCATCGGCGCGTCCCTCGTCGAGCAGATCCGCTCACCCGGCTACCGCGGGTGCGCCTTCCTCAACGCGGCGGCGGAGTACCCGGATCCGGACCATCCGGTCCACCGTGCCGTGGTGCAGCACCGCGCGTGGTTCCTGGAGACGGTCACCGGGCTGTTCGCCGAGATCGCGACCGACTCCGCCGACCACGCGGGACGGCACTTCGTCATGCTCCGCGACGGCGCGATGAGCGCGGGCTACCTCGGTGACCCCGTCCTGGCGGGGGAGACCCTGCTGCGCGGCATCGACGGCCTGCTGCGGATCCACGCCGCGCGCGGCGGCGACAAGGCCCCCGCGCCCCCGGCGCCCGCCCCGGTCGCCGGTATCGACTGCGCGCCGCCCGGCGAGTAGCGCGCTGTGGGCCGGCTGTTGGCCGGCTGTTGGCGCACTGCCGTACCGTCCGCGTCCGACACGGGCTGGTGACGGGAAGGGTGGCGCCGTGGAGCTGCGGGACATCGAGATCTTCCTGGCCCTGGCAGAGGAACTGCACTTCGGGCGGGCCGCCGAACGGCTGTACGTCTCGCAGGCGCGGGTCAGCCAGGCCATCGCCAAGCAGGAGCGGCGGCTGAACGCGGTGCTCTTCGACCGGTGCAACCGGCGGGACGTCCGGCTGACGCCCGTGGGGCGGCAGTTGCGG
The DNA here is from genome assembly GCF_044333485.1 of Streptomyces sp. NPDC020983. Lineage (NCBI taxonomy): Bacteria > Bacillati > Actinomycetota > Actinomycetes > Kitasatosporales > Streptomycetaceae > Streptomyces > Streptomyces sp. NPDC020983. The sequence goes on along the minus strand of NZ_JBIRRA010000014.1, from coordinate 224,351 downwards.
GACGACCTGCTGCCCGTCTACGCGAGCATGCGGGAGAGCCTGGAGCGGGCACGCGTCGCCACGCGGCGGCTCGCCAACACCGTGCGGGTCGGCATGATCCCGGGGAACCTCCACTATCTGCGGGGCTACTGGCGGGAGTTCCGCCGCCGGCACCCGGACGTCGCGCTGGAGTTCCGGCACGCCCCGTTCACCGATCCCTTCGCCGCGCTCCGGGAAGGCGAGTTGGACGTCCTGGTCACCTGGCTGCCCGTCGAGGAGGACGATCTCACCGTCGGGCCGGTGCTGTTCGCGGACGGCAGGGCCGTCGCGGTGTCCGTCGACCACGAACTCGCCGGCCGGGAGCGGGTTCAGGTGGAGATGCTCGCCGACTTCGCGATCACGAGCGCCCGGATGCCCTCGTACTGGGGCAACACCCTCGTCCCCCTGCACACCCCCGCCGGGCGGCTCATCGAACGCGGGCCGCTGGTCACCGACATGGAGCGGCTGCTGTCCCTGATCAGCCACGGGGAGGTGTTCCACCTCTTCCCCGCGCACTCCGTCCCCTACTGGTCCCGTCCCGACATCGCCTGGCGCCCCGCCGACGGCCTGCCCCCGCTGACCTTCGCCATGGTGTGGCGTACGGACAGCGAGGGCGACGCCATCCGTTCCCTGGCCCGCGTGGCCGCCGACCTGGGCCCGCTCCCCGCGGGCGGCGCGAACAGCGCTGCGTGAGCCGGCCCGGGCCTGCTCACGCAGCGCCGCCCGGCGGCCGGGGTCACACGGCGTGCCAGATCTGGTCGGCGTACCAGTCGTCGCAGTCGTACTGGAACGCGGTGTTCCCGTTCTGGACTCCCTGGACGACGACGCAGCGGTAGCTGTTGTAGTTCTTGAGCAGGCCGTACGTACTGTCCCCGCCGCTCGACGAGATCGCCCACTTCTGGTTGGCGCCGCCGGTGCAGTCCCACTGGCGGGCCGGGGCGCCGTTGTCGGTGCGCCAGTCCGCGATCTCCAGGCACTTGCCGCTGTAGACGTTCACATAGGTGTTCCAGGCGTAGTAGAAGCCGGCCGGGACCCACTTCTGGTTGGCGCCGCCCGTGCAGTCCCACTGCCGTACCGGGGCGCCGTTGTCGGTGCGCCAGTCGGCGACCTCCAGGCACTTGCCGCTGTTCTGGTTGACGAGCTGAACCGCGCCGGGTGAGCTTTCCGGGGGCAGGACACTGGCCGAGGCGGCCGACGCGCCGGTGAACAGACCGGCTCCGATGAGAGCCGCCGTCGCGGCCGCCGCTGCCAGGGCTTGGCGGATGAGCATCTTTCCCCCGTTGGTTGCGGGACCGCGGAGCGGTCCTGACGTGGTCCGGCGCGTCCGGACGGTGGTTCTCCAGGAGTGTCCGGACGCGCCGTGACCCACCTTCTCCCGCAGGCCGGAGGGGATCAACGCCGCTTTCGCGCGGTCCGTGATCACCCGCGCTTATGACGCCGCCGCGTACGCACGCACGTCGGCCTTCGGCCCCCGCACGCCGACGCCGCACCGGCCCGGCGGACGGGGACGCGCCCTTCCCGGCGGCGACCGGCCCCGCCGGGCTCACCCGGCGGGGGCGGGGGAAAAGGGCGCGGGGCCCCGCGGACCGGCCCCCCGGGAAGGGGGACGACGTTGACAAGGACGTCGTACAAGGCCGGTCGCGCGGGACCCCGCGAGCCTGGAGGAGCGTGTGAACCGCGGAGGGTCAGACGCCCAGCAGGTGGTCCATCGCCAGCTGGTCGAGGCGCTCGAAGGCCATGCCGCGGGCGGCGGCGGCCTCGACGTCGAAGTCCTCGAACGCGGACTTGTCGGCCAGCAGGCCGGCCAGGCCCTCGCCCTCGGCGACGGTCGGCTGGGCCAGCTCGTCGAGGCGGGCGGCGCGCAGCGCCTCCTGGACGGCCGGGTCGGCGCGGAAGGCGGCGGCGCGCTCCTTCAGGATGAGGTAGTTGCGCATGCAGCCGGCCGCGGAGGCCCAGACGCCGTCGTAGTCCTCGGTGCGCGGGGGCTTGAAGTCGAAGTGACGCGGGCCCTCGTAGTCCGAGTTCTCCAGCAGGTCGACCAGCCAGAAGGCCGAGCGCAGGTCGCCGGCGCCGAAGCGCAGGTCCTGGTCGTACTTGATGCCGGTCTGGCCGTTGAGGTCGATGTGGAAGAGCTTGCCGTGCCACAGGGCCTGCGCGATGCCGTGCGGGAAGTTCAGCCCGGCCATCTGCTCGTGGCCGACCTCGGGGTTGAGGCCGACGAGCTCGGGGCGCTCCAGGGAGTTGATGAACGCCAGGGCGTGGCCGATCGTCGGCAGGAGGATGTCGCCGCGCGGCTCGTTCGGCTTCGGCTCGATGGCGAAGCGGATGTCGTAGCCCTTCTCCGTGACGTAGTCACCGAGCAGGTCGAACGCCTCCTTGAAGCGGTCGAGGGCCACGCGGACGTCCTTGGCGGCGCCGGACTCGGCGCCCTCGCGGCCGCCCCAGGCGACGTACGTCTTCGCGCCCAGCTCGACGGCCAGGTCGATGTTGCGCATGGTCTTGCGCAGCGCGTAGCGGCGGACGTCGCGGTCGTTCGCGGTGAAGCCGCCGTCCTTGAAGACGGGGTGGGTGAAGAGGTTGGTGGTGGCCATCGGCACGACCAGGCCGGTCGTGTCGAGGGCGGCGCGGAAGCGCTTGATGATCGCGTCACGCTCGGCGTCGGACGACCCGAAGGGGATCAGGTCGTCGTCGTGGAAGGTCACACCGTACGCGCCCAGCTCGGCGAGCCGGTTGACGGACTCGACCGGGTCGATCGCGGCGCGGGTGGCATCGCCGAACGGGTCGCGCCCCAGCCAGCCGACCGTCCAGAGGCCGAAGGTGAACTTGTGCTCCGGCCCCGGGGTGAGGTTCGTCTCGGAAGTCATGAGGGCTCGCTCCTATTCGTCAGACTGTTGAACAAATTAGTATGCGAGGCCGATGATGGGAAGTGGCAGCTCGCGACGGGCTCCGGAAGGGACAGGAATCACATGGGGCAGAACGGGGCGCACGGGGCGGTAGTCCTCGGAGTCGACAGTTCCACGCAATCCACGAAGGTGCTCGCCGTGGACGTCGAGACGGGCGCCGTCCTGGCCTCCGGCCAGGCGCGGCACACCGTCAGCACCGGCGCGGGCCGGGAGACCGACCCCGAGGTGTGGTGGACGGCGCTCCAGGACGCGCTGGGCCAGACGGGTGAATGGGCGGGGCGCGCGGAGGCCGTCTCCGTCGGCGGGCAGCAGCACGGGCTCGTCGTCCTCGACGCGGAGGGCCGGCCGGTGCGGCCGGCGATGCTGTGGAACGACGTGCGGTCCGCGCCGCAGGCCGCCGCACTCGTCGAGAAGTACGGGGCCGAGCACTGGGCGCAGCGCTTCGGGTCCGTCCCGGGGGCGAGCTTCACCGTCACCAAGTGGGCGTGGCTCGCCGAGCACGAGCCGGAGGCGGCCGCGGCCGCCCGCGCGGTGCGGCTGCCGCACGACTTCCTCACCGAGCGGCTGTCCGGCGCGGGGGTCACCGACCGCGGTGACGCGTCCGGCACCGGGTGGTGGCGCTCGGACACCGAGAGCTACGACGAGGAGCTGCTCGGCTCCCTCGGGCTCGCGCCCGCACTGCTGCCCACCGTCCTCGGGCCCGGCGAGAGGGCCGGTACGGTGCGGGACGGGCTGCCGCTGCGGGCGGGCGCGATCGTCGCGCCCGGCACCGGCGACAACGCGGCCGCCGCCCTGGGGCTCGGGCTCACCCCGGGCCGCGCGGCGCTCAGCCTCGGCACGTCCGGGACGGTCTACGCCGTCTCGCGGCAGCGGCCGACGGACCCCAGCGGGGTCGTCGCCGGGTTCGCCTCCGCGGACGGCGGCTGGCTGCCGCTGGCCTGCACCCTGAACTGCACGCTGGCCGTCGACAAGGTCGCCGCGCTCCTCGGGCGCGAGCGCGAGGACGTCGAGCCCGGCGGCTCGGTGGCCTTCCTGCCCTTCCTCGACGGCGAACGCACCCCGAACCTCCCCTACGCCTCCGGGCTGCTCAGCGGGCTCCGGCACGACACGACCGCCGGGCAGGTGCTCCAGGGGGCCTACGACGGCGCCGTCTACGCGCTGCTGGGCGCGCTGGACGAGGTGCTCGCCGTGGACGGCGGGGCCCCGTCCGACGAGCCGCTGCTGGTCATCGGCGGCGGCTCGCGGGGCACCGCGTGGCTGGAGACGGTGCGGCGGCTGTCCGGCCGCGCCGTGCAGGTGCCGGACGCGGGCGAGCTCGTCGCGCTGGGCGCGGCCGTGCAGGCCGCCGCCGCACTCACGGGCGAGGCGCCCGCGGAGATCGCCGCCCGCTGGAACACGACCGCCGGCCGCGTGCACGCCGCGCTGCCCCTGGACGAGGGCACGCGTGCCCGGCTCGCGGCCGCCATGCCGCTGGCCGCCGCGCAGCGGTAGGGCCGGCCCTGCGCGCTCCGGGCTGCCGCCCGGGGCGCGCTGCGGGCCGGCCGCGCCCCCGGAAACGCTTGCCCCGCGCGGCAACGGACCCCTCGGGGCCGGGGGCTGGGGGAGGACGGCGACAATCAGGGGCGCGGGGAACTGCGCGACCAGCCATGACGGCGGGGGGATCCCGGCACGGACAGGAAGGGGCAGCCCGGAGGGCTGGAGGGGAGACGGGAAGAGCAGGCCCGGGCCGCACCGGCCCGGACGTGGAAGCTGAGCACCTCCGGAGGAGACCGTGGGGAAGGGCACCGGCGCGCAGGCCGGGCTGCGCCGGCGGAACATGGCGCTGGTCATGAAGGCGCTCGCCGCGGGCGAGAACGTGACGCGGGCCGCGGTCGCCGCGGAGGTCGGGCTGACGCGGGCCACCGTGTCGACACTCGTGGACGAGCTGCTCGCGGCCGGGCTGCTGGAGGAGCAGGGCGCGCAGCGCCCCGGTACGGTCGGCCGCCCCGGCACGGTGCTGGCGCTGACCGAGACGGGCCCCGCGGGCATCGGCGCGGAGATCGGGGTGGACCACCTCGCCGCGTGCGCGGTGGACCTGCGCGGCCGGATCAGGGCCCGTGCCGAGCGGCCCGCGGCCAACCGCGGCCGCCCCGCCGAGGCCGTGCTCGCGGAGCTGGCCGAGCTGACCGACGAGGTCATGGCGCGGTCGGCGGAGGCGGGCCTGACGGCCGTACGGACGACCGTCGCCGTCCCCGGGCTCATCGGCCCCGACCACCGCACCGTCCTGCGCGCCCCCAACCTCGGCTGGGAGGACGTGACCCTCGCCGCGGCCTTCCCGCAGACGTCCACCGCGGTGGAGAACGAGGCCAACCTCGGCGCCCTTGCCGAGCTGTGGCTCGGCGGCCACGACGGCGGCCTCGCGGACTTCGTGCACGTCTCCGCCGAGATCGGCATCGGTGCCGCCCTGGTCGTGGAGGGCCGGCTCTTCCGCGGGGCGCGCGGTTTCGCGGGCGAGCTGGGGCACGTGCCCGTACGCCCGGAGGGGCCGCCGTGCTCGTGCGGGGCGACGGGATGCCTGGAGACGTACGCCGGTGAGGAGGCGCTGCTGCGGGCCGCGGGCGTGAGCGCGGGGCGCGGGCCGGCCCTGAGGGCGGCGGCGGCCGCGGGCGACCCGGCGGCGCTGCGGGCGCTGGAGGAGGCGGGCGCCGCCCTGGGCATAGCCCTGAGCGGCGCGGTGAACCTGCTGGACCCGCAGGCGGTGGTGGTGGGCGGCCCGCTCGCGGAGCTGGCGCCCTGGATGCTGCCGGGTGTGCGGCGCGAGCTGGCCGCGCGGGTCACGGACCGCCGGTGGCGGGCGCAGGACGTGGTGATCTCCCGGCTGGGCCGGGACGGCGTGCTGCGCGGGGCCGCCTACAGCTCGGTGCGTACCGTGCTGGACGACCCCGCGACGTGGATCCGTACGGTCGCGGAGCGGGCCCTTACAGAGCCGAGCCCGCCACCCACTGGCTCCACGTCATGTTCCAGCCGTTGAGCCCGTTGCCGGGCTGGATGACCTTGTCCGGCGAGTTGACGACCGTGACGACGTCGCCGACCAGCGAGTTGTCGTAGAACCACGCGGCGTCGGTGGTGGGGTCGCCGCCGCCCTTGACGTCCTCGATGCCGATGCAGCCGTGGCTGGTGTTGGCGTTGCCGAAGACGGACGGGTCGCCCCAGTAGTTGCCGTGGATGAAGGTCCCGGAGTTGCTGAGCCGCATGGCGTGCGGCACGTCCGGGATGTCGTACTCGCCCTTGCCGTCGTCGTCGGTGAAGCCGACGGTGGCGCCGTTCATCCGGGTCGTCTCGTGCTTCTCGGAGATGACCATCTGGCCGTCGTAGGTGGTGTGGTCCGGTCCGCCCGCGGAGATCGGGAGGGTGCGGACGACCTGGCCGTCGCGGACGACGGTCATCATGTGGGACCGGGTGTCGACGGTCGAGACCTGCGAGCGGCCGATGTCGAAGCCGATGGTCCTGTGCTGCGTGCCGTGGACGCCGGGGGCGCCCTCGACACCCTTCCAGTTCATCGTCACGGTCACGTGCGTGCCGGCGACCCAGTAGTTCTGCGGGCGCAGGTCCAGCCGCTTGCCGTTGAACCAGTGGCCGACCACCGTCTGGTGGCTCGTGGACGTCACGGTGACGGCGCGCTGCACGCCGGCCCGGTCGCCGGCGGCTATCGCGTGGTCGAAGTTGATCGACACCGGCATGCCGACGCCGACGGTCGAGCCGTCCTCGGGCGTGAAGTAGCCGGTGAAGGTCGACGGCTTCGCGGCGGCCGTCGCGAAGGTCGCGGTCGACGTGGTGGGGGTGCCGTGCGCGTCGCTCGCGGTCGCGGAGACGGTGTAGCGGGTGCTGTGCGCGAGCGTGCCGCTCTGCGTCCAGGTCTTCTTGTCCGCCGACAGCTTGCCGGCCACGGCCTTGCCGCCGGACGTCGCCTGCATCGTGACCTTGCCCAGCGTGCCGCCGCTGACCGTCACCTTCACCGCGCCGCTGACCTTCGCGCCGGTCGAGCCGTTCTTCGGGGTGATGGTGATCTTCGCGGAGGAGGCGTGCCTGGCCGCGGCCGCGTCCTCGGTGGCCTGGCTCGTCGACGAGGGGGACGTCGAGGGGGTGGGCGCGGAGGACGTCGCGGACGAGGCCGGGGACGCCGTACCGTCCGCGTGGCCCCCGCCGCCGCTGTTGCACGCGGTGAGGGCGACGGCACCGCCCATCAGCACGGCGACCGCCGCGAGGGTGCGGCGGGTGGTGATCCTGCGGTGCTTGGCAGGGGCCTCGGTCGGGGCGGATCCGTTCTCGGGCGGCGTCACGCAGCTCTCCAATGCGGCAGTAGTCCCCCGCGGCCGGTGCGGCCTGCGGGCTTCTTCCGACCATGGAAACAGCCACGACGGGGCAAATCACCCTTTCTGTCCGAAATTGTGTTCCATCCCACGCGAGGGCGGACGGTGCGTGTCCGGGCGGCCACGCACCGGCTCGCGCGGGGGTGCCGGCGGGGGTAGGCCGACGGGGCGGGGGCCCGCGCGCGTACCGGGGGGCGGCTTCCCAAGGGGTGGCGGAGGTCACTACGATCGGTGGCCACGGTCAAGTCGTCGCAACCCCTGGGGGTTCCATTGGCCTCGCCCCGCCCTTACGTGGTCGCTGCCGCCGGTGCCGTCCTTGCCGCGCTGTACTTCGTCCCCACCGCGAGCGCCAGCTCCGAGCACGCCCCGGCCCCCGCCGCCGCCCCGGCCGCGCACGCCGCCGCCCCCGAGGTGCAGAAGGCGGACGAGGACGGCGGCCTCGCCGACACCGGCGCCTTCAACACCCGGCCCTACCTGATCGGCGGCGCCGTCTTCCTCGTCGTCGGCGCGGGCCTGCTCGCCGAGTCGACCCGCCGCGCGCGCCAGGCCGAGGAGCCGGAGCCCGACTCCGCGCCCTGACCCTCCTGCCGCGCGGTCCCGCGCGCTCCTACGCGAGCGGGCCCGTGACCTGCTCGGCCGCGCTCACCAGGGCGCCGGACCGGACGAACGCGTACGCCGCCTCCAGGTCGGGCGCCAGGAAGCGGTCCCGGCCCGGCCCCGGCACCCCGGCCTCGCGCGCCGCCGCGAGCACCGCCGCCGTCGCGGGGGCGGGAGTGCCGCCGCCGAAGGTCCTGATCTCCAGCGCGCGGCTCGCCGCGACCAGCTCCACCGCCACCACCCGCGCGAGTCCGTCCACCGCGGTGCGCAGTTTGCGTGCCGCCGACCAGCCCATCGAGACGTGGTCCTCCTGCATCGCCGAGGACGGGATCGAGTCCACGGACGCCGGTACCGCGAGCCGCTTCAGCTCGCTGACCAGCGCGGCCTGCGTGTACTGCGCGATCATCAGCCCCGAGTCCACGCCCGGGTCGTCCGCCAGGAAGGGCGGCAGGCCGTGCGAGCGGTTCTTGTCCAGCAGCCGGTCGGTGCGCCGCTCCGTGATGGAGGCGAGGTCGGCGGCGGCGATCGCGAGGAAGTCCAGGACGTAGCCGACGGGGGCGCCGTGGAAGTTCCCGTTCGACTCGATCCTGCCGCCGCCGGGCCCTTCGGCCCCGGACGCGCCCCCGACGATGACGACCGGGTTGTCGACGGCCGCCGCCAGCTCGCGGTCCGCGACCGTACGGGCGTGCGCGAGCGTGTCGCGGCCCGCGCCCGCGACCTGCGGGGCGCAGCGCACGGAGTACGCGTCCTGCACGCGCGGGGCGTCGTCCTGGTGGTGGCCCGTCAGGCCCGAGCCCGCCAGCACCTTCAGCATGTTCGCCGCGCTCGCCGCCTGGCCCGGGTGCGGGCGGATCGCGTGCAGCTCGGGTGCGAGCACCTTCTCCGTGCCGAGCAGCGCCTCAAGGGTGAGGGCCGCGGTGACGTCCGCCGACGTGAAGAGGCGGGCGAGGTCTGCGCATGCCATGACCAGCATGCCGAGCATGCCGTCCGTGCCGTTGATGAGGGCCAGGCCCTCCTTCTCGCGCAGCTCCACCGGGTCGATGCCGTGCGCGGCGAGCAGCTCGCCCGCCGGGCGGACGTCCCCGTCCGGGCCCTCCGCCTCCCCTTCGCCCATCAGCACCTGGGCGCAGTGCGCGAGCGGGGCGAGGTCGCCGGAGCAGCCGAGGCTGCCGTACTCGTGGACGACGGGGGTGATGCCGGCGTTCAGCAGCGCGGCCATCGTCTGCGCGACCACGGGCCGTACGCCGGTGCGGCCCGACGCCAGCGTCTTGAGCCGCAGGAACATCAGCGCGCGCACCACTTCGCGTTCGACCCGCGGGCCCATGCCGGCGGCGTGCGACCGCACCAGCGAGCGCTGGAGCTGCGCGCGCAGCTCGGGGCTGATGTGGCGGACGGCGAGGGCGCCGAAGCCGGTGGACACGCCGTACACCGGCTCCGGCTTCGCCGCGAGGGCGTCCACGACGCGGCGGGCCGCGGCCATCGCCTCGACGGCGCTTTCCGAGAGCCGGACCTGCGCGCCCGCGCGCGCGACGGCCAGTACGTCCCCGGAGGTGGCCCCCGCGGGGCCGATGAGCACGGTCTGCATATCCATATTCACGCACCCTAAGCACTGAATCCGTCTCTGTCACGGGTGCTCCGGGGGGTGGCTCCGTGCGGGGGTGTCGCGGTCGTCCGCCGGTGGGGCCGCGCGCTCAGCCCGCCACCGGCCGGCGCTCCGGATCGGACCGGTCCGCTCCTTCGGGCCGGGGACGGCCCGCGCCGCCGGTGGCCGCCCGGGGGCGCAGCGGCCAGACCCAGTCGCGGAGGGGGCGCGGGGAGGAGGGTTCGGGCATCGGGGCCGGGACGAGGGCGAGCGCGAGGCCCAGGAGGAGCGAGCCGATGATGCAGTCGAGCCAGTAGTGGTTGGCCGTGCCGACCACGACGAGCATGGTCAGCGCCGGGTGCAGCAGCCACAGCCAGCGCAGGCGCGAGCGGTGGGAGGCGATGAGGCCGACCGCGATGGCGAGCGCCCAGCCCACGTGCAGGGAGGGCATCGCGGCGAACTGGTTGGCCATCGAGTGCGTCTCGGGCTTGCCGTAGACGGCGGGGCCGTAGACCGCGGCGGTGTCGACCATGCCGTCGCCGGGCAGCAGGCGCGGCGGCGCGAGGGGGAAGAGCAGGTGCCCCAGCAGCGCCAGCATCGTCTGGATGACGATCGCGCGCCGGATCCACAGGTAGTGCGCGCGCCTGCGGACGAACATGTAGCCCAGGAAGAGCACCATCGCCGGGAAGTGCACAGTGGCGTAGAGGTAGTTGGCGATGTGCACGAGCGTCTCGCTGTGCAGCAGCAGCTGCTGGACGTCGTGCTCGCTCGGCAGGTGGACCGCGCGCTCGAAGGACCACACGTGGCCGGCGTGGTGGTACGCCTCCTCGGTGTGGCCGTTGGCGACCTTGCGGCCGTACTTGTAGACGGCCTGGACGGCGAGCAGCAGGGCCAGCTCCGGGAGCAGGTGGGGGAGCCGGTCGGGGAGCGGGATGCGCGGTGGCCGGGGCAGGAGCCTCCGGGTGCCGTACGCCGCCGACGTCGCGCTCCCCATGCCCATGCCTCAGCCCCCTGCCGTTTGCCGATGCCTCCGGTGCCGTCCTGCCCCCCTCGTCTGCCCCGTCGGACCGGCACCAGTCCGGCCGCTCCCCTCCGCCCCTTGCGTCTCTGCAATGCACCGAACCCGGAACGCAAGAAACGCGCAATCTGATGAAGTTGCTCAGCAGGGACGCGAAATACTGCGCGCACGCACCTTGTGCGGCCGCTCCGGGGCGTCCTAGATTCGCCCTCACCGCCCGCCCGCGCGGGGCGGCACCCCACCCTGAGCGTCCGAGAGAATCGAGCTGTTCGATGGCGAGATGGTCAACAGGCCCGCGGCGAAGAGCCGTCGTGACGGTCGCCGCGGTCACCGCGGCCGCCGCGGCGTTCGGAGTGCTGGGCGCCGGAGCGGCGGCCGCGAGGACGCGGGCGCAGCCGCAGGGCACACCCCACGTCACCCGCGCGGCGCTCGACCCGGCGCTGACGGCCGGGCGCGGCGCGAGCGTCGGCTTCGCCGAGCAGGAGGCCGAGAACGCCGTCACCAACGGCACCGTCATCGGGCCGGGCCGGGACGCGTACACGCTGCCCGCGGAGGCGTCCGGCCGCAGCGCCGTGACACTCCGGCCCGGGCAGTACGTCGAGTTCACGCTGCCGGGCGCGGCCAACGCCGTCAACGTGCGCTACAGCATCCCGGACGCGCCCCAGGGCGGCGGGATCACCTCGCCGCTGAAGGTGCGTGTCGGCGGCACGACGAAGACCATGACGCTGACCTCGCAGTACGCCTGGCTCTACAACCTCTACCCGTTCTCGAACGACCCGGGCGCCGGCATCCTGCACCCCGACTACTGGGTCACCGAGTGCGGCTGCGTCCCGCAGGACACCACCCCGGCACCGGTCTTCGCCAAGCCCTTCAGGCCCAACCACTTCTACGACGAGCAGCGGCTGCTGCTGGGCCGCACGTACAGGGCGGGCGAGAAGGTGCGCCTGAGCGTGCCGCCGGGGGCCGCGGCCACCACCGTCGACCTCCTGGACTCGCAGCTCGTCGCACCCCCCGAGGTCGCCCCGGGCGCCGCCGACGTGCTGCTGTTCGGCGCCGACCCGACCGGGCGGCGGGACTCGGCGGGCGCGATCGAGAAGGCCGTCGCCTTCGCGCAGCGCGCCCACCGGACGGTCTACATCCCGCCGGGCACCTACCAGGTCAGCCGGCACATCGTCGTCGACCACGTCACGATCAAGGGCGCGGGCAGCTGGTACACGATCCTCAGGGGCCACCAGGTGGACCTCGCCGCGCCCGCGCCCGGGGACGGGTCCGTGCACACCGGGATCGGCTTCTACGGCAGGGACGCGGCGCAGGGCGGCAGCTCGGACGTCCACCTGTCGGGTTTCGCGATCGAGGGCGACGTCCGCGAGCGCATCGACACCGACCAGGTCAACGGCATCGGCGGCGCGCTCAGCGACTCCACGATCGACGGCCTGTACATCCAGCACACCAAGGTCGGCATGTGGTTCGACGGGCCGATGAGCAACCTGCGGATCACCGGCAACGTGATCGTCGACCAGATCGCGGACGGCATCAACTTCCACACCGGCGTGACGCGCTCGGTCATCTCGGGCAACTTCCTGCGCAACACCGGTGACGACGCGCTCGCCCTGTGGTCGGAGCGGGCCGAGGACGCGGGCAACACCGTCGACCACAACACCGTGCAGACCCCCGTCCTCGCCAACGGCATCGCCCTGTACGGCGGTACGGACAACACCGTGTCGGCGAACCTGATCGCCGACCCCGTCCGCGAGGGCAGCGCCATCCAGGTCGGCTCCCGCTTCGGTGCCGAGGCGTTCACCGGCTCGCTGAAGATCTCCGGCAACACCACCGTGCGGGCGGGCACGTACGAGCTGAACTGGAACATCGGGCTCGGCGCGATCTGGTTCTACGCGCTGGAGAAGGACATCGGCGCCGACGTCCAGGTGACCGGCGACCACTACCTCGACAGCACCTACAACGCGATCATGCTGGTCACCGACTTCCCGGTGAAGGACCGGTACGCGATCACCGGCGTGCACTTCAAGGACATCCAGGTCGACGGCACCGGCACCTCGGTGCTGAGCGCCCGGTCCGCGGGCGGCGCGACCTTCGAGAACGTCGACGCCCGCAACGTCGGGGCCGTGGGCGTCAACAACTGCGGCTCCTTCCACTTCACCCCGGCCGGCTCGGAGTTCACCGTCACCGACCTCGGCGGCAACGACGGCGGCGGCACCACCGGCCCCTGGCTCGCCCCGTGGGAGCTGCCCCGCACGATCACCTGCAACGACCGTCCGGACGTCGTGGCCCCGCCCGCCCCGTCCCCGTGGTGACGCGCCCGCGCACCTGACGCCGGCCGCCGGCCGCCCGGGTCCCCGGCACCCGGGCGGCCGGCGGCCGGCGTGCAGCCCGCCGTGACTCCCGGCGTTCACCCGGCCGCGCGCCGCGGTTCGCCGGGGCGTCGGGGCGGTGTCGCCGGGCCGGTGTGGGATGGCTCGTCGCACCCGCGCGGCGACAGGACCCGCGGGCCGGACGCCCCAGGCGCAGCGCACCACACCCCGGAGGACCCGTGTCCGCAGCCGAGACCGCAACGGCCCAGGAGAATCCCGCAGGCCCGGCGGCCGCCCGGCCGCGGCGCGCGGGCGGGCGGTGGCGCGGCCGGGCCCGGAGCAGCACGGCCCTTCGGGCGGGCGCCGCGGCGGCGGCACTGGCCTGCGTGCTCTTCTGCCTCGGCGGCCTGCTCGCCGGCAGCTACCCGCTCGGCTCGCACACCCGCAACGTCGTCGACCTCGGCAACCAGTACCTGCCCTACCACGTCTACTGGCGCAAGGTGCTGCTCGGCGGCGCCGACGGCGACCTCTTCGTCAACTGGAACTCCGGCTTCGGCACCAACTTCCTCGGTGACGTCGGCACCTACCTGAGCAGCCCCTTCGACCTCATGGTGGTGCTCTTCCCCGCCGACCGCCCGGAGCTGGCGCTCTACGTCATCACGGTCGCCAAGGTCACCGCGGCCGCGGCCGCGATGGCGGTGCTGCTGCTGCGGCTGCGCCGCGGGCCCTGGCCGCTCGCCGCGCTGCTCGGGGCCGCGTACGCGCTGTCCGGCTGGACGCTCGACAACGGCACCGTCGTCCCCATGTGGCTCGACGGCCTGCTCGCCTTCCCGCTGCTGTGCCTGGTCGGCGAGTGGGCGCGCACCGCCCGCCGCCCGGTGCTCGCCCCGCTCGTGGTGGCGCTCGCCTGGGTGTCGAACTTCTACACCGCCTACATGGCGACCCTCGGCGCCGCCGTCGTGCTGCTGGTGCGCCTGTTCACCGCCGAGGGCAGCGAGACCGCCCGCGCGCGGCTGGCCGCCCTGCTGCACGCGGCCCGCGGCATGCTCATCGGCGTGGGCCTGGCCGCCCCGCTGGTTTTGGTGGTCTACCGGGCCACCAAGGTCGCCGACCCCACCCCGGAGGTGACCTTCCAGCCCGCCGCGTGGGCGGACGTCGCCGCCCGCTTCCTGCCCGCCACCACCAGCACCGCCACCCCCGCCCTCTACATCGGCACCCCCGCGCTCGTCCTCGCGCTCGGCCTGCCCTTCAACCGGGCCGTCGCCGTACGGGTGAGGGCCTGGTGGTCGGCCGCCGCGGTGCTCGTGACGCTGTCGCTGAACTGGGAGCCCACCCACCTGGTCTGGCACGCCGGCGCCTCGCCCAACGGTGTGCCCTACCGGCAGACCTTCGTGCTGTGCGGGCTGCTGCTGATCGCCGGGTGGCTGTCCGCCGCAGGCGGGCCGCCCGCGCTGCCGGCGCTGCTCGGCGGCACCGCCCTGGTGCTGCTGATCGCGCTCGCCGGGCACGGCCGGCAGGCCGACGACCGGTGGACCTACCCCGCCTTCGCCGCCGCCCTGCTCCTGGGCCTCGCCGCCGCCGCGGCGCTGCTGGCCCGGCAGCGGTACGGATGGGGCGCGCGGGCGCTGCCGGCCGCGGCCGCGGTGCTGCTGCTGCTCGCGCAGGGCGGCGAGTCCGCGGTGTCCGCCGGCCGGGTGGTGCGGGACCAGCTCGAGGAGGTGTCCTGGACGCCGCGGCTCGGGCCGGCCCAGCAGGACATGGCCGCCGCGGTGGCCGCCCGGGACGACTGGCCGCGCTCACGCACCGACCCCGGCGACGTGCCCGGCGGCAACGACGAGCTGGTCGTCGGCGGTCAGGGCGCGGAGTACTACAGCAGCCTCACCTCCGACACCACCTCCTGGACGCTGTCCGAACTGGGCTTCGGCTACTACGCCAAGGGCCGCCACCCGGTGACGCTCGACAACCCGGTCACCGACGCGATCTTCTCCGTCGGCACCCGCATGCACTCCACCCCCACCGGGAAACCCAGCAGCACCGCGCTGCCGCGCGCCACCACGACGTCCACCACCACCCCCGTGCCGCCGCTGGTCACCGTCCGGCAGGACCTGGACCTCGCCGGGGCCGCGCCGCGGTGGACCGACTCCGCCTTCAGCAACCAGGAACTCCTGCTCGGCGCCACCGTCTACGACCAGCCGCACGTCACCCGGACCGGCACGGGCACCGGCGCCGCGCTGCTCACCGCCACCTGCGCGCCCGGCTCCCAGGTCTTCTTCTGGGCACCGCAGTTCAAGGGCACCGCGGCCCTGGGCGGCGGCGCGCCGGTGACCGTGGACGGCCACCTGCCCGCCGTGCGCGCCCCGATGGTGCCGGTCGGCGCCACGCCCGCCTCGGGCAGGGTCCAGGTCGCCCTGGGCTTCTTCGGCCACCTGCGGCTCCCGCAGCAGCCCCTCGGCTGCCTGGACCGCGGCCGCCTGACCGCCGCCGTGCAGCGGCTGACGGCCACCGGCGCGACCGCGGTGCGCGTCGACGGCCACCACCTCGCCGCCACCCTCCCCGCGGGCAGCACCGGCACGGCCCTGGTCGCCGTCCCCCGCATCGACGGCTGGAGCTGCGCGGCAGGCGACGCGGCGGCCAGGCCCGCGCGCAAGTACCTCGGCCTCGTCGCGGTGCCGCTGGACGGCCGGGCCACCACGCTGCGGTGCGACTTCACCCCGCCCGGCCTCGTCCCCGGCGGCGCCGCCGGGGGCGCCGCGCTCGTCGCACTGGCCGTCACGGGGGCGTGGTACCGGCGGGTGAACCGCCGTGCGGGAGGTGCCGGGGCACTACCCTCGGCGGCATGAGCGATCAGCACACCGATCAGCACGGCGGCCAGTTCGAGACCCTCGCCATCCACGCCGGGCAGCCCGCGGACCCGGCCACCGGCGCCGTCGTCACCCCCATCTACCAGGTGTCGACGTACAAGCAGGACGGCGTCGGGGGCCTGCGCGGCGGCTACGAGTACAGCCGGTCGGCGAACCCGACCAGGAGCGCGCTCGAAGCCAACCTCGCCGCCCTCGAAGGCGGCAGCCGCGGCCTCGCCTTCGCCTCCGGCCTGGCGGCCGAGGACTGCCTGCTGCGTACGGTCCTCGCGCCCGGCGACCACGTCGTGATCCCGAACGACGCCTACGGCGGCACCTTCCGGCTCTTCTCGCGGGTCGTGGAGCGCTGGGGGGTGTCCTGGTCGGTCGCCGACACCTCCGACGTCCAGGCCGTACGCGACGCGCTGCGCCCGCAGACCAGGCTCATCTGGGTCGAGACGCCGTCCAACCCGCTGCTGGGCGTCTCCGACATCGCCGCGCTCGCCGGGGTCGCCCGGCAGGCGGGCGTGCGGCTGGTCGTCGACAACACCTTCGCCAGCCCCTACCTCCAGCAGCCGCTGGCGCTCGGCGCGGACGTCGTCGTGCACTCCACGACCAAGTACATGGGCGGCCACTCCGACGTCGTCGGCGGCGCCCTGGTCACCTCGGACGCCACGCTCGGCGACGAACTCGCCTACCACCAGAACGCCATGGGGGCGGTGGCCGGGCCCTTCGACGCCTGGCTCGTCATGCGCGGCGTCAAGACGCTCGCGGTGCGCATGGACCGGCACAGCGCCAACGCCGCCCGCGTCGCCGAGATGCTGACCTCGCACCCGAAGGTCACCCACGTCCTCTACCCGGGCCTGCCCGAGCACCCGGGCCACGAGACCGCGGCCAAGCAGATGCGGTCCTTCGGCGGGATGGTCTCCTTCCGCGTCGCGGGCGGCGAGGAGGCGGCGGTCGAGGTGTGCAACCGGGCCGAGCTGTTCACCCTGGGCGAGTCGCTGGGCGGCGTCGAGTCGCTCATCGAGCACCCCGGCCGGATGACGCACGCCTCGGCGGCGGGCTCCGCGCTGGAGGTGCCCGCGGACCTGGTACGGCTGTCGGTCGGCATCGAATCCGCCGACGACCTGCTGGCCGACCTCACGCAGGCGCTCGGCTGAGCCCCTTCACCCCGACGGCGGGCGGGGCAGGCGCGCCGGCAGCAGTGCCGCCTGCCCCCACCACGTGCCGTCGCCGGTGCCACCGCCGCTGCCGCCCGGGTCGTCCGGCCAGAACATGACCGCGAGCACGATCCCGGCGGCCACCGCCGCCGCCAGCAGCACCCACAGCGCGCGCAGCAGCACCCGGCGGCGGCGGACCGTACGCCGTCCCCGCGCGACGGCCTGCGCGACCAGGCCGGCGGGCACGATCGGGTGCGGGGTGTCCAGCAGCCTGCGCACCTCGTCGTCGCGCCGGTTGCGCGCCGGGCTCAACGGGCTGCCCCGTGCATCTCGGTGCGCGGGCGGGTACCTCCCGGGGGGCCGCCGCCCGGGCGGGCCCCGCCGGCGCCGCGGGGCGGCGGGCCCGGCGGGCGGCTGCGCAAGGTGGCGGCCGCGCGGGCGCAGAGGGCCCGCACCCGGTCGGGCGGCAGGCCCAGCTGCGCGGCGGCCTGCTCCTCGGCGACACCCTCGAAGTAGCGCATCGTGACGACCATCCGCTCCTGCGGGGTCAGCCGCTCCAGCACCCCGCCGCGCGGCCTGCGCCAGAACGGGCGGCACGCGAAGCGCCGCACCAGCTCGGTACGGGCCTGGTCGTAGGGGTCGTCGGAGCGTATCCGCAGCCAGTCCGCGTACGTACGGGCCAGGGTCGCGGTGAGCAGCCGCTCGGCCTGCTCGCGGTCGCCGGTGAGCAGGGTCGCGGTGTGCAGCAGCCGTCCTGCGGCCCCGGCGGTGAACGCCGCGAACTCGGCGTCCCGTCGGGTCTCGGCAGCCGCCCGGCGCTTCCCCACGCGGCCATGGGACGGCAAGCGGGTGTTCCGGGTCAAGACCCCTGCCCTCCCCCCTTGCGCCCGGCTCGCGCCGGGCTCGCCCTCACGGCCGGCTCACGCCCCGGCGGCCCCGCCCGCACCGCTGGCCGCGCCCTGGACCTCCGGGTCGTCGTCGCCGCGGCTCAGCCCGGCGTGCCAGTCGGCGAGCCCGGCGTTGAAGCGGATGAGCAGGGCGGTGAACAGCTCCCGCTCCTGGTCCGTCCAGCCCTCGGTGACCTGGGCCATGAGCCGGCGGCGCGAGTCGCGTACGTCGTCCAGCCGGGCCCGGCCGCGCGGGGAGACCGCGAGCACCACGGCCCGCCCGTCGTCCGGGTGGGACGTGCGCTTGACCAGGCCGGTGTCGACCAGCGGGGCCACCTGCCGGGTGACCGTCGAGGAGTCGATGCCCATGGACTCCGCGAGCGCCTTGACGCCCATCGGGCCCTCCCGGTCGAGCCGGTTGAGCAGCAGGTAGGCGGCGCGGTCCATGGAGTTGCGGGCCTTGCCTACGCCGCCGAGCCGGGTCTGCTCGGCGCGGCGCGCGAAGAGGGCCACCTGGTGCTGGAGGCGCTCCAGGAGTTCGGTCGAGGTCTCCGTCGGATTGGACATGACCTTGAAGCTCGCGTTCTGTCGATTCAACAAGAGGGATGAGTGCTGCCGGGGGCCGCGGGCGCCGGGGCGGGGACGCGGGTGGTACGGGTCGTGCGGTGGATCGTACGGAGGATAAGAGGCTCGAAGGGGCGTGAAGTTGGGATGAAGAGTACGCGGCCGGGCCGCCGCAGTGACCCCGCACGCACAAACCGCAACCGGGTCCTGACCCTGCCGTGCGGCCCGCGGCGCATCCCTGCCCCCGGGCGTGTCCTCCTCCCCTGCGCGCCCCGTGCGTGACCGGCTGCGAGACTGGTGCCATGGACCGACCGGTTTCCGCCGCGCCCCACCCGATCACCCTCGACGACGTGCGCGGCGCCCACAAGATGCTCTCCGGCGTGGCCCGGATGACCGCGCTGGAAAGCAGCCGGCATCTGTCGTCCCTCATCGGCTCGCCCGTCCACCTCAAGTGCGAGAACCTCCAGCGCACGGGCTCCTTCAAGATCCGCGGCGCGTACGTGCGGATCGCCGGCCTGCGGCCCGAGGAGCGCGCGGCCGGAGTGGTCGCGGCCAGCGCCGGCAACCACGCGCAGGGCGTCGCGCTCGCGGCCTCGCTGCTCGGGGTGCGCTCGACCGTCTTCATGCCGGTCGGCGCCCCGCTGCCGAAGGTGGCCGCGACGCGCGACTACGGGGCCGAGGTGCGGCTGCACGGCACGGTCGTGGACGAGACGCTGCAGGCCGCGACGCGCTACGCGGAGGAGACCGGCGCGGTCTTCATCCACCCCTTCGACCACCCCGACATCATCGCCGGGCAGGGCACGGTGGGCCTGGAGATCCTGGAGCAGTGCCCCGAGGTGCGCACCATCGTGGTGGGCATCGGCGGCGGCGGCATCGCGGCGGGCGTCGCGGTCGCCGTGAAGGCGCTGCGGCCGGACGTGCGGATCGTCGGTGTGCAGGCGGCGGGCGCCGCGGCCTACCCGCCCTCGCTCCAGGCGGGCCGCCCCGTCGCGCTCGGCCAGGTCGCCACGATGGCCGACGGCATCATGGTCGGCCGCCCCGGCGACGTACCGTTCGCGCTGATCAGGGACCTGGTCGACGAGGTCGTGACGGTGTCGGAGGACGACCTGTCGTCGGCGCTGCTGCTGTGCCTGGAGCGGGCCAAGCTGGTCGTCGAGCCGGCCGGGGCGAGCCCGGTCGCGGCGCTGCTGGCCGCGCCGGACGCCTTCGAGGGGCCGGTCGTCGCCGTGCTGTCGGGCGGCAACGTCGACCCGCTGCTGCTCCAGCGCATCCTGCGGCACGGCATGTCCGCCGCGGGCCGCTACCTGTCGCTGCGGCTGCGGCTGACGGACCGGCCGGGGGCGCTCGCGACGCTCCTGGGGGTGTTGTCAGTGGTCGACGCTAACGTGCTCGACGTCAGTCATGTGCGGACCGACCCGCGGCTCGGGCTCACCGAGGCGGAGGTCGAACTGCACCTGGAGACCAAGGGTCCCGAGCACTGCGCCGCGGTCGGCGCGGCGCTGGAGGACGCCGGGTACGTGGTGATCGCCTGACCCCGCACGGTCCCGCCGACGGCGCGCGTATCGGGGTTGACGCGATATATCGCGTCTGGCATTCTCGCGGTGTATCGCGAGAGTGCCGCTCCGGCCGTCCGCCTGCCGATGAGTTTCGGCCGGCCGACCGGTCGTACAGCCGTACAAGCCAACCAGCCAGTCGCAGCCCTCGGGGCACCACGGGGGCTCACGCACCAAGAGCAGGGACGGGAGCGAAAAGATGCCGGGCGCCATCCATGCCGAAGGTCTGGTCAAGACCTTCGGCGATGTCAGGGCACTGGGGGGAGTGGACCTCGACGTGCCGGAAGGCACGGTCCTCGGTCTGCTCGGACCCAACGGGGCGGGGAAGACCACCGCCGTCCGCGTCCTGACCACCCTTCTGCAGCCGGACAGCGGCACCGCGACCGTTGCCGGCATCGACGTGGTCAAGCACCCCAACGAGGTCCGCCGCCACATCGGGCTGTCGGGCCAGTTCGCCGCCGTCGACGAGTTCCTCACCGGCCGGGAGAACCTCCAGATGGTCGGCGAGCTCTACCAGCTCAGCGCCAAGGCCGCCCGGCGGCGGGCCGACGAGCTGCTGGAGCGCTTCAACCTCGCCGACGCGGCCAACCGCATCTCCAAGACCTACTCCGGCGGCATGCGCCGCCGGCTGGACCTGGCCGCCGCCCTCGTGGTCAGCCCGCCGGTGATGTTCATGGACGAGCCGAGCACCGGCCTCGACCCGCGCAACCGCCAGCAGCTGTGGGAGGTCATGGAGGACCTGGTCGCGGGCGGCACCACCATGCTGCTCACGACGCAGTACCTGGAGGAGGCCGACCACCTCGCCCACGACATCTGCGTCATCGACCACGGGCAGGTCATCGCGCGCGGCACCTCCGACCAGCTCAAGGCGCAGACGGGCGGCGAGCGCGTCGAGGTCGTCGTGCACGACCGCGAGCGCATCGAGGACGCCGCCCGCTCCCTGCGCCAGCACGGCAAGGGCGACGCCAAGATCGAGCAGCACACCCGCAAGATCACCATCCCGATCACCGGCGGCGCCAAGCTGCTCGCCGAGGTCATCCGCGACCTGGACGCGCAGGGCATCGAGATCGACGACATCGGCCTGCGCCGCCCGACGCTCGACGACGTCTTCATCTCGCTCACCGGCCACGCCGCCGAGGAGCCCCGGAACGGGGAGGACGACGAGGAGCCCGGATCCGGCACCGTGACCGGCACCCCCGGCGGCACTGTGAAGGAGGGCGCCAAGTGAGCGCGACGACCGAGACCCCGCAGCTGACCCTCGCGCCCAAGCCGCGCGGCGGCATCGCGCAGTCCGCACACGACTCGCTCGTCGTGGCCAAGCGCAACCTGCTGCGGATGATGCGCATCCCCGAGGTCGTGATCTTCGGCCTCGTCCAGCCGATCATGTTCGTGGTGCTGTTCAGCTACGTCTTCGGCGGCTCCGTCGCCGTCGGCGGCTCGCTGAGCCCCAACGCCTACCGCAACTTCCTCATGGCGGGCATCTTCGCGCAGACGGTCACCTTCGCCACCGCGGGGGCCGGCGCGGGTATCGCCGACGACATGAGCAAGGGCCTCGTCGACCGCTTCCGCTCGCTGCCGATGTCCCGCGGCGCCGTCCTCACCGGCCGCACGCTCGCCGACCTGGTGCAGACCGCGCTCACCGTCGTCGTGCTCGCCTGCGTCGGCCTGCTGGTCGGCTGGCGCATCCACAACGGCGTGCCGAGGATGTTCGGCGCGTTCGCGCTGCTGCTGCTCCTGGGCTACGCCTTCTCCTGGATCGGCGCGCTCATCGGCCTGTCCGTGCGCAGCCCGGAGGCGGCCACGTCCGGCGGCCTGATCTGGCTCTTCCCGGTCACCTTCGTCTCCAACGCCTTCGTGGACTCCTCGCAGATGCCGGGCTGGCTCCAGCCCGTCGCGGACTGGAACCCGTTCAGCGCCACCGTCCAGGCCTGCCGCGTGCTCTTCGGCAACCCGGGCGTCAGCCAGTCCAGCGCCTGGCCGATGGAGCACCCGGTGTGGGCGTCGCTCATCTGGTCGGTGGTCATCATCGCCGTCTTCCGCACCTGGGCGGTCCACAAGTACCGCTCCGCGACCGCCTGACGGCCGTCCGCGGACCGTACGGACCACGGGGGCGTACGGCCCGCGGACAGCACGGGGCCCCCGGCGGCACGTCCGCCGGGGGCCCGTTCGCGTATGCCGTCAGCCCCGGTAGGGCTTGACCTCCAGGATCTTCACCGACGCCGTCTTGCCGTTCGGCAGCTCGTACGTGGCGTCGTCGCCGGCCCGCTTGCCCGCCACACCCCGGCCCAGCGGCGACTGCGGCGAATACGTCTCCAGGTCGCTGGAGATACCCTCGCGCGAGCCCAGCAGGAAGGTCAGGGTGTCGTCCGGGTCGCCGTCGAAGGCGATCGTGACCACCATGCCCGGGGCGACGATGCCGTCGTCCGCCGGGGCCTCGCCGACCTTCGCCGTCTCCAGGATCTGGGTGAGCTGCCGGATGCGCAGCTCCAGCTTGCCCTGGTCCTCGCGCGCCGCGTGGTAACCGGCGTTCTCCTTGAGATCGCCTTCCTGACGGGCTTCCTCGATCTTGGCGACGATCTCGGCGCGCGCCGGACCAGACAGTTGCTCCAGCTCGGCCTTGAGCTGGTCGTACGCCGCCTGAGTCAGCCAGGTGACGTTGTCGCTGGTCTGGGTCACAGAGTGCTCCTCGTCGGTACTGTCGTGAAGAATTGCATTGCCACCGGTAGCCGGGACGAAACCACGAGCCTAACAATTACGGGCGACGGACGGGAGCGGATAAGTCCGCGCAACGCGTCAGAAAGGCGTCATGGCCGGACGTCGCGGGCGGGCGGTCCGGCGGGGGCGGGCCGGGCCTGTCAGCTGCCGGAGGGCGTACTGCAGCCGAGCAGCTCGCCGGTCTCCCCGCGGGCGGTGGTACGTACCGTGACCACCGTGTCCACCTGCTTCGCGTGCCGGTCGATGCGGACGTCCTTGCGGCCGACCTCGTTGTGGTCGGCGTCCACCGAGCGCAGCGTGCACACCGTGACGGCGTCCTCGCCCTTGTGGACCTCCAGGTGGATCTGCACCTCCTGGTCGGACACCGCCTCGAAGGCCACCACCTGCGCGCTGACCTTGTCACCCGAGAGCGTGGCGTAGCCGTACCAGCCCACTCCGGCCGCGACGAGCACGCCCGCCACGACCGCCGCGATCCGCAGCCTGCGGTCCGCGCGCGCGTCGGCGCCGGGCCCGTAGCGGCCCGCGGGCGGGGTCGGGCCCGGGGTGCCGGCCGTACCGGCCTGTACAGCCGTCATGATCGTCACTCCCGTTCTCCGGCCGCGGAATTATTGGTCCCCCCGCTCGGTCACTATAGGAGGCGTGCCCCCTCCGCCGACCGAGGGGGTTCAACGGATCACCGGACTTTGAGGACAGCAGCCTTGACTGAGCAGCTTCGACTGATGGCCGTACACGCTCACCCCGACGACGAGTCGAGCAAGGGTGCCGCCACGATGGCCAAGTACGTGTCAGAGGGGGTGGACGTCCTGGTGGCCACCTGTACCGGGGGCGAGCGCGGCTCCGTCCTCAACCCCAAACTCCAGGGTGACACCTACATCGAGGAGAACATCCACGAGGTGCGGGCCCGCGAGATGGACCTGGCCCGCGAGATCCTGGGCGTCAAGCAGGCCTGGCTCGGCTTCGTCGACTCCGGCCTTCCCGAGGGCGACCCGCTGCCCCCGCTGCCCGAGGGCTGCTTCGGCCTCCAGGACGTCGACGAGGCGGCCGGCGCGCTCGTGAAGCTGATCCGGGAATTCCGCCCGCACGTCATCACCACCTACGACGAGAACGGCGGCTACCCGCACCCCGACCACATCATGACCCACAAGATCAGCATGGTCGCGTTCGACGCCGCGGGCGACCCCGGGCGCTACCCGGAGGCCGGCGAGCCCTGGACCCCGCTCAAGCTCTACTACAACCAGGGCTTCAACAAGCCCCGCACCCTCGCCCTGCACGAGGCCCTGGAAGCGCGCGGCCTGGAGTCCCCCTACGGGGAGTGGCTCAAGCGCTGGGAGGAGTTCGCCCGCCCCGAGCGCAACATCTCCACCCACGTGCCCTGCGCGGAGTTCTTCGAGATCCGCGACAAGGCGCTGCTCGCGCACGCCACCCAGATCGACCCGGACGGCGGCTGG
Source organism: Streptomyces sp. NPDC020983 (assembly GCF_044333485.1). Classification (NCBI taxonomy): domain Bacteria; kingdom Bacillati; phylum Actinomycetota; class Actinomycetes; order Kitasatosporales; family Streptomycetaceae; genus Streptomyces; species Streptomyces sp. NPDC020983. The sequence continues at coordinate 200,408 of NZ_JBIRRA010000014.1, read as the reverse complement.
TTCCGCGTCCCGATGGACCTCCAGAAGGAGGTCTGGCCCTACGAGGACTACGAGCTCGCGAAGTCCCGCGTCGACGTCTCGCTCCCCGAGGACGACCTCTTTGCAGGGATCCGGGAGGCCTAGGCGACAATGGGGGGCGTGACTGCATCCCAGGCCTCCCACGCCTTCTCCGGCCATCCCCTGGTCCACCTTGCCGAGGTGAACCAGGACAAGGTGACACCGGGGCTCCTCGGATTCGTGATCTTCGCCGCGATCGCCGCGGGGCTGTGGCTCCTCATGAAGAACATGGGCAAGCAGATGAAGAAGATCGACTTCGAGGAGCAGCCGGCCCCTCCGGCCGCCGACCGCCCGGCCACCCCGGCCCCCAGGACCCCGGGGTCCTGACCCCGCCGGAGCCGCCCTCCGCGGGAGGCGGCCGCGTTTCCGGGCTCTCCCGGGCCTCCCGGGGCTTCCCCGGTTTTCCGGGTTTCCCCGGAGGGCCGCTTCCGGCCCGGAGAGCGGTCCGGCCCGGACCCCCGGCCGGCCGGGCGGTTCCCCACGCCCCGAGACGTGCCCGGCCGCGTCCCCGAAGCGCTCGCCGGGCGCGGGCGTGCCGCGGCCGCTAGACGGGGACGGCCATGACCATGCGCGCCGCGCGCCCCGGGGTCATCGTCAGGCGCCACGCCTCCCAGGGATCGCCCTCGGAGACGGAGCCGCGCTCCAGGAGGACCGCGTACGCCGCAACGTAGCCGTCGAGGTCGTGATCGCGCCCCGGGTACGGATCGCGCCCGGCGAGGGCGCGCAGATCCGCGAGAGCCTGCTCCGCCCCCTCCGGGGACAGCAGCGGGAGGACGGTCGCGCGCAGGAAGACCGCCCAGTCCAGGCCGCGCCGGTCGCCGAGCGAGGCGAAGAGCCCGTGCGCCTCGTCCAGCAGGTTCAGCGCCTCGACCAGCCGCTCGTTGCCCGCGTCGATGACCGCCAGCTCCACGCAGCACCACGCCTCGCCGTGCTCGACGCCGATCCGGCGGAAGTCCTGCCGGGCGTCCTGGAGGAGCTGCCGGGCGAAGCCGCTGTTGCGCAGGTTCCCGGTACGGGCGGCGCGCTGGTCGCGGGTGACGCGGGCGGAGTTGTGCCGGGCGCACGCCAGCCCGTACACGTCCCGCATCCGCGAGAACATCGACCGGGAGCGCTCCAGGGTGCGCAGGGCCGCGTCCGTGCTGCCGCTCTCCTCCAGGGCCAGGCCCAGGTAGTACAGCGACCAGGCCTCGCCGCGGGCGTCCTCGCTCGCCCGGTGCCGCTGCACGGCCGCGTCGAGGTCGGCGGACGCCTCGCGGGCCTCGCCGCGCAGCAGCCGGGCGCGGGCGAGCTGGGTCGTCGTCCAGGCGGTGCCGCGCGGGTCGCGGGCCTGCGCGTAGGCCTGGCCCGCGGCCCGCAGCTCGCGCTCGCCCCGGTCGAGACGGCCGAGCAGCAGGTACACCTGGCCCAGCTGGAGGTGCGCCCACGCCTGGCCCTGCACGCTCTCGTTCGCGCGGTGCAGCTCCAGCGACTCGTGCAGCAGCTCCAGCGCGCCCGCGAGCTGGCCCATGTCGCGCAGCACCGCGGCCAGCGCGTGCATCGTCCAGGCCCGGTCCTCCTCCAGCTCCGGGGTCTGCTGGATCGCCAGCGCCTCGCGCAGCTTCGTCTCCGCCTCGCGCAGGTTGCCCTGGTGGTGCAGCGTGATGCCGAGACTGTCCAGCGCGCGGGCGGCGCCCGCCGGGTGCTGCGCCTCGAAGTACAGGTCCACCACCGTGCTCAGCGTCGACTTCGCGCGGTCCAGCTCGCCGAGCTGCCGGGCCGCGATGCCCGTACGCCACTGCACCGAGCGCACCAGCACCGAACGGTCCTCGTCCTGGCCGTCCCGGGCCGTCCTGGTCTGCTGCGCCTGCGCCAGCTCGCTGATCTCGCCCAGCCGGTAGAGGTCGCCGCGCAGCAGGCAGTAGTCGCACAGCGCCCCGAGCAGCGACTGCACCGCCGCCCGGTCCACGCCCTCGGTCTCGCGCAGCGCCGCCGTGATGAAGCTGGACTCCTCGTCCAGCCAGCGCAGCGCCGACTCCAGCGACGCGAAGCCGTGCTGCCCGAAGCGCCCGGCACGCGTCGAGGTCTTGCCCTCCACCAGCCGCACCACCGTGTTGGCCAGGTCGGCGTAAGAGATGATCAGCCGCTCCTGGGCGGCCGCCCGCTCCACCGGATCCTCCTCGTCCAGCAGCCGCGCGGCCGCGAAGGCGCGCACCAGGTCGTGCGGACGGTAGCGGCTGCCGCGCACGTGGTCCACGAGCCCGGCCGCCGCCAGCTCGTCGAGCCGCCGGGCCGCCTCCTGGTCGTCGGTGGCCAGCAGCGCCGCCGCTGCCGCCGCGCCGAAGCTGGCCCGCCCGGCCAGCGCGAGCCGCCGCAGCAGGCGGCGGTTGGGCTCCGGCTGGTCGTGGTAGCGCAGCGCCAGTACCCGGTCCACCGCCGGCAGCGGCCCGAACACCTCGATGTCGGCCACGAGCCGGTCGTAGCCCTGGTGGTCGGCCAGCGCCGCGCCGGCGATCCGCAGCGCCAGGGGCAGGCCCGCGCACAGCGCGCCGATCCGCTCGGCCTGCGCCGCGTCCGGCGCCTCCAGCCCGCCGGCCTCGGCCAGCCGGCCCAGCAGCGCCTGTGTGCCGGCGGGCGGCAGGGGGCCCACCGCCCGGTGGTGGACCCGCGCGTCCGGCAGGTCCAGCTCCAGCGGCTCGCGGGCGGTCACCAGCACCAGGCTCTCCGAACGCTCCGGCACCAGGGCGCGCACCTGCGCGGCGTCGGTGGCGTCGTCCAGCACGATCACCACCGGCACGCCGGTGAGGTGCTGCTGGTACGTCTCGCTGAGCCGGCGCAGGTGCTGCTGGTTCTCCTGGCCGCTCTGGGCGCTCTCGGCGCCCGCGCCCGGGCCCGCTTGGGCGCCCGCGCCTGCTTGGCCGCCCGGGCCCGGGCCCGGGCCCGGGACCGCCTGGCCGCTCTGGCTGTCCTGGCGGTTCTGCCGGTCGCGGAAGAGCAGTTGCTCGCGCGGCGCGCCCAGCCGGTTGAGCAGGTGCAGCAGTGCGTCGCGCGTCGGGAGCGCCGCACGCGACTCGTCCGCGCCGCGCAGGTCCACCACGCACGCGCCGCGGAACTGGTCCTTCAACTGCCGCGCCGCACGCACCGCGAGGGACGTGCGGCCGCTGCCCGGCTCGCCGTGCAGGACCACCACGGTGGGCTGCACGGCGACATGGGCGCGGGCCTGCTGCACGGCACGCGTGATGAACGCGAGGTCCTCCTCGCGGCCCGTGAAGGGGCCGTCGGCAAGGGGGAGCTGGCCGAACGACTGGTCCAGCACGGCCCGGGTGCGGGCCGCGGCACTGCGGTCGCCCCCGGCGCGGCGGCCCTTCGGCAGCTCCGACGCGGTGCGGACGAGCTGCACCAGGGGGGTCGACTTCTTCGCGGCGGTGGCGGCGGGCCCTGGCTTCGACGGGCCGGTGCGGGTGCCGCTGCCGCTGCCGCTGGGGGTGGGGGCGGGTCTGGTGCCGGTGCCGGCGGTGCCGCTGCGGACGGTGCCGCCGCCCGCTTCCACGGAAGACCCGGCCTCCTCGGCCGCCTCCGGCTCCGCAACCGCCGCGGCTTCGAGGAACGGGCGGATACCGCGGCGCTCCAGGGCCGCGAGCCACAGGAGCCGCAGCTGCTCCGCGCCGCCGGGCGCGGTGCGCTCCTCGGCGCTCGCCGCCCGGCGGGCCGCCCGGCCGCGGGCCGCCGCCGTGCCCAGCGCCGCGACACCGGCCGCTCCGACCGCCGCGCCCGTCGCCAGGGCCGCGCCCACGGACAGGCCCTGACCCACGTCCACGCCGAACGCCGTCAGCGCGGCCACGCCGGTCGCCACGCCGCCCGCCGTCCGCCCGCCCGCGCCGCCCGCCCCGCGCGGAGCCGGCCGCCCCGCCGGGTGCGCCTCCACCGCCCGCCGGTACGCGGCGTACTCGCCCGCCGCCGCCCCGACGATCTCGTCGAACCGCTCCCGCGCGGCGCGCACCTCCGGCGCGGTGTCCGCGGCTCCCAGCTCCGCCGCCACCCGCGCCAACAGCCGCTCCGCGGCCACGCGGTCCGTCTCCCGCAGCGCGATACGTGCCTCCGGCACAGCGTCCTCCCCCGGATGGTTGGTCGAATGGTGTTCGTGCCCGCCCACGATGCGCGTCAAGCGCTTCGCTCGGGCCCTAATTCGTCCCAACTCTGTTACGCGGTAACGGTTCGGGGTAGGCACGGGGGTTCGCTGCGGCCCATTTTTGCGCGGCGGGGGGTGCGTGGTGCGGTGGCCCGCGGCCTTGCGGTGGGTGGGGGGTTGCTCGCGCCGTTCCCCGCGCCCCTGGGGGTGCGGCTTGGGGTGGGCGGTTCGCCGTTCGCCCGGTGGGGGCTGGTCGCGGGGTTCCCCGCGGGTCTTTTGCGCTGCGGGGTGCCTGGTGCGGTTCGCCGCGCGATCTTGCGGTGGGTGGTGGGTTGCTCGCGCAGTTCCCCGCGCCCCTGGGTTGCCCGGCGGGGCATCGCGCTGTCCGTGCGGGGGTGGGGTCGGGTGCCACTCCGGGGGTACCTCCTCGGAATGCGCGTCTGACCTCTCCCTGAGTTGGTGGGCGGCGGGGTGCGCATTCCTGCGGGGGCACCCCCGGATCGTCCCCCTCCCGGGCCGGTGTGGCGGCTGCCTGCCGGTGGGGGTGAAGTCTCCGCAGGGACTGCGGTTCGCCCCCGACGGCGGCGCACCCCCACGAGAAGGCCGTCAGCCGACGTCGTATCTGCACGGGTGGTGGGGGTGGGAACACCCCGCGCCGCCAGGCGCGGCACCCCGGCGGCGGGTCAGCCGCGAACGCACCCCGGGTGGCCACCGTCCGGAGCGGCGCGCCGCCAGGCGCGGGCACCCCCCGGGGCGGGGGAGGCGTGTCCCGGGGGGCTCTACGGGTCGGTGGTGGGGAGGGCGGCGGCGCGGCGGAGGAGGAGGGCGCGTTCGGCGGTGTTGCGGGTCAGGGCGGCGGCCCTGGTGAATTCGGCGCGGGCGTCGGCGGTGCGGCCGAGGCGCGCGAGGAGGTCGCCCCGGACGCTGGGGAGCAGGTGGTAGCCGTCCAGCGCCCCGCCGGAGGCGACCGCGTCGGCGAGGGCGAGCCCGGCGGCGGGCCCTTCGGCCATGCTCACGGCGACCGCGCGGTTGAGTTCGACCACGGGCGAGGGCGCGGCGGCGCCCAGCGCGCGGTAGAGGCCGGCGATGCGCGCCCAGTCCGTGTCCTCGGCGCGTACCGCCTGGGCGTGGCACGCGGCGATGGCGGCCTGGAGGGCGTAGGGGCCGGGTGCGGTGCCGCGGGTGCGGGCGGCGGCGTCGGCGCGGGCGAGGGCGGCGAAGCCGCGGTGGATGAGGAGCCGGTCCCAGCGCCTGCGGTCCTGTTCCAGGAGGGTGACGGGCGCGCCGTCGGGTGCGGTGCGGGCGGCGGAGCGGGAGGCCTGGATCTCCAGGAGGGCGGCGAGCCCGTGGACCTCGGGTTCGGCGGGCAGCAGCCCCTGGAGGACGCGGGCCAGCCGCAGGGCGTCCTCGCAGAGGGCGGGCCGCATCCAGTCGTCGCCGGCGGTGGCGGAGTAGCCCTCGTTGAAGACGAGGTAGACGACCTCCAGGACGGAGGCGAGCCGGTCCGCGAGCTCGGCGCCGTACGGCACCTCGAAGGGCACCTTCTCCTTGGCGAGGGTGCGCTTGGCGCGGACGATGCGCTGGGCGACGGTGGGCTCGGCGACGAGGAAGGCGCGGGCGATCTCGTCGGTGGTGAGGCCGCCGAGTAGGCGGAGGGTGAGGGCGAGGCGTGCCTCCCGGGAGAGGACGGGGTGGCAGGCGACGAAGACGAGCCGCAGCAGGTCGTCCTCGATGGTGTCGTCGGCCGGCTGCTCGAAGGCGGCCGCGCCCCGCGCGGTCTCCAGTTCGTGGCCGAGCAGTTGGAGCTTGCGGGCGAAGGCCTCGTTGCGGCGGACGAGGTCGATGCCGCGCCGCTTGGCGGTGGTCATGAGCCAGGCGCCGGGGTTGCGCGGCACGCCGTCGCGCGGCCACTGCTCCAGTGCGGCGACCAGGGCGTCCTGGGCGAGTTCCTCGGCGACGCCTATGTCGTGGACGAGCCGGGTGAGCCCCGCGACCAGCCGTGGCGACTCGATGCGCCACACGGCCTCCACCGCGCGTCGCGCCCTCTGCTCGCCGGGTGCCGTCACGGTCACCCATCACAGCAGCCGCGGGGCGCCGGTGCAAAGCCGACGCCCCGTGCCGGGCGTTACTCCGGCTCCTCCACGAGCCGCACCTCGGCCTCGATCTCCCACTCCTCGCCGTGGATGGCGAGGAAGCGCGAGGCCCACTGCGTGGCCTCCTCCAGCGACTTGGCCTGGATGATCGCGTATCCGCCGATGACCTCCTTGGCCTCGGTGAACGGCCCGTCCAGTACCGTCTGCTTCCCCTTGACCTGCCGGATCACCGATCCCGGCTCGTTCGCCCGCAGCCCTCCGGTGTCGAGCATGACGCCGTTCCTGGCCATGTCCTCCAGCAGCTTGCCCATCTCTTCCATCAGTTCCGGACTCGGCCCCTCGGCGGGTGCCTTGGCCGGGTCGAGCCGCAGCAGCATCATGTAGCGCACGGTGTTCTCCTGATCCTGGTCCGGCCCCTCCGGCCGGCCCTCACCCTTGCGTCGAACGCGGCCCGGCCGATTCGACACGGGCGGGAGGATTTTTTCCGCGGCGGGCGGCGAGCCGTTCCGTCCCGGCCCCGGCAGACGGGGCGGGTGCGGCAACACCGGGCGGCATGGGCGGCGGTGCGGGGGCGGTGCATGAGAGGGTGGCCGCGTGAATCGACTCGGGGACGCTACTTCGCCCTATCTGCTGCAGCATGCCGACAACCCGGTGGACTGGTGGCCGTGGGGGGCGGAGGCGTTCGCGGAGGCGGCGCGGCGGGGGGTGCCGGTGCTGCTCAGCGTCGGGTACTCGGCGTGCCACTGGTGCCATGTGATGGCGCACGAGTCGTTCGAGGACGAGGCGACGGCGGCGTATCTCAACGAGCACTTCGTGTCCGTCAAGGTCGACCGGGAGGAGCGGCCGGACGTCGACGCGGTGTACATGGAGGCGGTGCAGGCGGCCACCGGGCAGGGCGGGTGGCCGATGACGGTGTTCCTGACGGCGCAGGGGGAGCCGTTCTACTTCGGCACGTACTTCCCGCCGAAGGCGCGGCAGGGGATGCCGGGCTTCATGGACGTGCTGCGCGGGGTGGTGGCCGCGTGGCGGGACCGGCGCGAGGAGGTCGCGGACGTCGCGGCGCGGATCGTGCGGGATCTCGCCGACCGGGGGCCGGTGTACGAGGGGCGCGCGCTGCCGGGTGAGGCGGAGACGGGGGCCGCGCTGCTGGGGCTGACGCGGGAGTACGACGCGCGGCGGGGCGGCTTCGGCGGGGCGCCGAAGTTCCCGCCGTCCATGGTGCTGGAGTTCCTGCTGCGGCACCATGCGCGCACCGGCGCGGAGGGCGCGCTGCAGATGGCCCGCGACACGTGCGAGGCGATGGCCCGCGGCGGCATCTACGACCAGCTCGGCGGCGGCTTCGCCCGTTACAGCGTGGACCGCGAATGGGTGGTGCCCCATTTCGAGAAGATGCTGTACGACAACGCGCTCCTGGCGCGTGTCTACGCCCATTTGTGGCGGGCCACCGGCTCGGATCTGGCGCGGCGGGTCGCGCTGGAGACCGCGGACTTCATCGTCGGTGAACTCGCCACCGACGAGGGCGGTTTCGCGTCCGCGCTGGACGCCGACAGCGACGACGGCAGCGGCCGGCACGCCGAAGGCGCCTACTACGTCTGGACGCCGGAGCAGCTCGCCGCCGAACTGGGCGAGGCGGACGGGAGGTTCGCCGCCGACTACTTCGGCGTCACCGAGGACGGCACCTTCGAGGAGGGCGCCTCGGTGCTGCAACTCCCGCAGGGCGGCGGGGTGGTGGACGCCGGACGGGTGGCGTCCGTCCGTGAGCGGCTGCTCGCGGCGCGGGCCCGGCGGCCGCGGCCGGGGCGGGACGACAAGGTGGTCGCCGCATGGAACGGCCTGGCCATCGCCGCGCTCGCCGAGACGGGGGCGTACTTCGACCGCACCGACCTCGTCCAGGCCGCCGTCGACGCGGCCGATCTGCTGGTGCGGGTGCACATGGACGGGCGCGGGCGTCTCACCCGCACCTCGCGGGACGGTGTCGCGGGCGCCAACGACGGCGTGCTGGAGGACTACGCGGACGTCGCCGAGGGCTTCCTCGCGCTCGCCTCGGTGACCGGCGAGGGCGTCTGGCTCGACTTCGCCGGTCTGCTGCTGGATTCCGTCCTCCACCACTTCACCGGCGACGACGGCACCCTCTACGACACCGCCGACGACGCCGAGACGCTCATCCGCCGGCCGCAGGACCCCACCGACAACGCGACGCCCTCCGGCTGGACGGCGGCGGCCGGGGCGATGCTGACGTATGCCGCGCACACCGGTGCGGAACCGCACCGCTCCGCCGCCGAGCGGGCGCTCGGCGTGGTCGGCGCGCTCGCGGGGCGCGCGCCGCGCTTCATCGGCTGGGGCCTGGCCGTCGCCGAGGCAGTGCTCGACGGGCCGCGTGAGGTCGCCGTCGTGGGCGACACGGGCGACCCGCTGACCGCCGAGCTGCACCGCACCGCGCTGCTCGCGGCCGCGCCGGGCGTGGTGGTGGCCGTCGGCGAGGAGGGTGCGGGCGAGTTCCCGCTGCTCTACCGGCGGGCCACCCGCGGAGGGCGGGCCGCCGCGTACGTGTGCCGCAACTTCGTGTGCGACGCGCCCACGTCCGATCCGCGCACCCTCCGCAGCCAGCTCCGCCCGGGCGGTTGAGCGGCGCAGCCGCGGATGCCGCAGCCCGCCGGGAGCCCGGCTGGGCCGGGCGGGTGCGCGCGGCGGCGGCCGTCAGTGGGTCCGCAGGTCGAGGCCGTGCCGCAGCATCGCCAGGGTGCGGTCGAGGAGCTGGACGAAGTCCTCGTCGCGGTCGTGTTCGAGCCAGTACATCGTCGTCTCGTGCAGCGCCGCGAAGACGGCCGCCGCGAAGACCCGCACCTCCAGGTCGTCCGCCCGCCGGCCGGTGCGCTCGGCGATGATGCCGCCGAGCAGCCGGCCGGTCGCGGACATGCTCTCGTGCGCGCGGGCGCGGATCGCCGGGACGTCCCGGACGAGCTGCTCGCGCCGGACCATCTCCTCGCGGTTCGCCGGATCCCGCAGCGTGCGGCCGATGACGGTGTGCATGACGTACCGCACGGACGCGAGCGGACGCTCGTCGAGCGGGCGGGCCCGCAGGACCGCCGCCATCTCGTCGTCGTACTCGTCCGTCAGGACGATGTCCTCCTTGGTCGGGAAGTAGCGGAAGACCGTGCTCGGCGAGACGTCCGCCTCGGCGGCGATCCGGTCGACGGAGGTGGCGTCGTAGCCGTGCTCCGCGAAGAGGCGGTAGGCCGCCGTGCGGATCGCCTGCCGGGTCGCCGCCTTCTTGCGTTCACGCAGGCCGAGGGCCTGGGGCGGGTCGGCGGGAACGTCGTCGCAGGGGTAGGGCGGCATGGGTTCATTGTCGGGCATCCGCCCGCGGCCCGGCGAACGCCCCCGCCCCGGGGTCCGTCGCCCCTTCCGCGGCCTTCGTCTCCGCCCCCACCGGCCGCGCGCCGGGCAGGAAGACGGCCAGCAGCAGCCCCGCCGCGAGCGCCGCGGCCCCGCAGACGGCGAGGGCGACGTCCATCCCGTGCACGTACGCCGCGTCCGCCGACGCGGTGAGGGCGGCGTTCCCGGTACGGCCGGCCACCGCGTGCGCGCCGGCCAGGGACTCACGGGCGGCGTGCGCGGCGTCGGGCGGCAGGCCCGCCGTGGCGAGGCGGCCGCGGTAGGCGGCGGCCAGCACGCTGCCGAGGATCGCGACGCCCACGGCCGCGCCGGTCTGGCGCAGCGTCTGGAGCAGGCCCGAGCCGCTGCCCGCCCGCTCGCGGGGGAGCGCGCCGAGCGCGCCGTTCATGGACGGGACGACGCTGAGGCCCAGCCCCGCCCCGGCGAGGGTCAGCCACACCGCGATCAGCCCGTAGCCGTCCGCCGCGGAGGTGGTGGCACCGAGGAAGCCGCCCGCGGCCAGCACCAGCAGGCCCGCGGCGATCACCGTGCGCGGTCCCGCCTTGGCGACCAGGGAGGGGGCGAGCCGGGCGGCGACGGTGAGGCCGCCCATCATCGGCAGCAGCCGCAGGCCCGTGCCGAGCGCGTCGTGGCCGAGCGCGGTCTGCAGGTAGGAGGGAACCACGAAGACCGTGCCGGTGAGGACGAAGCTCACCAGCGTGGCGGCGACCGCGTTCCACAGGAAGCCGCGCTGCCGCAGCAGGCTCATGTCCAGCATCGGCCGCGGCACCCGGCGTTCGCTCAGCACGAGGACCGCGAGCAGCAGGATGCCAGTGGCGAGCCCGGCGACGACCAGCGGGTCGCCCCAGCCGCGGCCGGGCGCCTCGATGATGCCGTAGACGAGCGCGCCGAGGCCCGCGGCGGCGCAGAAGGTGCTGCTGACGCTCACCTTGGGGGCGGCCGGGTCGCGGGTCTCGGGCAGCAGCCACACGCACGCGGCGATCGCGAGCGCGACGAGCGGGATGTTGACCAGGAAGACCGAGCCCCACCAGAAGCTCTTGAGCAGCGCGCCGCCGATGATCGGCCCGAGCGGCATGCCGAAGGCGATCGCGCTGCTGGCGATCGCGACGGCCTTGGGCCGCTCGGCCGGCCCGAACAGCCCGGGGATGACCGACAGCGCGAGCGGCATGACGAAGGCGCCGCCCGCGCCCATCACCGTGCGGGCGGCGATGACCGCGCCGGGGCTGCCGACCAGCGAGCCCAGCACCGATCCGGCGAGGAAGACCACGAGCCCGGCGATGAGGATCCGGCGCCGCCCGAAGCGGTCGCCGACGAGCCCGGCGGGCAGCATCGCGGCGGCGAAGACGACGGTGTACGAGTCGACGATCCACTGCATGTCGCCGGTGGTGGCGCCGATGTCGTCGGCCATGGTCGGCAGGGCGACGTTGAGGATCGTGGTGTCGAAGCTGAGGACGAGCATGCTCAGGCACAGGGCGACGAGCGCGAGCCAGCGCCGCGGGTCGGCCGGCGGGGCGGCGGGCGGGGTCGGCGCGGAGGGAGCGGAGGGAGCGGGAGGGGGCGGGGACGTGGATGAGGACACGGCGAACTCCTGCGAGTGAGTATCAAATGACAGTGACTCTCAAAAAAGAGTAGCTGTCACCTCGCCGGGTGCCAACCCGCCCCCGCGCACCCGCGCCCGGACACGGCGAAGGCCCGCACCCCCGAGGGGTGCGGGCCTTCGCCGAGCGGTGCCGTCGCGGTCGTCCGCGGCTACCTGTGCGTGTACGCCACCAGCGAGATGCCGACGTAGTGGACGATGAACGCCGCCAGCGTGAAGGAGTGGAAGACCTCGTGGAAGCCGAACCAGCGCGGTGACGGGTTCGGCCGCTTGAAGCCGTAGACCGCCGCGCCCGTGCTGTAGAGGACGCCGCCGACGATCACGCACACCATCACCGCGACGCCGCCGGTGCGCAGGAAGTCGGGCAGGAAGAAGACGGCGACCCAGCCGAGCGCGATGTAGCACGGCGTGTACAGCCACCGTGGCGCGCCGACCCAGAAGACCCGGAAGGCGATGCCCGCGAGCGCGCCCGCCCACACCAGCCACAGCAGCAGGTGGGACGTACCGCCCGGCAGCAGCAGTATCGCCAGGGGTGTGTAGGTCCCCGCGATGATCAGGAAGATGTTCGCATGGTCAAGCCGGCGCAAAATTCCTGAGACGCGCGGCCCCCAGTTGCCGCGGTGGTACAGCGCGCTCACACCGAACAGCGCGCACGCGGTCACCGTGAAGACGGCGCACGCGAGGCGTCCTCTGGTGCTCTGGGCGAATGCGGTCAACGCGACACCCGAGATGAGCGCGGCCGGGAACATGCCGGCGTGCAGCCACCCTCTGAGCTTGGGCTTTATCGGTTTCAACGAATCGAGTGCATCGACTTCGGCGGACATTTCAGCAGTCTGATCGACGGCGCTCATGGCGTCAATCCTACCTACGCCACCGTAGGTTGCCCGGTGCGCGAGCGCGTCGCATCGGCCGTCCAGGGGCCGGAATCGGCCGTTCCGGTAGGTGTAGCCGGGTGGTGTGCCTCACCTCTCGCGCCCTGGACAGACTCGACTGAGCGGGATCACACTCATATGAGTGCGGTCGGCACCGGATGAGCACCCGCCTGGCGGGCGGTCGTGCACGCGTCCGGGCCGCAGCCCCCAAGGGGCCGAACCGAACCCTCACCTCTCACGCCGGTCTGTGCGGACCCGGCGGGATGGAGCGATCGTGGCGCGCGGCAACCGTGACAGTGCGGCTCCCACCAACCACCAGGAACTGATCCGCTGGGTCGGCGACATCGCCGAGCTCACCCAGCCCGACGAGGTCGTCTGGTGCGACGGCTCGCAGGCCGAGTACGACCTGCTCGCAGCCGAACTCGTCGCCAAGGGCACCTTCACCCGGCTCGACCCGACCCTGCGGCCGGACTCGTACCACGCGGCGTCCGACCCCTCGGACGTCGCCCGCGTCGAGGACCGTACGTTCATCTGCTCGCAGCGGGAGGAGGACGCCGGCCCCACCAACCACTGGAAGGACCCCGCCGAGATGCGCGAGATCTTCACCGGTGGGGGCACCTCCCGGGCCGAGGGCTCCGGGGAAGGCGCCCCGGGAGGCCTCTTCCGCGGCGCCATGCGCGGCCGGACGATGTACGTCGTCCCCTTCTGCATGGGCCCCCTCGGCTCCCCGCTGTCCGCGATGGGCGTCGAGATCACCGACTCCGCGTACGTCGCCGTCTCGATGCGCACCATGACCCGCATGGGCAGCGCCGTCCTGGACGAGCTCGGCAGCGACGGCGCCTTCGTCAAGGCCGTCCACTCCGTCGGCGCCCCGCTGGCCCCCGGCCAGGCCGACGTGCCCTGGCCCTGCAACAGCACCAAGTACATCTCGCACTTCCCCGAGGACCGCGAGATCTGGTCGTACGGCTCCGGCTACGGCGGCAACGCGCTGCTCGGCAAGAAGTGCTACGCGCTGCGCATCGCGTCCGTCATGGCCCGCGACGAGGGCTGGCTCGCCGAGCACATGCTCATCCTCAAGCTCACCCCGCCCCGCGGGGAGTCCCGCTACGTCGCCGCCGCCTTTCCCTCCGCGTGCGGCAAGACCAATCTCGCGATGCTGGAGCCCACCGTCTCCGGCTGGTCGGTCGAGACGATCGGCGACGACATCGCCTGGATGCGCTTCGGCGACGACGGCCGGCTCTACGCGATCAACCCCGAGGCCGGATTCTTCGGCGTCGCCCCCGGCACCGGCGAGCACACCAACGCCAACGCCATGAAGACCATGTACGCCAACACCGTCTTCACCAACGTGGCCCGTACCGACGACGGCGACGTGTGGTGGGAGGGCATGACCGAGGAGCCCCCCGCCCACCTCACCGACTGGAAGGGCAACGACTGGACACCGGAGTCCGGCACCCCCGCCGCGCACCCGAACGCGCGCTTCACCGTCCCGGCGAGCCAGTGCCCGATCATCGCCCCCGAATGGGAGGACCCGCGCGGCGTCCCCATCTCCGCGATCCTCTTCGGCGGCCGCCGCGCCACCGCCGTGCCGCTCGTCACCGAGTCCTTCGACTGGCAGCACGGCGTCTTCCTCGGCGCCAACATCGCCAGCGAGAAGACCGCGGCCGCCGAGGGCAGGGTCGGCGAACTGCGCCGCGACCCGTTCGCGATGCTGCCCTTCTGCGGCTACAACATGGGCGACTACTTCGCCCACTGGCTGGAGGTCGGGCGCGCCCACGACCCCGCGAAGCTGCCGAAGATCTACTACGTGAACTGGTTCCGCAAGGACGCGGCCGACCGCTTCGTGTGGCCCGGCTTCGGCGAGAACGCACGCGTGCTGAAGTGGATCGTCGAGCGCCTGGACGGCACGGCCGAAGGCGTCCGCACCCCCATCGGGATCCTGCCCGCGCCCGGCGCCCTCGACGTCGAGGGCCTCGGCCTGTCCCCGGCGGAACTGGACCTGCTGCTCACGGTCGACACCGCGGCCTGGCGGGAGGAGGCGTCGCTGATCCCCGCGCACCTGGAGACCTTCGGGTCGCACACCCCGCCGGAGCTGTGGGCGGAGTACGAGGCGCTCGTCGAGCGCCTGGCCACCGCGTAGGGCGGTGCAGGGCGGTGCCGGGGGCGCGGGCCGGGTGACCGCCCGCGCCCCCACCCGCTACGGCTGGGAGTAGCCCTGGAGGAACCGGCCGATGCGGCCGATGGCCTCGGTCAGGTCCTCCGCGCGCGGCAGCGTGACGATGCGGAAGTGGTCGGGCTCCATCCAGTTGAAGCCCGTGCCGTGCACGATCATGATCTTCTCGGCCCGCAGCAGGTCGAGGACCATCTGCCGGTCGTCCTTGATCTTGTAGACCTGGGGGTCGAGCCGCGGGAAGGCGTACAGCGCCCCCTTGGGCTTGACGCACGTCACACCCGGGATGGCGGTCAGGGCCTCGTACGTCGCGTCGCGCTGCGCGCGCAGGCGGCCGCCGGGGAGGACGAGGGAGTTGATCGACTGGTGGCCGCCGAGCGCGGTCGCGATCGCGTGCTGCGCGGGCATGTTCGCGCACAGCCGCATGTTCGCCAGGATCGTCAGGCCCTCGATGTAGCTGGAGGCGTGCGACTTGGGCCCGCACACCGCGAGCCAGCCGCTGCGGTAGCCCGCCACCCGGTAGGCCTTGGACAGGCCGTTGAAGGTGAGCGTCAGCAGGTCGGGGGCGATGGCGGCGGTGGGGGTGTGGGTGGCGTCGTCGTAGAGGATCTTGTCGTAGATCTCGTCCGAGCACACCACCAGCCGGTGCCGTCGCGCGATGTCGGTGAGGCCGCGCAGCAGCTCGTCGTCGTAGACCGCGCCGGTCGGGTTGTTCGGGTTGATGATGACGATCGCCTTGGTGCGGTCGGTCACCTTGCGCTCGATGTCGGCGAGGTCCGGCATCCAGTCGGCCTGCTCGTCGCAGCGGTAGTGGACGGCGGTGCCGCCCGCGAGCGAGACCGAGGCCGTCCACAGCGGGTAGTCGGGCGCCGGGACCAGCACCTCGTCGCCGTCGTCCAGCAGCGCCTGCATCGACATCTGGATCAGCTCGGACACGCCGTTGCCGAGGTAGATGTCCTCGACGTCCAGCGGGACGCCCTTGGTCTGGTAGTGCTGCATCACCGCCCGGCGCGCGCTCAGCAGACCCTTCGCGTCCCCGTAGCCGTGCGCGTCCTTCAGCTGCCGCAGCATGTCCTCCAGGATCTCGGGAGGACACTCGAAACCGAAGGGGGCCGGGTTTCCGGTGTTGAGCTTGAGGATGCGGTGACCGGCAGCCTCAAGCCGCATCGCCTCCTCAAGAACCGGTCCCCGGATCTCGTAACAGACATTTGCGAGCTTCGTCGACTGGATCACCTGCATGCCGGTCACCTTACGGCGGTGCCACGCGGGCCGCGCGGTGTTTTTCGCCACCCGGGGGACGCCGCGAGGGCCCCGGGCGGCGGCCTCAGCCCCCCCGGCCGCCGGCCGCGCGACGGCCCGGGCCGCGCACCGAGCGGCCGGCCAGCACGTCCGTGCGGCGGCCGTCCTCGATCACGAAACGGCCGTCGATCAGCACGTACGGGATGCCGGCCGGCGGGGTGCGCGGACGGTCGTACGTGGCACCCGCCGCGACCGTCTCCGGGTCGAAGAGCACCAGGTCGGCGCGGTAGCCCTCGCGGACCAGGCCGCGGTCCGGGAGCCCCAGCCGGGCCGCCGGGCGGCCGGTGAGATGGGCCACACACTCCTCCAGCCCCAGCACGCCCAGCTCGCGTACGTAGTGGCCGAGGTAGTGCGGGAAGGTGCCGTACGCGCGCGGGTGCGGCTTCGCGCCGTGCAGGATCCCGTCCGAGCCGCCGGTGTGCGCGCGGTGGCGCATCACGGTGCGGACGTTCCGCTCGTCGCCGACGTGCTGGAGGATCGTCGTCCCCAGCCGGTCGGCCAGCAGCAGCGCGCGGGCCGCGGGCCAGCCGTCCAGGCGCGTGCCGACGCGTACGGCGAGGGCGGGGTCGGCGGTGCCGGACACCTCGATCGTCGACCAGTCGACCGGCACGCCGTGGCAGCCGTCCGAGCCCTCCACCTCCAGGGCGTGCCGGATCCGCTCCGCGGTGGGCTCGTCACGCAGCCGGGCGAGCGTGGCGCCGGGCCCGCCGACCGCGGCCCAGCTCGGCAGCAGCGCGGCGAGCGTCGTGCAGCCCGCGGTGTAGGGGTAGGTGTCCAGCGTGACGTCCGCGCCGGCCGCGGTGGCCGCGTCGAGCAGCGCCAGCAGCTCGTCCGCGCGGCCGGCGTTCTCGCCGAAGTTCATCGTGGCGTGCGCCAGGTGCAGGGGGCAGCCGGTCCCCCGGGCGAGGGCCAGCATCTCCTCGTAGGCGCGCAGGGCGCCGGCGCCGTAGGAGCGGTGGTGCGGGCAGAAGTAGCCGCCGTGGGCGGCGACCACACGGCAGAGCCCGGCCAGCTCCGCGTCCGTCGCGAACATGCCGGGCGTGTACGTCAGGCCCGCCGACATGCCGACAGCGCCCTGCTCCATGCCCTCCGCGACCAGCCGCTTCATCGTGCCGAGCTCGGAGGGCGTGGCCGGGCGGTCCTCCCAGCCGACCGCCATCATCCGCACGGTGCCCTGCGGGACGAGGTAGGCGCCGTTCACCGCGACGCCGCGGTCCAGGCGGTCGAGATAGCCGCCGACCGTGCGCCAGTCGAACACCACGTCCGAGCCGTCGCCGTTCCACCCCGCGATGAGGGTGCGCAGCGTGTCGAGCGTGCGGTCGTCGGCGGGCGCGTACGACAGGCCGTCCTGGCCGAGGACCTCCAGGGTCACCCCCTGCGCCGCCTTGGCCTCGTGGGCCGGGTCCGTGAGGAGGGCGAGGTCGCTGTGGGCGTGCATGTCGATGAAGCCGGGGGCGAGGGCGAGGCCGCTCGCGTCGAGTTCTCTCCTGCCGGTGAGGCGGCGGCCCCCGGTGGGGCGGATTTCGGCGATGCGGCCGGCGGTGATGCCGACGTCCGCGGGGTAGGCGGGGTGCCGGCCGGTGCCGTCGATGACACGTGCTCCCCGCACGACGAGGTCCATGGTCCAGACCATACGTGGCTCTTGGCGGGGGGTGGGGTGCGGTGGCTCGCGCGATGTTGCGGTGGGTGGGTGGTTGCTCGCGCAGTTCCTCGTGCCCCCGGGTTGCCCGGCGGGGCATCGCGCTTGTGCCCGGGGGGGTGGGGTCGGGTGCCACTCCGGGGGTACCTCCTCGGAATGCGCGTCTGACCTCTTCCGGTAGGTGGCGGGGAGAGGTGCGCATTCCTGCGGGGGCACCCCCGGATCGTCCCCCTCCCGGGCCGGTATGGCGGCTGCCTGCCGGTGGGGGTGAATGTGGTTCGGGGACTGCGGTTCGCCCCCGACGGCGGCGCACCCCCACAAGAAGGCCGTCAGCCGACGTCATATCTGCACGGGTGGTGGGGGTGGGAGCACCCCGCGCCGCCAGGCGCGGGAAGCCCCCCGCGGCGGCCAAGTCGCCAACTCACCCCGGGTGGGCACCGCCCGAGCGCGGCGCCGCCAGGCGCGGGCACCCCCGCGGCCGGTCAGCCGCCCACGTACCCGGCCGGGCACCGCCCGAGCGCGGCGCCGCCAGGCGCGGGCACCCCGGCGGTGGGCAAGCCGCCAACTCGCCCCGGGCGGGCACCGCCCGGGGGGGCATTGCGTGGGGCCCTAGAAGAAGGTGCGGACGTAGTCCGTGATCGTGCCGTCTGACGTGGAGACGGGGATGAGGGGCCATTTGTCGAAGGTGGTGCAGGGGTGGGAGACCCCGAGGCTCACGAGGTCGCCGACGTCGAGGGGATCGGCGGGGGGGACGTCGAGCCAGAGGTGCTGGTCGGAGATGCGGGTGGCGCGGAGGCCGGCGGGGGCGGGGCGCAGGCCCGTGGGGGTGCGGACGGTCAGGGGGGTGGGGAGGCCGAGGTCGTAGGGCGCGTCGCGCTTGCCGGCGTTGAGGAAGGCCTGGGTGGGGGTGGGCCGGGAGACCACTTGGGCCCAGAGGCGGAAGGCGGGTTCGAGGTGGCCGGGGACACGGGTGAAGGGGGTGATGCGGGCGTAGTGCTGGTCGTCGTGCGTGACGTACGCGCCGGAGCGGAGGAGGGGGAGGACGGGCCGGGAGAGGCCGCCGAGACCGGCGAAGACCTCAGTGACGGTGTCGAACCAGGCGGAGCCCCCGGCGCTGACGATGATGCGGTCGGCCTCGGCGAAGGCCCCGGCGGTGTCGAGGGTGGCGGCGAGGGCGGTGAGGCGGTGCAGCCACGCGCGGACGCGGTCGGGGTCGGCGTCGGGGACCTCGCCCTCGTAGCCGGCGACGCCGACGAGCCGCAGGCGCGGGGAGGCGGCCGCGGCGGAGGCGACGGCGGCGGCTTCCGCCTCGGTGCGGACGCCGGTGCGTGCGCCGTCGCCCGCGCCGAGTTCGACGACGACGTCGACGGGCCGGCGGGCGCCCGCGGCGGTGAGGGCGGCGTCCATGAGGGCGACGCCGCGGACGGAGTCGACGTAGGCGACGCACTCGAAGCCGGGGTCGGCGTCCTGGTCGGCGGCGAGGGAGCGGAGGGCCGCGGGGTCGACCAGCTCGTTGGCGAGGAAGACGCGGGGGATGCCGAACGCGCGGGCCACGCGCAGCTGGTGGGGGAGGGCCACGGTGATGCCCCAGGCGCCGTGGTCGAGCTGGCGGGCGAAGAGCTGGGGGGCCATGGACGTCTTGCCGTGGGGGGCGAAGGCGAGCCCGTGCTCGGCCGTCCAGCGTTCGAGCGAGGCGAGGTTGTGGTCGAGGGCTTCCGAGGAGAGGACCAGCAGGGGAGTGGTGAAGCCGCCGTCGGCCAGCGTGCGGCGCTGGTCGGTGAGTTCGCCGACGGTGAGGCCGTGCGCGTCGGGCGGCAGCCCCTTGAAGCGGTGGTCGATCCGCTCGTCGCGGAGCGCGGCGACCCGTTCGGCGACTGTTGCGGCGGTGGCGTCCATGCACCCTCCGTACGGCGTTGCGTGATGTGCAACGGTCGTTGCATATCGTGTTCGAGCTGTCTAACATCCGTTTCGGCGCCTGGTCAACGGCGGCATTCCCGTACCCGGTCCCAGGGAGCGAACGTGAGCGTGCCGCCGAGTTCCGACGTCGTGTGCCTGGGCGAGTCGATGGTCACCTTCGTGCCCGGCACCGGCGGGCCGCTCGCGGACGTCTCCGTCTTCACGCGCGGCATCGGGGGCGCGGAGTCCAACGTCGCGTGCACGCTGGCGCGTGCCGGGCACACCGCGCGGTGGGTCAGCCGGGTCGGGAGCGACGGTTTCGGCGACCACCTCGTCGAGACGATCGCCGCCGCGGGTGTCGACGTCAGCGCCGTGCAGCGCGACCCGCACCGGCCCACGGGCATCTACTTCCGTACGGCGGGCGAGCGCGCCACGACGCTGGACGCCGCTCCGGGGCGGGGCGAGGTCGTCTACTACCGCGCGGGCTCGGCGGCTTCGGCGCTGTCGCCCGCGCTGGTGCAGCGGCGGGACGTGTGGGCCGGGCGGGTGCTGCACCTGACCGGTATCACCTGCGCCCTGTCGGCCACCTGCGAGGCGCTGATGCGGCAGCTCACGCACCGCGAGCCGGGCCGCCCGCTGGTGTCCTTCGACGTCAACCACCGCCCCGCTCTGTGGCAGGACGCCGACCCGCGGCTGCTGCTGGAGGTGGCGCGGGGCTGCGACCTGGTCTTCGTCGGTGACGACGAGGCGCAGGCCGCGTGGGGCCTGACGGACGCGGACGCGGTGCGGGCCGCGCTGCCGGAGCCGGCGACCGTCGTGGTCAAGCAGGGCGCGGCCGGTGCCACGGCCTTCAGCGGGGGGACGCGCGTGCAGGTGCCCGCCCCGGCGGTGGACGTCGTCGCGCACGTCGGCGCGGGCGACGCCTTCGCGGCGGGCTTCCTGTCCGCGACACTGCGCGGGCTGCCGCTGCGCGACCGGCTGCGGCACGGCCACCTGCTGGCCGCCGCCGCCCTCACCGTGCCCGGCGACCTGGCCGAACCGCCGTCCCGGGAGCGCGCGGACGCCCTCGCCGCCCTCGACGACACCGCATGGGGCAGACTGCGACTCGGCCCCGGCTGGACCGGCGGGGCGGACGACTCGCCGGAGGAGGGCGCGCGGTGAGCCAGACCGTCGACCGGGCGCTGACCATACTGCCGCTGCTCGCCGAGGGACCGGCGAGCCTGGAGCAGGTCGCCACCCGCCTCGACGTGCACAAGTCCACCGCACTGCGGCTGCTGCGCACGCTGCACGAGCACGGGATGGTCTACCGCCAGCAGGACCAGCGCTACCGGCTCGGTGCCCGGCTCTTCGCGCTCGCCCAGCAGGCCGTCGAGTCCCTCGACATCCGCGGTGTGGCCCACCCCCACCTGGCCGCCCTCAACGCGCAGACCGGCCACACGGTGCACCTCGCCGTCTACGAGCAGGGCGAGGTCGTCTACATCGACAAGGTCGAGAGCCGCTACCCGGTCCGGATGTACTCGCGCATCGGCCGCCCGGTCGCCATCACCGTCGCCGCCGTCGCCAAGCTGCTGCTCGCCGACCTGCCCGAGGCCGAACGCCGGCACATAGCCGAGCGCCTCGACTACCCGCGCTACACGCCGCGTTCGACGCCGGACGCCGGGGCCTTCCTCGTCGAGCTGGCCCGTGTGCGCGAGCAGGGCTGGGCGAGCGACCTGGGCGGGCACGAGGAGTCCATCAACTGCGTGGCGGCCCCGGTCCGCGGGCCGGACGGGCGGGTGTGCGCGGCCCTGTCCGTCTCGGCGCCCAACGTGGTGGTGAGCGCCGAGGAGCTGCTGCGGATGCGGCCGCTCGTCCTGCGGACCGCCGAGGCCGTCGGGGCGGAGCTGTCCGGCGTCACGCCGTCCCGCCCCGCGTCAACCGCCGCTCCACTGACGGAAGGTGCCACCTGATGAGCGAAGTGCCCGAGGCCCTCGGGAAGACGGCGGTCACGCCGCCGACGCACACCGCCCCGCCGGCGAGGTTCTCGCACGGCGTGCGCAAGGGCAACATCCTCCAGGTCGCGGGCCAGGTCGGCTTCCTGCCCGCGGAGGAGGGCAGGAAGCCCACGCCGGCGGGTCCGGACCTGCGCGCCCAGGTCCTCCAGACCCTCGCCAACGTCCAGGCCGTCCTGGAGGCGGGCGGCGCGTCCTGGGAGGACGCGGTCATGGTCCGCGTGTACCTGACGGACACGGCCCATTTCGCCGAGTTCAACGCCCTCTACGACGCGTACTTCGCCGCGCTGGCCCAGCCGCCCGCCGCCCGTACGACGGTGTACGTCGGCCTCCCGGCCGGCCTGCTGGTCGAGATCGACGCCCTGGCCGTCCTGGGCTGAGCCGGGCGGCGGGACGGGGGCGCGGAGGACCCCCGGGGCCGGGCCCCGGGGGTCCAGCGGACTACGGGAGGGCGTGGACGTGCGGGCCGACGCCGTTGGACCACACGTTGCCGGCCTTCGCGTCCCAGTTCGTGGACCAGGTCATCGCACCGCCGATGCCCGGCCACGTGGTGGACGGCTTGAACGTGCCGCAGCCGGTGCCCTTGGCGAGGCAGTCGAGCGCGTTGTTGACGACGCTCGGGCTCACGTAGCCCGAGCCCGCCGCGCTGGTGGACGCCGGGGTGCCGATGCCGACCTGCGCCGGGGACAGGCCCGCCTGGATCGCGGTGCAGGCGAGGCTGGTGATGAAGTCCACCGAGCCCTGGCTGTAGACGCCGCCGTCGCAGCCGTTCATCGAACCGCTGTTGTAGTACTGCGTGTTGACGATCGTCAGGATGTCCTTGATCTTCAGCGCGGTGGCCAGGTAGTCACTGCCCGCCGAGAGCATGTCGATCGTCTGCGGCGCCATCGTGATGACGAGGCCCGGCCCCGCCTTGGCGCTCAGCGCGCGCAGCGCCTGCGGCATGTAGGTGGAGTCGATGCCGTTCTCCAGGTCGATGTCCACGCCGTTGAAGCCGTAGGTCTGCATGAGGGACCAGACGCTGTTGGCGAAGTTGGCCGCCGAGCCCGAGTCGCGCACCGAGATGGTGCCGTTCTGGCCGCCGACCGAGATGACGACCTTCTTGCCCGCGGCCTGCTTGGCGGCGATGTCGGCCTTGAACTGGGCCTGGCTGTAACCGAGCGACGGGTCGAGGGTGAAGGACACCGCGCCGGGCGTGGTGGTGGCGTCGGCGAAGGCGACGGCGATGATGTCGTACTGGCTCTGCACCTGCGCGACGGTCTGGACGGTCGCGCCGTTGTTGAAGTTCTGCCAGTAGCCGGTGACCAGGTGCTTGGGCAGGTTCCCGGCCGGCGGGGTGGTGGCCGGGGTCGTCGGGGGCGTGGTGGCCGGTGTGGTCGGCGGGGTTGTCGGGGGTGTCGTGGCCGGCGTCGTCGGGGGAGTGGTCGGCGGGGTCGTGGTGCCGGCCGGGCCGGTGAGGCTGAAGTCGTCTGCGTAGTAGGTGGGCTGGCCGTACCAGCCGTGCACGTACACCGTCACCGACGTGGTGTTCGCGCCGGTCGTGAAGGTGGTGCTGAGCTGCTGGTACGAGGACGCGCCCGGCGTCCAGGTGGACGGGTCGGTGCCGCCGGTGCCGGTCGCGCCGATGTAGACGTAGCTGCCCTGGACGTACGCGCTCAGCGTGTACTGGGAGTTGGGGCGGACGCTGACGGTCTGCGAGCACTGGGCGTTGTCCGAGCCGGCCGGGGTGCCCTTGAGGGCGCCGGAGCCGGTGTGCACCGGAGCGGTGACCGCGGCGCCGCTGCCCGCGGTGCAGCTCCAGCCGGAAAGGCCGCTCTCGAAGCCGGAGTTGGCGACCAGGTTGGTGGTGGCGGCGCTGGCGCTGCCGTTCACGGCCACGGCGGCTGCCGCGCCGACCACGGCCGCGGCGCTCAGTACGGCGACGGTGCGCTGCCTGGTGGACGTTCTGCGAGGGGCACGGCCCGCGGTGTCCGCGTGCGATGCACGTTCCACGACTGCCTCCTGGGGGCAAGGAGTTGGGGGGTGGTGGGAGTGCGGAGGGAGAGAAACCGGGGTGGTCCCGGTAAGGGAGAAAGTTGGTCCAGACCAATTGGGTTGTCAAGGCCTCTCACCGACGACTGCCGTTCACCGACCCGATCCGCAACTTTGCGCACCCAAGTCGCTACCCATCGATAAGCTGACGACCGTAAAACGCCAGGCCCAGGGGCCCGTTCAGGCGGAAAGGGGGAGGTTGCGGATGGTCAGCGTGATCACGGCCACAGCCGACGACCTCGCGCTGCCGCTGGAGCAGCACGTCGCACACGTCGCCGCCGCGCTCGACGCCCACGGGCACGTCGTCGCGCTCGCGCCCGCCGAGGCCGACGACGCCGCCCGGCGCCGGCTGCACACCGTCCGCTCCGCCCTGGAGGCGGACCGGCTGGCCATCGTGCCGCTCGCCCTGCCGCCGCTGGCCCGCGTCCTGCTGGGCGAGCAGCTGCGCCAGCTGACCGGTACCGACCTCGGGCCCGGCGTGCTGGCCGGCGCCGCGCGGCTGCTGTCGTACTACCTGCACTCCGGGGCGCTGCTCGGCTCCGTCGCCAAACTCGACCGCGTGCCGGTCGGCGTCGGCAGCCACGTCAAGTCCCTCGTGCCGGGGCGGCACTTCGCCGTCCTCGCGCACCCCGAGCCGTACATCGGCGAGGCCGACCCGGCCGCCGTGCCGCCCGGGCCCGGCTACATGACGCAGTTGGCGCTCGCGGGCAAGGGGCTGGACCCGGGATGGGTCACCGGGCCGCTGGCCGCGGCCTGGCGCTCCCAGCACGTCCGCGAGGTGCCGCTGCCGCCGGACTCCGCCCGCTGGTGGGGCACGTCAAAACTCGTCGAGTTCACCGCCTACATCGCCGACGTCGGCATGCTCTACCAGCTCGTGACCTCCGTGCGGCGCGACACCTGCACCTGGTGCGCGCTCGAAGTCATCGGCGACCAGTGCCTGTTCTGCGCCACCCGGCTGGGCGAGCGGAACGCCCCGGCCAAGCACGCCGCGGCCCCGCGAGGGCGGGCCGTGGAGACCCCGCGCCGCCCCCAACTCGAACCCCACAAGCGATAGGTGCGACCGCACATGAACTCACGTCAGCGCCGTGGCGTCGTCCTGCTGGTGGTGTCCGCCGTCTGCGCGGTCGCCGCCTTCGCGGGAGTGCTCGCGGTCGTGAACGACGCGCGCTCCGAGGTCGGTTCGAAGGTCACCGCGTTCGAGCTGACCACCGACGTCCCCGCCTACCAGCAGCTCGACGCCTCCGACGTGCGCGAGGTCCAGGTGCCCTCGCGCTGGCTGCCGGACACCGCGGTCCGCGACCTCGCGCAGGTCCGCGGCAAGATCGCCGCGGTCGCACTCGCCAAGGGCTCGCTCCTGCAGACCGACATGGTCGCCCCCCGGCCCCAGCTCAAACCGGGCCAGATGGAGATCGCCATCATGATCGACGCCGAGACGGGCGTCGCCGGCAAGATCACCCCGGGCGCACGCGTCAACATCTTCGCGACCTTCGCCGGCAAGACCGACGCGGCCCCCGACGTCTCGCGCATCATCGTCGCCGGCGCGCAGGTCGTCGACGTCGGCGAGATCAAGGCCTTCGACAAGGACGCCGAGTCCCAGCGCCAGTCCACCGAGGGCGTTCCCATCACCTTCGCGCTCGACGCCGAGGACGCCCAACGCGTCGCCTACGCCGAGTCGTTCGCCGAGCACGTCCGGCTCGCCCTCGTCGCCCCCGGCGACACCGCCGCGCCGCCCGCGGACTCCCGCAACTACACCCTGGCCGGCGACACCGCGGGCGGCGGGGGAGGTGCCCGCCCGTGACCGTCCGCATCGTCGCCGCCACCTCCGACCAGGACGCCGCCCGCGCCCTGCTCGGCCTGCTCGCCCAGCTCCCGGGCGCCGAACCGGCCCCCGCGCTGCCCGACTCCGGCTCGCTGCTGGACCTGCTCGCGCGCGCCGCCGAGGCGGGCGTCGACGAGCTGCCCGAGGTCGTCATCGTCCACGAGGCGATCGGCCCGATGCCCGCACTGGACCTCGTCCGCGACATCGCGCTGCGCTTCCCCGCGATCGGCGTCGTCCTGCTCACCCCCGACACCGGCCCGGCCGCGCTCGCCGCCGCGATGAACTCCGGCGCGCGCGGCGTCGTCGGCCTCCCCCTCGCCTACGACGAGCTGGGCGCCCGCGTGGAGGCCGCGGCGACCTGGGCCGGCGGTGTGCGCCGGCACCTCGGCCCGGCCCGCGCCGCCGCGCTGCCCGCCGTCGCCGGCGGCACCGTGGTGGCCGTCGCGGGCGCCAAGGGCGGCGTCGGCACCACCGTCACCGCCGTCCACCTCGCCCTCGCCGCCCTCGCCTCCGGCCGCTCCACCGCGCTCGTCGACCTCGACCTCCAGGGCGGCGACATCGCCTCCTACCTCGACGTGCAGTTCCGCCGCTCCGTCGCCGACCTCGCCGGTATCGGCGACGTCTCCTCGCGCGTCCTGCACGACGCCATGTACGTCCACGAGTCCGGCCTCGCGCTCCTGCTCGCCCCCGCCGAGGGCGAGCGCGGCGAGGAGGTCACCGACCGCGCCGCCCGCCTCGTCCTCACCGCGCTGCGGCAGCGCTACGAGGTCGTCGTCGTCGACTGCGGCACCCAGGTCACCAGCGCCAACGCGGTCGCCGTCGAGGTCGCCGACACCGCCGTGCTCGTCACCACCCCCGACGTCGTCGCCGTACGCGCCGCCAAGCGCATGGTGCGCATGTGGGACCGGCTCCAGGTCCGCAAGCCCCAGGACACGGTGGCCGTCGTCAATCGGCACACCCGCGGCACCGAGATCCAGCCCACCCTCGTCGGCCGCATCACCGGCACCCGCATCGCCTCCTCCGTCGTCCCCGCCGCCTTCCGCGAGCTCCAGCCCGTCATCGACGCGGGACGCCTCCACGACCTCGACACCCGTTCGACGGTCAAGGCGGGCATCTGGGCGCTGGCCGGCGAGATCGGCGTCGTCACCGGCGCGGCGCTTCCCGCGCCGCGGGGCAAGAAGTCCCGCCGCGAGCGCCGCGACGCCGCCGGCGCGGGGAAGGGCGACCGCGGCGACCGCGGTGACCGGGGCCAGGTGACCCTGGAGACCCTCGGGATGACACCGGTCATCCTCGTCACCCTCATCCTGGTGTGGCAGGCCGTCCTCGCCGGCTACACCTTCACCCTCGCCGGCAACGCGGCGGACGAGGCGGCGCGCGCCGCCGCCGTCGCCGCGGACCCGCAGTCCGCGGCGGAGCAGGCCGCCAAGTCCGACCTCCCCGGCGCCTGGGCCGATTCCGCGGACGTCGACACCTCCTCCGCCGGCAGCACCGTCTCGGTGACGGTGACGCTGAAGGTCCCGGTCCTCTTCCCGGGCGCGATCGACTTCCCGGCCGAGATCCACGGCCACGCCCGCATCCCCCGCGAACGGCCCGCCGGATGAGGTCCCCCCTGCCCGTGAGGGCCACCGGTCCGCGCCGCGGGGCACCGCCCGGTGGCGCGGCGGCCCGCGCGGGCGACCGTCCGCGGCCCGGCGGCACCCGGCGGAAGGGGGAGCGCGGCGTGGCCTCGCTCGAATACCTCGGGATGCTGCCCTTCCTGCTGCTCGTCGCGCTCGCGGGGATCCAGCTCGGCCTCGTCGCCTACTGCGGCGAACAG
The DNA here is from genome assembly GCF_044333485.1 of Streptomyces sp. NPDC020983. Classification (NCBI taxonomy): domain Bacteria; kingdom Bacillati; phylum Actinomycetota; class Actinomycetes; order Kitasatosporales; family Streptomycetaceae; genus Streptomyces; species Streptomyces sp. NPDC020983. The sequence goes on along the minus strand of NZ_JBIRRA010000014.1, from coordinate 173,627 downwards.
GCGGGTACGGCGGCCCGCGCGGCAGCGCGCACCGCCGCGCTGCCGGCACCGGACGGGGGGACGCGGGCCGGGACGCGGGCCGGGGGCGACGCCGTGAGCGACTGGCTGACGGCCACGATCAGCTGGCGGAACGGCCCCGACTCGTACACCGCGACGGCGAAGGTCGACGTCCCCTCCGTGCTGCCGGGAGTGCACCTGTTCGGGCCCGTGTCGCGGTCGGCGACCATGCCGAGGGAGGACACCGCCCCATGAGCCTGCGCGCGCGCATCGCCGCCGACGAGCCCACCCCGCAGACGCAGGAGAGCCATCTCGTCGCGGTCTACCGGGCCAAGCTGCTCCAGGAGATCGACCTCGCCGAGATGTCGACGCTCGCTCCGGCAGAGCGCCGCGCCCGGCTGGAGCGCGTCCTCGGGCACATCATCAGCCGCGAGGGCCCCGTGCTGTCGACGGCGGAGCGCGCCGCGCTGATCCGCCGGGTGGTGGACGAGGCACTGGGCCTCGGCATCCTGGAACCGCTGCTGGAGGACCCGTCGATCACCGAGATCATGGTGAACGGCCCGGACCGCATCTACGTCGAGCGCGGCGGCCGCATCGAGCAGGTCGCCGCCCGCTTCTCGTCCGCCGAGCAGCTGCTGCAGACGATCGAGCGCATCGTGTCGACGGTCAACCGCCGGGTGGACGAGTCGAACCCGATGGTCGACGCGCGCCTGCCCTCCGGCGAGCGCGTCAACGTCGTCATCCCGCCGCTGGCTCTCACCGGGCCGACGCTCACCATCCGCCGCTTCCCGCGCGCGTACACCCTCAAGGAACTCATCGGGCTGGGCACGCTCGACGAGCACATGCTCCTGCTGCTGTCCTCCCTGGTCCGCGCGAAGTGCAACATCATCGTGAGCGGCGGTACGGGCTCGGGCAAGACGACGCTGCTCAACGCCCTCTCGGGGCTGATCCCGGACGGCGAGCGGATCATCACCGTCGAGGACGCCGCCGAACTCCAGCTCCAGCAGGAGCACGTGATCAGGCTGGAGTCGCGCCCGCCGAACGTCGAGGGCGAGGGCCGCGTCACCATCCGCGACCTGGTCCGCAACAGCCTGCGCATGCGCCCCGACCGGATCATCGTCGGCGAGGTGCGCGGCGGCGAGACACTGGACATGCTCCAGGCGATGTCCACCGGCCACGACGGCTCGCTGGCCACCGTGCACGCCAACTCCGCGGAGGACGCGGTGCTGCGGCTCCAGACGCTGGCGTCCATGAGCGAGGTCAAGATCCCCTACGAGGCGCTGCGCGACCAGATCAACAGTGCCGTCGACGTCATCGTGCAGCTGAACCGGCACATCGACGGCACGCGCCGCATCGCCGAGATCGCCGTACTGTCCTCCCGCGGCCGCGACGTCTTCCGGCTCACCTCCGCGACCCGCTTCCGCGCCGAACCGCTCGGCGTGGACCGCATCGTCCGCGGCTGGTACGAACACCGGCCCGTGCCACGGGAGATCGGCGAACGGCTCTACCTCGCCGGCGAACACGTGCCCGCCGCCTTCGGGGTGGGCGAGAGCGAACTCGAACTCGACAGCAGGGAGGCCAAATGAGCGCCCTCCAGGCCCTCGTGGCGCCCCCCGCCGCCGCCGGGCCCGCGCATCCCCCCGCCCTGCCGGGCGGTGTCCCGGCGCACCTCGCCGCCGGGGGACGGAACTTCGCGACGGGCCCCTACCCGCTGCTGGTGCTCGGCGTCACCCTGCTCGCCCTGGCGCTCGCGGTGTGGGGCCTGCACGCGTGGCGCGGCGGCCGCGCCGACCGCGCCGCGCTCGTCGAACGGCTCGCCGCCGAGCTGGGCGACGGGAGCGGCGCGCGCGGCCCGTCCGTGCCCTTCGCGTGGCTCGACCGCCGCGTACGCGGCTACGCCTGGGGCCGCAGGCTCGCCGGGCGGCTCGCCGCCACCGGCACCGACCTCACGCCGGGGCAGTTCACGGCCGCCTCGATCGGCGTCGTGGCCGGGGCGTGGGTCGCCGCCTGGGTGGTCTTCGCGCCGTTCTTCGGGCCGATCGCCGCGCTCATCGCGGGCTGGACGGCGTACTCCTTCCTGGAGTGGCGCCGCCGGGTGCGCACCGAGCGCTTCATCGCCCAGCTCCCGGACCTCGCCCGCGTCCTGGCCAACGCCACGCAGGCCGGACTGGCGCTGCGCACCGCGGTGTCGATGGCCGCGGAGGAGCTCGACGCCCCCGCGGGCGAGGAGCTGCGGCAGGTCGCCGACGCGATGGCCCTCGGCCACTCCGTCGAGGACGCCCTCGGCGAGCTGCAGCAGAGGCTGCCCAGCCGGGAGCTGATCGTCCTGGTCTCCACGCTGGTGCTGTCCAGCCGGGCGGGCGGCTCGGTCGTCGACTCGCTGCGCAACCTCACCGTCACCCTGGAGGAGCGCAAGGAGACCCGGCGCGAGATCCGCACCCAGATGTCGCAGGTCACCGTCACCGCCTACGCCGTCCCCGTCATCGGCCTCGGCTCGCTCTTCCTGCTGGACCGCATCATGCCCGGCTCGCTGAGCGCCATGACCGGCTCCACCATCGGCCGCATCTGCGTCCTGATCTCGCTCGGGCTGTACGTCGTCGGCTTCGCCCTGATCCGCCGGATGTCGAGGATCGACATATGAGCAGCAGCACCATGACCCTCGCCGGCCTCGGGCTCGCCCTCGCGCTGGCCGCCTGCGCGGTCGGCGTCGTCCACGCGGTGGGCCTGCTGCGCTCCGACGCCAAGCTCCCCGACGACCTCGCGCTCGCCCTGGAGGTCGGCAGCACCCGCACCACCCGCACCGGCAACGCCGTCGACCGGCTCGGCATCCGCTGGGCCCCGCTGGTGATGCGGCTCATGGGCCCGGCGCGCGTCGCGAAGATGCGCGCCCGCATCGAACACGCGGGCCACCCGCACGGGTTGACCGTCGAACGGTACGCCGCCCGGCGCGCCGTCCACGGCTTCCTCGGGGGCGTCACCGCGCTGCTCCTCGTCACCCGCGGCAACTGGTTCCTCGCCCTGGTGCTGCTCGCCTACGGCTGGTTCTGGGCCGATCTCGGCCTCTGGCTCGCCATCCGCCGCCGCCGCGACGACATCGAGCGCACCCTGCCCGACTTCCTCGACGTCCTCGCCGTCGTCGTCAGCGCCGGCCTCGGCTTCCGGCAGGCCCTGGAGCGCGTCAACGCCGTCTACGAGGGCCCCTGGTCCGACGAGATCCGCATCGCCCTGCGCCAGATGGACGTCGGAGTCAGCCGCCGCGACGCCTTCGACCAGCTCCGCAAGCGCAACCGCAGCGACCAGGTCGGCCAGTTCGTCACCGCCCTCCAGCAGGGCGAGGAACTCGGCGCACCCATCGCCCGCACCCTCCTCCAGATCGCGACCGACATGCGCCGCACCGAGGCCCAGAACGCCCGCCGCCGCGCCGCCCGCATGGTCCCCCGCGCCACCGGTGTCATCACCGTGCTGCTCGTGCCCGCGACGATGATCCTGCTCATCACCGGGACGATCATCGGTTCGCAGATCCACTTCGGCGACATCTTCGGCGGCGGCGGTGAGTGAGGCGGCCGAATCGGTGATCATGCTGCGACGGGCCGTGAGCAACCGTCATGCTGTAGGGGCCACTTGCCCGCCGGACCACCCGGCCGGCGGGTGGCGTACGACCGGCTGCGAATGCCCGAGGTTCGGGTGTACCTTTGCATTCGCAACCATATTTGCACCTGCAATCCGATATGACCCGCTGCGGACGACGACCGACCACCAGCGAGAGGCGGTGCACCGTGACCACCACCCCCGACCCCGACGGGCACCCCACGGCCACCGCCGCACGTACCACCAGCCAGGTGACAGAGGATGGGGCGAAGAATCATGACCAGGTGGGCACTCCAGCGCTACACCACCGCCGAGATCTGGGTCCGCGCCCAGGCGGACCGCGCGACCACGCGCCTCTCGGCACGCCTGTCCGCCCGCACGGACCGCGGCCAGACGTCGTTCGAGTACCTGGGGATTGCGGTGGTGATCGCGGTGATCATCGGGGTGCTGGCGACCACGAGCATCGGCGACGCCATCCAGAAGGCGATCCTCAAGGCCATCCGCAAGATCTCCGGCGGCGGCAAGTAGCGCTCGGGCTGCGGCGGGACGACGGCCAGACGGTCGGGCTGTACATCGTGGCGCTGACGGCGCTCTTCTTCCTGGCGTTCGCCTACTTCGCGGTCGGGCAGGCCGCGGTGTCGAGGAACACGACGCAGACGGCGGCGGACGCCGCCGCGCTCGCCGCCGCCCGCGAGGGCCGGGACGCGCTGCACGACGCCGTGCTGACCGCGCTCGGCTCCGGGGACCCGCTGGCGCTCAAGGCGCTGCTCGCGCACTCGCCCCAGGACGTCGCGGCCGCGTGCGGGAAGGCGTCCGACTTCGCCGCGGACAACGACGCGACGGTGGACGACTGCGGCCTCGCGCCCGGCGCGGATTTCGGCTTCACGGTGAAGGTCACCTCGCGCTCGTCGGTGGGTACTTCGGTGGTGAAGGGCAGTGAGGACGTCTACCCGACGGCCGAGGCGACGGCGGTGGTGGAGCCGCGCTGCTCCCTCGACGGGCTCGACGGCACCGCCGTCCGGCTGGCCTGCGACCAGGGCAGCCTGACGGTCGATCCCACGGCGGGCGGGTTCGTGCTCGACCTGTCGGCTCTCTACACGGTTCATCTGAGCAAGTGAGGCGGTCGGTCCAGCGGTGAGGGAACGGGGAACGATGAGGAAGCGGCACCAAGTCCCGCTCGCCGTCGCGATGACGGCGGCGGCGGTCGCGCTGGCGGGCTGCGGAGGCGGGTCGGGCGGCGACGACGGCAAGCCGCCCGCGACGTCGGGCACGTCGGCCGCCAAGGGCGGCGGCAGGGCGACGGCGTCCGCCGGCGGCACGCCCTCGGCCACGCCGACCACGGTGCTCGCCCAGGTCAAGGGGGAGGCGGGGATGACCATCACCATCAACTCCGCGAGCCGCGACCCGGGCGGTTTCGTCACCGTGCAGGGTGTGGTCACCAACAACGGGGACGACGCCTTCGACGCCGTCGACTGGCGCGGCCCGGAGACCGAACTGGTGCCCTCCGGCCCTTCCGTGGCCGGCGCCGTTCTCGTCGACCCGGCCGGGAAGAAGCGGTATTACGTCCTGCGGGACACCGGCGGGATGTGCCTGTGCACCATGGGTCTCGTCGACATCGAACCCGAGGAGAGCCGGCCCTTCTTCGCGCAGTTCCCGGCGCCGCCGGAGACGACCGCGCAGGTGGACTTCGAACTCCCCACCATGCCCCCCGCCAAAATCACCATCTCCGAGGGGTGATCCGTATGAAGCCCGCGACGGCAGCCGCAAGCATCACGCTCAGCGTCGTCCTGCTGGCCGGCGGCACGGCCGTGACCGTCGCGCCCGGGGCGGCCGCGGCCGCCGCGGACGGCGGGGCGCCGACCGCGCCGCCGGACGCCGGGGGCACGGGCCAGGGGGCGCCGGGGCACGTGGACGCGAGCTCGCCGAATCTGCGGCTGCCGGAGGGGTCGAAGCTCGCGCCGGCGAAGGTGCTGGACATCGTGTCGGTGTCGGACGAGTCGTCCGTCGCCGCCGACCAGCCGGAGCAGCGCGAGGAGACGTCGAACGCGACGGTGACCTACGCGCTCCAGTCGGAGGTCGCCTTCGCCCGGGACAGCGCGAAGCTCTCGGCCGCCGCCACGTCCCGTATCCGGGCGATCGCGGGGGACATCAACGCGCGGCACGTCACGTCACCCATCCGTGTCTTCGGTTTCACGGACGACCTGGGGAGCAGCGAGCACGGCGTGACGCTGTCGCGACAGCGCGCACAGGCGGTCTACCAGGTGCTGGCGGCGGCGCTGAGCAGCGCCGGTGACTCATCCCACACCTTCCAGGTGCGCGGCTACGGCGAGGACTATCCCATTGCGGACAATTCCACCGAAAGCGGCCGCCAGCAGAACCGCCGCGTGGAAATCACCTTCACTCCTCCTGCCGCGTAACGTGCGGGATGCGGGCCGAGACGCGGTACGGTGTAACTCCCCCCCTCGGGCCGGTTCGCTCTCCCCCCCTGCGAACCGGCCCGTTTTCTTTTCCCGCGTCCCGGACCGCCCGCTCAGCGGTAGGACGCCGCCCGCAGCGGGCGGTAGGCCAGGCCCAGGGAGCGGTAGAGGCGCAGGGCGGCGGTGTTGTCGTCGTCGACGACGAGGGCGGCCGTCCCGTACGCCGCCAGGGCCTCGGCGAGCACGAACGCGCACACCTGGCGGCCGAGCCCGCGCCCGCGCGCGGCCGGGGAGGTGGCGACGCCCGCGAGCAGGCCCACGGTGGGGGCGCACCAGGCGAGCGCAGCGACCGCGAGGGGCGTGTGGCCGTCCTCCGCCGTCACGCCGGCCCAGCGGTCGGCGGAGCCGGGGCGGCCGGGGTAGGCGAAGGAGTCCGGGAAGGCGCTGTCGAGCAGGGCGGTGACGGCGGGTGCGGCGGCGGGCGGCAGCCAGCGGGCGCGGCCGTCCGGCGGGACCGCGGGGGAGCCGGTGCGGTGCATCCAGCCGAAGCCGGGGGTGGGGCGGAGCGCGGGGTCGGCGTGCACGAGAGCGTCGACGAGGCCCCGGTCGCCGAACGGCCGGTAGCCGCGGCCCACCTCCCCGGCGACGTCCCGTACGAGCGGGATCGCGTCGGCGGGCGGTCCGGCCACCACGAGCCGGTCCCGCATCGACAGCCCGGGCGCGGCGACGGCGACGGCCGCCCCCCGCCGGAACACCCGCGCGGTGTCCCGTTCTCCCGCCGCCCAGCGGATCAGCTCGTCGTCACTGGGGAGCGGCTCGTACGGGGGTGTCTCTTCCGTGGTGGGGGCCGTACCGACGGCCGGTCCGATGTGCATTCCGCATGACTATCAGCCGGACGGGGGAGCCTGCACACCGGTTTGCCGCCGTACGAGGGCGAGCGGACCGTCAGCGCTCCCGGCCGCCGGCCACCGTGAGCGTCACCCCCCGCTGCACACCCCAGCGGGCGAAGGCGCCGGCCTCGGCCTCCAGGACGTGGCGGGCCAGCAGGCGCGGGCGCCCGACGCGGCCGGGCGGCATCGTGCGGACGGCCAGGACGCGCAGGCGGCGGTCGAGGTAGGCGACGTCGATCGCGAAGCGCATCCGCACCGTGTGCACGCTCGACGCCGGCGTGAGCAGCAGCGCGCCCCCGATGCCGTCCGCGCCGAGCAGCCCGCGGGTGCGGGCGCGGTAGGAGGCGGCGACCCGCAGCGGCACCTCGGCCCGCGGGGTGTGCAGGGTGGCGGCGCCGTCGTGCCAACGCCGGTGCATGGGCGCTCCCTTCGGTCGCGTCCCGTCCCCCCTCTGCCGGGGAGGGCCGGGCGTGTACGGTCGGCGTTCGTGCATGTCTATCCGATCGTGGCCGCGGCCGTATGGGGAATGGCCGGCGGGCTGCTGCTGCCGCGGGCCGCGCACCGGCTGGCGGTGCCGTCCGGGGAGCCGTGGGCCGCCGGCTGCCGTGCCGGGCACCCGCTGCCCGCCGGGCCGCGCGGCTGGGTGGGCCCCGCCCACTGCGCCGGCTGCGGGGGCGCGGGGCGGTGGAGCGGGGCGGGCCTTCTGCCGGCGGTTCTGTGCGCCGCGCTGTGCGCCGGGATCACGGCGGTGACCGGGGTGCACCCGGAGCTGGCCGTGTGGCTGCTGCTGGTGCCCGTCGGGCTGGCCCTGGCGCTGGTGGACCTGCGGGTGTTCCGGCTCCCCGACGTGCTGACGCTGCCCGCCCTCGGCGGTACGGCGGTGCTGCTGGGCGCCGCGGCGCTGCTGCCCTCGCACGACGGGTCGTGGCCGCGGGCCCTGCTGGCGGGTGCCGCGCTCGGCGTCCTCTACCTGGTGCTCTTCCTCGTCAACCCCGCGGGCATGGGCTTCGGCGACGTGAAGCTCGCCCCCACGCTGGGCCTGGCGCTCGGCTGGTACGGCTGGTCCGCGGTCGTCAACGGCACGCTCGCGGCCTTCCTGCTGGGCGCGGTGGCCGGCCTGGTCCTGCTGGCCTCGGGCCGCGCGAACCGCAAGACGCCGATCCCCTTCGGGCCCTTCATGCTGCTGGGCTCCGCGGTGGGCCTGCTCCTGACCTGAGCTGCGCGGTGCCTGCGGGGCCCCGCGGTGCCGTGCGCGGCCCCCTCCCGCGGCGCGGGCCGCCCGCGGCGGGCCGGAGGACCCGGCCCGCCGGGGAGGTCCCGTCCTGCGCGGGACCCCGCCCCGGCGGGCGGAGGCTCGGCCCCTCCGCGGGGCACGGCACCCTGCGGGCAGGGGCGTCAGCCCCAGAGGTTGACGCCCTCCGGCTCGACGGCGTGGCGGTCGATCTCCGCCAGCTCCTCCGGCGTGAGGGGCGCCGAGCCGACCGCGGCCACGTTGGCCTCCAGCTGGGCCACCGAGGAGGCCCCGATGAGCGCGGAGGTGACCCGCGGGTCGCGCAGGACCCAGGCCAGCGCGAGCTGCGCGAGCGACTGGCCGCGCCCGGCGGCGACCTCGCCCAGCGCCCGCAGCCGCGCGATCGTCTCCTCGTTGACGAGGGAGGGGTCGAGCGACTTGCCCTGCGCCGCGCGCGAGCCCTCCGGGATGCCGCCGAGGTAGCGGTCGGTCAGCAGGCCCTGGGCGAGCGGCACGAAGCCGATGCAGCCCATGCCCTCCTCGTCCAGGACGTCGAGCAGGCCCTCCGTCTCGATCCACCGGTTGATCATCGAGTACGACGGCTGGTGGATGAGCGCGGGCACCCCGAGGCCGCGCAGGATCCGCGCGGCCTCGCGGGTCTGCTCGGGGCCGTACGACGAGATGCCGACGTACAGCGCCTTGCCCTGCTGGACGGCGGACGCGAGCGCGCCCATCGTCTCCTCCAGCGGGGTGTCCGGGTCGTAGCGGTGCGAGTAGAAGATGTCGACGTAGTCCAGGCCCATGCGGCCGAGCGACTGGTCGAGGGAGGCGAGCAGGTACTTGCGGGAGCCCCATTCGCCGTACGGGCCGGGCCACATGTCGTAACCGGCCTTGGTGGAGATGACCAGCTCGTCGCGGTAGGGGCGGAAGTCCTGGGCGAAGAGGGTGCCGAAGTTGGCCTCGGCGGCGCCGTAGGGCGGGCCGTAGTTGTTGGCGAGGTCGAAGTGGGTGACGCCGAGGTCGAAGGCGCGGCGCAGGATCGCGCGCTGCGAGTCGAGGGTGCGGTCGTCGCCGAAGTTGTGCCACAGGCCGAGGGAGATCGCGGGCAGCTTGAGCCCGCTGCGGCCGGTCCTGCGGTACTCCATGCCGGCGTAGCGCTCGTCGGCGGCGCGGTAGAGGTCTCTGATGTTCACAGGTTCTCCCTATCACGCCCGGTCTAACCGCTTACTACGCGGCGCCCCCTGGCCGCGCGTGGCACGCGGGGGCGCCGCCGGCGCCGCGACCCGGTTCGTCCGGACGGCCTTTCGGGCAGTACCCTGGCGCCCGGCGACGATGCGCAGGAGGGGCTGGTACGCGATGAAACTGCGCGACCTGGTGTACGGGCTGTACTCCCGCAGGGTGGAGCGCCGGCTCGACGTGGCGCAGGCCCCCAAGCACATCGGCGTGATCCTCGACGGCAACCGGCGCTGGGCGAAGGCGGCCGGCGGCACCGCGGAGCAGGGCCACCAGGCGGGTGCGGACAAGATCGCCGAGATGCTGGGCTGGTGCGAGGAGACCGGTGTCGAGGTGGTCACCCTGTGGCTGCTGTCCACCGACAACTTCGACCGGCCGCAGGAGGAGCTCGTCCCGCTGCTGGGCATCATCGAGGACTGCGTCGCGGGCCTGGCGGCGACCGGCCGCTGGCGGGTGCACCACGTGGGCACCATGGACCTGCTGCCGGACCGTACGGCGGCGGTGCTCAAGGAGGCCGAGCAGGACACCCACGGCATCGACGGCCTGCTGGTGAACGTCGCCGTCGGCTACGGCGGCCGGCAGGAGATCGCCGACGCGGTGCGCTCGCTGCTGTACGAGCACGCGAGCCGCGGCACCACGATCGAGGACCTGGCCGAGATCCTCGACGTCGAGCACATCTCGGAGCACCTCTACACACGCGGCCAGCCGGACCCCGACCTGGTGATCCGCACCTCGGGCGAGCAGCGGCTGTCCGGTTTCATGCTGTGGCAGAGCGCGCACTCCGAGTACTACTTCTGCGAGGTCTTCTGGCCCGCCTTCCGCAAGGTGGACTTCCTGCGGGCGCTGCGCGACTACGCCGCGCGCCATCGCCGCTACGGGGCGTGACCGGCAGTCGTCCCCGCGCCGAGCGGACCGTGACCGGATCATGACCGTCGGATGACTGTCATATGCAGCCGCATGGGTACCGGAATTCCAGGGCATACCACTGGCAGACCGGCATCCGGCCCGCGGCTGCCGGATTGCAGCCTCACCTCTCCCCGAGGGGGTTCGTCCACACGTGGTGACCAGCAAGAATCGCCGTGTTCACGACCGGCGCACGTACGTACTCGACACCAGCGTGCTGCTCGCAGACCCCAATGCCTTCACCCGCTTCGACGAGCACGAGGTCGTGCTCCCCGTCGTCGTGGTGACGGAGTTGGAGGCCAAGCGCCACCACCCCGAGCTGGGGTACTTCGCCCGCCAGGCACTGCGGCTGCTCGACGAGCTCCGGATCCGCTACGGACGGCTGGACGCGCCGCTGCCGATCGGCGACTTCGGCGGCACGCTGCGCGTCGAGCTGAACCACTCCGACCCGGGGGTCCTCCCCGCGGGTTTCCGGCTCGGCGACAACGACTCGCGGATCCTCGCCGTCGCCCGCAACCTCCAGGCCGAGGGGTACGACGTCACGGTCGTCTCCAAGGACCTGCCGCTGCGGGTCAAGGCGTCCTCGGTCGGCCTGCTGGCCGAGGAGTACCGCGCGGAGCTGGCGATCACCTCCGGCTGGACGGGCATGGCCGAGCTGGTGGTGGGTGCCGAGGACGTGGACGCGCTGTTCGCGCAGGAGTCGGTGGCGCTCCCGGAGGCCGCCGAACTGCCCGTGCACACCGGCCTGGTGCTCCAGTCCGATCGCGGCAAGGCGCTGGGCCGGGTCACCGCGGACGGCCGGGTGCGGCTCGTGCGCGGCGACCGGGAGGCGTTCGGCATCCACGGGCGCAGCGCAGAGCAGCGCATCGCGCTGGATCTGCTGCTGGATCCGGAGATCGGCATCGTCTCCATGGGCGGCCGGGCCGGCACGGGCAAGTCGGCGCTCGCGCTGTGCGCGGGCCTGGAGGCCGTGCTGGAGCGCCGGCAGCACCGCAAGGTGATGGTCTTCCGGCCGCTGTACGCGGTGGGCGGCCAGGAGCTGGGCTACCTGCCGGGCACCGAGGCCGAGAAGATGAGCCCGTGGGCCCAGGCGGTCTTCGACACGCTGTCGGCGGTCACCTCCAAGGAGGTCATCGAGGAGGTGGTGGCCCGCGGCATGCTGGAGGTGCTGCCGCTGACCCACATCCGCGGCCGCTCGCTGCACGACGCCTTCGTGATCGTCGACGAGGCGCAGTCGCTGGAGCGCAACGTGCTGCTGACGGTGCTCTCCCGGATCGGCTCCGGCTCGCGCGTCGTCCTCACGCACGACGTGGCGCAGCGCGACAACCTGCGGGTGGGGCGGTACGACGGCGTGGTGGCCGTGGTCGAGAAGCTGAAGGGGCATCCGCTGTTCGCCCACGTGACGCTCTCGCGTTCCGAACGGTCCCCCATCGCCGCGCTCGTCACGGAGATGCTGGAGGACGGCGTCGGCTGATCCGCGGGGCGGGACGGGGGCCGGCCGCGGCCTTTGGTCCGGATTTCCCTGCATCTGATATGAGTTCACGCTGCTGCGCCCCGGGGAAAGGGGCGCAGCAGCTTAGCGTTTCGCCGCTTCCCCGTCCCGTAATCGGCGCACAATACGCGATGTGAGCTTTGCCACTCAACCGGAAATTGCCGCGCGGCGTCTGCGTACGGCAGGGTGTGAGGCTGTCAGGCCCCGCTCATGGCACACCCTTACCCCTCGGGGGACGGGTCAGTACCACCGGACAAGTCAACATCGACCGCCATGAGCCGCCCGAGCATCACGCGAATCCGCAAAGGGACTTCGCACCGGGCCAGACCCCCGTGACCGACCGGCCCGTACGGCGGACCGGAACAGGGGGCCGTGCCAGGGGCACGATTTCGTCCGCGCGGTCACCAAGCGGGCGATGCCGGAAGGAAACCGTGTGAGCCGGATCTCGGTCCGGGGATTCGCGGTGGCGTCAGCCACTGCGGTCACCACTGTGGGCGCCGTTGTGGGCGTCGCGTCGGGCGCCGACCAGGGCGGGTCCAACGAACCCGTCGAGGCTGCCGGGACGACGACCCTCCTCGCTGACATCCCGGCTGGACAGCAGGTCCAGCAGGCGTCGCTGACTGAGCAGGTGCAGGCCCAGTCGGACGCTGCCGACGCGCATGCGCGGCAGGGCGCGGAGCAGGCAGCCCGCCTGCAGGCGGCCAAGGACGCCGCGGCCAAGAAGAAGGCAGCCGACGCCGCCGCGGAGAAGGCGCGGCTGAAGAAGCTCGCCGCGGGCAAGGGCGACCCGGACGCCAGCTTCCCGGTCCAGCCGTCGTACACCGTGGCCCAGGTCCAGGCGATGGCCAAGCAGATCGTCGGGAGCGGCCAGTACGCCTGCTTCTCCAACATCGTGTCGCACGAGAGCGGCTGGCGTTACACCGCCACCAACGCCTCGTCCGGTGCCTACGGTCTCGTCCAGGCGCTGCCCGGCTCCAAGATGGCCTCCGCGGGCGCCGACTGGCGCACCAATCCGGCCACCCAGATCAAGTGGGGCCTGAACTACATGAACTCGCGCTACGGCAGCCCGTGCGACGCGTGGTCCTTCTGGCAGGTCAACCACTACTACTAGGCCGCCACGCCGCAGCGTACGGAATTCCTCGGAGCCCCCGGGCCGTTACGGTCCCGGGGGTTCCGCGCGTCCGTGCCCGCCCGTGCCCGCCGGTGTTGCTCCGGACGTGCCGGGGTGTTCCGCCGTCCGGGTGCGGGTCTGTCGCAAAGGCAACCCCAAGGACAGGTAACGTCGTCCTGCACAGCGGGTCCACAACGACGCGTCGAGGGGGGCGGGGAGCGATGGCCGAAAAGCGCAACTGGAGCACGGCGCTCGCGGCCGGGCTGGCGGGACTCGCCGGCCGGCTGGAAGAGCGGCACGCCCGGGTGACCGCCCGTGAGGCCGAGCGCGACGCCGCACTGTCCGTGCCCGGCCCCCTCCCGGGGGCGGCTCCCGCCTCCGGCGCCCTCCCGACTCCCGCCCCCGCGGAGGGCTCCGCCGAGAGCCCCGCCTCCGCGGGACCGGACTCCCCACCCGCCGCCGCGAAGCCCTCCGCGGCGAGACCCGCCGCGATCCCCGCCCAGCGCGCCGCGCCCGCGCCGGGGGACCCGGCGGCGGTGGTGCCGTGGAGCATGCGGGTCGCCGCCGAGATCGGCTGGCGGCTGCTGATCCTGGCCGGAACGGTGTGGGTGCTCATGCGGGTCATCGGCGCGGTCCGCCTGGTGGTCCTCGCCTTCGCCGCCGCGCTGCTCATCACCGCGCTGCTCCAGCCGTTCGTGGCCCGGCTGAAGCGGCTCGGCGTGCCGCGCGGCCTCGCCACCGCGATGGTCTTCATCGGCGGCTTCATCGTCATGGGCCTGGTCGGCTGGTTCGTCGTCTGGCAGGTGATGGACAACGTCGACAACCTGTCCACGAGTCTTCAGGACGGTATCGCCGAGGGCAAGAAGTGGCTGCTCAACAGCCCCTTCCACGTCACCGACGACCAGATCAACAACATAGCGAAGAACCTGAGCGACGCGATCGGCTCCAACTCCAAGGCGCTCACCGACGCCGGGCTCGAAGGCGTCACCGTCATCGTCGACCTGCTCACCGGCATGCTGCTGGCGATGTTCAGCACGCTCTTCCTGCTCTACGACGGCCCCAACATCTGGAACTGGGTGCTGCGGCTCTTCCCCGAGGCCGCGCGCGACGGGCTCGCGGGCGCCGGCCCGCGCGCCTGGCGGACACTCACGCTCTACGTGCGGGGCACGGTCATAGTCGCGCTGATCGACGCGATCTGCATCGGTATCGGCATCTTCTTCCTCGGTGTGCCGATGGCCGTGCCGCTCGCGGTGGTCATCTTCCTGAGCTCCTTCGTGCCGCTGGTCGGCGCGGTCGCCTCGGGCTTCATCGCGGTCGTCGTCGCCCTGGTGACGGAGGGGCCGTTCATAGCGCTGATGGTGCTCGCGGTGGTGCTCGCCGTCCAGCAGATCGAGGGCCACGTCCTCCAGCCCTTCATCCTGGGCCGGGCGGTCCGCGTCCACCCCCTCGCCGTCGTCCTGTCCGTTGCCGCCGGGTCGCTCGTCGCGGGAATCGGGGGAGCGGTGGTCGCGGTGCCGCTCGTCGCCGTCACCAACACGGTGGTGGCCTACCTCCGCGCGTACGCGCGCGACCGCGCGGTGGCAGCCGCCCCCGCACCCGCCCCCGAGCCCGGGCCCCCCGCCCCGGCCGAGCCCGGGCCGGCCCCGGAACCGGAGCCGGATCCGGAGCCCGGCGCGGAGGCGGAGCCCGCCCCGGACCCGGCGTAGGACCCGGACCCGGAGGCCTATTCGACGCGGAGGCCGTCGGGCCTCATCAGCCTCCACAGGAGGGGCAGGCTCAGGAGGGTCACCCCCAGCACCACGGCGGCGCCGATGGCCGACATGGACGCCACGCCCGCCCAGTCCATCCGGATGGGCCGGGCGACCATCGCCAGCAGCACCGCGCCCAGGCCGATGCCGCCGGCCACGGCCAGGCACAGGCCGAGGACGACCGGCACCGCGGTCTGCCACAGCACCGACCAGGCCAGTGCCGAGCGCTTCGTGCCGAAGGCGACCAGCACCGCCAGCAGCTTCTTCCGCTCCCGCAGCTGCTCCAGCATGCTCACCAGCAGGCTGGCCCCGATGAGCACCAGCGTGAGGGCCGCCCCGGCGAACAGCCCCCGCCGCAGCTGGGTGTAGGCGCCCTTGGCCGTGGTGCCGTGGATGTCGTTCGCGTAGGCCTCGAAGCCGAAGGACGCGGCGGTGTTGCGGACGTACTCGACCGCGTCCGGCGTCCGCTCGTCGAGGTTGACGAACATCTCCGCGTACGAGACGGAGAGCTGTGCGTCGTCGATGACGCCGGGGACGGCGAAGATGCCCGACATCCGGCCGCCCAGCGGGTCGGTGCGGGAGTCGACGGTGGGGGTGCCGGCCGGGATCGTCCAGAGCCGCGGGGCGCCGGTGTAGTGGTCCCCGTACCCGGTGTTGAGGTCGACGCGCGCGCCGGCCCTGACGTAGGCGGAGGAGCGGTGGCTCTCCTCCGTGGGCGGCGGCTTCACGAGGTAGACGCTGTGCGGCCCGCAGCCGTTGCCGATCGCCACGAGCTGGCGCAGCCCCGCGCAGTCGGCGACGGTCAGCGACACGGTGTCCGCGACGAGCGCGTCACCGGTGAGCTTGTACGCGTCCGGCCGGTTGACCGAGGCGCTGGTGTAGCCGGTCACGTCGCGCACGCCCCTGGTGGCGGCGAGCCGCGCGATGTCCTGCGCGGCGGTGCGGCTGTCGGCGCCCCAGTGGTCGACCTCCATCTGGGCCCGTGCGGTGTCGGCGCCGGTGTCGGTCACGAAGTCGTCGTCCACGGCGTGGAAGAGCATCTGCAGGGCGATGGCACCCGCGACCGCGATCGTCACCCCGCTGACCATGCGTCCGGCGGAGCCGATGCTCAGCTGGAGCCGCCGGGTGGCGAGCTGCCAGGCGACCGGGCCGCCGCGCAGCCGCCCGACCGCGGTCTCGACGAACCACGGCAGCACCGCGGTGACCCCGACGAGCAGCAGGACGGCGCCGGCCGCGACCTGGTATTCGTTGATCGCCGCATCGCCCTTGACCTTCCCGAACAGCGGGGCGAGCAGCGCGAGGCCGACCGCCGGGACGGCGATCCGCCACCACACCCGGCGCCGCCGCCCGAGCCCGCCGCGGAAGACGCCGAGCGGTTCGATGGCCGTGCGGCGCAGGCTCAGCAGCGTCACGCCGACCGCCGCGGCCGGGACGGCGAGGACCACGAGCACCGTCAGCAGCGGGTCGGGGGTGAGGTCGGAGGGGAATGCGGAGATGTCCCGGATGGTGATGTACGAGGCGAGCTGCCGGGCGCCCAGGAAGAACCCGATGCCCACCAGCACGCCGAGAAGCGTCCCGAGCAGGGCCTCGCCCGCCGCGATGCGCCGGGTGGCCTGCATGTCGGCGCCGACCAGCCGCAGTGCCGCGAGCCGCCGGTCGCGGCGCTCGCCGCCGAGCCGGGTGGCGGTCGCGACGAAGACCCCGACCGGCAGCAGCAGCACCACCACGACCATGATCAGCAGCAGGGTGAACACCGGCCCCAGCACCTCGGAGTTGCTGTGGGCGCCGTAGCGGGTCATCCGGTCGGCGTTGCCGGTCAGCCCGGCCGGGTCGCGGGCGACCAGCTGGTCGTTGCCCGCGTAGAAGTACAGCTCGGCGGGCCCCATGAGCCCGTCCTTGCCGATCGTTCCGGTGATCGTGTAAGGGATGCGCTCGCGCAGGATCGGCTCGTGGGCCAGCAGCTTCTTCAGCGCGGGCGAGACCACCATCTCGCCGGCCCGCGGCAGCGCGCCGACGCCCGGCGGGACCGGGGCGTGCGCGCCGTCCGGCTTGACGAGCACGCCGGTGATCGGGTCGCCGCGGAAGGTGGTGCTGTCCTCGGCGAGCAGGAAGGTGCGGTCGCTCGGCTTCGGGTGCTCACCGAGGGAGAGGGTGTCGCGGGCGACGCGGCGCTCGTCGCGGGTGTGCATCATCGCCGGTACGGCCGCCGCGAGCAGCAGCAGCGCCACGCCGAGCCCGACGCCGACGGCGGTCAGCACGGTGCGGGTCCAGCCCTCGCGCCCGCCACCGGCGGCGAAGCGGGCGCCGAGCAGCAGGTCGTGCGCCCAGCCGCGCAGGCCGGTGCGCGGCCGGCCGCCGGGCGCGGAGGGGCCGGGGGAGGTGCGGGCGGTGGCGTCGAAGCCGGCGAAGGGCTCGTGCGGGCCCGGGGAGGTGGTCATGAGACGCGGTCCAGGTGGCGCGACCTGCCGTCCCGTACGACGATCTCCCGGTCGGAGTACGCGGCGACCCGCGCCTCGTGGGTGACCAGGACGACGGCGGCGCCGGTCTCGTGCGCGGCCGCGGTCAGCAGCCGCATGACGCGCTCGCCGTTGAGGGAGTCCAGTGCGCCGGTCGGCTCGTCGGCGAAGACCACCCGGGGCCCGCCGACCAGCGCGCGGGCGACGGCGACCCGCTGCCCCTGGCCGCCGGAGATCTCGCCGGGCCGCTGGCCCGCGACGTCCCCGACCTCCAGCCGCTCCAGCCACCGCGCCGCCTCGGCCTCGGCGTCCTTGCGGCGCCGGCCGCCGAGCCGCAGCGGTATCGCGACGTTCTCCAGGCAGGTCAGTTCGGGCACCAGCTGCCCGAACTGGAAGACGAAGCCGAAGTCCGTACGGCGCAGGGCGCTGCGGGCGCCGTCCGACATGGCCGACAGCGCCTGCCCGCGGTAGCGGACCTCGCCGGAGTCGGGCCGCACGATTCCCGCCAGGCAGTGCAGCAGCGTCGACTTGCCCGAGCCGGACGGGCCCATGACGGCGAGGACCTCGCCCGCCCGTACCGACACGTCGGCGCCGTCGAGGGCGGGCGTGCGGCCGTAGGTCTTGTGCAGGCCGCGCGCCAGCAGGAGCGGCTCGGCGGCGCGGCCGTCCTCACCCGTGGTGGGGGAGTGCGTCACCGGGTCACCTCCGCGGCGAGTTCGTCGAGCCGTGCGGCGGTCAGTTCGAGCCAGCGCAGGTCGGCTTCCAGGTGGAAGAGGGCGTGGTCGCAGATGAGCTGGTCGGCGAGGTCGCCGGTGCCCTTGCGCCGGGTCAGCTCGCGCATCAGCCGCAGGTGCTCGGCGCGCTGGGTGTCCAGCAGGTCGGCGGCCGGGCGGCCGGTGAGGAGGGCCAGGACGACCTTGGTGTAGAGCGTCGTCTGGAGGTACGGCTCGGGCTTCTCGGGCTGCGCGAGCCAGGTGGCGACGTCGGTGACCCCGGCGTCGGTGATGGCGTACCTCTTGCGCTCGGGGCCGCCCCCGGGCTCGATGCCGTCGACCTCCACGAGGCCGTTGCGCAGCAGCCGGGCCATGGTCGAGTAGACCTGCCCGTACGCGAGGGGGCGGTCGTGTCCGAAGCGTTCGTCGAAGGCGCGCTTGAGGTCGTAACCGTGGCGCGGGCCGGACTCCAGGAGTCCGAGCAGGGCATGGCCGATTGACATGCGGAGCACACTACACCACGCGTATACATCGTGTGTATACGCGCGGGGAATAACGACACCGGGGAGGAAGAAGCCTGGTCAGGAGGGTGTGGGCGGATCCTCCGGCGCGTCCCGGCGGGGCGGGCGGCCGCGGCGCGGTATCGGCCGGGCGGCCGACGGCAGCCGCCCGGCGTCGCCCAGCGCGCGCCGCAGCAGGAATTCGATCTGCGCGTTGGTGCTGCGCAGCTCGGCCGCCGCCCACGCCGCGACGGCGTCGTGGACGGCGGGGTCGAGCCGCAGCAGCACCTGCTTGCGGGCCCGGCGGGCGGCCGGGGCCGCCTCCGCCCCGGCCGCCTCCGTGCCGTCCCCGCCGCCGGCCGCCGCCGGTGATCCGGCCCCGGTGGCCGGCTCCGTGTGGCCCGGTTCGGTCACCTTCGCTGCTCCGTCACTGGTAGAGGGTGCCCGTGTTGAGCACCGGCTGAGCCGCGCGGTCGCCGCACAGCACCACCAGCAGGTTGCTCACCATGCTGGCCTTGCGCTCCTCGTCGAGCTCCACGATGTCCTGCTCGGCGATCCGGGCGAGGGCCGATTCGACCATCCCGACCGCGCCGTCCACGATGGTCTGCCGCGCGGCGACGATCGCGCCCGCCTGCTGGCGCTGGAGCATCGCCGAGGCGATCTCCGGCGCGTAGGCGAGGTGGGTGAAGCGCGACTCGATGATCTTCACGCCCGCCGACGCGACGCGTACGGCGATCTCCCGCGAGAGCTGCTCGGTGATCTCCTCGGCGTTGCCGCGCAGCGAGAGCGAGTCGCCGTCGTGCGCGTCGTAGGGGTAGTTGGTGGCGATGTGCCGCACCGCGGTGTCGGTCTGGATGCCGACGAACCTGACGAAGTTGTCGACCGCGAAGACCGCCTGTGCGGTGTCCTCGACCTGCCACACCACGACGGCGGCGAGTTCGATGGGGTTGCCGTAGGCGTCGTTGACCTTCAGCACGGTCGTCTCGTGGTTGCGCAGCCGGGTGGAGATCTTCCGGCGGCGGGTGAAGGGGTTCACCCAGCGCAGCCCGTCCTGCCGGATGGTGCCCTGGTAGCGGCCGAACAGCTGGGTCACCCGGGCCTCGCCCGGCGCGACCTGGGTCAGCCCGAAGAGGGTGACGAGCGCGCACACCACGATCAGCACGCCGAGCAGGATGACGGCGGTGGCCCCCGGGTTCGGGTTCTTGTTGGCGCTGGTGCCGCCGAGCGCGATGAGCGTGATGCCGCCCGCGACGACGACGAGTGCGAGGAGCATGAACGGCAGTCCCGACATGCCGACCGCCCGCCGCTCGGTGAAGCGCGGTGCGGGCAGGGGCGGGGTGTCGGGCGCCGGCGCGGTGGGTATGCCGGCGGCGGCCGTGGGCTTGTGCTCTGACATCGGATTCCCCCTGAGGTCCCGAGGTGCTGCCCGGCCGTCACTCCGGCCGGTGGTCTAGCAAAGTGATAGCACATTAAATGGGCGAGGCCCAGCCCGCGGGCCGGCCGGGCACGGTGCAGCCCCGAGGCACGGGGCGTCGGCACGTGTCCTCGGGGCTGCGGCCTCGCGGGGGGAGCGGGGGTCAGGCGGAGGTGAACGCCGCCGCGATCCGGTCGCCGACCTGCTGGTCGATGCTGCGCCAGTACGCGAAAGCGCGCTCCCGCACCGGCGCGCTCACCCCGTCGCCCAGATGCCCGACGACGTTGCCGACCAGGCGTTCGCGCGCCGTGTCGTCCATGACCTCGCGCACGAGCGTGCCGGGCTGCCCGAAGTCGTCGTCCTCGTGGTGCAGCGTGTAGGCCTCCCGCACCATCTCGCCCGCCGCCCGCCAGCCGGCGATGTCGCCGTACGCCTCGGGGGAGGCGGCAGGACCCCCGTACGAGTTCGGCGCGTACGGGGCGCCCACCCGGTTCGGCTCGAAGCGCATGGGCCCGTCCTTGGCGTAGGAGTGGACGGGTACGTGCGGGCGGTTCGGCGGCAGCTGCGCGTAGTTGGGGCCGATCCGGTAGCGGTGCGTGTCGGGGTACGAGAAGAGCCGCCCCAGCAGCATCTTGTCCGGCGACGGCCCGACGCCCGGCACCATGTTCGACGGCTCGAACGCGGCCTGCTCGATGTGGACGAAGTAGTCCTCGGGGTTCTCGTCCAGCGTCATCCGGCCGACCTCGACGAGCGGGTAGTCGCCGTGCGGCCACACCTTCGTCAGGTCGAACGGGTTGAAGCGGTAGCCGGCCGCCTCCTCGAACGGCATGACCTGCACGTACAGCGTCCACGACGGGTGGTCGCCGCGTTCGATCGCCTCCCACAGGTCCTGCCGGTGCGCGTCCGCGTTCTCCCCGGCGAGCGCGTCGGCGTCGCGCTGCGTCAGGAAGTCGATGCCCTGGTCGGTCTTGAAGTGGTATTTGATCCAGAACTTCTCGCCGCCGCCGTTGATCCACATGTACGTGTGCGAGCCGTAGCCGTTCATGTGGCGGTACGTCCGGGGGATGCCGCGGTCGCCCATCAGCCAGGTGACCTGGTGCGCGGACTCCGGTGACAGCGTCCAGAAGTCCCACTGCATGTTGTTGTCGCGCAGCCCGTTGTCGGTGCGGCGCTTCTGGCTGCGGATGAAGTCCTGGAACTTCATCGTGTCGCGGACGAAGAAGACCGGGGTGTTGTTGCCGACCAGGTCGTAGTTGCCGTGCTCGGTGTAGAACTTCAGCGCGAAACCGCGCGGGTCCCGCCAGCTGTCCGGGCTGCCCTGCTCGCCGGCGACCGTCGAGAAGCGGGCCAGCATGCGGGTCTCGCGCCCCGGCTGGAAGAGGTGCGCCTTGGTGAACTGGCTGACGTCGTTGGTCACGCGGAAGCGCCCGTACGCCCCGCTGCCCTTCGCGTGCACGACCCGCTCGGGGACCCGCTCGCGGTTGAACTGGGCCATCTTCTCGATGACGTAGTGGTCATGGAGCAGGATCGGCCCGTCCGGACCCAGCGTCAGGGAGTGCTCGTCACTCTCGACGGGAATGCCGGCGTTGTTCGTGGTGGGGGGTACGTTCGTCATACGTCCTCGCCGCGTAGAGGGTGCGATTGCCCCCACCGTCGCACCCTCCCGCCGCCGCGGCACGCCGGACGCACCCCGACGCGCGGGGGCCCCGCGCGTTTTCAGGCGCCCGGCGGACCAGGGCCTGTCGTGTGGATCTCCGCGGCGTCGCGTGCCCCGGCACGCACATCTGCCGCGTTGTCGTCGGTCGGCAACGCTCCGCGTTGCCTCCCTCCTCCGCCTTGCATCTGCACGCACCGGACCCCGCTCCTTCCTCCACGGAGATCCAAACGACACGCCCTAGAGGGGGAGCTCGAACCACACCACCTTGCCCGCGCCCAGGCGGGTGGCGCCCCAGCGCTGGGCCATGCGGTTGACGAGGTAGAGGCCGCGGCCGCCCTCCTCCTCGGGGGCGGCGTGACGCATCCGGGGAAGGAGCGGGGCGTCGTCGCCGACCTCGCAGCGCAGCACGTCGGTGCGCAGCAGCCGCAGGGTGATGGGGCGTTCGGCGTACCGTACGGCGTTGGTGACGATCTCGCTCACCAGCAGCTCGGCCGCCTCCAGCTGGTCCTCCAGGTCCCAGCGCCGCAGCGCCTGGCGGACCAGGCGGCGGGCCCGGCCGGGGGTCTGGGGCTGCGGCTCCAGGAACCAGTAGGCGACGTCGCTCGGCGCGATGCCGTCGAAGCGGGCGGCGAGCAGCGCGATGTCGTCGTCCCGGTCGCCGGGGCCGAGGATCTCCAGCACCTCGTCGCACAGCGGCTCCAGCGGCGGCGGCGAGACGACGGACGCGGCGTCGTGCAGCCGTTCGCGCAGCAGCTCGATGCCGGCCCAGACGTCGCGGGAGCGCGACTCGACCAGTCCGTCGGTGTAGAGCAGGAGCGTGGCGCCGGCCGGCGCGGGCAGCTCGACGGCCTCGAACGGCACCCCGCCGACGCCGATGGGCGCGCCCGGCGGGACGCGCAGCACCTCGGCGAGGCCGTCGGCGTGCAGCAGCACCGGCGGCGGGTGGCCCGCGTTGGCCACGACCAGGCGGTGCGCGATCGGGTCGTAGACGGCGTAGACGCAGGTGGCCATGCGGTCCTGGCCGAGCCGCTGGGCCTGCTCGTCGAGGTGGTAGAGCACCTCCTGCGGGGCGAGGTCCAGGCCCGCCAGCGTCTGGACGGTGGTGCGGAGCTGGCCCATGATCGCCGCGGAGGTCATGGAGTGGCCCATGACGTCGCCGACGACGAGCGCGACCCGGCTGCCGGGCAGCGGGATCGCGTCGTACCAGTCGCCGCCGACCCGGGCGGACTCCGCCGCCGGCAGGTAGCGGCTGGCCAGCTGCACACCGGTGGGCTGCGGCAGCGAGTCCGGGAGCATCTCGCGCTGCAGCGCGTCGGCGATGTACGCCTCGCGCCCGTACAGCACGGCCTTGTCGACGCCGAGCGCGGTGTGCGTGGCGAGCTGCGCGGCCACCAGCAGGTCGTCGGTCTCGAAGGGGCTGCGCTCGACGCGCCGCAGCAGCACCGCCGCGCCGATCACCCGGCGGCGGCCGCGCAGCGGCGCGAGCAGCGCGCGGCGGCCGGTGGGCAGCGCGCCCGGTTCGTCCTGCGGGATGCCGAGCAGCTCGGCGAGCGCGTCGGCGGCGCGCAGCGAGTCGGCGAAGACCGGGCGCACCCCGCGCAGTACCTCCGCGAGCGGCCCGTCCAGCAGCACGCCGATGGAGTCCCCGGCGCCGCCGTAGGAGGGGTCCAGCGTGGGTACGAGCGACGGCAGCAGCGGCGCGGCGCCGACCGGCTGGTCGTCGTCGGGTTCGGCGGGGCCTTCCAGTCCGCCGTCCGAGCGGCGCAGCCGCAGCCGCAGCGGGCCGGAGGGGCGCTCGTCGCCCACCGGCAGCGGTTCGCGCAGGTAGACCAGGATCGCGTCGGCGAAGGCCGGCACCGCCGAGCGGCACAGGCCGAGCAGGATCTCGTCGAGGTCGACACCGCGGGCGATCCGCCGGGTGGCGGCGCCGACGTAGCGCAGCCGGTCCGCCTCGGGCCCGGTCTGCGCGGGCATCGGGATGCGCATTCCGCCCGACTCCTCGTCCGCGGGGTGGCCGGCCGCTTCGACGGGGGTGCCGCGCGGCGGGGTGCTCACGAAGGCGTTCAGCGACTCCCCGCCGGTCCGCGGCGCGGTGGGCGGCTCGCCGCCGGGGTCGTCCGGCTCGGCGCCCGTGCCGGGCCGGTCGTGGTCGCGGTGCCCGGGCGCGTCCTGCGGCAGCGGGCGCGGGCGGGCGGGGGCCTCGGGCGCCGGGTCGGTGCGCGGGTCGCCGCAGGATCCGGCGCGGGGCCCGGTACGGGGTCCGGTGCGCGGCTCCGCCGCCTCGTCGGCCGGCTTCTCGGGCAGGCCGTAGCCGCCGCGCGGGTCCGGCGCAGGCGCGGCGGGGTGCCGGGGTGGGCGGGGCGGGTCCGTGGTCACGCGAGTTGTTCCATCCGTCTGGGCGCCACGCGAGGGCCGCGGCGGGCTCGTGATCGGTACTGGCGTTCCTGGCTGCGTGTGGAGGACGTCCTGGGTGTGGGCGTGGTTTCACACCCGCCGGCAGCAGAGGTAGATCTGCCGCTCGGGCGGTACGTCCGTGGTGGCCGGCGCGTACGTGTACGCATCCTCCTTGATCACCTCGAAGCCCGCGTCGGTGACGATCTCCCGCAGGTCGTCCTGCAGGTAGCCGGACACCCGGATGGTGTGGCCGAGGAAGGGGATGGGCACGTCGTCGACGTCCGCCTCGACCATGGACAGCGCCAGCAGGCCGCCGGGGGCGAGCAGCGCGTGGACGGCCCGCAGCGTCTCCGGGATCTCGGAGCGGCGCAGCATCAGCAGCGAGAAGAAGGCGGCGACGCCGTCGAAGCCGCCCGGCTCCAGCGGCGGCCCGGGCGGCAGGTGGGCGATGTCGGCCTGGAGGTACTCGCCTTCCGGAACGTTGCGGCGGGCCAGCTCCAGTATCCCGGCGGACAGGTCCACCCCGACGACGTGGTGGCCCGCGTCGACGAGCTGGCGGGCGGTCGGCATGCCCGTACCGCAGCCGAGGTCCAGCACCCGGGAGCCGGCCGGCAGCGCGCCGGCCAGCCACTCGCCGGCCTCCAGCTGGCTCGACTTGGTGGGGAAGGCCTCGTCGTAGCGGTCGCCGATCGCGTCGAAGGCCTCGGCCTGCTCGGCGCGGCCCCACGGCCGGTCGTCGGGCGGTACGCCGTCCGGTACGGCGTCGTCGTCGAAGCCGGCCAGCCCTTCGAGCGCGTCGAGCCCGTCCGTGCCGCCGGAAGCGTCCCCGCCGTCCTCACCCTCCGCACCCTCGGAGCCGGCCGCGCCGGGGTCGGCGGGGTCCGGTCCGGCAGGGTCCGCCGGGGTGCTGTGCGTGCTCCCGTGCCCGTTCGGCACGGCGCGCTCCTCGCCGCCGCTTCCCACTGCTCAGGGCCTCCCTGACTGGTCTTCCGTTGGTGCCGGGCCGTCCGGGGCAGGACCCCGGAAGGATACGGAGCCCGGCGTCCACCGGGCGTACTGGTGACGCGGCGTCAAACTCTAGGCTGAGATCGGCGTTTCTGCGATGCTCCGGAGAACGATCCTACGGTTGCCGCTCGGGGGTGCAACAAGGGGTTCACGCCGATCGTCTCGCCCGCCGGACGGGAATTCCCCGGCCGGCGGGAACGCCGGGCCCGCCGGTGCCGCCCGCCGCTGCGGAGCCGCCGGGCGCGTCCGGAGCAGCGGGCCGAGCGGGCGCGGCGGACCCGCCCGCGGCACCGGCCGCGGGCTCGCGGGCCCAGTCCTCGGGCAGCGCGGGAACGGGCCAGGACGGGTCGGGCCGCCAGTCGGGCCAGGGGTCGCGGAAGGGCGGGCCCCACGCCCGGATGGCCTCGACCGCGCGCCGCCCGTCCTGCCGGACCTGCGCGGCGAGCGCGGGCGGCATGAGCCCGTCCGTCTGCGCCTGCGCGAATTCGTCCTCGTCCAGCCAGCGCCAGGCGCGGTCCTGGCGCACCGCGATGTCCAGGAAGTGGTCGACCGAATCCACGCCGTCGGACCAGCGGTGCAGCGGCCGTTCGAGGTTCACGTACCAGTTGCGGAAGTGCCAGTCGGCGTCCCAGAACAGCCAGACCGACCACGGCTCACCCGGACGGGCGAGTTTCAGCACGCCGCTGCCCCACCACTTCTCCACCCGGGTGGTGCGCGGCTTGACGTAGCGGGTCGCGAGCGGCTCGCGGTGCACGGGGGTGCCGTCCGCGAGCACCGGGCGCACCACCGGGGTGCCGGGCGCCATCCACACCGCGAGGAGGTCCGGGTCGTCGCGCACCACCGTGACCGGGCGCGCGATGTGGAAGCCGTCCTCCGTGCCGTTGCCCCGGTAGCGCCACAGCACCTGGTCACCGGGCGCCCAGCGGCCCCCGTTCGGGTCTCCTGCCGGGGTCGCCGCCCCGTCCTCGGTTCGGGCTGTCATGAACAGATCTTACGAACCAGGCGTTACGGGCGTGTCATACGCAACACGTCGAGTGCGGAGTCGAGCTGCTCCTCCGTCAGCAGCCCGCGCTCGACGTAGCCGCCGTCCAGCACCGCCTGCCGGATCGTGATGCGCTCGGCGAGCGCGCGCTTGGCCACCTTCGCCGCCTCCTCGTAGCCGATGTACCTGTTCAGCGGGGTCACGACGGACGGCGACGACTCCGCGTACTCGCGGGCCCGCCCGGTGTCCGCGGTGATGCCGTCGACCGTGCGGTCGGCCAGCAGCCGGCTGACGTTCGCCAGCAGCCGCACCGACTCCAGCACGTTGCGCGCGATGACCGGCATCATCACGTTCAGCTCGAAGTTGCCCGCGGCGCCCGCGACCGTGACCGTCGTGTCGTTGCCGATCACCTGCGCGGCCACCATGAGCACCGCCTCCGGGACCACCGGGTTGACCTTGCCCGGCATGATCGACGAGCCCGGCTGGAGGTCCGGCAGCGTGATCTCCGCCAGGCCCGTACGCGGTCCCGACGCCATCCAGCGCAGGTCGTTCGCGATCTTCGTGAGGCCCACCGCGATCGTCCGCAGCTGCCCGGAGGTCTCCACGACGCCGTCCCGCGCGCCCTGCGCCTCGAAGTGGTCGCGCGCCTCGGTCAGCGGCAGCCCGGTGGCGCGCGCGACCTCAGCGATCACCGCGGCCGCGAAGCCGGGCGGGGTGTTGATGCCGGTGCCGACCGCGGTGCCGCCGAGCGGCAGCTCCGCCAGCCGGGGCAGCGACGCGTTCAGCCGCTCGATCCCGTAGCGCACCTGGGCGGCGTAGCCGCCGAACTCCTGGCCGAGTGTCACGGGCGTGGCGTCCATCAGATGGGTGCGCCCGGATTTCACCACGTCCGCGAACTCCGCTGCCTTGCCCTCCAGCGATTCGGCCAGGCGGGTGAGCGCGGGGATCAGGTCGCCGGTCACGGCGGCGGTCGCGGCGATGTGCAGCGAGGAAGGGAAGACGTCGTTGGAGGACTGGCTGGCGTTGACGTGGTCGTTCGGGTGCACCGGCCGGCCCAGCCGCTCGGTCGCCAGCGTCGCGATGACCTCGTTGGCGTTCATGTTCGAGGAGGTGCCCGAGCCGGTCTGGAAGACGTCCACCGGGAAGTGCGCGTCCCAGCGTCCCTCCGCGACCTCCTCGGCCGCCGCCGCGACGGCCGCGGCCACGTCCTCGTCCAGCACGCCGAGCGCCGCGTTGACCCGTGCCGCGGCCGCCTTGACCTGGGCCAGCGCCGCGATGTGGGCGCGCTCCAGGGGGCGCCCGGAGACGGGGAAGTTCTCCACCGCCCGCTGCGTCTGCGCCCGCCACTTCGCCGCCGCGGGCACCCGCACCTCGCCCATGGAGTCGTGCTCGACCCGGTAGCCCTCCGCGCCGTCCGTCCCTTGTACGTCCATGACTACTACAGTGCCCCGTCCGGGGGCTTTGTTCCCGCCGTCCGGTGCGTACGCGGCGGCCCCGCGCCGGGGCGCCCGCGCCGGAGGTACCGCTCAGTCGATCGCGCCGCCCGCGCCGTCGGAGCGCCAGCGGACGCCGGGCGCGACCTCCTCCGGCTCCTCCAGCCAGCCCTCCTGCCGGGGCCGGGGGATCTCGGCGCCGCGCCGCAGGATCCGCACGTCCCGCAGGTGCCGTCCCAGCAGGGCGCCGCCGAAGACCACGAAGCCCACGCCGACCAGCCACGTCACGACGGTCAGGACGGTGCCGACGGGGCCGTACGCGTCACCGTTGCTCACCATGAGCTGTGCGAAGAACAGGTGCGAGAAGATCCGCAGGCCGGCCAGCCCCAGCATGGTGAAGACCGCCCCCGGCAGTGCCGTGCGCATCCGTACCGCCCCGTACAGCAGGAAGCTCTGGCCCCAGGCGAAGAAGACGACCCCGAGGACGAAGGTGGCCGCGATCCGGGCGCCGCGCTCGGCCAGGTTGCTGCCCATCGCCGCGGCGCTCTGCGACTCGCCGAAGAGGTACGCCGTCAGCACCACGAGCCAGACCGTGCGCCGGTAGTCGCGGTGCCACGGTCCCGACGGCTGGTCCCAGATCTTCCGGTAGCCGGTCTCCACGCTCGCCACGAAGGACAGCCCGAAGTACGCGAGCGACGCCAGGCTCCACGCGCTGGTGGCGCTCAGCACCGTGTTCGGCGCGGCGAAGAGGGTGCGCAGCCGGTGCGAGCCGTCCGGGGTGAGGCCCATGCCGTCCACGACCCACTGCGCGAAGCCCGGGCGGTTCTCCCACGGCGTCGCGGCGGCGACCACCACCAGCAGCGGCATGAGCGTCACGAAGCCCAGTGCGGCGAAGCCCATCGAACGGTGCATCAGCTCGATGTGCATCGCCTGCTTCGTCAGCCGCCCGGCCGCGGACCGCCTCCACGCGTTCATCACACCGGCCATGGCACGTCATCCTCCCAGCGTCCTGCGCTGTGGATACCGGCCCGCCTGCCCTGAACGCAACTCGGCCGCCACCGCTACCCCATACGCCCCGTTTCGCGGGGCGAACGTCGCACGGTGGCGGCCGAACACCCGTGGCGCTCAGGCCCCCTGACGCACCGGGATGCTGGTGAAGGTGGGGGCGGGCGCCGGGTCGGTGAAGAAGTCGTTGCCCTTGTCGTCGACGACGATGAAGGCCGGGAAGTCCTCGACCTCGATCTTCCACACCGCTTCCATGCCCAGCTCGGCGTATTCCAGGACGTCGACCTTCTTGATGCAGTCCTGTGCGAGACGGGCCGCCGGGCCGCCGATCGAGCCGAGGTAGAAGCCGCCGTGCGCGGCGCACGCGTCGGTGACCTGCCGGGAGCGGTTGCCCTTGGCGAGCATCACGAAGGAGCCGCCCGCCGCCTGGAACTGCTGCACGTACGCGTCCATGCGGCCGGCCGTGGTCGGGCCGAAGGAGCCGGAGGCGTAGCCCTCGGGGGTCTTGGCCGGGCCTGCGTAGTAGACGGCGTGGTCGCGCAGGTACTGCGGCATCTCCTCGCCCGCGTCCAGCCGCTCCTTGATCTTGGCGTGCGCGATGTCGCGCGCGACGACCAGCGGGCCGGACAGCGAGAGGCGGGTCTTGACGGGGTACTTGGTCAGCTCCGCCCGGATCTCGTCCATCGGCCGGTTGAGGTCGATGCGGACGACGTCCTCGTCGAGGTGCTCGTCGGTGGTCTCGGGCAGGAAGCGCGCCGGGTCGGTCTCCAGCTGCTCCAGGAAGACCCCCTCCGCGGTGATCTTGGCGAGGGCCTGCCGGTCGGCCGAGCAGGACACCGCGATCGCGACCGGGCAGGAAGCGCCGTGCCGCGGCAGCCGCACCACGCGCACGTCGTGGCAGAAGTACTTGCCGCCGAACTGCGCCCCGATACCGATCTTCTGCGTCAGCTCGAAGACCTTCTGCTCCAGCTCCTTGTCGCGGAAGCCGTGCCCGGCGGGCGACCCCTCGGCGGGCAGCTCGTCCAGGTAGTGCGCCGAGGCGTACTTGGCGGTCTTGAGCGCGAATTCCGCGCTGGTGCCGCCCACCACGATCGCCAGGTGGTACGGCGGGCAGGCCGCGGTGCCCAGCGAGCGGATCTTCTCCTCCAGGAAGCGCATCATCGACGCCTCGTTGAGGACGGCCTTCGTCTCCTGGTAGAGGAAGGACTTGTTGGCGCTGCCGCCGCCCTTGGCCATGAAGAGGAACTTGTACGCGCCGCCGTCGGTCGCGTACAGCTCGATCTGTGCGGGGAGGTTGGAGCCGGTGTTCCTCTCCTCCCACATCGTCAGCGGCGCCATCTGCGAGTAGCGCAGGTTGAGCCGGGTGTAGGCGTCGTAGATGCCGCGCGAGAGGGCCTCCTCGTCGCCGCCCGCGGTCAGCACGTTCTGGCCGCGCTTGCCCATGACGATCGCGGTGCCGGTGTCCTGGCACATTGGGAGCACGCCGGCCGCCGCGATGTTGGCGTTCTTGAGCAGGTCGAGCGCCACGAAGCGGTCGTTGGGGCTGGCCTCGGGGTCGTCGAGGATGCGGCGCAGCTGGGCAAGGTGCGCGGGGCGCAGGTAGTGCGAGATGTCGTGCATCGCCTCGGCCGCGAGCCGGCGCAGCGCCTCGGGCTCGACCTGGAGGAAGGTGCGCCCGCCCGCCTCGACGGTGCTCACGCCCTCGCTGGTGATGAGGCGGTACGGGGTGGTGTCCTCGCCGAGAGGGAGCAGATCCGTGTATTCGAAGTCGGGCATATCGGGCATTCCTCATTCGGCTGCGTCGTCGCTGAAGCGCTTCCAGCATACGAGCGCCCCCGTTGCCCTCCCGCTGTGAGGTCCCGCTCACCCCGAGATCCGGAGCCTTCGCGGGCGCCGTCCCCTAGGGGGCGGATGGGGGGCGGCTCCGGCTTTCCCGGGGTGGTCGCGATCTATCGCGTCCTTGTAGCGTGGCCGTGTGGACGAATCCCAGCTCCAGAAGCCCGGACAGCAGCCGGCGGACGCCGCCGAGACCGCCGTGGCACCCGCCGCCGCACCGGCCGCCCCGGCCCCGGCGCCGGTCACGGCGGCCGGCGGCCTGCGGGCGTCCGACGCCGACCGGGACCGTGTCGCCGACATCCTGCGCGAGGCGCTCGCCGAGGGCCGGCTCGACTCGTCCGAGCACTCCGAGCGGCTGGACCGGCTCTACGCCGCCAAGACCATGGGCGAACTGGAGCCGCTCGTCGCCGATCTGCCCGCCGGCGCCGCCCACCCGGCCGCGGCCCCGGCGGCCGCCCCGCGCGGCTACGCCGACGGCGGCGGCGAGAACCCGAACCTGGTCGGCATCCTCGGCGGCGCCGAGCGCAAGGGCCGCTGGCGCGTCGGGCACAAGATCACCGCGGTGGCGATCATGGGCGGGGTCGACATCGACCTGTCCGAGGCGACCTTCACCTCGCCCGAACTCGTCATCCACTGCACCGCCGTGATGGGCGGCGTCACGATCAAGCTGCCGGAGAACGTGACGCTCCGCGGCGGCGGCGTCATCGGCATCATGGGCGGCTCCGACATCAAGGCGTACGAGTCCCCCGACCCCGGCGCGCCCGTCGTGCGGGTCGACGGGGTGGCGTTCTGGGGCGGCGTCGAGGCCAAGGCCAAGCGCGGCAAGAAGGTCAAGGACTGGACGAAGGGGCAGCTCGCCGGCTGAGGAGCCGGGCGCGCCCCACTCGCGCCCGCGGCTCCGGGGCGCGGGTGGTGCGTGTGTACGCCACCGGTGCTGCGTGTTCACGCCAACTCCAGGTCAGCGGGGGTGCCGTGGCGTGCGCGCAGACGAACACGGTGCGCATGAAGTCGCGTACAGCGGGTAGGGGAACGGGACACGCAGCCGCGCTGCCGCTGTCGTACGCCGCGCACGGGGAGCAGTCGGCGGGCGTCAGGCGTGGCACACCACGAGCCGTCGTCAGGAGTATCCCGTGCTTCAACCGATCGAGCCCGTCACGGAACCGACCACTCCACCGGGTCACCCGCGTGACCTGGGCGGGCCCTGGCACTCCGACGCGGCGTGCCGCAGTGACGAGGCCGGACTGTTCTTCGCCCCCTCCAAGGAGCCGACCGCCGCGCGGCTGGCCAGGGAAGAGGCCGCGAAGAGGGTCTGCGCGCGCTGCCCGGTCATGCCGGAGTGCCGCGAGCACGCGCTCGTCCAGCCCGAGCCCTACGGGGTGTGGGGCGGCATGACCGCGGCCGAGCGCCGGGTCGTCCTCGCCCGCAGACGCCGCCGCGAGGTCGAACTCCAGCGCCCGGCGCCGCAGATAGCCGTGGCGGGCTGACCGCCTCGCCGCACGTCCTGCCCGGGCGGCCGCCGGACCGCAGCGGCCGGGTCCGGGCAGGGGGTGCGTGCGGCGGGTGCACGGGAGCGCTCAGCGCGCCCGGTCGAAGTCGATCGTGCTGTACGCGCGCAGCTTGGACAGCTGGTGCACGGAGTCGATCTGCCGGATGGTGCCGGACTTCGAGCGCATCACGAGCGAGGAGGTCGTCGCGGTCTCGCGCCGGTAGCGCACCCCGCGCAGCAGCTCGCCGTCCGTCACGCCGGTCGCGACGAAGAACACGTTCTCGCCGCTGACCAGGTCCGTCGTGGTGAGCACCCGGTCCAGGTCGTGCCCGGCGTCCAGCGCGCGCTGCCGCTCCGCGTCGTCCTTGGGCCACAGCCTGCCCTGGATCGTGCCGCCCAGACACGTCACCGCGCAGGCCGCGATGATGCCCTCGGGCGTGCCGCCGATGCCCAGCAGTATGTCGACGCCGGTCCCTTCGCGTACGGCCATGATCGCGCCCGCCACGTCGCCGTCCGCGATGAACTTGATGCGGGCCCCGGTCTCGCGGATCTCCTTGACGATGCCGTCGTGCCGCGGCCGGTCCAGCACCACCACCGTGACGTCCTCCGGCGCGCTGCCCTTGGCCTTGGCCACCCGGCGGATGTTCACCGACGGCGGCGCGGTGATGTCGACGAACTCCGCCGCCTCGGGGCCGACCACCAGTTTGTCCATGTAGAAGACGGCCGACGGGTCGAACATGGTGCCGCGGTCGGCCACCGCGAGTACCGACACCGCGTTGGGCATGCCCTTGGCGGTCAGCGTGGTGCCGTCGACCGGGTCCACCGCGACGTCGCACTCCGCCCCGGTGCCGTCGCCGACCCGCTCGCCGTTGTAGAGCATCGGCGCCTCGTCCTTCTCGCCTTCGCCGATCACCACCACGCCGTTCATCGACACCGTGTGCACCAGGGTCCGCATGGCTCTGACGGCCGCGCCGTCCGCGCCGTTCTTGTCGCCGCGCCCGACCCACCGCCCGGCGGCCATGGCGGCGGCCTCGGTGACCCGGACCAGCTCCAGGGCGAGGTTGCGGTCGGGTGCCTCGGGTGCCACTTCCAAGGCGGGGGGCAGGTTCTGTCCGTTGTGCTCGGTCATCGCAGCGCACCTTCCTGTACGAGGACGGCCGGTGGTTGAGGGTGCCGCCAACCTACCTGCTGCCCGATAATATGAGCACGGCACCCCACACATGAGCGGATACGCGCCGTGGCCGCCCGGCGGCCCTGCGCGCAGTCTCCGCCCGGCGCCCCACCCGGCGGTCCGGACGCGCCGGGGCATGGGGGACGATAGGGGCGTGGCAGCAGACAAGCGTGGCAACAAGACGGTGAAGGACCTCCTCCTGTCCCTGGCGGTCCTCGCCGTCGTCGTCGCCGTGATCTACCTCTTCGTCCCGCACGACTCGAAGGCCTCGCCGGTCAAGTCGCTCAAGGTCGACTACACCGCCTCGCTGGAGCAGGCCCGGCGCTACGCCCCCTACCCGGTGGCCGCCCCGGAGGGCCTCGGCAAGGAGTGGACGCCCACCTCCGACACCTTCGACGCCACCGACCCGCACAAGGTGACCTGGCACCTCGGGTTCGTCAGCACGGACAAGGAGTACGTCGGCGTCGAGCAGAGCAACGCCGCCGCGGCCGCCTTCATCGCCGAGGTCACCCTCGACGGCAAGCGGCAGGGCGCGGACACCGTCAGCGCCGGCGGCGTGCGGTGGGAGCAGTGGAAGAGCAAGCGCTACACCGCGCTGGTGCACCAGGAGAAGGGGTACACCACGGTGGTGCTCGGCACCGGCCCGCTCGCCCAGATCACCTCGGTGGCCGATCTGGTCCAGGAGCGCGGCGGCCGGAAGTAGGCCGGGAACGGCGAAGCGCCGCCCGCGCGGGGGACGCGGGCGGCGCGGTACATGGGGGCCCGCCGTGCGGCGGGGCCTTCTCGCACGTCAGACGGTGGTGACGACCTGGTCGTAGGCCAGGCGCGGGTTGCGCGGGTACCAGGCGTCCGGGCCCGGCTTGCCGATGTTGACCACGGCCAGCACCGAGTGCTCGCCGTCGGCGAAGAACTCCTTGTTGACGCCCTCGGCGTCGAAGCCGGTCATCGGGCCCGCTGCCAGGCCCGCGGCGCGCACGCCGATGATGAAGTAGCCCACCTGGAGCGCGGCGTTGAGCGCCGCGGAGGCCTCGCGCACCGGCCGCTCGGAGAAGAAGAGGTCCTTGGCCTGCGGGAAGTGCGGGAGGACGGTCGGCAGCTCCTCGTGGAACTCGTAGTCCGCGGCCAGGATCGCCACCAGCGGGGCGGTCGAGGTCTTCGCCTGGTTGCCCTCGGACATGTGCTGCACCAGGCGCTCGCGGGCCTCGGATGAGCGCACCAGGACGACGCGCAGCGGCTGCTGGTTGAAGGCCGTCGGGGCGTACTTGACCAGGTCGTAGATCGCCTGGACCTGCTCGTCGGTCACCGGCTCGTCGGTGAAGGTGTTGGCGGTGCGGGCCTCACGGAAGAGCAGGTCCTGGGCGGCGGGGTCGAGTGCGAGCGTCATGGGGCACCTCTTGGGGGGAGAGTCGTTCTGAGCGGTCGGTACGCATGTCCCGCGGGCGGGACACCGGATCCAACATGTGTGAACACTCAACCATTCCGCGTTCAATTGTGACGGCGGTCACTTTCCCCCGCGCGTGACCATGTGTCCGCCGCCGGCGCGGCTCACCCCTCGCCGTGCTCGTCCCCCGCCCGGCCGGCGTCCCCGGCGCCCCC
Organism: Streptomyces sp. NPDC020983; assembly: GCF_044333485.1. Classification (NCBI taxonomy): domain Bacteria; kingdom Bacillati; phylum Actinomycetota; class Actinomycetes; order Kitasatosporales; family Streptomycetaceae; genus Streptomyces; species Streptomyces sp. NPDC020983. The sequence continues at coordinate 139,369 of NZ_JBIRRA010000014.1, read as the reverse complement.
GTCCCCGGCGTCCGCGGCCTCCTCCGCCGCGAGCGCGGCGTCCAGCCGCCTGCGCGCGCCCTCCAGCCAGTGCCGGCACACCCGCGCCAGCTCCTCGCCCCGCTCCCACAGGGCGAGCGACTCCTCCAGCGTGGCGCCGCCCGCCTCCAGCCGGCGTACGACGTCGATCAGCTCGTCCCGCGCCTGCTCGTAGCCCAGCGCCGCGGTGGTGGTGTCCTGGTCTGCTCCCATGCGCCCAAGACTAGGGGCGCCCGCGGACAGCCCCGTCCCGGCGGGCCTCCCCGCCTCAGCCGTCCGCCGCCACCCGTACCGCGAACTCCCCCTCCGCCACGCGCGCCCGCAGCTCGTCGCCCGCGGCCACCTCCGCCGGGTCGCGGACCGCCGCGCCGTCCGCACGCTGGAGCACCGCGTAGCCGCGGCGCAGCGTCGCGGCGGGGGAGAGGGCGACGACGCGGGCCAGGGTGTGGGAGAGGTCGGCGTCCGCGCGGTCCAGTGCGTGCCGCAGGCAGCGGCGGGCCCGCTCCAGCCGGTCGGCCACCTCCTCCGCCCGCTCGTCGACCATCCGCCCGGGCCGCGCCATCACCGGCCGGCTCAGCGCCGCCGCGAGCCCGCGCTCCTCCCGGTCCAGCAGCCCCCGCACCACCCGCAGCGCGCGGTCGCTGACCAGCCGCACCCGTGCCAGCTCCTCGCGCACGTCGGGCACGACGCGCTTGGCCGCGTCGGTCGGCGTGGAGGCCCGCACGTCGGCGACCAGGTCCAGCAGCGGCGAGTCCGGCTCGTGCCCGATCGCCGACACGACCGGCGTGCCGCACCGCGCCACCGCGCGCACCAGCTGCTCGTCGGAGAAGGGCAGCAGGTCCTCGACGCTGCCGCCGCCGCGTGCCACGACGATGACGTCCACCTCCGGGTGCGCGTCCAGCTCCTGCACCGCCGCGATGACCTGCGGCACGGCGCTCGCGCCCTGCACGGGCACGTTGCGCACCTCGAAGCGGACCGCGGGCCAGCGCAGCCGCGCGTTCTCCCGCACGTCCCGCTCGGCGGCCGAGGCGCGGCCCGTGACCAGGCCGACGAGCTGCGGCAGGAAGGGCAGCGGGCGCTTGCGGTCGGCCGCGAAGAGCCCCTCGCCGGCCAGTTGCCGCTTGAGCCGCTCCAGCCGGGCCAGCAGCTCGCCCACACCCACCGGGCGGATCTCCACCGCGCGCAGCGACAGCGTGCCGCGCGGCCCGTACCACTCCGGCTTGGCGTGCAGCACGACCCGCGCGCCCTCCCCGACCACGTCCGCGACCTGGTCGAAGACGCCGCGGAAGCACGTCACGGTGAGGGAGATGTCGTGCGAGGGGTCGCGCAGCGTCAGGAAGACGACGCCCGCGCCCGGCCGCCTGCTGAGCTGGGTGATCTGCCCCTCGACCCAGACGGCGCCGAGCCGGTCGATCCACCCGCCGATCAGCCGGGACACCTCGCCGACCGGGATCGGCGCTTCCGCCGAGGTGCTGAGAGCCATCCCCCGACCATAGCGCCGCCCTCCGACACCCCGTCCCGCCCGGAGTGCGCGGGAGCGCGGCAGGCGGCGCGCGAAACCCCGAGCGCCCACGTGCCCGCCAAGAGCGCCCCCGTACGATGGTCGGCATGACGACCGAAGCCAGCCGCCGCGTCCTGCTCGCCGCCCCCCGCGGATACTGCGCGGGCGTCGACCGGGCCGTGATCACCGTCGAGAAGGCGCTCGAGCAGTACGGCGCCCCCGTCTACGTGCGCAAGCAGATCGTGCACAACAAGTACGTCGTCCAGACGCTGGAGAAGAAGGGCGCGGTCTTCGTCGACGAGACGGAGGAGGTGCCGGAGGGCTCCATCGTGATCTTCTCCGCGCACGGCGTCGCGCCGGTCGTCCACGAGGAGGCCGGGGCCCGCCGCCTCGCCACGATCGACGCCACCTGCCCGCTGGTGACCAAGGTCCACCGCGAGGCCGTCCGCTACGCCGACTCCGACTACGACATCCTCCTCATCGGCCACGAGGGCCACGAGGAGGTCATCGGCACGATGGGCGAGGCGCCCGAGCGCACCCACCTCGTCGACGGCCCGGCGGACGTCGCCGGGCTCACCGTCCGCGACGAGAACAAGGTCGTGTGGCTCTCCCAGACCACGCTGTCCGTCGACGAGACGATGGAGACGGTCGACGCGCTCAAGGAGCGCTTCCCCAACCTGCTCTCGCCCCCCAGCGACGACATCTGCTACGCCACGCAGAACCGCCAGGTCGCCATCAAGCAGATCGCCGCGGACGCCGACCTCGTGATCGTCGTCGGCTCGCGCAACTCCTCGAACTCGATCCGGCTCGTCGAGGTCGCCCTCCAGGCCGGCGCGGGCGCCGCGCACCTGGTCGACTTCGCCGAGGAGATCGACGAGGCGTGGCTGGAGGGCGTCCGCACGATCGGCGTCACCTCCGGCGCGTCGGTGCCCGAGATCCTGGTCGAAGGCGTCCTGGAATGGCTGGCCGCCCGCGGCTACGGCGACGTGGAGGTCGTCACCTCCACCGAGGAGCACATCCAGTTCTCGCTGCCCAAGGAACTGCGGCGTGATCTGCGTGCGGAGGCCGCGGCCGGGGAAGCCTCGTAAGGACTGCGTGTCTTCCCGTCCGGACCGCGTCCGGCCGATCTGCTGTCCGCCTCCCGCGGGGGGAGCCACAAGAGGTGGGGCCGGCGGCCCGCCTCTAGCCTGGAGGTCATGAACGTGTTCGGTGTGGACATCGGCGGTACGGGCATCAAGGGCGCCCCGGTCGACCTCGACAGGGGCGACCTGGCCGACGCGCGGTACAAGGTGCTCACCCCGCACCCGGCGACCCCCGACGCCGTGATCGAGGGCGTGGCCGAGGTCGTCACGCACTTCGGCTGGTCGGGAGCGCTCGGCGTGACCTTCCCCGGCGTGGTGGTCGACGGCGTGACGCGCACCGCCGCCAACGTCGACAAGGGCTGGATCGGCGTCGACGCGCGCACGGTGCTCAGCGAGCGGCTCGGCCTGCCGGTCGTCGTCATGAACGACGCGGACGCGGCCGGCGTCGCCGAGATGACCTTCGGCGCGGGCCGCGGCCGCGGGGGCACGGTCATCGTGCTCACGCTCGGCACGGGCATCGGCAGCGCCGTCTTCGTCGACGGCCGGCTCGTCCCCAACACCGAGCTCGGCCACCTGGAGCTGCACGGCCACGACGCGGAGTCGCGCGCCTCGGTCAAGGCGCGCGAGGACGAGGACCTGAGCTGGGAGCACTGGGGCCACCGGCTGCGCAAGTACCTCGCGCACGTGGAGATGCTCTTCTCACCGGATCTGTTCGTGCTCGGCGGCGGGGTGAGCCGCAAGGCCGAGAAGTTCCTGCCCTACCTGCACGGGCACGGCCTCAGCGCGGAGATCGTTCCCGCGGAGCTGCAGAACAACGCCGGGATCGTCGGCGCCGCGATGGCAGCCGCAAAGCTCTGACGGCGACGATCACCGCCGCCGCGACGGTGCCGGTGTAGAGCCAGCCGGTCATCAGGGCGAGCCCGGTGAAGAGCCCGAGCAGACGCCCGACGAAGCTCCCGTCGCCGCTGTCGGCGGTCAGCGCGATCCCGACGGCGAAGGCGATCGGCGCCGACGCCGGGGCCGCGACCAGGTCGTACGGGCGTACGTACACCGCCGCGGTCACGCTCACCAGGACGAAGACGACACCGAAGAAGACCCCGGGCCCGTCGAAGAGCAGCGCGTCCAGGGCGCCGGCGAGCACGGTGACCAGGGTCGTGAGCACCCCGGTGCCGAGGCCCGTGAGGCGCGGGCGGGGGCGGCGCAGGGCGCGCAGCCGCCGGACGAGGGCGGCGAGGGCCGCCCTGCGGTTGCCGCTGCCCTCCGGACCGCCGGGTCCGCCGGGTCGCCCGGCCCTCCCGAACCTGCCCGGCCTGCGGGGCCTCCCCGTGCCCCCGCCCGCCGGGCGTGCGGGAGCGGGCCGCGGGGCGACGGGCGCGGGGGCTCCGCCGGCAGGCCCACCCGTGCGCGCACTGTGTTGATCCACCTACTCAGCGTATTTGTATCCCGTCCGGAAATCCGGCAGCGTACGCCGACATTCCCCCGGCTGGGCGCCGCTGTTCGAAGCAGGGGCGGCCGCCCGGCCGGAGCCCCGTAGACTGGCGTCGCGCCCGCCCCGCGGGCGCGCGGCCCGCCAGGGGGCCGCCGCGGATGCAACGGGAAGTCGCCAGTGTCGCTCACCATCGGAATCGTCGGCCTGCCGAACGTCGGCAAGTCGACGCTCTTCAACGCCCTCACCAAGAACGACGTGCTCGCGGCCAACTACCCGTTCGCGACCATCGAGCCCAACGTCGGCGTCGTCGGCGTCCCGGACCCGCGCCTCGACAAGCTCGCCGAGCTGTTCGGCTCCGCCCGCGTGCTGCCCGCCACGGTCGACTTCGTCGACATCGCCGGCATCGTGCGCGGCGCCTCCGAGGGCGAGGGCCTGGGCAACAAGTTCCTGGCGAACATCCGCGAGTCCGACGCGATCTGCCAGGTCATCCGGGCCTTCAAGGACGAGAACGTCGTGCACGTCGACGGCAAGGTCTCGCCGAAGGACGACATCGAGACGATCAACACCGAGCTGATCCTCGCCGACCTCCAGACCATCGAGAAGGTCCTCCCGCGGCTCCAGAAGGAGGCGCGCATCAAGAAGGACGTCGCCCCCAAGGTCGCCGCCGTCGAGGAGGCCCAGACCATCCTGGAGCGCGGGGACACCCTCTTCTCCCAGGGCGTCCTCCAGGGCACCGAGCGCGCCGCCCTCCTGCACGACCTGCACCTGCTCACCACCAAGCCCTTCCTCTACGTCTTCAACGTCGACGAGGACGAGCTGACCGACGACGCCTTCAAGGCGGAGCAGCGCGCCCTGGTCGCCCCGGCCGAGGCCATCTTCCTCAACGCCAAGCTCGAAGCAGAGCTCGCCGAACTCGACGAGGCCGACGCCCTCGAACTCCTCGAATCCGTCGGCGCCACCGAACCCGGCCTCGCCACCCTCGCCCGCGTCGGCTTCGAGACCCTCGGCCTCCAGACCTACCTGACCGCCGGCCCCAAGGAATCCCGCGCCTGGACCATCAAGCGCGGCGCCACCGCCCCCGAGGCCGCCGGCGTCATCCACACCGACTTCCAGAAGGGCTTCATCAAGGCCGAGGTCATCTCCTTCGACGACCTCACCGAAACCGGCTCCGTCGCCGAGGCCCGCGCCAAGGGCAAGGCCCGCATGGAGGGCAAGGACTACGTCATGCAGGACGGCGACGTGGTGGAGTTTCGGTTCAACGTGTAGCGGGCGTCCTTGGGTGGGTTTCGCAAACGTGCAGGTCAGATGGGGCCGGCCCGAGTGGGGGCCGGCCCCGATGGCATGCCGGGCGCTGGATCCGCGCTGGATCCGCGCGGGTTGAATTGACGTCTCGTCACCTGTCGTCATCCGTGGTTATCGGTACGGACGCTGGATCGGCGCTGGATGCCGGGCGGGCGCCCACGTGGTGTCGCCATCCTCTTTCTCCCCGGGAGGGGGGATTGGCAGGGTCCGGTTGGTGCGGCATGCTTCCGTGACCAAGTGATCGGCGCGGCATGTAGGGGGACACTGCGCAGGTTCGAACCCTCGGCGGGGACCCGGAGCATGGGGACGGGCAGAACCGGATGGCGGGGGTGAACTGGAGATCGTCGAGACGGTTCAGCTGAATCAGCCCTGGGCGACCCGTGGGGGTCCACCACCCCACTGCTGGATGATCTGCTCACGGAGGTGTCGGCGTACGTCCTCAGCTCCCCAATTGCGTACGGATGAACGTCCCCAGTTGATGGTTCGCGATCTTGGTCTGGCTGGGACGAGATCACCTCTGCTGTAGGCGGTCTGACGTGGTCCTGGCAGGATGCCTGAGTGAAGATCTTGAGAGCGGTGGGCTGCGTTGGCCTGCTGGTTGCGCTCGTGGGATGTGGTGGTTCCGGTGGCGGTGCCGCGCCCTCGGGTGAAACGAAGAATGTGGAGGCGACAGCTTCGATGGAGCCGAGTGGGATCAGTGTTCTGGTGACCTTCGTCGGTGGGCCGGCCGACGGTCGCACTGAGTATCTGCCGCTGTCCGAGGCAGCGGGGAAGGTCACGATCGGTGGTGTGACCTACTGGAGCAACCCAGGCCCGCCCCCGGAGGTGAAGGACACTCCCGAGGGTGGGGCCCAGGTGATGCGGCCCGTCTGAGGCAGGACGAGCCGACTTCCCACCCGCGTGGTTGCCTCTCCGAGCGCCTTTGACATCCGGCAGCTGAGCTGTTCGTGTGGGTTGTCGAGGCTGGGTGCAGGTGGGTGCTGGGAACCCTTTTCGACAGCCGAGCGTGTCGAGCCGACTCATCAAGACGCACAGGGCCTGTGCAGCCCGGCTGGCGGCTGTTCCACCGGCCGTTGCGCTCGGGGCAGGTGGTTTGACGGGCGCGTCGGCGCTGGTGGGTGTGGTGCCGGGGCGTAAAGGGGGAGGCATGGCACGTACGACGCCGCCGCGTCCGGTTGATGTGAGCGCGGTCTTTCCGGAGCTCGGGAGAATGACGCGGGCAGCGCTTCGGCTGCATCCGACACCGGGGGCACCGACGGTGCACGACAGCTCGGTGGGCGGGCCGTTGCTGTGGCCTGTGGATGAGGAGTGTCCGCGGTTCGATCCCGAGCAGTTGCCCTACGGCCAGGAAGCGTCGGGGCAGATATGTGAGGAGCCGCTGATCCCGGTCGCGCAGTTGTATGCGCGGGACGTGCCGGGACTTCCCTTCCCGGAGGGAACGGACGTGCTCCAGGTGCTGTGGCTGCCTGTCCCGGACCTCGAGGGGTGCTGGCCGGCGGTGCAGTTGCGGTGGCGGACGGCGGCCGATGTCCGCGAGGTGCTGGCAGAACCACCGGAGCTGGAGTTTGTGGAGATGGACGAGCATGTGCCACGGCCGTGCGTGCTGGACCCGGAGGCGATCGGCGAGCTCCCGCCTCTGCATCTGCTGGACGAGGTGCTGGGCAAGCGCGTCATGGCCTGGTCGGAGGCCATGTCGCTGGAGTATCAGTGGGAGCTGTCGGTCGCGCCGGGATGGAAGGCGGGCGGTTGGCCGGCGGAGTTCACCTTCCGCGATCCGGCGGACGCCGACGAATTGCGCTGCGGTGAGTGTGGCGGCCCCGTCGAGGCGCTGTTGACCGTGGGTGGGAACGAGAGCGGGGCGGGCAGGGGGAGCTGGCCGCCCTGGAACTGCAGGCGATGGTCGAGGAAGACCCGGACGCGGATCTTGACGTATACCAGCCCACACAGATTCAGATCGGGCGTGGCTACGCGCTCCAGTTCTACTACTGCCTGGCCGACCCGAGGCATCTGCCCCGGACGATCATGCAGTAGCCGGTACGCGTCGCGGTGAGAGGACCGATTTCTTCTCCGGCGGTTCACGCTTCGGGTGAGCGGGCTTTTCGTAGGAATTACTCCTGGGCGGGTGGCGGGTTGTCCGCGGTCGGCGGAGTATCACGTCGGTCATGGCCCAGCGGATCATGGTTTCGGAAGGGTCGCGCTCGTGGTCGCCGGCCATACGTCGTCGCATGGTGATCCACGCGGACGGGCGTTCTACCGCCCAGCGCTCGGGCTGTACCTGGAAGCCGCGCTGTCCCGGTTGTTTGCGCACGATGTCGAGGTCGCGGCGGAGGATGTCCGCGGCCCACTGGACCAGGCGGCCGGCGAAGCCCTGGTCCGCCCAGACCTGGGTCACGGTGGGGTTGTCCAGGCGGGTCCACAGCAGCGACCGCTTCGCCCCCTCGCGGTCCTGGAGGCTGGCCGCCACGACATGGACGGTCAGGAGGAGGCCGAGGGTATCGGTGACGATGAACCGCTTGCGGCTCGTCCGCATCGCTCCCAGCGGGGGTCGCAACGTGTCGACCGGGTGGTCGGGGTGGGCCAGGGCCAGGGTCCGCATCGCCTCCCGCCGGGGTCGCAACATCCGCTGCACGGTGCGGCGGTCGAGGCCGGTGAGGGTCCGCATCGCCCCGGGATTCGCAACTGTCTGAGGCGTCTGAGTAACGATCGAAGATCGGACCGGGGCGAGCGATCAAGCAGCACCCAGCCGATCCTCTCCTCCTGCGGGGCACGACGGGGCTGGCCGTAGCCCTTTGTCATGAGCGTAGGTGGCTGTGCAGCGGATGCCGGGCGATCCACAAGGCGGGATTCGGCTGGTGGGCCTGCCGCACGATCGAGTATCACCGGGCTGTGGCCTGCTCGGCAGTCAGGTGCCGTCAGCTGGCTGGGTGAATCTCTGCAGCGCTGGATCGGCGCTGGACGCGTACTCTGGTGGGCCTGTTTGCACAGGTGGCAGCTCTGCGGTCGATATGCGCTCCAACTTGTAGCGGATGCGTGTGGCGAGGGCAGCGCCGTTGCGCAGGCGCGCAGGCCGGACGGGGCCGGCCCGGGTTGGGGTCGGCTCCGTCGCTCTGTTGTGCGCTGGATCCACGCTGGACGGACTGACGTTTCGGCCCCTTTCGTCATGATGACCGCACGGCTCGAAAGGGAGAAGCCCCCTCACCTTCCGGACTCACGGGCCGGGAAGGGGACCCGGAGGAGACAGGAAGGTGAGGAGGCGTCAGAGTAGGAGCTCCGTTCAGGTGTTATCCGCTACCAGCCGTGTCCGATCAGGACGCGGAGGCTGAAGGCGGTGGCGGTGCGGGGATAGAGCCAGAGGCTGCCGTCGGTATAGCGGGCGATGACGTCGGGGTTGCCGTCGCTGTTGAAGTCGTTGATCCCGGCGATGGTGTAGTCGTTCCAGCCGGTGCCGATCTGGGTGGGGCTGCTGACGTCGTTGCTGCCGTTGCCGTGGTAGTTCCAGAGCAGGCCGGCGCTGTCGCGTGCGACGACGTCGGGGTTGCCGTCTTCGTCGATGTCGGCGACTCCGACGAGGGTGAGGTTGTTCCAGCCGGTGCCCAGCTGGATGGGGGAGCCGATGCCGGCTCCGGTGCCGGTGCCGGGGAAGAGGTACAGGACTCCGCTGGGGTTGCGGCCGATGATGTCGGGCTTGCCGTCCTTGTTGAAGTCGCGGACTCCGGCGAAGGCGTAGCCGGACCAGCCGCTGGGGAAGGTGGGGCTGGGTGTGAGCAGGTCGTGGCCGGCGTCTCCGGGGTAGAGGTGGAGGGCGCCGCTGGGGGTCAGGGCGATGATGTCGGCGAAGCCGTCCTTGTTGAAGTCGGCGATGCCGGCGAAGGTGTGGCCGGCGAAGCCGGTGCCGATGTACAGGGAGTCGGCGGCGAATTTGCCGGTGCCGGTGCCGGGGTAGAGCCACAGGTCCCCGGTGGGGTCGGCGGCGACGATGTCGGCTTTGCCGTCGCCGTCGTAGTCGGCGACGTCCGTGAAGGTGTAGGGCCAGGTGGGCAGGGGGAGGTTCGCCATGGTGGCGACCTGGTCGGTGGTCAGGACGGTGCCGTTCCAGGTCTGGACGTTGGAGACGCTGCCGTTGAAGTAGGAGGCACGGGCGCCGTTGTTGAGGTTGTTGCCGAGGGTGAACTTCCCGGTGAACGGGTCTTTGGAGGCTTCGTGGGTGCCGTGGGCGACGAGGCGGTCGTCGACGTAGAGGTTGGTGGCCTTGGTGGTGGGGTTGTAGGTGGCGGTGAGGTGGGCCCACTGGCCGATGACGGCGGTGCCGCCGGCGATGCAGTCGTACCCGCGGGTGGTGTCGGTGATGGCCATGCAGAAGGACCACTCGCGGTTGGACTGTGAGTAGAGGAGGAATCCGGAGTTCTTGGTGCCGTCCTGGGAGGCGATGACGCCGCCGACGGCGGCGGGCTTGGCCCACAGGGACACCGAGAAGGAAGCGGACATCGACAGCGCGGCGCTGGTGGTCATCGATCCGGTGCCGTCCAGGTGCAGGACGTTGCCGAGGGCTTCGTCGGTGTCCCAGGTGGTACCGGTCGCGGAGCCGGTGAGGGTGAGACTCCCGGTGGTGTCGACGGCGGTGGTGGCGGCGCTGCCGTCGTCACCGTCGTCGAGCGGCCAGACGTGGTCCGGGCTGCTGATCTTCTGCGCGGTCTGTGGCGTGATTGTGCTGCCGTTGAAGAGGTAGGCGGTGACGTTGCCGTTGGCGTCGATTCGCCGCAGGTCGGGGGTGCCGTCGCCGTTGAGGTCGGCGGCCTGGATGATCGGGGCCTCGCTGACGGTCAAGCCGTTGGTGGGGAGCTGGACGGGCGTGGCGGAACTGCCCATGGCGAGATTCTGCAGGTCATCGGCGGTGTAGTAGTACAGTGCGCTGCCGCTGGTGTCGCGGGCGAAGAGGCCGGGCAGGCCGTTGCTGTCGAGGGTTGTGGTGATGCTCCAGCCGGTCCAGTCTCCGTTGCCGGTGGGATTGGCTGTCGAGATCGACAGCGCGTTGGCCATGTGGGTGAAGGCGCCGGGGACGGGATCGGCGGGCTCGTCCCAGAGTTGACCGTCGTTGATCAGTAGGAGGTCGGGATACCCGGTCCAGTCTTCCGGGTTCTGATTGAGGTAGTGGTAAAGATTGCCGCCGTTGGTGATGCTCGTGGCGGTGTTTCCCGTCTCGTCTGTGAAGGTGGTTGTGCTGACGTTGACCTCGTTGCCGCTGTAGGGACTGAGGGGTGACCCGTCGCCGTTGCCGTAGATGATGGTTCCCGCACCGGTTGCGGGGTTGTAGTCGAGGACGTCGTTGAAACCGTCGCCGGTGTTGAAGTGGCCGGTGATGGCTTGGGTGCCGTTCCAGTCCGTGGGCGAGCCCGCCGGGTTGACGCCGGTGCCTTGGGCGCCGATGTCGGTGGCGCCCGCGGAGATCTGGTTGGCGTCGGTGGCGTGGGCGAGCCAGTAGCCGCTGGGGAGACCCACCTGGGCGCCGACCGCTGTGAGGTCGGGGTGTCCGTCGCCGGTTAGGTCGCCGTCGGAGGCGGTGGCTGCGGGGGCGGCGAAGATGAAGCAGTTGGCGGTGTCGCCGATGTTGCCACCGGTGGAGACGGCGGTGACGGCCAGAACATTGGTGCCACGCGTGGGTGTGACGCTGATGCTGGTCCCGGCGGTTGTCGCCGGTGCGGCGCCGTTGAGCTGGTAGAGATAGTGGTCAGGCTTCGTACCGCTCGTGTCGTCGTCGTTGGGCGCCAAGGTGAAGGTTGCTGGCGTGCCCACCTGGTAGGAGAGAGTCGATGCACTGCACTCGCTGCTGGCAGCGTCCTTGATGTGGGGCGCGCCTGACCTGGTCGGGTCGAAAGTGAACACGCACGCTTTGGATGTTCCCGAGGTTTCCGTGCCGTCGCTGGCTGTCACGGTCCACGCCACACGCGTTTTGGCGCTGGTGCCGAGTAGGCTTTCCAGAGTGGCTTTGGTGAGGGTGTAGGCGGCCCTGGTGCCGCTGGTGGCGCTGACGGGCGTGGAGGAGACGATGAGCGATCCGTCGGCGGGGTGGGTGACCCGGAAGGTGGCGGTGACCGTGCCGCCGTCGGTGTCGCGGACACCCGCGTAGAGGGTGACGTCGCCGTCGCCCATGACGCTGGTGGTGCAGTTGCCGGCCGGGGAGGTGGTCAGCGGGGTGGGGATTTCCGGCTTGTGGTTGTAGGTGGTCGAGATGGACATGGTGGCGTGGTCGAACTTCTTCCACCCGTACATGTCGTCCTCGTCGCTCGCGCGCAGGCCGAGGGTGATGCTGCTGGCGGTCTTGGCGTTGGCGATCGCCTGCATGGCGGACTTGACGTTCCAGCCGATGGAGTGGACGGGGCAGTCGGCGCTGTAGCCGTATGCCTCGGTCTGGGTGTCCAGTTTGGTTTTCCAGGTTGGCCGGCTGTCCCACGTGGTGGCGCTGGAGATCGCCCCGGTCTCCCACACCTCAACCGGTCGCTTGTCCGTGCACGAGGGTGCGTAGATCTCGGTGGCGTAGAAGGTCGACGAGACAATCGTCGCACCGTAGATCTGGCTGCTCACGGAGAGCTTGGCGAACGCCTCGGCCTTGTAGTAAGGGGCGTCCCAGCCGTTGTATCCGACCCGCAGTCCCTTGCTGTCGGTGGTGTCCCAGTAGCTGTTGTCCGGCCAGTGGGAGTCGACGTACGTCCAGTTCTGCAGTTTGCCGCCGCTCGCGGTGTAGGACGGGTCGATGTAGAGGGGGTAGACCGTCGAGGTGCCGGTCAGCAGGTCGGCGTCGGTCGTGAGCTTGATGGTGCCTGAGGTGTATTCGGCCTGGACGGGTGCGACGTGCGCGTTCGGGCCCGGAGCCTCCGCGCTCGAGGCGCCAGGGTCGCCAGGGTCCGGGGCACCTGAGGGGGCTTCGGCTACGTCGGAGGTGGCCGAGAAGGCGGTAGTGGCGGACTCCGTGGTGGCCGAGTCCCACATCAGGGGGGCGGGCGCCGCGAAGACCGTGTTGCCGGAGGTGTCTTTGGCCCTGATGTTGCCCGCCGCGTCGGCGGAAAGGGTCACTGCGTCGGTGTGGGCGGGGAAACTCAGCGTAGCAAGCGCCGGATTAGTGGCGGCCTGGGCGTTCTTGACGACGAGGACTTCGGAGAACCCGCCCTGGGCGTCCGCAGTGACCTTCAGGTCGACGTCCGGAAAGACGTCGGAGTACGTGGCGGTCGGGCCGTCCAGGCTGGGCGTCGGGAGGGAGGGGATGGAGGTGGGCAGGGACAGGGACAGGGACCGTCCGAGGTCCTTCATCTCCGCCAAGGGCCCATTGCCGCCGCCGGACAGAGTGAGTCCGTCAGTGGTGAGGGCGGGAGCGACAGCGCCGTCGGAGCGGCGGGCAAGGTCGGCGTCCAGGGACTTCCACCCTCCGCTTGTGTACTTGCGCACCGGGGCGACGGACTGGGTGAGGGTGAAGGTGCCGTCGGGGTTGGCGACCTCCTGGGCCGTCGGGGTGGTGGCCGCGCCCACGGCCACGGGCTTGCCGGTGGCCTGGGCCTTGAGAGAGGCGTGCGCCTCGTCCAGCGGGGCGGTTGACGCAGGGGCAGATGCTGACGCGACTGGTGGGGTGTCCGCGTTCGCGGGTGAGTTCCACCCGTTGACGGACAGCGCGCTGAGGGTCGCCGCGAGGGCGATGCCGAGTACGCGGCGTTGAGGACGTGGCTTCACGTGAACGGATCCCATTTGCTCGTGGAGACGGTTGCATGCCCCGATACGGGCAGGCTGGTTTACCGCATCAGTGGACAGCGCGTGAAGCTTGCGTGGATGACTGGTGTGCATGGGATTGCCCAGTTCGCCCTTCGAGGCGTTGTGAATCGTTTCGATATCGTGATCATGTCAGGAGTGGGATGCGAAAAATGACGGAGTCGTCCCCATCGGCATCCGGGTCGACGGCGTGCCATGATCGCTCGGCCGCCGACCCGTAGGGGTCGCGGTAGGTCATGACGGGCCCTCATCGGCCCGCAGGTGGGGGTGGGGGCAAACCATGGCGCGGATAGCGTGGATCGGCCGGAGGACGGGTCGTCGAGGGGTACGGCTGCGGCGTTGGGCCGGTGCCGCATCGGTGATGGCCCTGACGCTGTCCCTCGTTGGTGCCGGCGGTCCGGCCGTGGCGAAGCCGGCCCGCGCCGGGGCGCCGGCGGTGAAGCAGAGCGCGGCTGTCACCGGGGGCAAAGTCCTCGGGCACAAGGCGGTCAAGGTCGAGGACCAGACGAAGCGCGCCTACCACCCCACAGCGATCACGTGGCCAGCCGCTGCCTCTGGCGCAGCCGCGCTGACCTTGCCCGCAACCGGGCAGCACCAGGGAGCCAAGGCGAAGGCCGCCGGTACGCCGGTGTGGGCGCGCGCGGTCGCGCCGAAGAAGGGCTCGTACCGCGGTCCGGGTGGTGTGGACGTGCGCGTCCTGCCGCACGCCGACGCCTCCCGGCTGGGCGTGACGGGCGTGGTGTTCACCGTCGGCGCGCAGGCCGGCGGCCAGGGCGACGTCCAGGTGGGCCTCGACTACGCCAGCTTCGCCCAGGCGTTCGGCGGCAACTACGCCTCCCACTTGCAACTGGTGCGGCTGCCGGCATGCGCTCTCACCGACCCGGGGCGGGCGGAGTGCCGCGCGCAGACGCCTCTGCACACCACGCACGACGAGACGGCTGGCAGTCTCGCGGCCGACCTGACGCTGGGCGGCGCGTCTGGCACAGCCTCGGGGACGACGGCAGCGCAGGCCTCTTACGTCACCGGTTCTCAGGCCGCCGTTGTGCAGCCGGTGGTACTGGCGGCGACGGCAGGGTCGGACGGGGACGGCGGCGAGGCGGGCAGCTACAGCGCCACTGCCTTGAAGCCTGAGGGCTCGTGGTCCGGCGGTGGATCGACGGGCACGTTCTCCTACAGCTACCCGATGTCCGTGCCGGGTGCGTCTTCGTCACTGCTGCCGACGGTGGGGCTGTCCTATGACTCCGGTGCGCTCGACGGTCAGACGTCGTCGACCCAGGCGCAGGCCTCCTGGGTGGGTGACGGGTGGGGCACCCCGGACAGCTACATCGAGCAGACCTTCACGTCGTGCTCGGACAGCCCCGAGGGCACCGCGTCGCCCGTCTCCACCAGCGACCAGTGCTACGACGGCCCGATCCTCACCCTGTCGCTGAACGGCTCGTCCACCGCGCTGGTCTACGACAAGACCGCGAAGACCTACACCGCGGCGGACGGCAGCGGCGAGAAGGTCACGCACGTCACCGATGCGGACAACGGCACGGGGACGTACAACACGGACTACTGGATCGTCACCGAACGCACCGGCATGAGCTACATGTTCGGCCGCAACCAGCTGCCCGGCTGGTCATCGGGCAAGGCCACCACGCACTCGGTCGACACGGTGCCGGTGTACTCCGCCCATTCGGGCGACCCGTGCTACAACTCCGCAGGGTTCACCTCGTCGGTGTGCACCACGGCCTACAAGTGGCACCTGGACTACGTCACCGACACGCACGACAACGCGATGGCGTACTACTACGCCCAGGACACCAACTACTACGGCCGCAACAAGGGCGCCGACAACGTCTCCTACGTCCGCGACTCGCACCTGACCCGGATCGACTACGGCTTCCGCGCCGGCGGCGCGTACGGCACGGTCCCGGACCAGGTGGTGTTCGGCACCGCCGGGCGCTGCACCCTCGACACCTGTGATGCGCTGTCGAAGACCACGGCACCCACGCAGTACCCGGACGTCCCGTACTACCTCGCGTGCGCATCGGGAGACACCTGCGCCGCCTACTCGCCGTCGTTCTACTCCACCGTCCGCCTGACCTCGATCACGATGCAGCAGTACTCGACGTCAGCGTCGAAGTACCTGCCCGTCGACACCTACACCCTCGGCCAGTCCGAGCCCGCGACCGGCGACGGCACCTCGCCGACGCTGTGGCTGTCGTCCATCACCCACACCGGCAACGACACCTCCGGCGGCGGCTCCACCTCATCGATCAGCCTGCCGAGCGTCACCTTCGGCGGCATCGACCTGGCCAACCGCGTCGACACCTCGTCCTTCCCCGGCCTGTACCGCTACCGCATCTCGTCGGTCACCAACGAGATGGGCGGCATCACCGGCATCACCTACGACCTGCCCGACGCCTGCACCGTCGCGTACGTGGCCTCGGCCGACCCCGCCCAGAACACCAAGTCGTGCTACCCGGTCTACTGGACGCCGAAGGACTACACCTCCCCGGTGCGCGACTGGTTCGAGAAGTACGCGGTCACCCAGGTCCTGGAGACCGATACCACCGGCGGCGCGGTCGCCCAGCGGACCAACTACGCCTACAGCGGCGGCGCTGCCTGGCACCACGACGACAACGAGGTTGTCAAGGCCAAGTACCGCACCTGGGGCCAGTTCCGCGGCTACGGCACCGTCACCACGCTGACAGGTGACGGCGCGAACGACCCGCAGACCAAGTCGGTGTCCACGTACTACCGCGGCATGGACGGCGACTGGCTGTCCGCATCCTCGACCCGCTCGGTCACGCTCACCGACTCCCAGGGCGGCGTCCACCGCGACACCGACCAGCTCGCCGGCAACGCCCTGGAGCAGACCGCCTACACCGGCGCCGGCGGGACCATCGACCACTCCTCGATCAGCTCCTACTGGGTCTCCCCGGAACTGGCCACCCGCACCCGCACCGGCCTGCCGGACCTGACCGCCAACACCGTCAAACTCGCCGAGGGATGGAGCCGCCAGGCCCTTACCGACGGCGGCACCACGAAGTGGCGCTACACCGAGACCGACAACACCTACGACGACGACCCGGCACACACCACCTTCGGCGAACTCACCTACAGCTACAGCCACACCGTCCCGGTGAACACCGCCTACGACCGCTGCGCCGCCACCACCTACGCGCCCGCCAACACCTCCACCAACCTCGCCGGACTCGTCGCCTCCCAGGAGACCGACACGGTCGCCTGCTCCGGCTTCACCGAAGGCACCGTCGCCACCGTCCCGAAGGCCCTCAACACCCTGGGCGCTCCGGCCTCGGTGAGCCGCCCCGACCAGGTGGTGTCCGCGACCCGCACCTTCTACGACGACACCGCCTTCGGCACCGCCTTCCCGCAGACCGCCGCCCCCACCACAGGCGACGTCACCATGATCCGCCAGGCCTCCGGCTACGCGGCAGGCGCCTTCACCTGGCAGACCGCGCAGCGCAAGACCTACGACATCTACGGGCGCCAGCACGACTCCTACGACGGCAACGGCAACAAGACCACCATCGCCTACACCGTCAACAGCGTCGGCCTGACCACGAGCCACACCGTCACCGACCCCGCCTCCCACCAGGTCGTCCAGACCGACGCCCCCGCCCGCGGGCTGGTTCTGTCGACCACGGACACCAACGGCGTGGTCACCACCAGCCAGTACGACGCGCTCGGCCGGGTCACCGCACTGTGGCTGGCCTCCCGCCCCACCACAGCCCCGGCCAACTACCTGTACAGCTACACCATCACAGCGTCCGGAGTGTCCGGAAGCACGGCGCAACGGCTCAATGACTCCCAGGGCTACGTGACGTCGCTGACCGTCTACGACTCCCTCGGGCGCACGCGCCAGAGCCAGGCTCCCACCCCCCAGGGCGGCCGGCTGATCTCTGAGTCCTTCTACGACTCCCACGGCTGGGTCCGCAAGACGAACAACGCCTACTGGGACCCCGACCACGTACCGGCTCTCCAGGTCGCCTCCTTCGAGGACTCGAAGATCCCCAGTCAGGTGCGGAACACCTACGACGGGCTCGGCCGCGTCGTCGTCGCCGACTCCGAGAAGTACTCAGTCACCAAGCAGGAGACCACCACCGTCTACAACGGCGACACCACCACCGTCATCCCGCCGGACGGCGGGATCACCAAGGCCACCGTCACCGACCCGCTCGGCCGCACCACCGCCCTGGAGGAGTACACCACCGCGCCCACCCTCACCAAGCCCTCCAACACCTTCAACGGGACCTGGTACGTCACCGGCGGCACCCACAACACCACCACCTACGGCTACGACGGCCACGGCCAGAAGAACACCACCACCAGCGCCGGCAGCACCTGGACCTCCACCTACAACCTCCTGGGCCAGATCGACTCCAAGACCGACCCCGACGCCGGCAAAAGCAGCATGTGGTACGACGCCAACGGCAACCTCACCCAGATTGAGGACGCCCGCAGCACGTACACCTCCACCACCTACGACGCCTTCAACCGGAAGACCGCCCAGTACGCCGCGGACACCGCGAGCCAGTCCGCGGACAACGAGACGGCCTCGTGGGTGTACGACAACGCCAACGGCGTCAGCGGCGTGACCAACGCGATCGGTCACCTGACCACCGCCACCTCCTACACCGGCGGCTACGCCTACAAAACCCAAGCCCTGGGCTTCAACGTCTTCGGCGAATCACTCGGCGAGACCGTCACCATCCCGTCGGCCGCACAGGGCACGCAACTCGGCAAGTCCTACACCTTCAAGCACACCTACACCCCCACCACCGGCCTACCCGACACGGACAACTACCCGCTGGGCAGCGGCCTCCCCAACGAGATCGTCACCCACACCTACGCCACCGGCTTCGACCTGCCCAACGGGCTCGGCACCACCGACTACGGCTACACCCGCAACACCACCTACAACGCCTACGGCCAGGTCCTCCAGGAAGAACTCGGCACCGGAGACAACCTCGCCTACATCACCAACACCTACGACGACCACACAGGCGCACTGACCGACCAACTCGTCACCCGCACCGTCACCAAGGCCAAGGTCGACGAGCAGAAATACACCTACGACGCCGTCGGCAACATCACCCAGCAGGTGTCCACCCGCCTCGGTTCCAGCACCACTGCCGAGACCCAGTGCTACAGCTACGACACCCTCGACCGCCTCGACACGGTCTGGACCGCCACAGACGACTGCGCCACCGAACCCACCGCGACCAACTCCTCCATGGTCGGCGACCCGCTCGGCGCGGCCAGCGCCTACTGGACCAGTTGGATGTTCACGGCCGGCAGCGAACGCGACACCCAGACCGAACACTCCACCACCGGTGGCGCCGACACCACCACCCACTACGCCTACGACGGCAACGGCAAGGGCCAGCCCCACACCCTCACCAGCGAGACCGCCGCCACGGGTACGAGCACCAGCGGCAGTTCCTACGCCTACGACGCCGACGGCAACATGATCACCCGCAACACCCCCGACCAGGGCAGCCAGTCCCTGACCTGGAACAACGCAGGGAAACTCACCGCTGTCACCACCCCGGATGCAGGCGTCTCCTACATCTACGACGCTGACGGCAACCTGCTGATCAAGGCCGACCCCACCAGCAAGACCCTCTACCTGCCCGGCCAGCAGATCACCCTGAACACCACCACCAACACCACAACAGCCGTCCGCTACATCGCTCTCCCCGGCGGCGGCACCGTCGTCCGCACCGGCACCACCACCCACTACAACTTCGAGATCAGCGACCCCCACGGCACCAGCGGCCTCTACCTCGACAACACCGCCCAAACCCCCACCTGGCGCCAATTCACCCCCTACGGCGCCCCCCGCGGCACCTCCACCACCTGGCTCGACGACCGCGGCTTCCTCAACAAGCCCACCGACACCACCACCGGCCTCACCACCATCGGCGCCCGCGAATACGACCCAGGCACCGGCAACTTCATCAGCCTCGACCCCCTCTTCATCGACTCCGCCCCCGAAACCCTTAACGGCTACACCTACACAGCCAACAACCCCGTCGGCCAATCCGACCCCACAGGACTGTGCGGCGGCGGCTGGGTCCAGGGCGCTCCCTGCCCCAACGAAGGCGGCTGGATCCAGGGCCCGGCAGCCGTATCAACAACGCCCGGCACCGGCGCCGGTCTGGGATCCGGCATCACCCCCACGATCCCGCTCTACACTGCGGTCAGCCCGACTGTTCTGGTTCAAGGAGACACCAAACTCCTGCATCGAATCGCCAAGGACTACGACGCCGAATACCGTAAGCACTACGGGTGGCTGAAACCTGGCGAGTCCATTACGGCCTGGGAAGACGACCTTCTCTGGGAAGACGTGTGCGCACACGACAAAGGGTTGTGTAACCAGGCGATCGTTGACGCTCTCCACCTCGCACAAATGGAGAACACGGACGACTTCACCGCCGGTCTGATGTTCTCCGAGTGCGAGTTCTCACTTGATGGGTGCGGTAAGGGTTTCGGTGGCGCTCTCGTGTATGCGACCGG
The DNA here is from genome assembly GCF_044333485.1 of Streptomyces sp. NPDC020983. Classification (NCBI taxonomy): domain Bacteria; kingdom Bacillati; phylum Actinomycetota; class Actinomycetes; order Kitasatosporales; family Streptomycetaceae; genus Streptomyces; species Streptomyces sp. NPDC020983. Next base: position 119,754 of record NZ_JBIRRA010000014.1, on the reverse strand, counting down.
TGCAGCCCAAGGATGGAGTGGCAAGGGGAGTGCGGGCCTACCGGAAACATTTGCTGTCGCACATTACGATTCACAAAACAGCGAAGTGAATCTTAGTGTGTTCTCGGGATGCAACAGCTTCGCAGGAGACACACCAGTCCTCATGCCCGACGGCAAGAGTCGCCCCATCAGCCAGGTGAAGCCAGGTGACACGGTCGCCGATTCCTCACCCGGAGTCGAAGGCGGGACGAAGGACCAGGCCCACACCGTCACCGGCACGCACGTCACGTTCAATGACCGAGGCTACGTCAACGTGACCGTCGCCACGGAAGGCGGCCCGAAGTCAATCGTCGGCACGGCGCACCACCTGTACTGGGACGCGACCTCCCACTCATGGACGCAAGCCAGCCAGCTCCACGTAGGACACCTGCTCCAGACCAGTGACGGCGCCACCGCGCTCATCGTCGCGTTGCGCCCCTATGCGGCTCGTATGGTCACATACAACCTCACGGTTGAGACGACACACACCTACTATGTGTTGGCAGGAGCCACGCCGGTCCTCGTTCACAACTGTAGTAGCGTCGATGATCTAAGCAGGAGCGCAACCGATCCACTCAATGGAAAAGCTGGTGACAGCGCAGCTTCTCGCGCCTACCAGAAGCACATGAACCGTCCAGGAACAAGCCTGATCAAGCTCAACTCTGGAAAAGATCGGGTCGACATGTCGGATTATCTCGTAAACGACTTGCTTACGAATCCCAAGTCCGCAGTTCAGAGATACACGAACCCTGAGGGTCGCAATGTCGTACGCTACCTTCTCCCTGACGTGGGTGCGGCGTGGGATGCCGACACCGATGAATTCATTGGATTCCTGGATCATGCGAACATCCGAATGGGCGCACCGTGACACATGCAGAGTATTTGAACCTCCTGCAGTTCCTGAAGATGCAGGAAGATAGCCTGATCGAAGTGTTCGTGACTTCGGCTTCGTATGAGCAATGGGTCGCTGTAATCGAAGGGCTCGCTGTGGGTGGTTTCATCCTCGGAATGAAGCATTTCGACTCGGATGTGCCGGTCGATCTAAATCCCGAAATGTTCAATGAGGGCGATAACGTTGACTACCTCCTGTCGGTCCAAGTGGGTCGGCAGTCCTGGACTACTCAGTTCTATTCATCAACACTCATTGACTTTCAAGGCGACCCCCGAAGTATTCACACGGAGAAAGACATTGCAGACGTTGTGGAATTTATGCGAGTGATTTCTGAGGCGACTGGACAGACGGTCCATCTTTCGTCCGAGACGCTCGACTATGCGAACGCAACGGCCTACATGACAGTAGCCGCTAATGGGGCGCCTGACGGCAGTAGCTGACGGTAACGGTGGTGGACGTGTAGGGCCACCGTCGCCGGTCTCGGCGGCAGTGGCCCACCCGCAGGGGGCGCCGAGCCGGTGTCCGAGCCCCGGCACGAGCCCGCGCAGCTCCGCGACGATTGCGAGACGGTTCCGACGCTGTGGGTGCCTCGAGCCTGACCGAGGCACCCGCGTGCGCCACCCACCTGAACGCCGAGCCCCCAGCCCCGTGCCTCGGTCCGACAGACACGCCACTCGGGGGACTGGGTCTGCCGCACAAAACACACAATCGGGTACCGCCGGGCTGGCTTGCTCGGTGGTCAGGTGCCGTGAGCTGGCTGGATGAAGCCCCGCTGTGCTTGGATCGGTGCTGGACGCGCACACCGGCGGGGCCTGTTTGCGCAGGTAGCAGGTCTGCGGTCAAGGTTCCGCTTCAACGTGTAGCGGGTGTCCTTGGCGTAGGTGGCACTGTTTCGCAAACGTGCAGGTCAGATGGGGTCGGCTCGTGTGGGGGCCGGCCCCGTCGACGTACCGCCCGCTGGATCCGCGCTGGATCCGTGCGGGCTGGACTGACGTCTCGTCACCTGTCGTCAGTTGTGGTCATCGGTACGGACGCTGGATCGGCGCTGGATGCCGGGCGGCCCGTGCGGTGTCGGCTCACCCCGTTCGTGCTTTAGCCGCCTTGAGGAGCGCCTTCCCCTCGTGGTGGTCGGCGTTCGGCTCAAGCGGCTCGCCGGTGGGCGGGGCGAACACGTACGCCTTCTCCGTCCAGAGGCCGCCGGCGGGTGTTGACCTTCTGCGAGCAGAAGCCGGGCTTGCGTCCGCAGCGGTCGCCGCTGCCGTGCTTGTAGCGGGGCCGCAGCTGGTTGCGCTGGACGGTCGCAACACGCAGCTCGAAGTCGAATCGGTCCAGGCGGACAGTCAGCGTTCAGAACCGCGGACGGCTTCGGACGGTGTCTTCAGCCGTCGGCGTTCGACCACGCTCGTGCCCGTCACCACGCTCATTGCTGGTACGTCTTTCGCCACCACGGAGCCGGCTCCGACCACGGAGCCCCGACCGATCGTCACTCCAGGCGTGATCGTGGCGGCAGCCCCGATCCAGACCTCGTCCTCGATCACGATGGGGGCGTGGGTGATGCCGTCGTAGCGCTCATCGAGCTCGACCGGGTGACCGGCGGTGCTCAGCGTCACCCCGGGGCCGATCAGGACCCGATCGCCGATCGTGATGCCGCCGAGGTCGAGGAAGTAGCAACCCTGGTTGATGAACACCTTCTCGCCGAAGGTGGCTCCGAGGCCGTAGTCGCAGTAGAAGGGCGGCAGGATCGACAGAGAGTTGGGGAGGGGTCTTCCGAAGATCTCTCCGAGCAGCGTCCTCCTCGCGTCGAGGTCATCGAAGGGGAGGGCGTTGAGACGCGCCGTCAAGGTCATGACGAGTTGTACGCGTTCCACGAAGGCCCGGGACTCGGGCGTTCGACTGCGGATGCGTTGTTCGTTGCGCATGGGGTCGGTGCTCCAACTGCTGAGCCGTCGGGACAGGATCTTCCGTGAGTGATACGTGTCGCCCCCGGTGATCCCTTGGAAACCAGTGGGTGTGCAGATAGGCATTACAGCCTCGCGGTCTCCGGCACGCAAACAACCCTCTGCGCGATGGAAACAACCATCTGTTGTGCTGATTGGCTCCTGTGTGGGAACTCCAGACAGGACCTACCGACCTTCAAAGGGCGGTGTCGGCGGGGCTGACGGTCCTTGATCCCTGCGGTATGCCGTGTTCGTGAGGTATGGGCACGGAGCGGTCTGACCGCCGAGCGGCAGGTCCTCCGCGAGAAGTTGAGGATGGAGGCGGCCGAGCGCTTTGCCCAGGGCGTCGAGAACAGGGTCATTGCGCATGACCTGCTGCTCAGCGTCCGATCAGTACAGCGCCGGCGCAAGGCATGGTCACAGGACGGGCCGAGAGCACTGGCCTCGAAAGGGCCGGCGTCCCTGCCCTCCTGAGCGACGAACTGTTCGCCGTACTGGAGAAGGAGTTGGCGCACGGCTGGCCGGACCAGACCTGGACCCTGTCGCGGATCAAGACCCTGATTGGGCGCCGGTTCCACAGGAGCTACACCGTCCAGGGTGTCGCCGCGCTGCTGAAACGACACGGCTGGAGCTGCCAGGTGCCGCCCCGCCGGGCGGTGGAGCGCGACGACGCAGGAGTGGCGAACTGGGTGAAAGAGACCTGGCCGGACGCGGAAGGACCGTGGCGGCGCTCGACGGCCGGCTCGTCTTCGAGGACGAGGCCGGGTTCTCGATGACGCCGCCGACCACTCGCACCTGGTCACCCCGCGGCCACACCCCGTCCGCGTGCGGGGCCGCTCCCGCCGCCGCTTATCAGTAGCCGCCCTGACCTGCTACAAAGCGGGCGAGCCGTCCCGGCTGATCTACCGGCCCTGCCCCGACGTCCGCCCCGACGGCCGCAAGAGCTTCTCCTGGAAGGACTACCGCGACCTGATCCAGGACGCGCACCAGCAGCTCGGCGGCCCGCCCGTACTGGTTTGGGACGACGTGAACTCCCACCTCACCGCTGGTATGCGCCGCTGCATCGCCGGGCGTGACTGGCTCACCGTCTACCAGCTTCCGCCCTACGCACCCGACCTCAACCCCGTCGTGAGCATTTGGTCGGTGCTGCGACGCACCATCACGGCCAACCGCGCGTTCGCCAACCCGAACGACCTGATCACCGCCATCCGACGAGGCCTGCGCCAACTGCCATACCGCCCCGACGTCACAACAGCGCCCGGCCACTCAGCGGAACAGCGGGGGGACGACCTGCGTCCACGGGCGCGGCTGTGGACCGAGACGCCCGATGCGTGCCGCCCGCGGATCCGTAGGGCAACTCACACCCCCGGGAAGGAACCCGTCCGCGGGGAATCCACTCAAGCCCAGTATGAGGACGTATGACACAGGGTATCCCTCCCGGCGCGCGGCGTTGGCCGGGGTTGTGGGAGCCGTGGCGCTGGCCGGGACAGGGTGCAGGGGCGCGTCGCGCGAGGCTGCCGTGAAGGTGGCGCCGGCGCCGCCGTCGGGCCCGTACCGCAGGGAGGCCGGGGCGCTGGCCATGCAGGTGCTCGCGCATCCCGACGACGACCTCTTCTTCATGAACCCCGACATTCTGCACGACATCCAGGCGGGTACCCCGGTGGTGTCGGTGTACGTGACCGCGGGCGAGTCGGTGGGGTGGAACACCCCGCCGGGCGGCTCGCACAAGCACCACCACGCCGACACGGCGGCGTATTCGGCGGCGCGGCACCAGGGGCTGCGTCAGGCGTACGCCACCATGCTGGGGCTGCCGCACTTCACACGCTGGCACAGCGAGGTGCTGAGCCTGCCGGGCGGACTCCACGCCCAGATCGACACGCTCGCCAACGGCGCCCAGCGCGCCAGCCTGGTCTTCCTCCAGGTGTCGATGCACGAGCAGAACCAGAGCGCGAGCGTGCAGATGCTGTGGGACAAGCCCGGCACGACCCTGCCGTACCTGCCCGCCCTGGACAGCCCGTCGCCGTCGGACGCGACCGGCACGTACACCCACGACAAGCTGGTCGACGTCCTGGTGGAGCTGCTGAAGCGGTACACGCCCACGCATGTGCGCACCCTCGACCCCGACCCGGACATCCAGGTCCACGACAAGCAGCACCCCAAGGGCAGCGACCAGGTCGGCTACTCCGACCACCGCGACCACACGCCCGTGGCGCTGTTTGCGTGGAAGGCGCTCAAGCGGTGGTCGGAGTCGGGTGCGCGCGGCTTCACCACCACGGCCTACCGCGGCTACTACAACCAGCGCTGGCCCTTCAACCTGCCGCCCGCGACCGTCGCGCTCAAGGCCCGCTTCCTGCTGCAGTACGGCGGCGACCCCGACTGGGCGTGCGGCGACCCCGGCGGCTGCGGCGACTACGGGCAGGGCCGCAACGAGCCGCTGGCCAACCGCAAGGGCTGGATACGCTCGACCCACCGGCGCTACCCGGGCGCCGGTCAGGTCGTCGTCCCCGCGGCCGCGGCCGCGGCGGGGGCGCCGGGCACGGCGTACGAGGTGCTGGGCCTGCACGCGGTTGTACGCGACGAGACCGCGCCCGGCAGCGGGCGGTGGGGCCCCGCCAGGGACCTGGGAGGCGGGCCGCTCGCACCGCAGCTGGCGTGCGTGGCGATGCCGGGCGAGGGGACGTTCGTGTTCGGGCTGCGGTTCGCGGCCCTCGACGGGCAGGGGGGCGGCAACGCGCGGGAGATCGTGGTCGGGAACGCCGGCCGCTGGACATCGCTCGGCAACCCCGAGCACACGGAGGACCGGGGGCGGCGGGTCGGCCCGCCGACCGCGGTACGCACCGCCGACGGCCGGGTGCACGTGTTCGTGCGGAACGCCGCCAAGGGGCTCACCACCCGGGTCCGTGAGCCCGGCGGGACCTGGGGGGCGTGGACCGACCTCGGCGGCTCCGAGGTGCAGGACGGGATCTCGACGGTGACCGACCGCCAGGGCCGCGTCCACGTCTTCGCTGCGGGCCGCGACACCGTCCACCACTGGGCCCAGCCCGCCCCCTCCGCCCCGGTCGCCTTCCAGCCCCTGGGCACCCTGCCCTGCCCGGCCGACGTCCCCACGGCGGCGCTGGCACCGGACGGCGACATCGCCCTGACCTACGCCCGCCCCGCCTCCGCGCTCACCCTGCGGGAGACGGTGGGCGTCTAGCTGTATTGACCCGCAGCGTTGTTGACGCGGGTGATCGGGGGCTGGCCTCCGATTGCGGTGTGGCTGCGGTGGTGGTTGTAGGTGTGGAGGAAGTCTGCCAGGGCTGCGGTCCGCTGCTCGTTGCTGGTGTAGGGCCGCTGGTAGGCCCACTCGTCGAGCAGGGTGCGGTTGAAACGTTTGACCTTGCCGTTGGTCTGTGGCCGGTAGGGGCGGATCTTCTTGTGGGTGATGCCTGCCGCGGTCAGGCTGCGGGTGAAGAGCTTCGACTTGTAGCAGGAGCCGTTGTCGGTCAGGACCTGTTCGACGGTGATGCCGTGGGTGGCGAAGAATGCGCGGGCTCTGGCCCGGAAGGCGATCGCTGTGGGCTGGCCCTCGTCGGGCAGGACTTCGCTGTAGGCCAGGTGGGAGTGGTCGTCGACGGCGGAGTGGATGTAGCTGTAGCCGATCACCGGCTTGCTGCTTTTGCGCAGGTCGGTGGTGGCCTGCCGGTTGCGGGCGCCGGCGCTTCTGCCGACGGTGCGCCAGCCGCCGCCGTCGGGGATGTTGCCGAGTTTCTTGATGTCGACGTGGACCAGCTCGCCGGGCCGGTCGCGTTCGTAGCGGCGTATCGGCTCGCCGGTCGGGCGGTCCAGCCAGGCCAGCCGGTTCGGACAGTGGCGGGTCAGGATGCGGTGGACCGTCGAGGCGGGCAGGCCCAGGATCGGGCCGATACGGGCCGGGCCGAGCTTGCGGGCCTGCCGTAGCTCGCATACGCGGGCCTCAACCGCTGCGGAGGTGCGGTGAGGTGTTGCCCGGGGCCGGCTGGAGCGGTCGGCCAGGCCCGTATCGCCCTCGGCGCCATCGGCGCACCCACTTGTGCCCGGTTGCCCGCGAGACGCCCATCTCTGCCTGCGACATGCGCGACCGGCCGTCCCGACAGGACACGTTCGACCAGGATCCGTCTGCCGTGAACGGTCAGCCGGCATTACGGTGAGACACGAAGACCTCCGGGCGGTGTGTTCCTAGACAGCTCCACCACACCGGAGATCTTCGCCATGATCAAGACCCGCGCGGCAACAACGCTCGTGATCAATACACCTAGAAGAGTCCGCGCTCGACGGCAGCATGGCGCTGCATGGCATACCGCCTGATTCGCCTGGTGCGTCCTCTCGCCGTCAGCCTGCTCAGTACGTCGGGTTCCTTGGAGAACTCCGCCAGCCGCAGTTGCAACCAGTCGGACCAGGAGTCCTGGACGGCCTCGTCCACGAGCAGCTGCGTCACCTCGGCGGACTGGAGGATCGCGATGTCGTTGGCACGCCGGGTCGCGTACTCCCGGTTGTCCGGTAGGGCGAGTTGTTCGATCCATGCGGGGCGGGCCAATACTGGGAGCGTTCCGAGCATCTGGAGGACGATTGACAGTGCGACGCTCGGTACGGGTTCGGCGGCCACGGCGTCAAAGAGTAGGTCGGAGCAGTCGCCCCGTTCGAAGGCCGTCTGGTAGACCGCCCACCGTTCGTGCTCGTCGCTCATGTTGGTGATCGCCGTCACGGTACGTGTGGCCAGCTCCGTGACGATGTCGTCGAGGCGTCGGCTCATTCCCCCACCTGTGCTGTCGGCGCCGTGCTCACGAACTGCTTCGCTGCCTCAATTGCTTCCCTGTTGAGTTCCTCGACGGAGACTCCCCAGCTCTCCTCCCAGCCGTCCAGGTTGTGTGCGCAGTGGACGAGCGGTTCCAGCTCTTGGGGATAGCCGAGGTCGTAGGCGATGTCTGCCCAGATGTGGTGGGTGCCGACGGCGGGATCCAGGGTTCCGTCGGCGATCTGGCCGGCGATCCAATAGGCCATTGCCCACTTCGCAGCCCTAGGGTCAGCGGGCGGGCGGAAGCCCAGTCCCAACTCCTCAAGCACCTGGTCGAAGAGTGCCGGAGCCTCGGGTTCTTCGCTCCGGAGGAGACCGGCCAGCATGGCGAGGGAGGGACTCTCGACCCCGGCGATCAGGGCGTCCAGCCCAGCCTGGATGAGCTGGTCTGACCCGACGTGCCTGCCGAATGCCCTCGCGCGTGCGATGTGGCTGAGTTGCTTGAGAGCTTCGTCGTCGCTGGCCATCACTATCTTCTCGCTCGGCGTCTGGGAGGTAGAGGTTCACACATTCCCAGGCGGTGCTGCGACCGAGTTCCTTCTGGCAGCAGAACACCGCGACCACGCGGACGTCGAGGGGGAGATGGGCGAGGAACCGCATGGCCGATCGTGCGCGCTCCGATCTGCGCCACCGCGTTTTGCTGCCCAGCCAGGAGCAGGAGTTCCCCCAGCTCGCGGCGCCCGGAGCCTTTGCTGACTTGCGGGTTCTCGAAGACGAAGTCGGGCATCCTGCAGGTGGCCGCTGCGGCGTGAGCAAACCTTTCGGCGCCCGTGCCGTGCCCGACGCCGGGCGACAGCGGCAGGGGCGGCGGTATGCGCCGCAGGTACGGGCCGTTCGCAGTCTCTACGATCAGGGTGAGGTCGTTGGAGTCGCGAGTCGATCGGAGGCGCCGGGACCGCGATATGGGCTGGTCGGTCACCACACAAGTGGGCGGTGTCCACGCTGCTGGGCGGACGGCTACAGGAGCCAGCGGGGTCGAGGACGATCGGAAGCCGGGCCCGCAATGGCGACAAGGGCTCAGGGTCTGGTTGCCGTTGGTAGCGGTGTTGCGGAAGAGCGGTGTCCCGTTCCGGCTGCGGACAGGGAGCGGAGCGTGGCCCCGATGACTTCGGGGCCACGCCTGCACTCCGCTTCCGAACAGTCCCCCGAACTATCGGAGCGACGCTCGGACCAGCACAGAGTTTCCCTCGGTAAAGAGGGAGCGCGACCCGATTCTGGGTATAGGAGTCCGGTCGCTGTGCACCTCGTCACCGGCGTCCAACCGCAATGCTCGGAAGCATCCGGCTGTGGAGATGCTGTGGCATCTCACCGTCAGAGGAGTCAGGTGCTGCTCATCGCACAGCACACGATGCTGCCTATCGAACAGCAAGAGGAGCGCACTGTTCCGGGACCGCATATGCATGATGCAGTCCCCTCCGCCATGCGTGGCTCGCATGACGACCTCAGGGATTCGTTGGAGGAGGCTCGGTTGAATCTGGTGCGATATCAACACCTTCATCTTCCTTGCCGCCCCATGTGACGCTCAGGTGCATCAACCGGCCGTGCGCCTCACCGTGGAACCCGAGCAACTTCGCCACATAGGCGCCCAGAAGAGTTGCTACGTCCACGGCAAAGAGGCCCAGAGCTGCAAGTGGCCCGAGCGTCAGCGGATGATTCTTGATCATTTCGAAGACGTCGGCCCACATGGTTGATTAGCCCTTCGCGTCCCGGTTCGTCAACATGTGACTCGCCTGCCCCTATTGAGTTGTCCCAGCGCCCCTTGTGGTGCTTGGGACGTCTTACGATGGTCTCGAACCATCCCTGGCGCAGCAAGCAATTCGGGTCAGGAACGCTGCGCGGGCGATGGTGCGCCGAACGTGGTGGGTTGCAAACGCCGCGCACAGCGACGTCTTCCACAGTCCGTTAGCCAAGGCCGGCGACATGCCGAAGATCCTGTTCGGCCCTCCCGGTCAGCGTTCCCCAGACGGCCTCCGTGACCGTCTGCCGTGCTGGAGAGCGAATAGGCCATGCGGTAGGCACATGGCGGACATACGGGGATGTGGCGAAAGTGGCCGCCGTGCGGTCGGCGCGTGCCACGGTGGTGGTGCCTGCGGGCACGATCGCGTCCCGGCAGGTGGGCGCGTTTGCCCAGGGGAAACAAGGTGAGATCGTCGAGCTGGCACTGCCGGGCGGGGGAACCGTGTTGGTACGGACGGTGGCCGTGTCGCCGGGACTGAGGACGGACGACCTGGACTCTGACGGCGGCGGCCCTGCGAAGGCGGCCCTGCGAATGTGGGACTGGCGAAGCGCTGTCCTTCGGAACGATGACCACAGCGTTGGCTGGCGCGCCCACCGGGATTCGCGACACCCTGCAGTGTGTCGCGCCGGAAACGCTGGTGGGCAATGCGATCTTCGAGTTCATCGGAATCTGCTACAACCGCCAGAGGCGACAGCCAGCACTGGGCTGCCGCACCCCGTCGAGTACGAACCACTCTCCGCACAAGACCCCATCCGCGCCGTCAGTTCAGCTGGAACCCGAACTGTGTGGCGCGTCAGCTGGGTTGGCTTGCCCGGTGGTCAGGTGCCGTGAGCTGGCTGGATGAAGCCCCGCTGTGCTGGATCGGTGCTGGATGCGCACACCGGCGAGCCTGTTTGCGCAGGTGGCAGGTCTGCGGTCAAAGTTCCGCTTCAACGTGTAGCGGGTGTCCTTGGCGTAGGTGGGTTTCGCAAACCCGCAGGTCAGATGGGGTCAGCCCGATTGGGGGTGAGCCCCGTCGGCGTACCGGGCGCTGGGTCCGCGGGGGTTGGACTGACGTCTCGTCACCTGTCGTCGTCCGTGGTTATCGTTACCGACGCTGGATCGGCGCTGGATGCCGGGCGGGCGCCCACGTGGTGTCGCCCTCCTCTTTCTCCCCGGGAGGGGGATAGGCAGGGTCCGGTTGGTGCGGCATGCTTCCGCGACCAAGTGATCGGCGCGGCATGCAGGGGGACACCGCGCAGGTTCGAACCCTCGGCGGGGGATCCGGAACATGGGGACGGGCAGAACCGGATGCCGGGGGTGAACTGGAGATCGTCGAGACGGTTCAGCTGAATCAGCCCTGGGCGACCCGTGGGGGTCCACCACCCCACTGCTGGATGATCTGCTCACGGAGGTGTCGGCGTACGCCCTCAGCTCCCCAATTGCGTACGGATGAACGTCCCCAGTTGATGGTTCGCGATCTTGGTCTGGCTGGGACGAGATCACCTCTGCTGTAGGCGGTCTGACGTGGTCCTGGCAGGATGCCTGAGTGAAGATCTTGAGAGCGGTGGGCTGCGTTGGCCTGCTGGTTGCGCTCGTGGGATGTGGTAGTTCCGGCGGCGGTGCCGCGCCCTCGGGCGAAACGAAGAATGTGGAGGCGACAGCTTCGATGGAGCCGAGTGGGATCAGTGTTCTGGTGACCTTCGTCGGTGGGCCGGCCGACGGTCGCACTGAGTATCTGCCGCTGTCCGAGGCAGCGGGGAAGGTCACGATCGGTGGTGTGACCTACTGGAGCAACCCAGGCCCGCCCCCGGAGGTGAAGGACACTCCCGAGGGTGGGGCCCAGGTGATGCGGCCCGTCTGAGGCAGGACGAGCCGACCCCCCGGCGTGGTTGCCTCTCAGAGCGCCTTCGAAATCCGGCAGCTGAGCTGTTCGTGTGGGTTGTCGAGGCCGGGTGCCTGCCAGTCAGCTTCGCGTAGGGCACAGACTTCAGACCGAGAACGGTGCAACGGTCTCCGTCGTGGCGCTACGTGCTTACACCGCGGAAATGGTCACGTACAACCTCGCGGTGGACAACCTGCACACGTACTTCGTACTCGCAGGAGCCACGCCGATTCTGGTTCACAACCGCGTAGGCGGCATCACCGTTTACCGAGGGGTGTCGAGGATCAGCGGCCAGACCGGTTGAGCACAATCCGGCCCACGATGACGCGGCCAATGGTGTTGCACGACCGCGGGGTGGCACCAGAACTCCTGAATTCCATCATCTCGGTCACGCTGACAGTGATTTCACGAGCTCGTCCATTTCGGAGGCTGCTGCCAAGAGGACGGCTCTGAAAGAAGATACAGGCGGCACCGTACTGAAGAGCGCCATTCCAGCGGATCGATTCCATGTTTACTCGAACGATGAACCGTGGGTGGAAGAGGATTATCGAACCGAGTTCGAGGTGGATATTCAAGGTGAAATGCTGGGGGAGTCAACATTCGTCGAATAAGTGGGGAAGATTTTGATGTTGCTCGAAATTTCGAAGGAGCAAATCGAGGGGACGGTTCGCGCATCCAGCTGTGAGGCGATGAAAATGATTCCCCCTGCAGTTCTCGAAGCGGTCCTTGAAGGTCTCGAGCAGACCATCGCCCTCGGAATGGGGCCGGCGGCCAACCTCGTCCCCACGTACCGTGGTCGGTATGATGCAATCAAAGAATTTCGGGAGAACCGCTTTGGTTGGAATGGATTCTTTCAGGCGTTGGATGAGTCCAGTGGGTCGGTCGGGATGCATGCTGTGCGGGGTGGCGAGTGGAGAATGCTCCTCCTTTTGAACGAGTCTTGTGATTCTGTGATTGCTTCGCTGGTCAGGCCGCCGGGCCTCGAGGACTGGCCGGAGGGAGCCAGTGTGACGTAACCAGTCGAAGGCAGGGACCCTGCGTGTTTGCGGGTTGGGCGGGATCGCCCGGTGATGGCCGGTTGTGCGGAGCGGGCCCAGATGCAGATGCTGGCACGGTCTCGTTGATCATGTGAGTGTCGAGTTCACGTGACCACAACCGAAGCAGGGCAGTTGCCAGTTCCGGAATCGCGTATTTCGTCTACGCCAGCGGGAGTTGAGGTGGTACTGAGATTGAACTCGTGGAGTCATAGGGGCTGACGGTTGTTGCCTGGCGGCTGTATCGCTGAGTGTTTTCAGCGTTGCCTCTCCAAGGTGAGGACGGCTTTGATGATGACGGTCATGCGGTTGGGGCTGATGGGGGATCTGCGGAAGATCTGCCAGGACTTCAGCCGTGCCATGCCGCGTTCGACGGTGTGCACGTCCTCGTTGTCAGCCTCCGGCCGCAGCGGCGCTCGGTCAAGCAGGAGCACACGCCCCGCTTCACCTCGAAGTGCCTTGCGCACGACGGCCCCGATGTTCCCCGCCGCGCCCGTCACCGCAACCGTCCCCAGACGCACCACGCCTCCCCAGGTGATCTCGCCTTTCGCATCCTCGTCACTGAACTTCTACCGATCAAGCCGCGGCCCGCGAGACAACAGGCCCCCAGCGATCAGCGTGGCCAAGTATCAGCAGCAGCCCGAAGAGGCTCCGGGGCCTCATGCAGGTTGAGCCGTACCTACCGGCGCACGTTCAGGTGTACGGCGAAAGGCAGAACCATCACGCCAGCGACGTTCTGGCCATGGGCGGGCGCTCTGGAGCGGCAGCGCTGGTGCCGCCAGGCTCGGGCAAGACCCACCTGGCGAACGGACTCGGGGTGAAGGTCGCACACGCCGGCTACTCGGTGCTGTTCGACACCGCGAGCAACTGGATCGTCCGGCTGGCCACCGCGCACCAGGCGGCAGGCTGGAGGCCGAGCTGAAGAAGATCCGCCGCTACAAGCTGATCACCATGGATGAGGTCGGCTACATCCCGTTCGATCAGGACGCGGCGAACCTGTTCTTCCAGCTTGTCGCATCCCGCTACGAACAGGGCTCGACATGCTCACCTCCGAACCTGCCGTTCGGGCGGTGGGGAGAGACCTTCTCTGACGATGTCGTGGCCGCCGCGAAGATCGACCGCCTCGGCCCCCACGCCGAGGTTCTGACCCTCACCGGCGATTCCTGCCGAACCCGCCAGCGGCGCGAGCTGCCGGCCAAGGAGCACCGTGCAGGTCACGGCTGACCACGGACGCTGCGGCAACTCCCACAGCCTCTGAGCATGACGAAGGTCTTGGTCACCGGCATGTCGGGAACCGGCAAATCGACGGCGCTGGAGCGCCTGCACTCGCGCGGGCACCGCACGGTCGACACCGACACGGATGCCTGGAGTCACTGGGTGACGCTGCCGGACGGGTCCACCGACTGGATCTGGCGCGAGCGGGCCCTCACAGACCTCCTCACCAGCCACGACACCGGCAGCCTGTTCGTCGCCGGCTGCAAGGCCAACCAAGGCCGGTTCTGTCCGCTGTTCGACCACATCGTGCTCCTCAGCGCTCCCGCGGAGGTGCTGCTGACCCGCATCGCAGCACGGACCAACAACCCCTACGGCAAGCGGCCCGAAGAACGTGACGCCGTCATGGACTACCTGGCCACCGTCGAGCCACTGCTGAGGGCGACCGCGACCGCAGAGATCGACGCCACCGCGCCGATCGAGCGCGTCGTCCAGCAGTTGGAAGAACTCGCCGAGCCGTAACCCGGGGACGACCGTCCCGGGCAACGAGGATCGGGGTCAACATTCCGGGAGCCGCAAAGCGTCGGTTTTCGCGAAGCGTTGACGGACGGTAACGATCCCGGGGGCGGGTCCGGGGCGGTGTCTCGCGGAAATTGTCAGTCGCGCGCTGTCCCGGGCGCGGTCGCAGGCGTCCGCCGCGGCGGACGGCGGTGTCCGACCGAGGCGCCGTGGTTCTTGTGGCTCACCCGTCGTGGGCGGGCGGTGTCGGTGGGAGGCGTTGACGGTCCTGCCCCGGCGACGTCCGGACCGGGGTGCGGCTCCGGCGGGTAGTGATCGCATGGCCGTGCTGGGCCGCTCGTGCTGAGTGGCCGTCGACCGACCACCTCAACGGACGTGACCTGACCCCGGTCCCAGGGCTTTGCATCAACCCTGGGCCCAGCGCCCGCGGGCGTGCCGGGTCGCACGGACCGGCGGGACAGCGGTGGGGCCCGGGCTCCAGGCCTTGTCGGCCCTGGCGCGTAGCTTCCCCGGACACCGCAGTGACTGGTAGCGCTTCCAGTTTTGCCGCCGCACATCAACCATGCGCAGTGTCGTGGTCCTTGACACGAGGTTCTTGGATCACCAATCATCTGGCACCTGGAAGCGCTTCCAGTCTCTCTCGTCCCCCCACAGAGTGAGGAATCCCCATGCGCCGTCCGCACCGCAGGCTGTCGCTGCTTCTGGTGGCAGCACTGACCGGCCTCTTGGCATCCTTCTGTCCCGGGACCGCCTCTGCGGCCGATCCCACCACCATGACCAGCGGTTTCTACGTCGACCCCAACTCCAGTGCGCGGCAGTGGGTCAGCGCCAATCCCGGCGACGGCCGGGCCGCCGCGATCGGGGCGTCGATCGCCGGCGTGCCGATGGCACGCTGGTTCGGCAACTGGAGCGGCACCATCGGCACGGCCACCGGGTCCTTCGTCGGTGCGGCGGCCGCCGTCGGCAAGCTGCCGATTCTGGTGGCCTACAACATCCCCAACCGGGACATCTGCGCGGGCCAGTCCGGTGGAGGGGCGGGTTCGGATGCCGCCTACAACACCTGGATCGCAGCGTTCGCGAGCGGCATCGGCAACCGGCCGGCGGTGGTCGTCCTCGAACCGGACTCGCTGGGGGACGAGAGCTGCATGACCGCGGCTCAGGTTTCGGAGCGTGATTCGCTGCTGCGCAACGCCATCGCGCAGTTCAACACCAAGGCCCCGAACACCTGGGTCTACCTGGACGCGGGCAACCCGGGCTGGATCAGCGCCTCGACCATGGCGCAGCACCTGGCCGCGGCCGGGGTGAGCGGGGCTCACGGGTTCTCCCTGAACGTGTCCAACTTCTACACCACCGCGCAGAACACCGCGTACGGCAACGCCGTCAACGCCGCCCTGCAGTCGACGAAGGGGTTCACCAAGCCGTACGTCGTCGACACCAGCCGCAACGGCAACGGCTCCAACGGCACGTGGTGCAACCCGGCGGGCCGGAAGATCGGGACTCGTACGCAGTTGGGCGGTGGCGCCGAGATGCTGCTGTGGGTCAAGACTCCCGGCGAGTCCGACGGCAACTGCGGCACGGGCGCCGGATCGACCGCCGGACAGTTCCTGCCCGAGGTCGCCTACAAGATGATCTACGGCTACTGACCGTGGCCCCCGTTCCGGGCCGAGGCCGTCCGAGCCCGGCCCGGAACCCCCGATCCGAGAAGGAAAGAGGAGACTGCATGCGACGCCACCTCCCACGCTCGTTGACGTCCCTGGGCGTCACTGCTCTCCTGGCGGCTCTTGCCGCCGCGGCGCCGGCTCACGCCCAGGAGACCGCCGGCCACACGTTGCCGGCCGACACCCGGTTCTACGTCGACCCGAACAGCGACGCCGCCCAGCAGGCCGCCGCCGACCTGAAGCACCACAACCTCGCCGACGCCGCCGCCATGGCGGAACTCGCCAGCTGGCCCGAAGCCCAGTGGTTCACCGACGGCACACCTGCACAGGTGGAGGACCGGACGCGGTCCCTGGTCCGCAGAGCGGATCGCACGGGGACCGTCCCCGTCCTGGTCGCCTACAACATCCCCTTGCGGGACTGCTCCCAATACTCGGCCGGGGGCGCACAGTCCGACGCGGACTACCAGGCGTGGATTGCGGGGCTGGCCCGCGGCATCGGCCAGAGCAGGGGGCTCATCATCCTCGAACCCGACGCCCTGGCCAACCTTCCCTCGGACTGCTCCGCTGACAGCGACCCCACGGGGACGCTCACGGCGGGACGCCTCGCGGATCTCAACTACGCGGTCGACGCCCTGGAGAAGCAGCCGAACACGACCGTCTACCTGGACGCGGGCAACAGCCACTGGCAGAGTGTGGGCGCCATCGCGCAGCGGCTGCTGCAGGCAGGGGTCGAGCGCGCCCAGGGCTTCTCCCTCAACGTGTCCAACTACTTCTCCACCGACCTGTTGAACCACTACGGCACCTGGGTCTCGAACTGCCTGTGGTTCGCCGGCAAGGGGCCGGACTGGGCGCGCGGGCACGCGGACTGGTGTGCCGGCCAGTACTACTCCCCAGCCGCCCCCAACGACGGCCGGCCGGGGAACTCCGTCGACGCCGACGACCCCAGTACGTGGCACTGGACCGACCAGTGGTTCCAGCAGAACGTCGGCACACCGCCCGCCGACGAACTCACCCACTTCGTCGTCGACACCAGCCGCAATGGCCAGGGCGCCTGGACACCCCCGGCGGGCAGGTACACCGGTGACCCGCAGACCTGGTGCAACGCGCCGGGACGCGGCATAGGCAACCGCCCCACCGCCGATACCGGCACCCCCCTCGCGGACGCCTACCTGTGGGTGAAGACCGTCGGCCAGTCCGACGGGCAGTGCAACCGCAGCATCCCTGGAGGCACGATCGATCCGGAGTACGGAATCGTCGACCCGCCCGCCGGCGCCTGGTGGCCCGAGCAAGCCCTGACGCTGGTGCGCAACGCCGATCCGGCCCTGACCTTCGCCCGTCCCGGCCGGGCCCCTTCCCGGTGAGGCGGCCTTCCAGGTACACGTGAAGCAGTCACCGGAAGCGCTACCGGAGCGCCTTCGACACGGGCCGCCTCTCCCGCTCCGATCCGCCCCAGGAGCCACGCCTGGGGCGGCAGGGCGCGTGGGATCATTGCCCGTGTCCCCGCTATGTGAAGCCGAGGAGCAAGTGTTCGATGGAGCCGTCGCCCAGGCGCATGCCGACCCTCGACGAGGTAGCCGAACGAGCGGGGGTGTCGCGCACGGCTGCTTCTCGTGTGATCAACAACGTTCCGCACGTGAGTCGGGTCAAGCGCGAGGCGGTCGAGCGGGCTGTGCGGGAGCTGGGCTACGTGCCCAACCCGACCGCTCGGGCGCTGGCGACCCGTAAGGTCGGCGCCGTGGTGCTGGCGGCTTCCAGCGACGAGGACGGGCTGTTCGCCGACCCCTTCTTCGCCGAGGTCGTCCTGGGCGTGAGCGCCGCCCTGGAGCAGACCGACCTGGAGTTGCTCCTGGTGCTGGCGAACACCCGCCGCGGTCGCGACCGCCTCGAGAGGATGGTCCGCTCCCGACGGGCGGACGGCATCATGATGATGGCGCTGCGCGGGGACGACCCGCTGGGCCGCCTGGGCGAGGAGTCCGGCATCCCCGTGGTCTTCGGCGGTCTGCCGCTGACCGGTGAGCCGCGCCGGTACGTGGACGCCGACAACAGGGGTGGGGCCAGGCTGGCTGCCGAGCATTTCGCGCGCACCGGCAGGACCATGCCCGTGATGATCACCGGCCAGGTGGACACCCACGTCTCGGTCGCCCGCGAGCAGGGCTTCAGCGAGGGGTTGATGCTGGCCGGCATCCCGCTCCTGGACGTCGCCTCCGGTGACTTCCAGGAGGAGGGGGGTGTCGAGGCCATGGAGCAACTCCTGGATGCACACCCGCAGTTGGACGCGGTGTTCGCCGCCTCTGACGGGATGGCGATCGGAGCCCTGCGGACGCTGCGCCGCCGGGGGCGGCGGGTGCCGGAGGACGTGGCGGTGATCGGGTTCAACGACCTGGCCAGTGCCCGGCACACCGATCCGCCGCTGACGACCGTCCACCAGCCGGTCAGGGCGCTGGGGCGCGAGATGGCGCGGATGCTGGTCGGTGCCATCGACGGGAACGACCCGAGCCCGCTGATCCTGCCGACTCGGCTGGTGGTGCGGCAGTCCGCTCCCGCGCCCTCCCCGGCTCCCCGCTAGGCAGACGGGATTCGTCGGACACCACCTGGAGCGCGGCCGGGGTGAGGGCCGCTTCGGGGGCTTGGTCATGCCCCGAAGCGGCCCTTCGGGCCGCCACCTTCCGCACGTCGCAAGGCGCTGCCGCAGGGGACTGGAAGCGCTCCCGGATTATTCCAGTCACCACCCTTGACACCTGGGCGTTGCGCGCCGGAAACTTCCGACGCGGCGCTGGAAGCGCTCCCAGTTCCAGGGTCCCCAGACCCTCGTCGTGCCCTTGAAGGCAGTTCACTCACCCGTCCGAGCGACACTTCGCGACTCTGCGACGTGCGTCATCATGGAAGCGCTCCCACATGACCTTTGTCCAGGCCCGACAGGCCGATCCTTCGGCGCCCGTCGCCGATGCGGCGGCCGCCGAGGACTTCCGCCGCTTCCCCGAGGGCTTCCTCTGGGGCAGCGCCACCTCCGCCTACCAGATCGAGGGCGGGGCGAACGAGGACGGGCGCAGCGCCTCCATCTGGGACACATTCTGCGCGACGCCCGGCAAGGTCCACCGGGGCGACACCGGTGCAGTGGCCGCCGACCACTACCACCGCTGGCGCGAGGACGTCGCGCTGATGAAGGACATGGGCCTGAACGCCTACCGTTTCTCGATCGCCTGGCCCCGGGTCCAGCCGACCGGGCGGGGTCCGGCGGTCGAGCGAGGCCTGGACTTCTACCGGCGTCTGGTGGACGAGTTGCTGGAGGCCGGGATCACCCCGCTGGCCACCCTCTACCACTGGGACCTGCCGCAGGACCTCGAGGACACCGGTGGCTGGCCGCGCCGCGACACAGCTCAGCGCTTCGCCGACTACGCCCTGCTGACGGCCCGGGCCCTGGGCGACCGGGTGTCCCACTGGACCACGCTGAACGAGCCCTGGTGCTCGGCCTTCCTCGGCTATGCCTCCGGTGTGCACGCCCCCGGCCGCACGGACGCGGGCGACTCGCTGCGGGCGGCGCACCATCTCAACCTGGCGCACGGACTCGGTACGGCCGCGCTGCGCGACGTACTCCCGCGCACCGCCCGGCTGTCGGTGGCGCTCAACCTGCACCAGGTCCGGGCGCTCACCGGCGAGCCGGAGGACCTGGAGGCCGCCCGCCGGATCGACGCGGTCGGCAACCGGATCTTCCTCGGCCCGATGCTGCGCGGCGCGTACGACCCGGACCTGCTCCAGGACACCGCGCACCTGGTGGACTGGGACGACCTCGTGCGCCCCGGTGACCTGGAGGCCGCTGCCGCCCCGATCGACCAGCTCGGCATCAACTACTACACCCCGGCGGTGGTCTCCGCGGGTGGCGGCGTCCGCGAGGACGCGCACGGCGGGGGCGACCACTCGCCGTGGCCCGGCGCCGAGGACGTGGCCTTCCACCAGCCGCCCGGCGAGCTGACCGCGATGCAGTGGAGCATCGACGCCACCGGCCTGCGCGACCTGATCGACCGGGTGCACCAGGACCACCCGGACCTGCCCGTCGTGATCACCGAGAACGGTATGGCCTGCGAGGACTACCGCCCGCCCGAGGGGGAGGTCAACGACACCGACCGGATTGCCTACCTCCACCAGCACCTGGGCGCGGTGCACCAGGCGATCGAGGCCGGTGTCCCGGTCTCCGGCTACTTCGCCTGGTCGCTGCTGGACAACTTCGAGTGGGCCTACGGCTACGCCAAGCGCTTCGGCCTGGTCTACGTGGACTTCCCGTCGCAGTGCCGCACTCCGAAGGCGAGCGCGCACTGGTACGCACGGGCCATCCGCCGCAACGGTATCTCCCGGCTCCCGTGACCGTGCGCCGCCCGGCGGCGGTGGGATAGCCCTCGCCGCCGCGCCGAGCCCTCTCGACCCCAGCGCCTGCCGGGCCCACTGCCGGCAGGCGCTCCCACACCGCCCGGCCCCTGGCTGACCACAGCGTGTCAGTCCGCAGCCCGGCGCCCGAAACATTGAGGCCCCCCACCGATGACCAGAGCCGACATCTCCGCACCGCCCGCAGGACCGCCCTGCCGGACCGTGCCGACCAGCAGAACGCGCTGAAGGAGAGAAGCCCCCATGCGAACGATAGTCCGCCGCCTCGGCTTCTACGCGCTGGCCGGCTTCGCGGCGGTGACCGTCAACTTCTTCCTGGCCAGGCTGCTGCCCGGCAGCGCGCTCCAGAACGTGCTGTCCAAGCTGCGCTCGGCCAACCTCGACCCGGACGCGATGAAGGCGCTGGAGGCGCAGTACGGCGCGGGCGACCAGAGCATGCCGTCGCAGTTCCTCACCTACCTGAGCCATCTGCTCCGCGGCGACCTGGGCGTCTCCACCTCGCAGTCCGCGCCGGTGTCGACGATCCTGGGCAACACCCTCCCGTGGACGCTCGGCCTGGTGGGCACCGCGACCGTGCTGGCCTTCCTGATCGGCACGGTGGGCGGGATCGTCATCGGCTGGAAGCGCAACGGGCTGCTGGACAGCCTGCTGCCGGCCACGACCTTCTTCCAGTCGGTGCCCTACTTCATCCTGGCGTTCCTGGTGATGATGACACTGGGCTTCTTCGGCGGCCTCTTCCCTTACCAGAACGGCTACGACATCGGCCGGGACTCCGACCTGACGCCCGGCTGGAACGGACCGTTCGTCACCAGCGTGGTGGAGCACGCCGCCCTGCCGGTGCTGACGGTGGTGCTCGCCTCGCTGGCCGGCTGGGTGGTCGGCATGCGCAACCTGATGATCACCACGATGGACGAGGACTACGTCCTGGTCGCCGCTGCCAAGGGCCTGCCGCAGTGGCGGGTGGCCGCCGTCGCAGCCCGCAACGCACTCCTGCCGACCATCGCCAACTTCGGGCTGTCGATCAGCCTGGTGGTCACCGGTTCGCTGGTGACCGAGATCGTCTTCACCTATCCGGGCGTCGGCTGGCAGATCTACCAGGCCATCCTCACCGGCGATTTCCCGCTGCTGCAGGGAATCCTGCTCGTCGTCGTCCTCACCGTGCTGGCCGTGAACCTGATCGCGGACATCGCCTACGTCGCCCTCGACCCCCGCTCCCGCAAGGAGGCCTGAGCGATGCCCAGTATGCTCCGCTCCCGCAAGGTGGCCATCGGCCTGCTGCTGCTGCTCGTGCTGGTGCTGGTGGCCCTCCTCGGCCCGCTGATCGCGCCGCACTCGCCCGACTGGCAGGCCAACCGCAGCAGCGGCCTGCCGCTGGGGCCGTCCGGTGCGCACTGGTTGGGCACCGACCAGCAGCAGCACGACCTGTTCTCACGCCTGTTGGCCGGCGGCCGCGACACCCTGCTGATCTCCTTCCTGGCGGGCGCGCTGGCCAACGTGCTGTCCGTGCTGGTCGGCGTGACGGCGGGCTTCCTCGGCGGCGTCGCCGACGAGGTGCTGTCCGCGCTGACCAACATCTTCCTGGCGCTGCCCGGCCTGCTGATCCTCATGGTCATCATGAAGCCGCTGCCGCCGGAGGACACCTCGAACCCGCTGCTGATCGGCTCGGTGATCGCGCTCACCGCATGGGCCTGGGGTGCGCGGGTGCTGCGTGCGCAGACCATGGCCATGCGCAGCCAGGACTACGTCGAATCGGCCAGGGTGATCGGCGAGCGCACCTGGCGGATCATCCTCTTCGAGGTCGTCCCCAACCTGCTGCCGATCCTCGCCTCCGCCTTCATCTTCACCGTGATCTACGGCATCGGCACGTACACCGCACTGGCCTGGCTCGGCGTGATCAGCCCGGCGTCGGTCACCTGGGGCACCGTACTCAACGAGGCCCAGGGGTCCGGGGCGGCGATCAACGGCTACTGGTGGTGGTACCTCCCGCCGGCGCTGGCAGTCGCCCTGGTCGGCATCGCGCTGGCGCTGATCAACTTCGGCATCGACGAGGTCACCAACCCGCGGCTGGCGTCCGCCCGCACCGGCCGCCGCGACAGGGTCCGCTTCACGCTGGGCCTGACCCCGGTGCTGCGTTCCGCCGGGCAGGTGCCCGCCGCAGACGGCGGCCAGGCCGGCCCCGAGGGCTCCGCGTCCGAGACCACGACCAAGTCCGAGCCCGGCGCGGGGCCGGCACCGCACCGGATGGAGGCTCAGCCGTGACCGGCGATCCGATTCTCGAAGTCCGCGACCTGTGCGTCGACTACGGACTGGGGGCAGACGGCGTCCGCGCCGTCACCGACGCCTCCATGGTGCTGCGAAGGGGTGAGGTCCTCGGGCTGGCCGGCGAGTCCGGCTCGGGCAAGTCCACCCTCGCCTACGCGATCACCAGGCTCCTGCGCGCGCCGGGCGTCATCACCGGTGGCGACGTCCGCTTCACCGGCAGGGACGTCTCCCTGGACCTGCTGGCGGCCGGCCCCGCCGAACTGCGAAGGGTGCGCTGGAGCCAGATCTCCGTGGTCTTCCAGAGCGCGATGCACGCCCTGAACCCGGTGGCGAGGATCGACGCGCAGCTCACCGACGCGCTCAGGGCGCACCGGCGCGAGATGACCGCCGAGCAGCGCAGGCAGCGGGCGATCGAGCTGCTGGACCTCGTCGGCATCAGCGAGGACCGCCTGCGCAGCTATCCGCACGAGCTGTCCGGCGGTATGCGGCAGCGGGTCATGATCGCGATGGCGCTGGTCCTCGACCCCGAGGTCGTGATCATGGACGAGCCGACGACGGCGCTCGACGTCGTCACCCAGCGGGAGATCCTCAACGAGCTGATGCTGCTCAAGGACCGCCTGGGCTTCGCCGTCGTCTTCATCACCCACGACCTGTCGCTGCTGATCGAACTGGCCGACACCATCGCGATCATGTACGCCGGGCGCATCCTCGAGCACGGACCTGCCCGCGAGCTGTTCCGCGGCCCCCGGCACCCGTACACGCTCGGGCTGCTCAACTCCTTTCCCGCGCTGCACGGCGAGCGGGTGCGGATGGAGGGCATCCCCGGGGCGCCGCCGTCGCTGACCGCACTGCCCACCGGCTGCTCCTTCCACCCGCGTTGCCCGTACGCGCTCGACCGGTGCCGCGAGGAGTTCCCGCCCACGGCGGCCCTGGCCGGCGACTCCGCGGGGCGGCTTGCCGCCTGCTGGCTGCACGCGGACGGCAACGACCTGCCGGCACCGCTGGCCCGATCCACTGGGAGTGCCCTGTGACCGCCCCGCAAGCCCCCGCCGGCACGGCCGCCGCCACCATCCCGCGCGTGGTGCACGGGCCCAAGCGCCCCGGCGTGCCCGCGCTGGAGGCCCGCAACCTGACCAAGCACTTCCCTGTGCACGAGGGCCTGCGCCGCAACCGGGTGGTGCACGCCGTGGAGGACATCTCGCTGGTGCTGCCCGAGGCCACCGTGACGGCGGTGGTCGGCGAGTCGGGCTCGGGCAAGTCCACGCTGTCGCGGCTGCTCACCCAGTTGATCACCCCCACCTCCGGCGAGCTGCTGCTCGACGGCGAGCCCGTCGGCCGCTCCGCCAGGGCACGCCGCGCGTATACCAGCCAGGTCCATCTGGTGCTGCAGGACCCGTTCTCCTCGCTCAACGCCGTGCACCGGATTCGCTACCACCTGGAGCGGCCGCTGAAGCTGCACCGCAAGCCGGCCAAGGCCGAACTCGACGCCCTGGCGAAGGAGCTGCTGGAGAAGGTCAGCCTCAGCCCGGCCGACCGCTACATCGACAAGTTCCCGCACGAGCTGTCCGGCGGGCAGCGACAGCGTGTGGCCGTCGCACGCGGCCTTGCGGTGCGCCCGCGGGTGCTGCTGGCCGACGAACCGGTTTCCATGCTGGACGTCTCGATCCGCCTGGGCGTACTCAACCTGCTCGACGAACTGCGGGAGCGGGAGCGGCTGGCGATCCTCTACGTCACCCACGACATCGCCTCGGCCCGCTACCTGGCGGACACCGTGGTGGTGATGTACGCGGGGGAGGTCGTGGAGTCCGGGCCGGCGGTCCAGATCACCGACGCGCCCGCGCACCCGTACACCCAACTGCTGCTCAGCGCGGCGCCCGACCCGGACCGGGACCGTCCGGTCGTCCTGCGCGGCAGGGGCGCCCCCCCGAGCCTGATCGACCCGCCGAGCGGCTGCCGGTTCCATCCGCGCTGTCCGCTCGCCATGCCGGTCTGCTCGCAGACCGCACCGCCGGCGCTTCCGGCCGGACCCGACCAGGTCGCCTCCTGCTGGCTGCTGAGCCCGGACCACCGGCCCGGACCGCGGCCCGCCGAGGGTGCCGCCGCCGAATGACGGCGGCCGCGCTCGTGGCACCCACCGACCCCGTACACCCGCGTACGGCGCCCACCCGTCCCGTCCACATCCGACGGACGCGTGTCCCCCGGACATCGGCGTCCGCATTTGCGTCTGCGTCGACAGAGAAGGATCACGTCACGATGAGCCGTACCACCGCTCTGAGATTCGTCGCCCTGGCAGCGACGATCGGCCTCGGCATGACCGCCTGCACCGACTCCTCCCACTCGAATGCGAAGGACTCCGGCAAGGGCTCCAAGGACGCCACCCTGGTGGTGGAGTCCAACCCGGTCCCGTCCTTCACGGAGAACTACAACCCGTTCGACAGCAACTCCTTCGTCAGCGTCGAGAACGCCCGCTCGCTGGTGTGGGAGCCGCTGTTCCAGATCAACAGCCTCAGGCCCGAACAGCCGCCGATTCCGTGGCTGGCCAAGGGCTACGAGTGGTCGAACGGCAACACGTCGCTGAAGCTGACCCTCCAGCCGGGGATCGTCTTCAGCGACGGCAAGCCCTTCACCTCGGACGACGTCAAGTTCACCTTCGAGATGCTGAAGGCGAACCCGGCGGCCAACAGCGGGGGCGCGCCGCTGCCCACCTCGATCGAGACGCCGGACGCCACCACTGTGGTGATGAAGTTCGACGGCCCGCAGAAGGCCAACTTCGTCGGCATCGCCAACCAGCTCATCGTGCCCAAGCACATCTGGGAGGGCGTCAAGGAGCCCGCCACCGCGGTGATCAAGGCCGACCAGCTCGTCGGCACCGGCCCCTACCTGCTGGACAAGTTCACCGCCCAGAACATCACCTTCAAGGTGAACCCGAAGTTCCGTGAGACGCCGAAGGTCAAGCGGATCTCCTTCCCGGCGTACGCGACCAACGACGCGGCGACCCTGGCGCTGAGCTCCGGCCAGATCGACCTCACCGGCAACAACATCAGCAACGTCCAGGGCACCTTCGTCGCCAAGGACCCCCAGCACCACCACCTGTTCCAGAACGGCGCGCCGTACTTCCCGGCGGCCAACACCGCCGCGCTCTTCCTCAACACCAAGAGCAGCACCGCTCCGGCGCTGGCCGACCCGGCGGTCCGCCAGGCGATCAGCGCGGCCATGAACCGCCAGTCGTACGCCAGCCAGTGCGAGACCGACTACGCGCTGCCCGCGACCTCCTCCGGCGGTCTGCTGCTGCCCACCGACGAGAAGGCGCTGGAGCCCTCGCTCAAGAACGACCTGAAGCCGGCGGCCGACTCCGCCAAGGTCGACTCGCTGCTGAGCGGGGCAGGATGGACGAAGACCGGCGGCAAGTGGACCAAGGACGGCCAGAAGATCAAGTTCACGGTCATCGACCCGAACTCCTTCACCGACTACTGGTGCGGGGCGCAGGCGATCGCCAAGGACCTCAACGCCCAGGGCTTCGAGGTCAGCGCCAACGGCGCGTTCGACTTCAACAGCTGGAACACCGCCATCACCACCGGCAAGTACGACGCCGCGATCCACTGGGGCCAGGGCAACACCCCGTACCAGCGGCTGCAGTACGTGCTGGACCCGCGGATGGGCGCCGAGACCGGCAAGGTCGCGGCGGGCGACTTCAGCAAGTACGACCCGAAGAAGTCGACGGACGCGGTGAAGGCCTTCGAGACGGCCGCCGACCCGGCCGCCGAGCAGGCGGCGCTCAACACGCTGCAGAAGATCATGTCCGAGGACGTGCCCGCCGTCCCCCTCTTCTACGGCGCTGCCTGGTACGAGTACAACGACACCCACTTCGCCGGCTGGCCCACCGAGGCGGACCCGTACATCAACCCCGCGCCGAACAGCCAGGCCTACGAGTACATCATCCTGAAGCTGTCGCCGCGCGGATGACGCCTCAGTGACCGACGTGGCGCCGAGGAGCACGGGCCCTGGCATCCGGCAAGGGTGCGCAGGGCCCGGGGCTTCGCCGGGCGCCCGTCCCCGCCCGCAGCCGCCACCCCGACGGCAACCCAGGCCGAGGTGCCACCGCGGGCCACTCCTGCGGTGGGCCGGAAGCCCTCGTGGCCGGTGAGGACAGCCGCGAGTGGAGAGCGACCCCACCCGGTCGTGATCGGTCCGGCGGACTACGGGCGCCTGATCGGGCGCCAGGTCTCCCCCTGCCCGTCTCCCGGGTAGTAGACCTCACGCGTGTCGTCATCCGGATGCTCGCGGCCCACGATGGCGTCGAGTTCGTATCGCACGGACTCGAGGATCCTCAGGGCCTCCGTCAGCAGATGCTCCGGCACGGCCTCCGGTCCCGCGTCCGGGTAGGCCGCGGCGAGCTGGGCACTCCGCTTCTGCAGCTCTGCCCGAACACCGGAGAGCGCCGAGGCCAGCTCTTGGTGCTCCTCCACGGTCAGCCCCGGGTTCATCCGGCCCCCTCCTGTGGCGTGCGGGTGGTTGCCGGCCCATGATGCCCGTCCCGGCACCCCGGTGGGCGCCCTACGGCGCTGCTGGTGTGGTCAGTCGGCCGAGGCACGCATCCGCCCCGGCGACTGCCGCGGGCGCGGGCGCAACCGCTCCAGGCCGAACAGGTCGCACAAACTGCTGGAGGCCGTCCCGGCCTTTTCCGGCGACCGGCCGATCACCGCACTCGTCACCGCCATGCGCCCATGGTGCACGCGGGACCGGTCCCTCGGCGAGCGTGCCGGCCGTCACCGCGCGGGCTGCCGCCCGTCGGGCAGGGACCTCTCCTCGTGTTCCCGGACGACGGCGACGCGACCGGTGGGCACTGACGCCGGTACGACCCGCTCCGTTTCCCCGCCTACCCCGGGAGGACTGCCACCACGCCGAGTGGTGCCACCCCTTGTCCGCGAGGTACGCCGACACTACGCTCTGGCCGTCCGCACCACCGGTTGTGTCACGCGATCCCCCCATCTCCCGCCAACGCGGACACATGATCTTCTCCGAAGCATTCCGGCTGTTCCCCGGAAGGACCGACAAGAATGGCACAAACCGTCAAACGTTGGCTCACCACAGGGGCGGGGATATTCGCCCTTGCCGCGGCGGGCACCCTCGCGGTGCCGGCCACGGCCCAGGCCGCCTTTCCACACGTCAGGCCGGCCGTGGCGGACTTCACCCAGCTCACGACCAGCGACACCCCGCCGACCCAGGCTCAGTGCGCATCGGTCAACCGCAGTTGCTTCTCGCCCCAGGCGATCCGCGCGTCGTACAACGTGGGTCCGCTGCACGCGCAGGGGCTCGACGGCCGCGGCCAGACGATCGCGATCATCGACGCGTACGGCAGCGACACGATGGCCCACGACCTGCACGTCTTCGACCAGGCGTTCGGTGTGGCGCCCATGTGCGGCGAGGAAGGCGTGACGTGCGCGCCGGGCATGCCGACCTTCAGCGAACTGCACGTCCAGGGCAGCCCCGCCACCAAGGCGCCGCCGCCCACCAGCAAGGGCACCGGGCAGGAGGACAAGAGCGCCTGGGCCCTGGAGGTGGCGCTCGACGTCGAGACGGCCCACGCCATGGCGCCCGGCGCGAACATCCTGCTGGTCACCACCCCGACCGCCGAGACCCTCGGCGTGCAGGGCTTCCCGCAGCTGATGGCAGCCGAGGACTACGTGGTGAAGAACCACCTGGCCACGGTCATCTCCCAGTCCTTCGCCTCGTCCGAGGAGGCCTTCCACAACGCGAACTCCCTGGAGTCCCTGCGGTACGCCTTCCAGGACGCGGCCGCGAACGGCGTCACCGTCCTCGGCTCCTCCGGTGACGGCGGCACCGCCAACTCCGTGAAGTCGCCGGTCGGCAAGGGCGGCAGCGACCTCCCGTACCCGACCGTCGAGTGGCCGGCCTCCGATCCGCTGGTGACCGGCGTGGGCGGCACGAACCTGTGCACCGCCCCCCAGAACACCACCTCGCGCGTCGTCGACAGCACGTCCGCGGCCGCCTGCCGCACCACGCCCGGCCAGGCGGAGACCGCGTGGGTCGGCTCCGGCGGCGGCTACAGCCACGTCTTCGCCAAGCCGGACTTCCAGAGCGGCGCCCTCCCGGCCGGCAGCACCGCCATCGGCACGATGCGCGGTGTCCCCGACATCGGCCTGCAGGCCGCTCCCGGCACGGGCGCCCTGGTGTTCCTCAGCCTGCCGCCGGACGGCCAGGGCGGCCTGAAGTGCGGTACCAGCCCGTGCAGTACCGGCTGGTACGACATCGGCGGCACCTCGCTCGCCTGCCCGGAGTGGGCCGGCCTTGTCGCGATCGCCGACCAGATCCACGGCGGCGGCCTCGGCCCGATCAACGCCGCCCTGTACCGGCTCGGCGCCAACCCCGCGACGTACGCGGCGGACTTCAACGACGTGACGGTGGGCAACAACCAGACCGACCCGA
Source organism: Streptomyces sp. NPDC020983 (assembly GCF_044333485.1). Classification (NCBI taxonomy): domain Bacteria; kingdom Bacillati; phylum Actinomycetota; class Actinomycetes; order Kitasatosporales; family Streptomycetaceae; genus Streptomyces; species Streptomyces sp. NPDC020983. The sequence goes on along the minus strand of NZ_JBIRRA010000014.1, from coordinate 90,983 downwards.
CCGTCCCCGGCTACTCCGCCGGTCCCGGCTGGGACCCGGTCACGGGCCTCGGCACTCCCAACGCGGCGAAGCTGCTGCCCGACCTGGCGGCCGCGATCAGCTGACCGCCCCCGGCCCCGCCGTCCCCCCCGTTTCCCACGGGGTGGGCGGCGGGGCCTTTTTGCGCTCTCGGCCCGCACGGGCTCTCCGTGGAGGCCGAGGTCCGGGACATCCTCACGCGTGCCGCGTCCCGGCCGCATGCCGGGCTCGCGCTCCTGCGGGCCGCTCGCGAGGTCGGGGGCGTCGACGCGTTGCCGATCCCTGGGCGCAGGGATTCCGCGCGATCGGTGGACTTCGGGTGATCGTCCTCGACACGAACGCCATCTCGGAGACGGCGCCGTCCTCGGCGGTCGCCACGTCCAGGACGCGGTCATGGTGTGGCACCCGGTCGGGCCGGTCGGTCGGGATCGCCGGGGTGTTCTGCCGCGTGGCGTCCTGGGCGGCGGGTGCTGACGCCGCCGGGGGAGACGCGGCTCGCGCGCCCGGGCCCGTTCCGGCTCCTGGTCCGGGACGGGTGGCGCTGCGGCCGGCCCCGGCTACGCCGGTTCCCAGGCTGCCGCGCACAGGGCTTCGGTCACGGCGGCCGTGTAACGGGCGGCGCTGAGCCAGTAGGTGGCGAATCCATCGGTGTCGGCGGGGAGGAGGCGGCCGAAGTGGTCGCGTTCGCGCTGGGCCGCCGAGGTGCACAGGGCGGTGAGGAGCCCGGCTGCCGTGGGGAGGCCCGCGCGGCGGATGCGGCCGGTTTCGGCGGTGACGTCGCCGAGCATGCCGAGGGCGGCGCGGCCCGCCAGGACCGTCTGTTCGACGCGGCGCTCCAGGAGGTACAGGGGTGAGTGGGCGCCGGACTCCTCGTGCTGTGGTGGGGCGGGGTGCACGGGGGCAGCCGCGCCCGGGAGGTCGGCGCGGCGCAGGCGGTCGAGGCCGAGGTCGATCGTGCCCTCGCCGGTGGGGTGCGAGCAGGCGAGGAGGGTGAGCCGGGGGTGCGGGGCGGGCACCAGGCGGCCGATGATCCTCAGCCGTGTCCCCGGCGCCGTGGCCAGCAGCATCAGGTTGTCGCGGTGGGCCAGCGCGGGGTCGTCGCCGGCGGCGGTGAGCCGGACGGGAATGCCTCCCGTCCCCAGCGCGAGCAGGCAGGTGCCGCCCGACTCCCGTACGGGGCCGAGGAGTTCGACGTCGAGGAAGAGCAGGTCGCTGCCGCCCCCGTCCTGGTCCGCGTCGCGGGAGGTGGATCGCAGGGCGCGGGCGGCCTGTTCGGACGGCGGCGTCTCCCACAGGGCGGCGAGCGGCTGCTCCGTCCACGCGGCGCCCCGGGCGGTGACGGCCTTGACGCCCTTGCCGGCGCCCAGCCTGCCGTCCGGGGAGACCGTCGCCCCCGAGACCGCCAGGCCGGCCCGGCCCAGCTCCCGGTGGGTGAGCGCGCTGTCCCCCAGGCGTACGGCCCGGTCGGCCACGCCCAGGGCGCGCCCGACACCTCCGGGCGCCACGTCGTCGACCGTGCAGAGGCGGCCGTCGGTTCCGGCGACCCAGGTGCGGACGCCGCCGTGCCCCGAGTCGGTGACCACGGGTTCGGTGAACAGGCCGTACAGGCGCAGCGAGCCGTCCGGGCTGTACGGGCGGCGCGCGCGGCCCTTGACGGCGGCCAGCTCGGCCCCGGACGCCGTCCCCACCCGGCGTGCGGTGTCCAGAAGCTCGGTCAGGGCCGTGACCAGGTCGGCGGTGCGGTAGGCCGGGTCCCCGGCGCGGGCCGCGCGCAGCAGTGTGACGACGGACAGCGCGGCGCCCGCGGCGCGCGGCAGGTGCTGGAGCCGAGCGGTGTGGGCGGCACGGAGGAGGGCCGACTGGGTGACGGCGCCGGCCCCGTCGACACCGGCCTCCAGCACGGCGGTGCCCGCCGCCCACAGGGCGCCGGCCGCGGCCCGCTGGGCCGGGCTCGCCACTTCGGGCGGGGAGGCGGAGTCGGGGGTGGGTGCGGGGCCCGTTGCGGGGGCGGGCTCGGGGATCTCCTGGGCGGCCCGGCCGACCTCCGGTGCCGGGTCCGCCGTGGGGGCGGCGCAGGCGGCGGCCGCGCGGTGGACGCACGCCGGGGCGAGGAGGCAACCGCAGGCGATGGCGTCCGCCGTCACCACCACGCCGCCCGGGGCGTGCAGGCGCAACTCGGTCTCGTCGTCGAGCGCGATCGTCACCGTGTCCCCGGCACGCTGCGTCGGGAGGGCGCCGAGCTTGGCGGCCGTCGCGTCCAGCCGCTTGCGCAGCCGGGGCGAGAGGCCCTCCACCAGAGTGGCGGTGACCTCCGGCGCGACGGGTGGCAACTGGGTGGCGGTCACGCGGTCTTCTCCCCTATCCAGCGGGCCAGTTCGAGTGGGCTGAGTGCCGCCACGGGCATGCCGGCGGCCACGAGCATGCCGGCGACGCCCGTCGAGTAGCGGGGCCGGCCGGCGTCGTCGAGGCTCGCGCACCCGAGGAGGTGGCAGCCGGTGTTCACCAGGGCCCGCACCTCGGCCAGCAGTCCGCCGAGCGGCGCGCCCTCCTCGAAGTCGCTGACGACGACGACGAGGGTGCGGGCGGGCACCGTGATCAGGCTGCGGGCGTGCCGCAGTCCGGCGGCGATGTGCGTGCCGCCGCCCACGCTCACCTCCAGCAGGAGGGAGAGGGGATCGTGCACATGGCCGGTGAGGTCGACGACCTCCGTGGAGAAGGCCAGGAAGTGAGTGCTCAGGGTCGGTACGCCGGCGAGTACGGAGGCGGTCAGCGCCGACCAGATGGTGGATGCCTCCATGGATCCGGAGACGTCGGTGACCAGGATCAGGCGCCAGTCGGCCGACCGGCGCACGCGACTGCGGAAAACCGGCTTCTCGGGGACCACCTGGACCTTTCCGCCGGCCGTCCGGCGGGCGGTGGCCAGGTTGGCACGCAGTGTGCGCGCCAGGTCCAGCCGACCGCCGGGGCGGCGGGTGGGCCGGGCCGACACCGTGCCGGTGAGGGCGGGGCGCAGCCGGGTGGCCAGCTGCCGGGTCAGCTCGTCGACCAGGTGGCGGACCAGGGGCCGGAGCGCCGCGAGGCGGGCTTCGGGCAGGCCGCCGGCGTACTGCAGGATCGTCCTGAGCAGCTCCACGGAGGGGGTGGCGGCCGCCGGGTCGAGTTCGGCGAGGACGTCCTGCCGGCCTGTCGCGGCCGCGGCGGCGAGGACCTCCTCCCGGATGCCGGGGCCGAACAGCGCGGCCAGTTCCTCGGACCACTCGCGGACGCCGGGGAACGACGGTTCCCGGCCGCCGCGCGCTCCGGAGCCGCCACCGTGGCCGGGCAGGCCGCTGCGGGAACCCTCGCCGCGTCCCGTGCCGTAGAGCTCGTCCAGAGCGGTCGCCAGGCGGGCTGCACCGGGGGGCAGCCGGCCGGGACGCCGGCCGAGCACGAGCCGCCACCGGTCGGCGGGCCCGAGGGTCCGTGCGGGGGCGGCCCCGGTGGAGGGTGCGGTGGCGGCTGTGCCGGCGGGACGCGTGCCGGCGGGGTGGCCGGACGGCGGTGGGAATCCGTCGTCGTGCGCGGGGGGCGGGACGGGCAGGCCGAGTCCGGTCAGCAGCTCGCGGGCCGCGAGGTCGGCGGCCGTTCGGCGGGCCAGTTCCGCCGGGTCGTCCGCGTCGAGGGTGCCCACCCGTTCGCCCAGCCGTTCCTCGACGGTGTCCAGCAACCGGTCCCGGGCAGCCGGGCTCAGGGTGTCGAAGCCACCGCGAAGGGCCGGCAGCCGGGCCAGGAAGGCGGTGTCGTCCAGCTCGACGACCCGGTGCAGCAACGGGTCCAGGGCGCCGGCGCCGACGGTCAGGAGCGGGCCCGCCACCGTCAGGACGCCGGTGAGGCGGGCGGTGAGCGCGGCCCGGGAGCCGCCGTCCACGGCTCCGTCCACCCAGGAGGCGACGCGCACCCCGAAGGCGCCGGCCTCTTCGTGGCCCGTGAGCACCCTGACCGCTCCGGCGGCCGCGGCAATCAGCGGGGTGCCGTCGGCGGCCAGCCGGGCGAGGGCGCCGGCGAGCCGGATGCCGCCCACCCGATCGGCCCGCTGGGCCAGTTCGAGCAGCGCCCGGGCGTCCTCGGGCTCCTCGGAGCCGGTCAGGCCGTCGACCTGGCGGACCGCAGCCGAGGTCAGGAGTTCGGCCGCGCGCGCGGTGCGGGCGGCGCGGGCGGAGGCGGTGGCCTCCGGGGCCGCGGGGCCGTCGGGCGCGGCCAGGCCCGGAAGGTGGCCGGCGTCGACGCGGTCCAGCAGGTCGAGCCCGGCCAGGAGTTCGGGAAGCGTGCCGCTCGCGGGAAGTACGGCAGCCAGTTCCGTCAGCCGTTCGTCGGCCAGGGCGGGGAGCCCGCACCCGGCGGCCTCCGTGAGGCCGCGGATGACCTGGGCGGCCGTCGGGCCGCCGTCCGCGCGCTCGGCCGCGTGCCGCTGCCGCAGCACGCCCTCGGCGGCCTGGGCCGGGGTGACGCCGCGGGCCCCTGCCGCGGTGAGCGTCGCGGCCGTCGCCGGGGTCCACCGCACCTGCCAGCGCGTCGTGAGTCCTTCCGCGCCCGCCGCGCCGGTCACCTCCTGCTCCTGCGCGTAGGCGATGCCGCACACCGTCAGCCTGCGCAGCAGCAGTTCGCGGCGCCGGTCCAGGGGGGAGCGCGCAGGGTCGAGCCGGAGGTCGCGCGGTGTCTTCTCGTGCGCGTCCTCCGGGCCCGGGAGGGAGAGTGCCGCGGTCTCGGTCTCGACGGCGGGGCCCAGCCCGCTGCGCGGAGCGGCGCGCGTGGGCCGTCCGGTGCGGACTCCGACGAGTACGTGTTCGAGGGCCCGGGCGACCGCGCGGCCCGTGCCGTAGGTCTCGCCGCGCCCCAGCACCGTCTGCACGGCTTCCTGGAGTTCACCGCGGCCCGGGGCGGGCAGGCCGCGCAGGCGGGCCAGGTCACCCGCCACCCTGACGACCTCCCGGGCGTCCGCCGGGCCGTAGGGGTGGCCCTGTTCGCGCAGGACGACGCAGATGCGTACCGCGGTGCGGATCAGCGCCTCGTGCAGCGCGGCCGGGCTCCCGGCGGCGTCCAGGACCGTGTGCTGCCACTCCGGATCGCGGATGCCGGCCGGGTAGCCGGACCGTGAGTCGAGCAACGGGTATGTGTACGGGACGAGGGAGACCGTGACCGCCGCTGCCGGGGCGGCGTCGTTCACGTGGCCCTCCGCCGACGGATCGGACGCCGACGGATCGGACGCCGACGGTTCGGACGCCCCCGGTTCGGACGCGGCCGGCGCGGATCCGCCGGCGGCGGACGGCAGCAGCGCCGGGGTGTGGAAGGCTCCCACCACCACGGCGGGCCGCCGCCCGCCCGCCAGGGCCTCGGCGAGATGTCCGCGCATACACGCCTCGCGCACCAGGTCCGTCCCGTGCACCCCGCCCCCCGCCTCGGCCTCGCGGCGCAGCGCCCAGCCGGTGAGCAGGGCGGCACGGCGGAGCGCCTCGGGCGTCGAACCGGGCGCGAGTGCCTCCACCAGCCGGTCCCACAGGTCGTCGCCGGGTCGGCCGGTGAGGCGGGCCCGGAGCGCGGCGGACAGCCCGTGCCCTTCCCCGGGTACGGGTACGGGTACGGAGCCGGCGCCGGGGGCGGGGGCGGGGGCGTCCGGACCGCTCCCCGCCCACGCCCGGTCGGCCAGTGGCAGATCGCAGGCCACAGCCGGAACCCCGTTTCTCGCCGCCCAGCGCAGAGCGACCAGTTCGGGCGAGAAGTCCGCGAACGGGTAGAAGGCCGGCTCCCGTTCGCCTGTCGCACCGGGCCCGTCCGCGGGCACGGCGGCCAGCGCCACCGGGGCCTCTGTCTCCTCGTGGGCGAGCCAGTCCAGCCAGGGCTGGAATTCGGCGGGCAGTTCGACGAGGAGGACGTCGGGGGCCGCCGCGTCCAGCAGCGCCGGGAGGGCGGCCGCCAGCGAGGGTGCGTGGTGGCGTACCCCGATCAGGAACGGCACCCCGGGTCCGGTCGCCGCGAGGGCCGCCACCGCTGCTTCCGGGGTGGCGGGCCCGGCCGCCGGGCCCTGCGCCGGGGGAACGGCCGGTGCACCGGCGGCTGCCGGCAGCTCGGTGGTGGACCGCGGCTCAGGGGTGGTCGACTCGCTCATCCGTCAGTTCTCCAGCACCGCGCGCAGGTCCCACAGGGCACGCCAGGTGGCCGCCCCCTGCTCCGCGCGCCTGCGCACCGGCCCGTCCCAGTACCCCAGCAGCCGTGCCGCGTCGGCGGGGTCGTCCTTCCGGACGACGCCGAGCAGGTGGCCGGGCAGGAGGGACAGCACGTCCCGGTCGCCGGGGAAGTAGGCGGCGGCCAGCCCCAGGGCGCCCGCGACGGAGACGGCCTCCGCCGTGCTCATCACCGTGGAGGGGCGCTCGACCTCCCAGCCCTCGGCGGAGCGGCCCTCGCGCAGGTCCCGGAAGACGGTGACCAGGGCTTCGAGGACCGCGTCGTCCACCTGGCAGGTGGCGCCCGCGCGTTCGACGGCCGCCCGCGACTGGCGCCGGACGAGCGCGGTCTCGGCGTCCACGTCCCCGATGGGGCCCACGGTCTCGAAGTTGAAGCGCCGCTTCAGGGCGGCGGACATCTCCGAGACGCCCTTGTCCCGCAGGTTGGCGGTGGCGATGAGGGTGAACCCGGGGGCCGCGTGCACCTGGGCGCCCTCGCTGCCGGCGAGTTCGGGGACCGCGATCCGCCGCTCGGAGAGCAGCGACACGAGGGCGTCCTGGACCTCCGGCAGGCAGCGGGTGACCTCCTCGACGCGGGCGACGGCCCCCCGGGTCATGGCGGCGAGCACGGGGGAGGGCACCAGGGCCTCCTCGGTGGGGCCCTGGGCGAGCAGCAGCGCGTAGTTCCAGCCGTACTTGAGCTGGTCCTCGGTGGTGCCCGCGGTGCCCTGCACGGTGAGCGCGCTGGTCCCGCAGACGGCCGCCGACAGCAGCTCGGAGAGCATGGACTTGGCGGTGCCGGGCTCGCCCACGAGGAGGAGCCCGCGTTCTCCGGCAAGGGTGACCACGCACCGTTCGACCAGGGCGCGCTCGCCGACGAACTTCTGCTCGATCACCAGGCGGCGCGGCACCCCGGCTCCGGGCCGGGCGCCCTTCGGCAGGCTCAGCGCCTCGCCCGCGCTGCCCGTCACGAAGGTGACGACGGCGCGCGGGGTCAGCAGCCAGCCGGGTGGGCGGGGCCCGGAGTCGTGGGCGGCGAGGAAGGCCAGCTCGGTGGCGTACCGGTCCTCCGGCGGCGTGACCTGGCGGTGCTTGCGGCCGGACGCCGTCGCCTGGTCCGGGACGCCGCCCGGGGCGGTGCCGTCCGTGGTGGTCGTGGTGTCGGTCGTCATCGGCGGCGGCCCTTCCGGGGTGCGCGGGTGTCCAGCTCTTCGAAGGCGGGGGCGTCGCCGCCGCGGACCCGTGCCCAGGCGGCTGCGAACACCGCGGGAACGGGGAGGTCGGGCAGGACCCGGGCGGATCCGGCCACGGGGTAGAGGCGTTCCTTCCAGGTCTCCAGCGGCAGTCCGGGGGCGCCGCGTTCGAGCCAGCCGCAGGGGAGGAACAGCGTGCGTCCGGCGCGGGAGCGCTTCGCCTCCACGACGAGGCCGGTGGCGGCGAGTTCCGCCCGGGCCTTCTTGGCCCGTGCCGGCGTCCACCCGGTCCAGCGGACGCAGTTGCGGTCCGTCGGGTCGGGCAGGGCGAGCAGCATCAGGTAGAGGGCGGCGGCGTCCGCGCTCAGGCCGAGGGCCTCGGCGGCCTCGGCCAGCAGGTCAGGCACCGCACGGGTCGGGTCCTGGGCCGGGTGGTGCGGGGAGCCGTCCGGGGCGCCGGCCGAGGCCAGGGCGTCGATCTGCTCGTCCAGCAGTGCGCGCAGGGCGAGCAGATCGCCGGTGCCGTAGCGGCCCGCGATGCCCTCGACAAGGCCGAACGCCGGGTCGTCGGGGCCCGCCAGTCCGGCCGGGCGAACCAGCAGCTTCTCGTTGCTGCCGTGGCCGGGTGCGAGGAGCAGCGCCGTGCCGGCCCGGACCAGGCCGTCGGCGCCGGCGCCGCCGGACTCGGGGAGCCCGTGGGCGGCGCGGACCGCGGTGCCGATGGAGCCCCCTGACTCGGTCCACTCCAGACCGAGGTCCAGCACCAGGTCCGGGTCGGCGAGCGGGCCACGCAGGGCCGCGAGCCCGGCGGGCAGGTGCGCCCGCAGGGGGTGCCCGTACGGCAACGTGTAGGCGAGGGTGCGCAGGGCGGTCAGGGCCGAGGAAACCGCACCGTGCGCGCCCACCAGGCGCAGGCCCGGGCGACCGGTGCCGTCCTGGATGCCGGTGCCGTGGGCGAGCCAGGTCCGGGAGCCGGGGTTGAGGATCAGGTCGACGGAGCCCGGGCTGGTGCCCGACAGGTCGAGGTCCAGTTCCTCGGGGACGCGGACGAGGGAGGCCAGGCGCTCCTGCCAGACCCCGGCAGCGGCCCGGACGTCGGGGCCCGTGGACCACAGCTCGGCCGGGTCCGCGGGCAGCAGTGCGCGGAGCAGGGCACGCCGGTCGTCGCGGGGCAGGGCGTCCACCCGGGCCCGGGCCGCCACGAAGGCACGTGTCTTCACCCCGAGCAACGCGAGCGCCTCGGCGCCGGGCTCCTCGACAGCCGCCGACAGCAGGGCGGCGGACTGGAGGGGGCCGATTCCGGTGGCCGTGTGGAACGCCTCGGCGGCCTCCGGACGCCAGGGTGCCGGGCCCTGCTCCCGTATCAGGGCGGTGAGCCTGGTGAGCCGGTCGCGCGCGATGCCCTGCCGGTAGACGTGCTCGTGGTCCAGGGTGAAGCCGGGAACAGGGCCGAAGGCGCCGGTCGGGTCGTGGTCCAGGGCAAGCCACCGTGCCGCGTCGCCCCGGGAGTTCCGGCCGCGGCCGGCGATGACCACGACGGTGCGGGGGCCCCTGCGCAGCACCTGGCCGAGGCGGTGCACAATCTCGTGGTGTCCCGGCCCGGGTGCCCCTGCGCCGATCGGCTCGACGAGCTCCACCTGCCGGACCGTGCCCGCGGGGCCGGCCAGCGGGCCTGCGGCGAGGGCGTCCAGCAGGACGAGGAGCCCGGTGCGGTGCTCGGGGGAGGTGGTCGCCGAGGCGGCCCGGTAGGCCAGTTCGGGCAGCTTGTCGAGGAGGGAGGTCCAGGTCAGGGAGTTGCCGGGCACGGTGCGCTCGTCCCGCTGCCAGCCGTCCACGGGGGTGAAGGGGGCCTTGGACGGCGTGGGCGGGCCGAACGCCGGCTCACCGCCGAAGACATGGTTGACGGCGAGGATCTGCCGGATCACGGTCCACCGGTTCTCGAATCCCCACCAGCCCTGCATGCGCTCGGAGCCCCAGGCGGAGGCGTTCCGCAGGGTCGTGTCGTCGCCGTGCTCGGGCTCGTGGTCGAAGAACATGCCCTGGGTGTGCGCGGCGTCCAGGGGAGTGGCCGGCCGCACCGGCGCGGGCGGTTCCAGATACCGCGCCGCCGCGGCAGCCCGGTCCACCGCGTTCCGGACGAGCGCGGTGACGCCCGCGAGGAGCCGTGCGTCGGTCACCTCGGGCAGCACCCGGGCGACGGCCTCCCGGCTCAGCTCCCACGACGAGGGACCGGTGTACTCCTTGACAGCCCGGAACGCCTCCAGGTGCCGGGCAACCGAGGCGGCGACCTCGTGGAACAGCTCCTCCGCCCGGGAGTCCGTCAGATTCCGCAGGGCGGAGGACCCCCGCTCGTCCCTCGGGCGCAGGGCGTGCCAGTAGGCGACGGGAGGCACGTAGGGAGTGCCCGCCGCGTCCTTCCCGCCGGAGGAGCCGGGGGTGACGGACCACAGGCCGCCACCCGTGCCGTCCGTGTCCGCCGGGCGCGCTTCGACGCAGCCGTGGTGCAGGGTCACGACCGGCCGTGATCCGCCGGGCAGGGTGAGGGCGCCGAGCGGCACCGCGGAGCTGCCGCCGGGCAGCGGGTGCGGCAGGCTGACCGTGTGACCGTCGGGGGTGCCGGCGACGATCCGGTGCCCGTGGGCGGGGGCAGCCGTGCCGGGCTCGGCGACCGTGCGGCGGACCCAGCGGCCGAGGACCGTGCCGTCCGTGCCGAACGGGGTGGTCTCCAGACCGGGCTGGAGGGGCAGCACCTGGCACACCTCGGTGAGCAGCCGGGTGCCGTCCTGCACCCCGGAGCGGAGAAAGGCGGGAAGGGATGCGCGGCCGTGCGTGCCGCTGACCGGGTCGTACTCCAGCCACACCCGCTGCGTGCCCTGGTGGCCTTCCCGCCAGTGCCCGGTGCCGTCGGAGATGACGGCGCGCTGGGGCGGGAGGGAGGTGTCGCCCGCGTGCAGGGCCTTGCCGCCGGTGGCGCGGCCGCCGGTGGGCAGCGGCAGGCAGACGTCGTCCGAGGGGCCGGAACCGCCCCAGCGGGGGACCTGCTCGCCGCCGACGGTGAACACCTCGGCGGGGCGGTGCGACCAGTAGCCGCGCTGCGTGCCTTCCTCCCACCAGATGACCAGCAACTCGCCGTCGACGTAACGGAAGGCGGGCGTCCGCCAGCGGTCGACGGTGGTGGGCAGCCGCAGGGTGTGCCGCAGCAGAACGCCTTCGGGGCCGATGACGACGGCCCGTTCGGAAGTGTTCAGGATCAGGGCGGGCCAGGCGCCGGTGACACCGACGCTCTCCGAACTGTGGTGCCGCTGACGCGCGGTGGCGGCCTCGGCGGCCAGTTCGGCGTAGGTCTCGTCGAGCGCGGGCCAGCCCAGTTCGTCGAGGACTCCGGTCCGCAGGGTGGCAGCGAGCAGCGGCACGACGTCGCGGCCCCTGAGGAGCCGTACGGCCTCCGGGGCGACGTTCGCGACCACGGCGCGGAACGCCGAGAGCCTGGTGAGGGCGGTGTACAGGCCGGGGAGCCCTCGTGCGGCCGCGTACTCCTCGGCGCAGGCGGTCAGCCACTCCCGCAGGATGCCGGAGAGCACCGGGTGCGCCGCCAGCTTCGCCATGCCGGCGTCGTCCAGCCGCTGGTGACCGCCGCCGAGACTGCCGACGCTCTGCAGGAGAAGGGCGCGGAAGGACGGCCGTTCGGCGACGGCGGCGAGATCCCGCGCGCCCGGCGCGGTGTCGGTGAGCCACGGGCCCACCGGGAGACCGGGGGACCACGCGCTGCCCGCGTCCTGGTCGTCCGGCTCGGCGAGGGGGACGCCGCAGGCCAGGAAGAGGTCGAGAAGATCCAGGTCGGCGTTGCGCTGCCAGCGGCCCTGGAACAGCTCGACGGGGCGTCCGTCGGCGCGCAGCCGGTCCGCCATCCGTGCGGCCAGGTCGAGGGTCTGCGGGCTGCGGCCCGGGACGGCCCGGCGGCGCCGGCGGTGTGCCTCCCAGCGGGCGATCCAGTCCGCCGGGGAGACGGACGGGTCGCCGGGAGCACCGCCGGTGGTGTCCGGGAGGGCGGTCAGCAGGTCCTCGGCGCCGGACTCGGCCAGCAGCGCGAGCCACCCGGATTCGCCGTCCGTGTCCTGGCCGCTCTCGCTGAAGGTCTCCGGGAAGAAGCCGAGGAGCCGGGACCGTACGGCCGCGTCCCGCCGGGCGAGGGCGACGAGCGCGGAGCGGTACGTCGCCCAGAACGAGACGGGGGCGCGGACGACCCCCGGGGAAGCGATCAGATCGGCCACCAGCTCGCGTTCGGCGGCCTCGCGGTCCAGCCCGGCGGCTTTGACGAGCGCGCGCACGTCCTGCGGCAGCGCCGCATACGGCGGCATGCCCGCCGCGCAGCGCTCGACCAGCAGACGGCGGAACTGCGCCCAGGCGTTCGCCGGTGCGAGCCGGGCCGCCAGGTCCCGCACGTACTGCCGCAGTGCCTTGACGGTCAGCGCGCCGGCGAAGGCGAACTCCAGGAAGACCGCCCGCTGCCGGTCCTCGTCCACGGCCAGCCCGTGCACCCGCTCGGCCTCACGGGCCTTGCCGAAGAAGGAGGCGGCGTAGCCGGTGTTCTCGGCCTGGAGGAAGAGGCGTGCCACCTGCTCGTAGTAGGTGGGGAGGAAGTGGGGCACGGCCCGGCCGAGCCGGGTGCCGAGCGCGTCGAAGCCCTCCTTGGCCGCTCCGGCACGGGTTCTGGCCTGTCGGCCCAGCCGCTCGATGTCCTTGACCAGGGCCAGGGCGTGGTGCCCGTTGGCCGGGTCGTTGACCAGCGCCCAGGCCGGGAAGCCCAGCGTCTCGCGGCGCACCTGGCCCACGACGGGGGCCTCGGCGGTCCGGGCCAGCCCGAGGAACTCCAGGGCCAGGTCCTCGGCCTCGCCGAGAGTGCCGGGTACGAGCCGGACCACGGGGCGGTCGCCGAGGGCGGTGTGCGCGTAGGTGCGGGCGGTCAGCGCGTCGGCGTCGTCCCGGTCGGTGGTGCCGGCCGGGAGGATCGCGCCCGCGTCCAGCAGGGCCGCCGCGCGTGCCTCGGCGGCGGGGGTGGGCGCGCCCTTGCCCCGGGCCCGGGTGGCGAGGAGCGCCGTGCCCGCTGCCGCCGTGCCCGCGGTGGTGTTCGTCGTCGTGGTGCTCATGCCGCCCGCTCCTCGTCCTCCACGTCGCGGCCGGCGTAGAGCGCCGCCGCCATGCGCATGCCCTCGGACCACGCGACGGGGCCGACCTCGGCGGCCGTCAGCGCGCGCCCCGCGGGGTCGGTCCAGCCCAGGGGGCCCGTCTCGGTGCCGTACTCGCCGTACCCGTCGTGCTCGCCGATCCAGATGCGCGCCTCGACGGTGGCGCCGTCCTCGACGACCGGGCAGACCGCGTATCCGCCGCGCGACCGGTACCCGAGCTGGGTGACACGGCCGTGCAGGAAGCGCAGTTCCTTGAAGGCGCCGCCGGCGTAGGTGGCGACGGAGGTGGTGTCCGGGGCGAGGCCCGGCGGGCGGCGCCACACCTCGCGGAACAACTGCTCCACGTTCTGGCGCACCTCCAGCTCGACGGCGAACTCCCTCAGTTCGTCGAGGTCTTCGAGGAGGACGGGGTGGGGCACGCTGACGACGTCCGGGGTGATGCGGACCGTGTCCCCGTCCAGGTCGACGAGTCCGAGACCGCGGTCGGGGTCGACGTCGCGCAGGAACCCGGCGACCCCGCCGTCCGCGCCGGTGACCACCACGTCCCGCAGGGCCGCCTGCCACGCGGGGTCGGGCCAGACCCGGGCGAGCACGGCCGTGGGGACGGGCAACGAACGCACCATCCACTGCTCGACGTCGGTCAGGCACCGGTGTTCGTGCCGCTCCAGCCACTCGGTCAACTGCCGCAGCCCGACGACCGCCGGGTCGTCCCTCAACCTGGCCGGAACGGACTTCAGCCGCCGGCCCTTCCCGTTGCGGCAGACCACCTTGCCCGCTTCCAGGGCGACTTCGTAGTCGCCCGCCGGAACCCACCCCATGCGCTGTTCTCCCGTTGTCCCTAACGGCCGCCGAACCGGCGGCACGCTGATGAAACCCGTCGACGGCAACGCACCGTGACAAGTGGGAGAGACTCTAGGCGCCCCCAGTGACAACGGAGTCGGCTCCCGCAGGACTGCCGGCCCGGGCGCTGGAGAGAGGACGGACGGACCGCCGCCCGGCCGCACGTGTGCAGGCGCGCGCTGCCGACCGGAGTCCCTGCCGGGCGGGAGTGCGCCAGGCGTCAACGGCGGTGCGCCCAGCGTCAATGACCGGGCGCGGGCGGGTGCGGTCCACTCGGAGGACGTACAGCCACTTCCCTCGGACAAGGGCGGATCCGTGACACAACCGAAAGCCGTCGCCTACGACTTCGCCGCCGCCTCCGACCTGAGCGCGAAATGCCGCCAGCTCCACGACAAGATCGCGTGGCTGGTCCGGGTGCGGGCGTCCGGCGTCGCGACCTACCTCAACGACCGGCCCGACTCCTGGACGGGCGGCAAGCGCGAGGCCTTCGACGGCGACCACGGCCGGGAGCAGCGCGCCCTGGACTCACTCGCCCATCAGGCCCTGACCCTGATGGCGCACGTGGACACCGCGACGGAGAACGCCACGGCCATGGCCAGGAAGATCCTCTTTGCCGACTCCGACAAGTGACGTGAGGGGAGAGTCGCCGTGACCGAGAAGGGCCAGGCGTCGGCCGACCCGGCGCACCTGCTCAGCTACTCCGACCAGGCCACGAAGGCCGCGCAGGACGTACAGGCCTGGGTGCGCGCGGTCTTCGTTCCCGCCGTCCACGCCTTCCTGCAGGGCGCGGGTGCCCGGCCCGGCTTCCAGGCCGTGGACGTCGGCGCCGCGTCGCGCCTCGCCGAGGGCCTGGGCGGCGACGTCATGCGGCACGTCGCGTCGGCGTACTACACCGACCGCCGGGTACGCCAGGTGGGCGAGTTGTTCCGGGCTGTCGGTTCCGGTGGCCCCCTGACCGGCCTCCCCGAGGGGAACCTGCCCCCGTTCGCGGGCGCGCAGGACGGTGTCGTCCGCACCAGCGACGGGACGCTGGTGGCCCTCGACATCAGGTTCGGGGCCGGGCTGGCACACGGTTTCGACCCGGCGAACCCGGCCGATCTGAGAGAACTGGCCCTGCACGCCGACGATCCGCTGTTCAGCTCGGGCTTCTTCAACGCCCTCACCCCCGCACAACTGGACGCCGTCCCGTGGGACGGCGCCACGGTGCAGGCGCTCGCGACCGCGATGGCCGGCGGGCTGCTGACCGGCGGCACCAGGGCCCGGCTCGTCCAGGAGATCCGGTACGGCGCGCAGCCCGGCGCGTCGCACGCGATCCTGACCGGGCTGGCCGCGGACCCGCGCGCAGCCGCGGCCTTCACGCGGTACCTGTCCGCCCACCCCGGCGAGATGAAGACCGTCCTGCAGGGCGGCACCGACGGCCTGCGCGACGCCCTGCTGATGTTCTCCAAGGCCGTGACGGTCATGGACCCGGCGCAGGTGCAGGGGTTGCTCGCCGCGGTCTGGCCGGAGCTGCCGCACCTGGACCTGTCGCAGGAGCGCTCCGTCGAAGGGGCGTTCCAGGCGTTCCTGACCGCCGGGGCCGGCCGCGCCCTGCCGGAGCTGCCGCCGCGCAAGCCGGACGAGAACTACTTCCCCGCGCTCTTCACGTGGGCCGAGGGCTACGGCCGGGTGCTGGGGGACACCATGGGGCACTACGTGACGTGGCTGGAGAACATCTACAAGGAGCACCAGGGGGACCAGCAGGCGCTGCACGCCCTGGTGGAGAACATCGTGCTGGGCGCCCTCGGCACCGCGCTGCCCGGAGAGGGGGCCGCGGCGGTGGTGCTCAACGGCGTGTACGGCGGCACGGCCGGTACGCTCCAGTCCCTGATCGACCGCCTCGTGGGCTGGTCCACCGGACCCGGCGGCCCCACGGCGGAGCACGCCCCGATGAACTACCTGTACAAAGCCGCCATCCTGGCCCTCGTCCTGCGGACGTACGGCGGTGGGCTCGGGGAGCGCACGCTGCCGGAGATCCTGCAGGACCCGGGGCTGGCGCACGTGCTGTCCTCGGCCGGGCACGGCGATTGGCCGGATCCGGCCGGCCAGGCGTGGGCGCGTAGGCAGGCGCTGCGGACGGGTCCCGGTCACCGGCTCGAAATGCTGCTCGCCGCGATGGGGGCGAACTTCAAGTGACCGCCGGGTGCGTGCCCGCGCGGCTCGTCCACGGGAAGCGCGTCCGGCTCCGCGGTCCCGTGCGCCTACTGCGCAGGTTTACCCGCGCGCGGGCTACCGCCGGGGTTCGACGGGGAAGTCCACCCGCTGCACGGCGCGCCCGCGGCCGGCCCCGGCCTAGCCTCGTGGGTGTCCAGGTGAGGCGTGCCGGACCGGACCGTGTACGGGGCCGGGGCCGGCGGGGCCCGCCGCCGAACGCACGGGGGAGTCCGGTGCCAGCCGGGCGGACCCCGGGAAAGGCACGACCGCGCATGCACGGTGCACAGTCGCCGGCCGCCCGGGTGGGGAACGGCAAGGGAACGTGTCATTGGACCGAGTTGGACCTGGGGCCGGTCCGGTTGTCGCAGCTGCGCCCCCCGGCGGTGCTGCCCGTGCGCCCGTGGCCGCGCGCCTGGCGCCTGGCGCTGGCCTTCGGCGGCCCGCTGGTGTTGCGCGGAGAGCGGGGCACGACGCGGCTGCGGCCCGGCGAGCTGGCCTTGTGGGAGCCGTCCCGGCCGTGCCGGGCCGGCGCGGACGCCGACGGCCCGTCCCCCCGGGTGGTCGTCGTGCATCTGCCCGGCGGTTCCGTCCCGGTCGCCGACCGGGCGCTGGAGCACCTCGCGTCCCTTCCGCTGCCCGCCGACGAGGGGCCCGGCGCGCTGCTGTCCGGTCTCGTGGAGACCCTGGCCGGCCAGGCGGCCGGCGACGTCCCGCCGCCGCAGGCGATGCGGCTGGGCACGGCGGTGGCCCAGCTGTGCGCCGCGTTCCTGACCGACCTGTTACGGGACGCGCCGGACCGGCCCTCGCCCGGAGCCGCGCTGCTGTTCGACATCAAGACCTACATCGACTGCCACCTCAACGACCCCGGGCTGTCCCCGGCCGGTATCGCCGCCGCCCACCACATCTCGGTGCGCTACCTGCACCACCTCTTCCGCCGGAACGGCCTGACGGTCGGCGGCCACGTACGGGCCCAGCGCCTGGAACACTGCCGCGCCGACCTCGCCAGCCCGCACCTCGCCGACTGGAGCGTGGGCCGCATCCACGCCCGCTGGGGCTTCCCCGACGCGGCGGTCTTCGGCCGCGCCTTCAAGGCGGCGTACGGCGTCCCGCCCGGCGAGTACCGCCGCCGCCGGCTCTGACCTCCGCACGGACCGGGGCCCGCCGCCCTCCGGGAGCCCCGGGCCGGTCAGCAGCGGGTGCTCGGGCCGGTCTGGCCCCGCAGGTTGTCCGCCGACATCCACCCGGCGGTGTGCGTCCCCGCGATCCGCACGTACCACCACCTGTGGCCGTAGGCGTTGCTGACGCAGCAGTGGTACCAGACCATCTGGCCGGAGCGCACCAGCACGACGTCCGGGCAGTTCGCGTACGGGCCGGCGTCCAGGTGGAAGGTGCCGGCCATGTAGCCGTACGTGCCCGGGTTCGGGTCGCGGTGGCTCCAGCCGCCGCAGCTCCTGGACACCGCGGGGGACCTGGCGGGCGCCGGGGCCGCCGGGGTGGTCGCCGGCGGCGGCGCGGTCCTCGCGGCGCCCCCGGAGGAGCTGCCCGCGGACGCGCCGCCGGAAGCGGCGTCCCCCACGCCCGCGGACGCGCCACCGGTGGCGGCGCCCGTGGCGCCTGCGGACGAACCGGCGCCGGCGCCGCCCGTCACGCCTCCGGAGGTGCGGGCCGAGGTGCCGTCGCCCGCGGTGGGTCCGGGGCGGGGCGTGGCGGCGGAGCTCGGGTGCGCCGGGCCGGCGGCCCGTGCGTCGCGGTGGTGGGCGCGCGGGGGGCCGGAGGACGTGACCGGGGCCGGGGCCGCGGTAGCGCCCGCCCGGGTGGTGCCGGAGCCGTCGTGCTGTCCGGAACCGCCGCCCGGGACCAGCAGGGCCGTCGCAGCGGCCGCCGCGACGGCGGTGACCCCGGCCGCCGCGATCAGCGGCCGGCGGCGGCGTACCCGGGCGGGCGGCCCGGCGTCGGGGACGGGGGCGCGCCGCAGGACGGTCTCCTGGTCGGCCACGGGGACCGTGACCGCCCTCCCGGCCCAGCCCGCGCGGGCCCGGATCACCCCGGCGGCCGGCTCCGGCCATGGCCCGGCGGCCCCGGCACGTGCCCGGGCGGTGTCCGCGACGTCCTGGGGGCTCGGCCGCCGGGCCGGGTCCTTGTCCAGGCAGCGGCTCACCGTCTCGGCCATGGCGGGGTCCTGGCGCGCCAGCTCGGCCAGCACCTCGTCGCGGGGAGGGGCGTGGATCACCCGGTGCACGGTCCCGCCGGTGGAGTCCTCTCCGAAGGGCGGGGAGCCGGTGGCGGCCAGAGCGAGCACCGAGCCGAGGGAGAAGACGTCGGAGGGCGTGCCGACGGGGCGGCCCTCGGCCTGTTCGGGCGACATGAAGGCCGGCGTCCCCAGCTGCTGGCCGGTCATGGTGAGCGCGCTGGCGTCGGCGGTGTGCGCGACGCCGAAGTCGATCACCCGGGCGCCGTCCGGGCCCAGCACCACGTTGGACGGCTTCAGGTCGCGGTGGACGATGCCGGCCGCGGCGATCGCGGTGAGTGCCTGCGCGATCTCGTACGCCAGCCGCCAGACGGACGCGGGCGGCAGCGGTCCGGCACGGGCGACGGCGTCGGCCAGGCTCGGCCCCGGCACGTACGCGGTGGCCATCCACAGCAGCTCGTCGTCCTCGAAACCGTGCCCGAGCAGGACGGCGGTGTAGGTCCCGTGCACCCGCCGGACCGCCTCGATCTCCCGGGAGAAACGGCGGCGGAAGCGCTCGTCCTCGGCGTACTCCGGGCGGATCACCTTGACCGCGACGAGGGATCCCGCCTGGTACGGGCCGGTGAGCGTCGCCTCGCGCGCCAGGTACAGCCGGCCCATCCCGCCGCCGCCCAGCCGGGCCAGCACCCGGTAGGGCCCGGCCTGCGGCGGGTCGGAGCGGCGCAGCTCCCGCGCGCCGAGCACGTCGAGGTCGGCGGCGCCCAGCTCCCGGACACCGGCCGCCCCGGGACCCCCGCCCCCTTCCGGACCCGCGCCCGGGCCGGACATGTGCGCCACGGTGAACCTCCCCCTCCGCTCCCGTATCGGCCGTCCTGGCAGCGCCGCCCGAGGGCCGGTCAGGCGCCGCCGGCGTGCGAGATGTTGGTGAGGATGTTCTGCACCTGGTGCTGGAGCTGTTCCAGCGACGCCCTCATCCGGTCCAGGTCGCCCTTGGCCTGCGGCCACACCTCGCCGCGGAACCGCTGGGCGAGCGGGCCGTCCCAGTTGTTCGGGTCGCTCAGTGTCTGGCCGTGGGCGTTCAGCTGCTGGATGAGCCCCGGCAGCTGGCTGTTGACGAGGCTCAGCATCTTCGCGGCCTCCTGGTGCGCCAGGTCGGTGGACTTCACCGTGGTCATGGTGCTTCTCCCCTCGGGTGCTGCGGTATGTCCCCTGCAGTCTTCCGGCCCCGCCGGGGAAGGTCATTGACGTACAGCGCACCGTCGTTGACGCCCGGCGCACATCCCGTCAGCGGGCCAGCTGCACGCCGCCGGCGACGCCGTCGACCACGAGGTAGCCGCGGCCGGGCAGCGCGGCCATGCGGTCCAGCCGGGGCAGCGTGGTGCCCAGCAGTTCGCCGTCGAGGTCGTGGTCGGGGCACAACAGCACCCCGCAGCGGCTGTCGCGGGGGACCTGCGTCCAGTGGCCGTACAGCCGGCGCAGGGCGTCGGAGCGGCCTGCGGCGACCAGGTGGGCGCCGGGCCCTGCCTCGGCCAGCCAGCGGCCGAGCACCCCGAGCTCGTCCGGAACGGTGTCGGCGTCGTCGGCCAGCAGCAGGACGGGCCCGGACCGCTGGGCCAGGGCCGGGGCCAGCTCGGCGTAGTCGGTGACGAGCGCGGTGAGCCCCGGCATCTCCCGCAGTGGGGAGCGGCGGGGAGCGAACGCGACGACGGCGGGAGGGTCGGCAGCGGCCGCCGCGATGCGGGCGAGCGTGCACAGCGCGGTGCTGCGGCCCGACCGCTGCGGCCCGGCGACGAGCGCGTGGTCACCTTCGTACAGCCGCAGGCCCACCGGGTGCAGCGTCCTGTCGTCCAGCCCCAGGGGCAGCGACCACGGTTCGGCGCCGGCCGAGGCCGGCGCGTCCAGACCGGTGAGGGCGAGGTCGGTGGGCAGCAGGCCGACCCCGGGCGCGGTGCGGGCCGCCCCGGGCCGGAGGGCGGCGACAGCGGCGACGGCCGCGGCGAGGTCGTCGCCGGGCCAGGCGATCTGGATCACCTGGCGGGTCGCGGCCACCAGGGCCCGGCCCGGCACGTAGCCGGGGACGGCGGCGCGCGGCACGTCGAAGTAGCCGTACTCGCCCGCGTCGGCCAGCCGCATCAGCAGCTTCTGCTGGGTCAGCGCCGCCCAGGACGACGGCACGGCCCCGGAGCGGTCGGCGGTGACCGCGAAGCGGATGCCGACCGCCGGACCGTCGGCGTAGACCCGTGCCAGGTCGTCCACCAGGTTCATCCCGGCGATGTCCTTGTCGAAGTCCGACAGCAGCGCTCCCAGGCCGTCCACCAGCACGAGCCAGTCGGGTGCGGCGGACATGCCGCTGCCCTTGCGCGTGTCGAGCTCGCGGCGCAGCAGCCTGATCAGGCGGATCTGCCGCTCCCTTTCGGCCGGACCGACGTGGGCGCCGGTGTGCGGCAGGCCGGTCAGCGGCCGCAGGGCACCTTTGCCCAGGTCGAGGACGAACAGCTGGCAGCGGTTCGGCGGCGCGGCGGCGGCCGCGGCCAGGGCGAGGGCGGCCAGCGCGGTGGAGGTGCCGGCGCCGCCCGCCCCGTAGACCGCGAGGTTGCCGGCCGCCGGGTCCCAGCCGACCGGGTACTGCCGCTGCTGGTCGGGGTCGTCGGCGAGGGCGTACGCGGGCAGGTCCGCGGCGTCGGTCTGCAGGCCGCGTTCCGCCGTGGGCGGCAGGCCGGCGGCGGGCACCACCGGCGGCAGCGGATCGGGCCACGGGCGGCGGGGCGGCGCGAAGCCGGACCGGGCGGCCGCGTCGCGCGCCGCCGCGACCAGGAGCTGCAGGTCGGTGGTGCCGTCCGGGTCCGCCTCCTCCTGGCCGGCCGCGGGCGGCCCCAGGACGAAGGGCACGGCGGTCACGGGGGCGGTCGCACCGGCCGCGGCCGTGACGCCGGTGGACAGGGCGGTCTGCACCGGCAGCACCTCTCGGGCGCTGAGCCGGTAGTAGGCGCGGCCCCACTGCCGGGTGCCGATCGTGGCGGCAGCCGGGTCGTCGATCACGTCCTGGGAGTCCGCGACGCTCTCCAGCCGCAGGGCGATCCGGAGCTTGACGTTGTTCTTGATGGCGTCGCTGACCGAGCCGGCCGGCCGCTGGGTGGCCATCACCAGGTGCACGCCCAGGCTGCGGCCGCGCTGGGCGATGCCGACGAGCGAGTCCACGAAGTCCGGGAGGGCCTTGACCAGCGTGGCGAACTCGTCGATGACCACGACCAGCCGGGGCATGGGTTCCAGCTCGGGCCGGCCGCTGTCGCGCAGCCGCTGGTAGTCGCGCACGTGGCTCAGCCCGGTGTCCCGCAGCAGCCGCTCGCGATGGCGCAGTTCGGCCTCCAGGCAGCGCAGGGCCCGCTCGCCGAGCTGCTCGTCGAGGTCGGTGACCAGGCCCACGGCGTGCGGCAGCGCCGCGCACTCGTCCAGCGCCCCGCCGCCCTTGTAGTCCACCAGCGCGAACGTCAGGTGCTCGGGGTCGGCGTCCACCGCCATGCCGGCGACGAGCGTGCGCAGCAGCTCGCTCTTGCCCGAACCGGTCGTTCCGGCGATGAGCGCGTGCGGCCCGTCGTCGTCGAGGTCGACGGCGAAGACGTCCCGCTCGGTGACGCCCAGTACCGCCCGTACCCGCAGCGCGGGCGCCCGCCGCCGCCACCGCCCGGCGACGGCGGCCCCGTCCACGCGCTCCAGGCCGAGCAGCGGCAGCAGCGACACCCGGTCGGGCAGGCCCGCGCCGGGCAGCCCCAGCTCGGGGTCCTCGAAGCGGGCCAGCGCTCTGGCCGTCTCCCGCGCCTGCGGCACCGGCATGCCGTTCAGCAGCACGCCGGCCACCACCTCGCCCGACGCGACGTCACGGACCCGGCCGCCGCCGGGCGCCGACGCGGTGACCACGGTCGTGCACAGCGCGGGCAGCCGGGTGGTCAGCACCAGCGCCCCGCAGCGCACGGCCCCGCCCGCGATCAGCTCCCGCAGCGGGCACGGGCGGCCCTCCAGCAGGGCCGCGCCGTCCACCACGACCAGGGTCACCGGCCCGGCCCTCCCGGTGCCGTCCGCGGCCCGGGCCGGTCCGGGCTCCGCGTCCGCGGGCCCGGCGGTGAGCAGCCGGCGGGCCAGCACGTCGCTCTGCTCGGTGCCGACGGCCACGAGGCGGGCCGCCCCCGGCCCCGGGTCGGCGCCGTGCGGCAGCCACTTCGTCCAGTCCCAGTCCGCGAGCCGGTCGGCGTCCGTGAAGAGCGCCACCGTCACGTCCGCGGGTCCGCTGCCCACCACGGCCTGGCAGAGCAGCGAGCGGGCGACGGCCAGTGACGCGGCCCGCTCACCCTCGAACCCCACCGCCCGCCCCGCCCCGACCGTGACCACGACCGGCACCTGCGGCAGCACCGCGCGCCCGGCCAGGATCGCGGCCGGTTCGGCGGCGGGCCCGGCCCGGCCGTCGGCCAGCGGCGGCGTCCAGGGCAGATCCGCCCACCCCACCGCGAGCCGCAGGAAGTCCTCGGCGCCCGGCCGCCGTTCCCACAGCGTGACGCAGGGGGCGGTCGCCCGGAAGACGACCTCCGCGGGATCGGGGACCGCCGACCGCCGACGACCGGCCTCCGCGGTCCGCCGCTCGTCCACCGCCTTCGCGAACCCGGCGAGCCGGGCCGCGTAGTCCCTGCGGCCCCGTTTGCCGCCGGCCCTGCCGCGGACCCGCTCCTCGACGAAGTTCCCCAGGAACATCAGGGGCGTCAGCGCCGCGAGGGCGGCGAACCGCGGATCGCCGGTGAGCACCACCGTGGCCGCGGCCAGCAGCAGCGGCCCGACCATGGCGGACACACTGAACGGGGTCCTGTCCCTGCGCGGCGGCGGCTCCGGGACGCCGAGCGGCGCCGGCTCCGGCGTCAGGCCGCCGCGCGGCACCCGGTTGAACGGCAGCGTCCCGGCGGAACCCGCCTGCCGGACCGGGTCGAAGGACTGGACGGTGCCGGGCGGGCCGGACGGAAGGGCGCGGACCAGGACCTCGCCGCCCAGGCACACCAGGTCGTCCGGCCCGACAGCCGCCTGCCCGCCGATCCGGGCGCCGTTGACGTCGGTGCCGTTCGCCGAGCCGGCGTCCGTGACGGTCACCCGCCCGCCGGGCAGCAGCTCGAAGACCGCGTGCCGCCGCGAGACGCCCGTCGCGTCGACCCGGAGGCCGGCCTCCCGGCCCCGGCCGGCGACGGTACGGCCGGCGGCCAGGGGCACCTCCCGCCCGGCCTCCAGCCCGCCCACCACCCGCAGGACGGCCCCGGGCCTGCGCAGCCCGAGAGCGCCGGGCCGCGCGGTGCCCGCCACCCGGGAGCCGTTGAGGAGCCCGGACTCGCCCAGCACCGTGTCCTCGGGCAGCAGCCGCCCGTCCACCGCCAGCACCCGCCCGGGCAGCCCCAGTGCCACCGCCAGATCGCCCAGTGTCGCGTCCGGCCGCCCGAACCGCAGCTCCGCGTCCCGCTCGCCGTCCTCGTCCACGTACACGATCCGCACCGCGCACCGCCTCCGCTCGGTCCAGGTACGACGGGTGCACCGATCCTCGCCCCGGCGGGGACGCCCCGCATTGACCGTCCGCGCACAGCGGTTGACCTCCGGCGCAGCGCCTTGGGCCATACCGTGAGCGGCCGGGCGCGACGAGGCCCGGCCTGTCCGGGGATGCCCGACGGGACGGCGAGCGGAGTCAGCCCATCGCGACGTGAACGAAGCGGCCGCCTGCCGGTCCGTTCGCCGAGCCGGTGCCACTGGCGCACGCCGAGCCGATGCTTCGCCGGCTCCGCCCCCGGGCCGGAAACGACGGGGGACTGCCGGCACCGTCGTCACCCGTCTGCCGTACCGGCCGGCCGTCACGCGAACAGCAGCTCCACCGCCCGCCCCTCGGCCCCGCGGCCCTCGCCCCGGAGGGCGCGGCGGCGCGCGGCCGGTGCCGCCGGGTCGGTGGGGCCCCTGTTCGGCCTGCGGGGCGCGCGCGTGCAGCCTAGCCTGCGAGGCGGGGGCCGCCGACGGGAAGGACCACCCCATGCCGCCGATCTGGAGCGGGACGATCACCTTCGGGCTGGTCGCGATACCGGTGCGGGTCGAGCCCGCGGTCCACTCGCACAAGGCCGCCTTCCGGCAGATCCACAAGGACGACCACGGGCGGGTGCGGTACCGGAAGGTGTGCGAGCTCGAGCTCGACGACGGTGCGCAGCCGCTGGGACCGGACGAGATCGGCCGTGCCTACGAGACCCCGGACGGCACGCTGGTGCCGGTCTCGGACGAGGAACTCGACGACCTCCCGCTGCCGACGGCGAAGACGGTCGAGGTCAGCGGCTTCGTCGATCTCGGCAACGTGCCGGGTGAGCAGTTCGGCACCCCCTACTTCCTCGCGCCGGCGAGCCCGGCGGCGAACAAGCCGTACATCCTGATGCGCGAGGCCCTGGCCCGGGCCGGGAAAGGCGCCGTCGGGAAGCTGGCCTTCCGCGGGACCGGTGAGACGCTGGCGGTCGTCCACGCCCAGGGGGACGTGCTGGTGCTGCACCGGCTGCACTGGCCCGACGAGCTGCGCTCGGCCGAAGACGCCGCGCCCCGCGGGCAGGTCGACCTGTCCGACGACGAGGTCCAGGCGGCGCTGGACTACATCGGCGCCGTCGGCGACGTCGACATGAACGAGATGCACGACGAGTACGCCGCCGCGGTCCAGGAGCTGCTGACCGCGAAGGCCGGGCACAAGGCCCCTCCGGCCCCGGAGAAGCCGGAGCGCGAGGAAGCCGGCGTCACCGACCTGATGACCGCGCTCCAGCGCGCGACCGAGCAGGCCCGCGCCGACCGCGGCGAGGACGCGCAGGTCCACCCCATGAAAGGCCGGCCCCCGGCGAAGAAGAAGCCGGCCGAGCGCACCGCGAAGAAGACGGCGGCCAAGAAGACCACCCGCAAGAAGGCCGGCTGACCCCCGGCGGGGTCCGGGCGGTCGCGCGGTACGCCGCCCCCGGGGCAGCCTGTCCGGCGCGCTGTGGACGCGGGCCTGCGCCCGGGGCGCGGCCACGCGGCGGGCGGTGGCCTTCGCGCAGCTGCCGGACGACTGTGGGGCGTCTCCTCCTGGACCACCACCGGGAGGTAGCCGCCGCCCAGCAGCTTCACCTGACCCGCGAGGCGCTTTCGAGCCGCGCGGGGTGGCGATCGGCTCGGGGGCGCCGGTGGGGTTCCGGACCGCCGGCACGCCGTCGGGCCTGCGGGTCTACGCGGCAGCCGGCGTCGCCGGGGCCTTCGTGAGGTGCCGGGCGAGGTAGCTGTTCCAGGCGTGGCGGAAGCTCTCCGCGAGCTGGGACTGCGGGGCGAAGAGGTCGAAGGCGTGGTAGGCGCCGGGGTAGAGGTGCAGCTCCACGTCGACGCCGTGGGCGCGCAGGCGCGCGGCGTAGTCGAGGCTCTCGTCGCGGAAGACGTCGAGTTCGCCGACACCGATAAAAGCCGGGGGAAGGCCGGCGAGGTCACTCGCCCGGGAGGCGGCGGCGTAGGGCTGGACGTCCTCGGTGCCGGCGCGGTCGCCGAGGATCGCCTGCCAGGCGAGGAGGTTGGTCGCGCGGTCCCAGATGCCGATGTCGGTGATCTCCCGGCTCGAGTCGGTCGTGTTGCGGTCGTCGAGCATCGGGTACTGCAGCAGCTGGAAGAGAGGGGGCGCTGCGCCGCGGTCGCGGATCAGGAGCGCGGTGGCGGCGGCGATGCCTCCGCCCCCGCTCTGGCCGGCCAGGCCGATGCGGGTGGGGTCGAGGCCGAGCTCGGCGGCGTTGTCGCTGATCCACCGGTAGGCGGTGTATCCGTCCTCGGCGGCGCCGGGCGCGGGCGTCTCCGGGGCCAGGCGGTAGTCGACGGCGACGACGGCGCAGCCGAGTGCCGCGGACAGCTGCTTGAGCCAGGGTGCGTCCTGGGCGGCGAAGCCGAGCAGCTGCCCACCGCCGTGGAACCACACGACGGCCGGCAGCGGTCCGGGAGCTTTCCGCGGACGCAGCAGCAGGACGGGGACGTCGGGGGAGTCGGCGCGCGGCACCTGGATCTCGTGGGCGGTGACGGTGGGCTCGTCGGGGATGGTGGCGGCGACGGTTTCGGCGAGTGCGAGGACGGCCTCGCGTGTGGCGGCGATGTCCGTCAGGTCGAAGACGCCGTTCGGGCCGATCGGCATGGCCTGGAGCGCTGCGGCCAGTTCGCGGTCGATCGCGGGACGGGAGCGGGGCACGGTTCCACTTCCTTGGGGGTGTTCTGGGTGAGGGAACGGGAGGGTGGTCGGACCGTCGGGGCGACGGGGTGGCCGCCGCAGCGACGTCTTTCGAGCAGGCCCGAGTGGCTCGGTGACCGGCCGAGCAGGGGCGGGCACGGGAGGGGGATGGCCTGGGGGGCGGGCTCAGCCTGCGGGCGTCGCCGGGACCTCGAAGTAGTGGCCCTGGCCGAGGTCCTCGATGAGGCCGGGCTGGACGGGCTTCCAGCCGAGGATGTCCCGGGTCAGCACGTTCGAGGACGGGTTGTCGGCCGTGACGTGGCCGCTGAGGAAGCCGAAGTGGGCGTCGGCCCCGGTCGCCGGGATGCCGGCCACGGGCAGGTTCAGGCCGCGGCCGATGGCCTCGGCGATCTCCCGGAAGGGGACGCCCTGGTCGTCGACGCCGTGCAGCCGTGACCCGGCCGTCGCGGATTCCAGCGCCAGCCGGTACAGGCGTGCCGCGTCGAGCGTGTGCACGGCGGGCCAGCGGTTGGCCCCGTCGCCGGCGTAGGCGGAGACCCCCTTGGACCGGGCGAGGGAGATCAGGGTCGGGATGAAGCCTTTGTGGTCCAGCGTGCTGTGCACGGTCGGGGACAGCCGGACGACGGACGACCGGATGCCGCGTTCCGCGAGCGCGACCACCGCGTTCTCGGCGTCGATCCGCGGCCCCGCGTCCATCACGTCGGCCTCGGTGGCGGCGCCCTGGAGCCCCGCGAAGGCGAGCAGCATGGTTCCCGAGGTGGCCACCAGGGGCTTGCCGGTGCCGGCGAGCGCGTCTGCGAGCGCCTCGACGGCGCGCAGATCCGCCGTGACGGCGCTGTCGAAGTCGCCGGCGAACATGGCCTCGTGCTTGAAGGCCAGGTGGATGACGCCGTCGGCCGCGGCTGCGGCAGCGGCGAGGCCGTCGAGGTCGTCGAGGTCGCCTCGGTGCACCTCGGCTCCGGCAGCCGTCAACGCGGCGGCGGATGTGTCCGAGCGGGCCAGGCCGACGACCTGGTGTCCCGCGTGGAGGAGTTCGGGAACGACGGCGGAGCCGAGGTGCCCGGAGGCTCCGGTGACGAATACGCGCATGGTCAGCGCCTTCCTGCTGCGGGCTCACCACCGGAGGGCGGGGCCCTTATGTCAGTGCCTGACATAACCGTAGCACTGATGTCAGGCACTGACGTCACCGTGATGTCGGTCGGAGACCGCCGCCCGCGCCGGGTCGTACGGACGCCGGGGGCGTGGCGGACGACGGGTCGGGAGCTTCCGGGCCCCGGCGGGGCCGCGGTGAGGGGCGCTCGGAGAACGTGCGCCCCGCAGCCGGAGGGGGAGCGCGCACCATCGGCACCGCCGTCCGCTCAGAAGCCGGCCCAGTCCTTGACCGCGAAGCCGGCGCCGTCCCGCTCGATCGTCATGGCTCCGGAGCCGGTCAGATGGGCCGGCAGCAGGAGGGCGTTGCTGTCCGCGGCCCAGCCCAGCAGCCGGCGGCGCGTGGCGGTCGCCCGGGGCTCGTCCTCGTCGAGCATCGGACAGCAGTCCGGCTCCGACAGCTGCAGCGGGCTGTGCAGAAGATCGCCGACGAATGCGGCCCGGTCGGTCCCGGAGGTCAAGGTGATCACGGACGAGCCGGGGGTGTGGCCCGGCGCCGGCCGGATCCGGAGACCGCCGTCGACGACGTACTCCTCCTCCCACAAGGTCAGCTGGCCGGCCTCCCGGATCGGGGCGACGCTGTCCTCGAAGACGTTCACCATGAGCGGGGCGCAGCGGCTCGCGATCCCGTTCGCGGGGTTGAAGAAGTCGAAGTCCGCCCGAGGCGCGACGTAGCGGGCGTTCGGGAAGGTCGGCACCCAGGCCGCGCCGTCGAAGGAGGTGTTCCAGCCGACGTGGTCACCGTGCAGGTGCGTCAGCACGACGAGGTCGACATCCTCCGGCTGCACCCCCGTGCCGGAGAGGTTGGCGAGGAAGTCCGTCCGGAGGTTCGCGTGGAAGGGCAGGTTCGGCCGGTCCTTGCCGTTGCCGACCCCGGTGTCCACCAGGATCGTCCTGCCCTCGCTGCGGACCAGCCACGTCCGCATGACGAGACGGATGACGTCCGGATCCGGGATCCAGTGCGCGGGGACCAGCAGTTCCTCCTGTGCCTGCCAGGCATCGAGGGGGACGTCCGGGAAGACGAAGCTGCGAGGGACCGGCGACGGCGGCACATCGACGACGGGAGTGATGTCGATGTCGCCCAGCGTGAGAGTTTCCATGTCCTCGAGCCTCGTCGCCCCCCCCGCTCGCGCGGTATCGGTCATGTGACTGGACCTGGCACGGAAGCGCGGAAGCCCGGATCGGCACCCTGCCGGACGCCCGTCCACGTCAACCGCCGGCGGTCAGTCCGCTGCGGCGGATCCCGGCCAGGGGGCGCGGTCGACGATGTCCCGGAGTTGGGCGCGGCTGCCGACGCCCAGCACCGGGAAGCTCCGGTACAGGTGGGAGCTCACCGTGCGGGGTGACAGGAACAGGCGCTCGCCGATCTCACGGTTCGTCAACCCGCGCGCCGCAAGCCTGACGATCTGCTGCTGTTGTGGGGTGAGGGACGTGAACGCGTGCGGTGCTGTGGGCCCGGCATCGGCCCCCGTCGCCCTCGACTCCGCCTCGGCCCGCTCGAGCCACGGAAGGGCACCCAGTCGCCTGAACACCTGGCCGGCGGCCGCCAGCGTCGCGCGTGCCTCCAGGACCCGCCGACGACGCCGAAGCCATTCCCCGTAGTCGAGCTGGACCTGAGCGCGCTCGAACGGCCACTGCTCCGTCGCCGGATCGCCGAGCGCCTCCCGGAAATGCCCCTCCGCGTCGTGGCCGTCCAGCAGGGCGTGACTGCGCCGGAGCAGGGCGTGCACCCGGGCCGACGAACTGCCCGTCAGCTCCTTCTCGACCCGCGCGAGGACCTCGCGCGCCTCGGCCCCCTGGCCTGTGCGCACCGCCGCGGCGACCAGCTCGGCCACGGCGAGGGAGGAGAAGTAGTAGTGGACCGGCTCCCCGTCGGCGGTGAAGAGCCGACGGAACTCGTGGTACGCCGTGACGTGGTCGCCGTCCGCCACGGCGGCCGTGCCGAGCACCCACCCTGCCCGCACGAACAGGGCACGACCGGTCTGTGGGTCGATCGTCGCCAGTGCGCGGTGGACGAGTTCGCGCGCGGAAACGGTCCTTCCGGAATGGGCGGCGGCGGTGGCCTCGAGTACCAGGTGGCCGGCGGCCAGCTGCGGCAAGCCGGCATCCGCCAGGGAGGTCCTGGCTCCGGCCGCCGCCAGTCGGGCTTGCGCCCACTGCCCGTGGTCCCAATACGCCCAGGCCGGCGAACAGTCGAGGGCCGTCGGCGCCCTGCCCGCGGCGCGTCGGCGCTCCCGCGCACCGTCGAAGGTCCGTACGGCGAGGGCGGTTTCGCCGAGGACCCACGCCACCACGGCGGTCGAGGTGAGGGCCGCGGGATCCGGTCCGGCCCGCTCGATCATCTCGGGCAGGTGCGCCGCAAACCGGCTCCGAGCCGCGAACGGGTCGACGAGTGCGCTCGCGAAAGGATCGTCCCGGGCCCGCGCACGCACCGTCGCCCGATCCCGTTCGTCACCGGAGTGGAAGACGCTGACCGCGGCCGAGAAGAGTGCCTGCCCGGTCAGCGCCGGGTCCTCCGCGGCACGCATGAGCAGGCCCACCGAGGCCTCGTGTCGGGGCGTCAGGCTGAGGACGTGTCCCACACGAAGTGCAGCGGTCGCGATCAACGACGGATCGTCGGTGAGGCTGCGCGCTTCGCCGGCGAGCTGTTCGACCCACGTGGCCTGCCCCGACCAGGCCGCCGCCTCGGCCGCCGCGAGCAGCCGTCGCGCTCGGCTGGCGCGCGCGGGACTGAGGTGCGCGGCCCGTTCCAGCGCCGCTGCGGCGGCCGCGTGGCCGCCGCGGGCGCGGGCGCGGGCCGCGGTCCTCTCCAGCGCGGCGGCGATGCCCTCGTCCTGGCCGACGGTGGACGCCGCAAGGTGCCACGCGCGGCGATCGGGCTCGCCTGCCAGCAACTCCGCGAGCTCGCGATGTGCCTCGAGGCGCTCAGCCAGCGGTGCCGAGTGGTACACGGCCGAGCGGACAAGAGGGTGCCGGAACCGGACCCGGCCACCGGCGAGCCGAATCAGCCCCGCCTTCTCGGCGGGAGCCAGGGCATCCGGCCGCATGCCGGCTACGAGGTCGGCCGTGTCGGCAGCCACGAGCAGCAGAGCCGACCGGGTCTCCGAGGGCAGCTTGTCGAGATCGGCGGCGTAGATGCGTGCGAGCCGATCGGGTACGGGAAGGATGTCGTCGTCGCATCCGGCTCGGGACAGCTCGATCAAGGCCAGTGGGTTTCCCGCCGCCTGCGCCAGCACGTGGGCACGCAGCCTTCCGGTGGGAGGCGACGGCTGCGCGTCGAGCAGTTCGACGGCGGCCAGTGGCTCAAGGGGGCTCAGGGCGAGGGAGCCGAATCCGGGGAACTGTGCCTCGTCACGTGCTGCCACCAGGATGGCCAGCGGTTCCCCGCCGATACGCCGGCCCACGAACGCCAGCACGTCGCGCGAGCAGTCGTCGAACAGACCGATGTCGTCCACGACGAGGAGGACAGGAGACCCCTCGCTCAGCTCGGACAGCAGCGTCAGCGCCGCGAGCCCCACCATCATCGGCTCCGGAACGCCGGTCTCCGTGCCCATTGCGCTCGACAGCGCCGAGCGCTGCCGTTCGGGCAGCCGATCGACATCGCCGAGGACGTCCCTGAGCAGCTGGTGCAGGCCGGAGAACGGAAGGTTCGACTCCCCGCGGCTACCGGTCGCCCGGAGAACCCTCCCGCCGGCCGCGGCGGCCTCCGCGGCGACGTCGAGCAGGGTGGTCCTGCCCGCACCGGCCTCACCGGTCACCACCAGGACGCCGCTGGTCAGGCGCAGGACAGTGGCGGTCTCCGCCTGACGGCCGATCACCGCCCGCTCACCTGTCATATCCGCGACTCCACGGCCGTTCGCCACCCACCGTTCTGCCCCACCGGCCGGGTGACCGGCCCTCGGACCCGCACCGGCCGGGCAGATGATCGCGGCCGTGCCGGACGCCGGCATCGGCGGTGCCCGCCCCGGACCGGCACGCCGCATCACAGGGAGCGACGCGCGCATCCTCCACGCGCCCTCGGGGTGTCACGGCGTCAGCAGGGGCAGCAGAACCTCGTCCACGACGAGCACGACGTCGGCATCGGACACGCTCCCCGTCTCAAGGCACTCGGCGATGATCAGGCGCGGCCCCACGGCTGCGATGCGCTCCGTGGCCCGAGCCGGATCGGCCTGGCCCTGGTCCGCGGCGCTGCGGATGCACTCCAGCATGGTGGCCCGGTGGGGGCGGACGACCTGGTCCATGATCTGTTCGAAGAGTTCGGGGTGGCGGGCGCGCTGGGCCAGCAGGGGCCGCAGCGCACGCCCGCGCGGCTGGTCCAGGATCCGGGCGAGGGTGGAGAGGATCACGATCAGATCTCCGCGCAGCGTGCCGGTGTCCGGCACCACGGGCCTGCCCAGACCGGCTTCGTGGTCCTTGAGCGCAGCCAGGACGAGTTCGGCGGTGGTGCTCCAGCGGCGGTAGAGCACGGACTTCCCCGTGCCCGCCGCCGGCGCGATCGAGTCGAAGCTCAGCTCCTCGAAGCTCTTCTCCGCCAGTTCACGCAGCGTCGCTTCGAAGATCGCCTGGGTCAGCTCTGTGCCGCGCCGACGTGTGGACGGTCCGGCGGCGCCGGCCGCACGGGCCTTCGGGCGGGTGGAGGGGGAGCGGCTCATCCTCCCCGTTATAGCCCCTCGTTCAGGCCCGCGGCACGTCGGGCGGCGCGGTACCGTACAGATAAGAAACTAACTTGTCCTCTATTTGGGGCCGCCGCCATGAAGATCATTACGCTCGAGGAACACTTCGCCCACCCCGCGCTCACCGCGGCGAGCAGTCCGGCCATCAACCTGCTCGCCCCCGACTTCGCTGCGACCTACGCCCCCGGAAGCGGGTTCGCGGGCTCGCTGCAGAGTGAGGCCGTACTGCTGGACGTGGGGGAGAAGCGCATCGCGGACATGGACCGGAACGGCATCACCACCCAGGTCCTGTCCTGCCTGTGGGCGCAGCAGGCCCCGGCCGACGTGGCGCCGGCACTCGTCCACGCCGCGAACGACACCGCCGCCGAAGCGGTCAGGGCCTTCCCCGGGCGCTTCGCCGCGTTCGCCGCCCTGCCGACGGCCGCTCCCGAGGCCGCCGCCAGGGAACTGGACCGCTGCGTGACCGAACTGGGCTTCGTCGGGACGCTGATCAACGGACGGACCGAGGGCGAGTTCCTGGACGCCCCGCGATTCGACCCGGTCCTCGCCACGGCCGGCCGACTCGGGGTGCCCGTCTACCTGCACCCCTCGATGCCGCCGCGCGCCGTCACCGAGGCCAGCTACGGGGGGCTCTCCCCCCTCGTGACCGGCCGGCTGCAGACCGCGGCGTGGGGGTGGCACGTGGAGACCGCGGAGCACTTCATCCACATGGTGCTCTCCGGAGTCTTCGACAGGTACCCGGACCTCCAGATCATTCTCGGCCACTGGGGAGAAATGATCCCCTTCTACCTCGACAGGATCGAGGAGCTGCTGCCTCAGGGGATCACGAAGCTGGACCGGCCCTTCGCGGACTACGTCCGGCACAACGTCCACATCACGCCCAGCGGGATGTGGAACCAGGCGCAGCTGCGGTTCTGCGTGGAGACGCTTGGCGCCGACCGCATCGTCCTCGCGGTCGACTACCCGTTCGTGGGGAACGAAGGCGCCGCGGCCTTCCTGGAGGAGGCAGACCTGAGTGCCGAGGACAAGAACCGGATCGCCCACGGCACCGCCGAACGACTCCTGGGCCTCTGACCGGGCGCGGCCCACCCGACGCCGGTGCTGTGGCCTCGCCGGTGCGGACCGCGTCCCCTCCGGCGCAGCCGGCCCACGAGATCATCGGACGCACCTTTTACGGTTACGACCCTGCCGCCTCCGGCGCGCGGGAGGTTCTGAGCTGGACGTCACAGGGCGGCAACGCCCCGATTGACGGGACCCGCAGGATCCAGGAACGGGTGACGGAGTCCTCCCCGCGGGAGGACTCGCGGGGACGCCGGTCCGGGGGGAACACGAGCGGCGGGGGGGCCCCCCGGGGGGGGGGGGCCCCCCGGCCGGGGGGGGGGGGGGGGGGGCGCGCGGGGGGGGGGGGCGGGGCCCCCCCGGGGCCCGCGGGGGGGGGGGGCGAACGGGCGGCC